>JBNGDL010000058.1:0-21586 GCA_049975205.1 Anaerolineae bacterium | reverse complement strand
CGACTACCTTCCTGCCTTCCACGCATTCACCGTGCCGGGCGGACCGGAGCCCATATACTACAGCCTGTCCCTCGGCCTGAAGCCCATCCGCGCGCGGGTCTATCTTCCGATGATCGCCCGATCGCCCTAATATGAGCTCCGACCCTACGCCTGACTCGAAGCCAAGTGGCCTCTCTTGGTATGGTGGGCTCCTCGTTCTGCTCCTCGTCGCCGCGACCGCGCGAGCCTGCGAGGAGATCCAGCGACCCAACGACGTCGTCACCCGACTGATGTTGGAAGCAGAAGCGTTCGTCAAGGCGGGCGCCTACAGCGCTGCGGAGGAGGCCTATCAGGACGCTGCTTCCCAAGCATCCGAGGACCCCGCACCCACGCTGGCTCTGGTCGACCTCTATCTGCTCTGGTCGCGTGCCGACGCCGGGCTCGAGGCGGTCGAGGCCGCCAAGGGGCGCGGCGCATCCTCTCAAGATACGGTCCCCCGACGCCTGCGCCTGTTGCTCAGCGCGGGCAGATGGTCTGAGGTGACCGAGGTCGCCGAGGCCGGCTTAGCCGCATCAACGGTAGAGCCAGGGGAAGCCCATGCTGCCCTCCTTAGAGCCCATCTCCAACAACACGCCTGTCTCGACGCGCAGCGAGATGCCCAGCGGCTGGCACGAGCTCGCCCCCTAGATACGGGACCGGCGCGCACGCTAGCGCTCCTCACCGGCGATAGCGCCGCGCTAGAGAAGCTGGATCCGGCTCTCGTTGCAGGCCTCGAAGGCTGCTCCCCTGCTTGTGACCTACCCATCGCTCAGAGGTTGATCCGCGCTGACGAATGGGGGTTGGCGGCCTGCCTATTGGCCCGTTCCGTGGCAACAGCGCCCTCCGCCGAAGCTCATCTCTGGCTCGGCGAAGCGCTGGCCCGCATCGGCAAGATCTCAGCGGCTGAGGATCATTTCCTTACAGCTGTCGAGCAGATGCCCGACAGTGCTCTGGCCTGGTTGCTCCTCGGGAAATACGAGTTATCAAAGGGGAACCTGGAGCGGGGTCGAGTGGCGCTTCTCAACGCCCAACGGTTGGACCCTCTCAACCCGGCGCCTTGCCTCGGTGTCGCGGAGCTCAAGGCCGAAGCGGGGAAGTACGACGAGGCCGACCGCTGGATCGGGGCCGCCCTCGATCGAAGCGGACGCGACCCGGAGGTCTGGAAAGCTGCCGCTCGTTTCTACCTGAGCCGTGATCTTGTCGAAAACAAGCGGGTGATCGAGATGGCCCAGGAGGCCGTGGACCTGGCCCCCGAGGATGCAGAAGCGTACATGTTACTCGGATGGGCATATCTTGCTGTGGGCAGACCCATGGAGGCGGCTGCAGCCCTGACGACCGCCGCTGATCTCGATCCAACCTCGGCTGAGGCGCACTATCATCACGCGCGGGCCCTACACGCCCTTGGCAGAGAGGATGCTGCAGAGCAAGCCTTGACCCGCGCTCGTGATCTGGACTACGCACTGGCAGGACGCCCCTGACGCGGTTGCCCTGAGCTCATCCCGTCGGCCTGCGCCTCAAGGCCCGACCATCACCTCAGCGATGACAAAGCCATCCTCACCCGAGGGCAGCGTGAGCCTCACGCCATCTTGTCCGTAGAGACCCACCCGGACGCGGTAGCGGCCCGCGACAGCATCTTGGGGCACACTCAAAGGCCGCGGATCGACCACGACCTCGCCTGGAGCCCAGCTTGTCGTGGGGCGGGACCAGCTGGCTGGCTCGCCGTCGTTCTGCTTGATGATGTCGCCCCGCTCGGTCAGGAGATGGACGAACACGAGGTAGGGCTCGGTGATCTCCGCCTCCGCCCGCCACGCCAACGCGAGGTCCACGGTTTCACCGGGGCTCACGGTCTCGCTCTCCAAGCGGTAACCCACGAGACGTATCAGGCCGCTGAAAGCCTGATCAAGGGTCTCATACCCGTCGGGGATCTCCCACCGGCGATCTGGAGCGACCACCTCAAGGGAGCGCGTCGGACCCGCGCACCCAGGTAGCTCAAGAGCTAGGGTGTAGGTTCCTGAGGGTGTGGAGCCGGGCAACCGTACCTCCGCCCGCCCCGTCCATCGATCGCCTGCTTGCCATGCGCTCGTCGGCCACCAGGCAGCGACCGGCGCGACCTGCCAGCTCCGCAGCTCGACACCGGAGGCATCGCGCAGCGCCAGGGTCGGCTGAAGGTCCTGTTCGGGGTCCGCGGTGGCCTCCCAGACCATACGAATCCGAAGAAGATCCCCCGGGATCGCCCGCTCGCGGTTGATCTCGAAGTCCCACAGCGAAATCGAACCACAGGATAGCGCCTGGGCCGAGTCCCCCACCCCCAAGGCCTCGAGCGAAGGCAACGCGCCCGGTCGCTCAACCTCGACCTGGCCCAGCACTAGATCAGGGCCCACGGGATTGCCGCCTGTGTCAAGAACGGAGGCGGGTTTCGCTGTGGCACGGTCGAAGAGCGCCAGCTTCACGGCGTACGCCCCAGGCGGCATCCCAGGCGGCAGGTCCACGTGAAGGTCCATCCGAGCGTAGCCTTCTTTCGGCCATTCCGGCAAAGGCGGCGGCGTACGCGCATACCGCGCCGGTCGGAGGCCCGCCTGCCAGACCGTCCCGTCCGGCGCGACAAGGCTGAGTCCGACCTGCCAATCTCTCGGTTCGGGCTCCAAGGACCGCCAGTAGAGCGTCAGAACGGGCGATGCATCAGCGGGAACCGCTCGTGGGAGAGGATCCAGGCCAAGCAACAGGGCCTGGTTGCCGAAGTTGGCTGCGACAGGCACTGCCAGCCCCGAGATATCGCCCTCCGGTGTCATCCGCGAGCTTCGCCAAAGCGCGCCCAAGACATCTCCGAGCACCAGCTTGCCCACGACCAGGGCGACAACGCCCACAAAGAGGAGCGCCTGCAACCAAGCGTCCTGACGGCGCGGTTCCGCGGCCACGACACCTCTGGATGCCGGGTCCACGGTACCCCTCTGATTGGGAGCTCGAACCACAAGCGCCAGGCCCAAGACCAACAGGCTGACCAGCGAGAGGCCATCTCCGACCAGGCGAAGCGGCGTCTCAACAAATCGAACGGTCACCACATGCCAACCGGCAGGTACCCCAAAGGTGATAATCCCCGTTTCAGCCTCAGGCCGAACCGGCACCTCCTCACCGTCGATCCAGACCCGCCAACCAGGGTAGTAGAAGGCCAGGTAACGCGCCTGGAACTCCGTGGGCGAGGTGAGGGTGATCTCCGCGTCCAAGGCGCCGTAGGCGGCGTTCTCAATCACCGCCCCTTCGGGAAGCGACTCAACAGAGAATCGTGACACCGGCCCACCGCTCTCGTACGCGTCAAACAGGCTATCATCAGGGAAATCGCGAACCCAGATCGGCAGATATTCACCCTTAGCCGTCGTGCCCAGCGTGTCGGTGGCTTTCTCCCAGGCGATCATCCCTTGTACCGAGGGCTCCACAACGGGCGTGCAGCGGCTGGGGAAAAACCAACCCAGGCTGGCATAGACCAACACGAACGCCAAGAGGAGAGGCACCCCAACCCGACTCCACGTCCCGGGCTGGTCGCCCCCCGGCTTCTTGGGTGAGTCGGGCAGACTCGCCAGCACAGGCACAGCGTGTCCTGCCAGGATCGCCAGACAGAAGGCCGCCGGTCCCAAGTAGCGCCACGGGAACTGCACGTACGCCAACAGGGGGACGTGATCCCAGACCCAGCCGGAGATCGGCAGGGTCAGGAGGACGAAGACCAGCAGCAGGCCCGAGAGTGTGACGGCGCGCCAGCGCACCCCCCGTGGCAGCCGTCGCAGCCCAATCAGCGGGAGGGCCGCAACGATCACGGGGACAAGTCCCAGTGCCTTGGGCGGCCAGTCGTTGATCAGCAGAGGATCGGCCCGGCGTGGCAAGGCCAGGACCTCACCGAGGGAGAGGAAGTTGTAGCGATAGTCGAAGACCCAGGTACCCAGCAAGCGGTCGGTCTGGACGAAAGGCCGCTCCATGAGGGGCGGCAGCCAGAAGAACGCCGTGACTCCCAACCCCAAGAGGCCCAGGAGCGCGCCCCGGCCAACGACCGACACCCGGCGAAGCACCAACGCCTGTGCCACCGTCCAAACTGCGAAAATCGGGCCAAACAGGAAAGCGAAGAGATGGTGGCTCAAGACCATCAGCGCGAAGGCCAACACGCCGAGGACCAAAAAGCCCCGGTCACCGCGGCGCGACCAGCGATGCAGCGACAGCAACACGAGGGGCGGAAAGGCCCACGCGAACGCCTCCCACAAGCTACCTCGGTAGAAAACGTCATAGGCCTGAAAAGGGGCATAGATGTAGGCAAGGGCTGCGACCAGTCCCGCCCCTTGACCGACGTAGTCTGGTATCTCCGCTCGCTCACTCACCAGCGACAGGACCAGCCAATACATCAGGATTCCACCCAAGATGACGCCAAGGATGAAGACCGCGTTCAGCGCAACGGGCCATCCCAATCCCAAGCGCTCAAGGGCGGCCACCAGAGAGGGTGGGAAGGGTGATGCAAAGAGGAATAGCGGGAACCCGAACCCGTGCGCCATATCCGGCGCCCACCGGCTGTAGAGCACGCCCTGGTCCCACAGGTGGCCGATCTGTACCGCGCGCCAGAGGTGAAATACGTTGTCGTAGCCGCAGGTCAAGGCACGTCCCAGCAGCGGCTGAATCGCCGGGACCAGCGCCACGAGGAGCATCGCGAGGGCGACTAGGGACAGCGTCCAGGGCGCCAACCGGTGCCTGCTCCGGGAGGCCCGGTGCGCCTCACTAGGCTGGTTCAAGCGTGAGCCCGTGTGGTTCTCACCGTTCATCTACGGCTCGACTTCGAAGGTAGCCAGGAGGGCCGCGTCCCCGCCGTCCTCCGTCCTCAGCCGCGCCGAGCCGGGGATATAGAGGCCAACGCGCAGGACGTAGTCACCGGCACCGGCGTCGCTGGGTAGCGTCACGGTCCTGCTTTCGGTGACGACCTCATCAGGCGCCCACCCAGTTGTCGGTCGCGACCACGCGGCAGGCTCCCCATCACTCTGGCTCAGGACAAGGCCATCGGGATCCACAAGGTGGACGAACACGTGATACGATTGGTCCATCTCAGCCAGGCCGCGCCACGCTAGATCCACCTCAATCACGTCTCCTAGCTGAGGGACGGGAGGGGAGACCCTGTACCCAGCCAGCATCACTAGCTCACGCAGCGGCGCTCCGTCGCCGAAGACGACATTGGCGGGCAGCAGATCGTCTGGAACCATCCACGCCCGATCCGGCGCCTCGACGATGAGATCAAGCTGAGCTACAGGGGTCCCACAGGCCGTCATCTCCGCCACAAGGCGGAAGACGCCGCTTTCGAGGCTGCCCGGAAGTCGTAGGACGTGTTGTCCCAACCAGCGTTCGCCGGACGACCAGCGGCTCGACGGCCAAGAGGCCAGTGATGGCGACAGAGTCCACGTCTCGGCGACCAGGCCCGACTCGTCCACTAACCTCAGCCACACCGACCGGTCCGTCACCGGCGTCACCACCGCCTCCCAGACCCAACGGACGGCTACCACGCCCCCGGGAGAGGCGGCTGCCCTGTCCAGCTCCATCGACCACAGCCCCACACCCTCGCATACCTGAAGGTTCGCATCCTCCGGGACCCCTAGTTCCTCCAGGCTCGCGACTCGGCTAGGCGGGCCGATCGCGACGGTCCCGAGGGAGAACTTGGGCTCCGATGGACGACCGGCCTCGTCCAGGACGGATATCGGCGTCATCGTCTCCGCGTCCAGGAGCACCGCGACCAGCTCATACGCCCCAGGCGGCGCGCCCGGAAGCAGCGCGAGGATGTGCGGATCGAAGGCATAGGCCCCCGGTGACCACGCTCGGGTTGGAGGCGGCGTCTCGTATCCGCGCGGGCGCGCCGTTCCAGGCGTGCTCCACACTTGGCCATCTTCGCCCCGCAACACCACCGTCGTGCGGTAATCCGCCGCCGGCTCCGACCTCGCCTTCCATACCAGCTCGACCGGGATCTCAGCATCCCCGGCATAACTTCCCGACGGGAGGGTCACTCCCACAAGAGAGAGCCCACCCGCGAAGGGCTTATCGATCGCCGTCGCGACATCGGGCACCTCGGTCGGACCAAGTCGCGGTCGCTGCATCGGCGTGGGGATCGACGGCACGACCAGATACCGGACCGCCAACAATCCCACCGCCAGACCAGCCATCTTCAGAGAGAGATCAGCGAGGAAGGGGTGGGCAGACGCCTCTCGATCGTCAGCCGCCGCAGCACGCACAGCGTTCGCGTCCCTGTAGGAGATAGTATCTGGGTCACGGTCATCTTGCCGTGCCGCCACTGGGGAGTGGGGCCGACAGGCCGCGACCACCGCGCCCACGATCCCCACGAGGGCCAGCCCTACGCCGATGCGCCGCACGGGCGTGCTCCCAAAGCGCACATCGATGTCATGCTCGCCGGCCGGCACCCTAAAGGTCAACAAACCGGTGTCATCTTCCGCGCCCACCTGAACCCGCTGACCGTCGATGAGCACCTGCCAACCGGGGAAGTAGAGTCCGAGCCACCGTGCACGGAAACCGATCGGCGCGCTCAGCTGCAGTGTCGCTCTCAGGGGCTTGTAGCTGGCACTCAGTACCTCAGCGCCCTGGGGCAGGCTCTCGGGGTCGAAGCGCTGCGGGAGCTCACCACGCTGAAAGGCCTCAGCCAGGGTCGTGTCCGTGGGATGACTTTCCACCCAGATCGGAAAGTAACTGCTCTCAGGATCCATGCCGATCCATCCATCCCGCTCGAGAGCGTAGAGCTCGTCCAATGAGGGACGAGGCGCAGCGGAACAAGTACCCTTGGGGGGGTGCATATCAGGCCAGGCTGCGACAACCAGAACAGCAACCACCACGATCAAGACCGCCCTCGGCAGCCAGCCAGGGATGCGTTTGACGCCGGAGAGGCTTCGCACCACGCCCTGGACCCCGAGGCCGGCCAACAGAGCCACAGGCAAGGCCGCGCGTCCCACCAGCCGCCACGGGAACTGCACAAATGACAGCAACGGGAGCCGCTCCCAGACTCCGACCGCCGCAGGAGTGGCCATCCAGAGATAGCCGAGCGAAGCGACCAGGAAGCAACCGGGGAGGAGACGTCCTTCCCAAGCCTGAGCGTCACCCTCCGGAGACAGCGGAGTGAACGTCTTGCCGGCTGCAACCCCCACACCGATCAAGGCGAGCAACCCCTGAGCAACCCCGAGGTAGATCCGCATGGGCGGGTTCAGGTAGTCACGGTCATAGGGCGCCGCAAGCGTCGTCAGCATCTCTCGCCACGTGACGAAGTTGTAGTGGAAGTCGTTATTCCTCGTGGTCCGGGAGAGATGAAGCTGGACGAAGTCCCGCTCCGCGAGCGCCGGCATCCAGAACCACGCGGTGATCAACGTCGCCAGCATCACAACGACAAAGGCATAGGGCCACGCACGACGGCCTCGGTAGATCCAGGCCAAGAGCACGACATAGAGGCCGAGGAACGGGGCCAACAACAGCGACGAGATGTTGTGACTCAGGAACAGGCTTGCGAGCAACAACAGGGTGGCAACCAATGGACGCTTTCCCCCGCCTCTCACGATGCGACGCGTCGTCACAAAGAGCCAAGGCAGGATCGCCAGCGCGACCGACTCGGGCATGTTGCCCCGTCGCAGTGGATCCAGGAGGACATACGGCGCCAGCCCATAGGCCACGCCCGCGATCCACGCCGCTTCGCGTCCCCACAGGTCGCGCGCTAACCGGAAGGCCCCGTAGGCGCCCATCACAAGGCTCAGCGCATAGATCAGGCCGAGCACCAACGGCAGGGGTAGCCCGACCGTGAAAAGCCCCTCTCCCACGAGGTAAGGCAGCGGCTCCCGGTAGTTGAAGAAGGGGTAGCCGTAGCCAAGGGCGAGGTTGGGTACCCAACGTGAGAATAACCAACCGTGGCGGAGCATCTCGCGCATCGCGACAATGCGGAAGCTGTGGAAGACATTGTCGTGGGTGCACGGCAGTGCCGTCGTCCGAAGCAGAGGAACGAGGGCCGGCAGGAGCAAGGCACTCAGCACCAGGAGCTCTAGGATGGTGCGCAACCTGTCTCTGTGCATGGTCCTGATCGGAGTTAGGTCGCGCGCACTTCGTCCTGTGACGCCAGGTAGACGTGCCGCACCCGCTGTCCCACGGTGAACCACGTCAAGACCGAAAGCACCGTCAGGATAGGCACGAGCCAGGTCGTCACAAGACCAAGCCCCAGGATGAACACCCGGATCGGTCGCGTGAACCAACCGACCTTGCAGTCAAATCCCAGGCCCTCAGCTCGCGCGCGGGTGTAGCTCACCATCACGGATCCCAGCAGCACGGTTACACACAACAGCGCTCCAAGGAGCGACGCTTGTGTGACGTACCAGGCGATCAGGCCCGTCAGCACAGCACCCTCCGAGAGCCGATCCAAGGTCGAGTCCAGAAAGGCCCCAAACCTGCTCTGACGCGACGTCAGACGCGCAAGGGTCCCGTCAAGGGCATCCGTACTAGAGCCGGCCAGCATGATGAGGCCCCCCACCCTCAGACTCCCATACGCAACGACGAACCCGGCGATGATGTTCGCCGTGAGCCCGAAGAGAGTGATGGTATTGGGGTGGACGTTGAGTCGCGCCAGCACCTCGGCGACAGGCCGAGTGAGAGCCACTGCCTTCGCTCGCAGCCAGTCATCAATCGTGACCTTCTGCTTGTCCTCAGCGGACCTGTGTTCGTCACTCATCAGCCACCTATCCTAGTCCAATGAGGCGAAGAGTCAACTTAGCCATAAGAAAGCCGACCCACGGGTGCGCTCTGATCTGGTGGAATGCCATGGACCTTGCTGTTTTGCTCCCTTTCGACTAGAATCGTTGGCGGAGGTCCTATGCCTATCAAGCTCCTGCCTGAGGAGATCGCATCTCGCATCGCAGCCGGCGAGGTTGTGGAACGCCCGGCATCGGTCGTCAAGGAGCTGGTCGAGAACAGCCTGGATGCCGGTGCGACGCGCGTGGACATCGAGATCCGCGACGGCGGCGCGAAGCTGATCCGTGTCCGAGACAACGGTGTCGGCATGCTAGCCGACGAAGTGGCCCTTGCCTTTCGCCGCCACGCCACCAGCAAGTTGGACACGGCAGCGGATCTGGAGCACATCGCTACGTTGGGATTCCGGGGCGAGGCGCTGTCCAGCATCGCCGCCGTCAGCAGGACCACCTGCATCACGCGCCACGCGTCTGAGACCACGGGCACCCGGATTAGGCTGGAGGGCGGAGAGGTCGTGACTCAGTCGCACGTCGGCCGGCCGCCCGGCACAGAGATCGTCATCGAGGACCTCTTCTATAACGTGCCGGCGCGACAGAAGTTTATGCGGACCGAGAGAACTGAGCGACGCCACATCGACGCATTCGTCACGCGCTACGCCATCGCCTATCCGGAGGTCGCCTTTACCGTCGTTCACGATGACCGTGAGGTGCTGTCCACCCCCGGTAATGGCGCTGCCCGCAGCGTCCTGATCGATGTCTACGGCACGGACCTCGGTACAAGCCTCCTGGCCGTGCCCGAGGAATTGACAGCACAAGGCCCAATCCAGGTGCACGGCTTCGTCGGACCTACCACCGTCCACCGGGCCAACCGCGGCTACATCACCCTCTTCATCAACGGGAGATGGATCGAGGACCTGCGGCTCTCCTACGCCGTGATTCAAGCCTACCACACGCTGCTCCCCGTCAAGCGCTATCCCGTCGCCTTCGTGCTCGTGGAGATGCCGCCTGAAGATGTTGACGTCAACGTACACCCCGCCAAGTCGGAGGTCCGCTTCCGCGACCCCGACAGCGTCTTCCGGGCCGTCCAGCGAACCGTTCGGGTTACCGTCGTCAGCGAAGCACCCGCCGCTGCCACGTGGTCCGGCCAATCAGCTGATGCGGGTGCGTCTTCAGCACAGAGCACGCGCGCGAGACTGGCTTCGTTGCGTCCATCGCAGGAGCACATCCGATTCGACAGAGATGTGGACGACTCGGCCCGCACCCCTGGTGACCTCGGATATGGCAGGGACGCCTCCGAAGCAGTCACGGTACCTGCACAAGGCCAGTCCGCTGCGAGCGCCCGCGCTAACCTCCCTCCGCTGCGCATCATTGGCCAGCTGGCCACCATGTTCATCATCACGGAGGGGCCCGACGGCCTCTATCTGATCGATCAGCACGCAGCCCACGAACGCGTGCTTTACGAGCAGATGCTGTCGGAGGCTACACGTGGGCAGATCGCCGTCCAACCGCTTCTGGAGGCGAAGGTTGTAACGCTGCCAACGGAGGACGCCGACCGCCTTGCGGAGATGCTCCCAGTCATCCATGAGCTTGGCATCGAGGCGGAGGCCTTTGGCCCCAACACCTATCTGGTGCGATCCGTCCCCGCACTGCTGAAGCACGTTGCGCCAGACGACCTGCTGGCGGATATCGCAGCTGCTCAGGAGGGGCGGTCACCTGTCCAAGAGGGACTCGAAGAGGCCATCGTCCGTCACATCTGCAAACGAGCGGCAGTCAAGGCCGGTCAGGTGCTATCATCTCAGGAGATGGAGCGCCTCATCAAGGATCTTGAGCGGACGGACAATCCGCGCACCTGTCCTCACGGTCGTCCGACGATCGTACAGATCTCCACCGAGGAGCTCGCCCGCGAGTTTGGCCGAGGGCAGGTCTAGGTAGTCGGCCCCGCTCAGATCGAAGCCACGTCAGAGCAGCCCCGCATCAGGCAAAGATGGGAACCTCAACGACCGCCCGCTCCGATCTGGGTCTAGCGCCCGGCGGTGCTCCCGTCTCCGCGTACGGCAGCAAGACCCTCCGCCCGCCCAGGAATCTCCCGTGAGGAGACCTCTGTGCCTGCCACGACAGGTCCCTCCGCCACGACATAAGCATAGGCCAGATTTGGCGTGTTGTGGGCGAGCCCCACCCCGCCGTTTCGGTCAATGAGGATGACGCCCCCGAATCCTCTGACGCGTTCCCAGAGCCGGGCGACGACCGCCTCGGCGGCCTGCTGAGCACTCGCTCCCCCGGCCATGAAGTCGACAGCCGTCTTGCTCGTGACGATGCGCATCAGATACTCACCCGCCCCCGTGGCCGCAGCTGCGCCAGCTGTATCGTCGGCGTACGCGCCGCACCCGATAAGCGGGGAGTCCCCCACCCGACCAGGCCACTTGTCCGGCGTGCCACCGGTCGACGTCGCGGCAGCCAGATGACCGTCGACGTCGAGGGCCAGCGCGCCCACGGTATCCCCAGGTCTCGCCACGGATGGCCAACTGACACTCTGCGCGGGAACTGGAGGCGACCACTGCCCGTCATCCAGCTTGCCCTCCAGCTCTTCTGAACCGCAGAGCTGCATACCAAATGACGCAGCCAATGCTTCCGCACCCTGCCCCACCACGAACCGATGTTCTGACCGCTCCATGACGAGTCTGGCCAAGCTGATGGGGTTGCTGACACGCTCTACCGCCGCCACAGCGCCAAAGTCCAGCGTGCGACCGTCCACGATAATCGCATCAAGCTGAACGCGCCCCTCCTTGTTGCGGTAGCTCCCGCGACCCGCATCGTAGGATGGATTGTCCTCCAGCAGCCGTACGGCCAACTCAACAGCATCAAGGGCGGAGGCCCCGGAGAGGAGCTTCTCCCACGCAGCCAATGCTGCCCGTCGACATCCGGCGACGTGCTCCTCGCGCTCCGACTCAGGGATATACCACGCGCCTCCGTGGACAAGGATGACAGGTAGACTCAAGATGACCTCCTCGATGGACGCTCTGCTATCACCCAGCCGCTGAGCGCCACCAGAACTCCGACATGAAGATGAACGTTGTTGACATAGAGATTGTCGACCAGACTGTGTGCCGCGAGATGGGTCCATGCTCCCATCAGGCCGAGCGCCAGCCCGCGTCGCCACCCTTGGTGACGCCCAACAGCCTGGAGCAGGCCTAGCACCGTGGCCCCCAGCCAGACGACGTACGAGAGGAGACCGACGATCCCAACTTCGCCCAGCAGATTCAGGTAGAAGTTGTGGGCGTGCCCCAACGGCAATGGCCAGTTGATGAGGCGGTGCACAGGGTATGCGGCCTCATAGCCGCCTAACCCCACGCCGAGCCAGAAGCGTGCACGCCACATCCCGAGCGCGGCTTGCCAGTGGGCCATCCGCTCAACCACCGAGAAGTTCGCATCGGTGATCCCCACGCCACGCACGTCGTCAAACTGCACATAGGCCAAGAACCCAGTCAGTCGATCAACCACAGTCGAGGGAAGCCGGCCCGTCACAAGCAACCCCGCCACCAGAAGGATACCGGCCCCAACCATTGCCAGTCCCCATACGCGGTGCTCGGGTAGCAGCAGGCCGATCACAAAGAGCGCCATGGCAAAGCCCATCCACCCACCTCTGGACCACGACGCACCGAGGCCAGCTACCACGAGGACCGTCGGAAGGGCATAGAACAGAAAACGACGCGCAGCTTCCCACGACCTGGTCCCGCGGCAGAGCTGCAGCAGTGCCGACGCCGCTGCCCCCACCAGAACGGCACCCACCAGGCCCAGGAATCCCGCATAGGGATTGGGCTGCTGAAAGGTGCCATAGGCGCGATACAGGCGATCATTGATGGCAAACTCCTCGACGCCGCTCCCGCCCAGGCCGAACTGCCAGAGACCGATGATCGCCTGAAAGGCCGCAGATCCTACCAGCAGCCAGAACGCCAAGCGAGCCCCTACGTGCCCGCCTAACGCTTCCACGCGGGAGTAGACGACCACGGCGACAAGCGCGACCTGAACCCACTTGAACAGCTCCAGCGAGCCATCCCAGACGTCCACGGGATTCCACAAGGATACGAGTCCCACCACCAGGAAGGCGGTCAGAAAACCCAGCCGTGGCGGGAGCGCCACTCTCAGGCTTCGCAGCACCATACCGCGCGCCAGCCACGCCACGACAGTCATAACAAGGACGAGCTGTCCAACGTGAGGGATGATCCCGGGACTTCGAATCTCTAGCCATGCCCGTAGCGGACCCAGGAGCAGCGCTACCCCGATCCCGTTCAGAGGCTCCGCCAAGGTCGCGGTGACGAGGCCGATCGTGCCCGCAATCAGAACCAGTTGCGTCAATGGCATCACAGCGCTGAGGAGCCCGAGGATCAGCGCGACAAACACCAGGCCAACGTGCCAGACGAGCTGGCCCGACAGCCAAGGTGCGAGAGACGCTCGATCTGGGCGAGCACGTACGGTCACAATAGAGCCCCCAGCGCACGCATCAGTAAGCCACCCACTCCGTCAAGCGCAACGCCTCGTCGTAGACGAACTTCGCCTCAAACATCCCGGAGTCCGGATCCAGCACCCTGGGCGCGAAGATCCGGTCAGCCTGCGGGATCTCCAGCTCGTGAAAGTAGGTATCCAGCTCTACCCAGGCTAGATCCCCCTCCCTTGGATCCCCTTGCAGCTCGCCGGTGACATCGCGAGTGACGTAAATGAAGAGCAACCACTGCCAATCGGGCAGGGGGGAGACCTCAGTACAGAATCCGCGCCAGTTCAAGTTCCCGACGATCAGGCCTGTCTCCTCGTACATCTCGCGTATCGCCGCGTCATGGGGAGCCTCATCCGCTTCCACCTTGCCGCCGGGCGCCACCCACAGGCCCAGGTTCGGCTCCTTGTTGCGTCGCATCAGCAACGTCCGCGAGCCGCGCACAGCATAGACGAGCACCGTAAGAATGCGTCTCGAGGCAGCAGGATCCATCAAGCGTAACCCAACCGGTGGCGGAAATCCGCAATGGTTCTCAGAAGCCCGTCTCGCAACGCCACCCGTGGCTCCCATCCGAGGAGCTCCCGAGCGCGCGAGATGTCGGGGCAGCGCTGCTTCGGGTCATCCCGCGTTCGCTCGTCATCTGGCACCAAAAACGTGATCTCCGAGTCGCTCTGCGCAACCTCGATCACCAACTTGGCGAAATCCAGGATTGAAATCTCTCTGGGGTTGCCGATGTTGATCGGGCCCTCGACATCGATCGCCATCAGGCGCACAATCCCTTCGACCAGGTCATCGACATAGCAGAAGGCCCGCGTTCGCTTCCCGTGATTGTAGACCGTGAGCGGGTCTCCATGCAAAGCCTGGCTGATGAAATTGGGAACCACGCGACCATCATCCACACGCATTCGCGGACCGTAGGTGTTGAATATCCGCACGATCCGCGTGTCAACGCCGTGATAGCGATGATAGGCCATCGTCAAAGCCTCGGCAAATCGTTTACTCTCATCGTAGACCCCTCGAGGCCCGACGGGGTTCACGTTGCCCCAATAAGCCTCGTCTTGAGGGTGGACCAGGGGGTCCCCGTAGACCTCGGAGGTCGAGGCGAGAAGATACTTGGCGCCTTTCGCGAGCGCCAGCCCCAACGTGTTATGAGTGCCCAGCGCGCCCACCTTAAGGGTCTGAATAGGGTAGTTGAGATAATCGACCGGGCTGGGCAACGAGGCCAGGTGCAGCACCATATCGAGTCCGCCAGCGACGTAAATGTAGTGAGTCACGTCGTGTTTCACAAAATGGAAGCCGGGATGTCCGGCAAGGTGGGAGATGTTATCCGTGGACCCCGTCTTGAGGTTGTCCATCGCGATGACTTCGTGACCCTCATCGAGGTACCGATCACAGAGATGAGATCCGATGAACCCAGCCCCACCCGTGATTAGAATGCGCATAGTCGCTCCTCACTTGCTTCCAGACGCTAGGCGATGGCGCCACGCAGCCAACAGCCGCGACCAGCGACCACCCGTGGCATTATACTCGATCCTGATGGTTAGCCATCAGAGCGCGGCGGTCACCCCAGCTGGACGAAGAACATTGCTGGGCGCGCAGCGATCATGCAGAAGCGGACCAGCTCGATCAACATCCTGGGGTGATCTGTGAAGGAACTCTCGGCGTACCCCCCACGTCATGTTTCCTTGCATGACGTGCAACCGAACACCCGATGGCCACGTATACGTAGATAGAATCTCATTGGAGACGGTGCACCAGCCTCCCAACTGGGCGATCTTTGCACCCAGTATACCTGTAGGACGGAAGGTTGGCGAACAAGGATCACGGGTTATGGGGACGACGGGCAGTGAGGTCGGTGGTGCCCCTTCTTGGTCAGGTTTGATTGAGGAATCTTACATCCGAGAGGAGCGCACAAAATCGGCGCGAGCTTCACACAAGGGCAATTCTGTGCTACAATCATCTGTGACACAGACCAAACCTGAGAGGCCGGATCATCGGCGAGGTTTGGATCTGCCCCGACCAAGTCCTGCTCGTGGTTGGGTTCGGCCATTTGGGTTCTGGTCTCGCTTAACAAGAAAGGTACACGCGGAGGTTCAGGATGAGTCTGCTCGATAGCATCAAGGATGAGATGTCCGGCATAGAGAAGGTCATTGCAAAGATCCCTGGTTACCAGGGATATAAAGAGAAGGAACAGCGCCGCGAGGCCGACAAACTCCTGCGTGAGCACATCGCCAATCGAATGCGCACGGTCAAACGGGAGCTGGATGCGTTGCAGACGGACCTTATCTCGGCGGGCAAGCTCGGCCTGCTCGATGAGGCCGGTAGCGCAGCTACCCAGATCCAGACCTTCATAGATCGGGTCCGAACGGCTCCCTATGGCTACTCTGGTCTGTTCGATGCCGTTCGCATTAAAGAAGATGATCTCGACCGGATCTATGAGTTTGACGCCGCACTGGTCAGCTACGCCGAGCGGATTGAGGGCGCGATCTCTCGAGCGCGCACTGGCGTCGAGAGTGAGGAAGCCCGTTCGCTGGTCTTGATGGTGCGCGATCTGGCTCGTGAGGCGAATGCCACATTTGACGAGCGCCAGGACGTCTTGCGGGGCACCGCTCAGTAGACCTGGCGTTTGGCCCAGATGCCTTAGGATCTTGGTTCCAGTGGCTGCGTTGAGAGCGCTACGAACGCTGGATAACACTAAATGGAGGTAAAAGACAATGGCACGCGTTTTCGATATCGTTGAGTATACGGACGAAGGGAAAGATGAAATCGTCCATCGCATTCCGGAGCGGGGATCAGGAGATTTCCGGATTGGCAGCCAGCTGATCGTACGCGAGTCGCAGGCCGCGGTCTTCTATCGAGACGGCAAGGCCTTGGATACCTTCGGGCCGGGGCGCCACACGATCACCACAGCCAACATCCCACTCCTTGTGGACCTTGTCGGTAAAGCCTTCTCCGGACAGACCCCCTTTAAGGCGGAAGTCTACTTCGTGACCCTGCGCGAGCTGACCGATATGAAGTGGGGTACGCCCCAGCCTATCACGATTGAGGATCCGATCCTGCGAATGGCCCGCGTCACCGGGTATGGTACCTATGCGATCCAAATCACCGACCCGCAGCTCTTTGTCGCGAACATCGTCGGGACACAGAACCTCTACCGGACCCGCGACATTCAGAGCTTCTTCCGAAGCATCATCCTGACCAAGATGATCGATCTCATCGGCGAGATGGGCAAGTCGATCATTCAGATGTCAGCTTTCGTGGAGGAGCTGGCAGCCGGCGTGAGGGCGAAGGCCGCTGAGGAGTTCGCTGCACGCGGTGTGTCGCTCAACTCCTTCTACATCGAGTCGATCTCCCCGACCGAGGAGACCGCCAAAGCGATCGACACAGCAGCCTCGATGGGCGCCATTGGCGACATGGGTGCCTACATGCAGTATCAGGGCGCTCAGGCGATGGTAGAAGCCGCTAAGAACCCCAGCGGCGGCGCTGGGACGGGCGTAGGGCTTGGCGCCGGCGTCGGCCTGGGTGCAACCGTTGGTCAGATGTTTGGCCAGTCGATGCAGCAACAACAGCAACAGGGCGGTCAGGGACAGGGCCCCACCGCGCCCCCGCCGCTTCCGCAGCAGGCCCAGTACTATGCGGCGATCGGAGGCGAGCAAGCTGGCCCGTTTGATGCGTCCGCCCTCCAGCAGAAGATCCAGGCCGGGGACGTCGGCAAGGACACGCTGGTGTGGCGAGCTGGCATGGACAATTGGACCAAGGCTGGAGACGTCGACGAGCTCAATGATTTGTTCGCCCAGACCCCTCCGCCGCTGCCTCCGTCCAAGTAACACGCTCAGCAAACATGAGTCAAGACCCCCCTTCGGTGAGAAGGGGGGTCTCTTCATACGTCAACTGAACGGCACGACCGCCTTTGGATCGGCTGGCCCCATGCTCCTAGGGTAAGTAACGCTCCGAGTAGTGGCACGCCGTCGTGTGCCCTGGTCGCAACTCCCGGAGCAGCGGCACTTCGACAGAGCATCTTGGCTGCGCAATAGGACAACGCGGATGGAACCGACAACCGCTTGGTGGATTGACCGGGTTCGGAATCTCACCCTCAGGCATCGGCTCGCGTCGTCGGTCGTGTGGATCAGGCACCGGGACCGCGGCAAGCAGGGCTCGAGTGTAGGGATGCAAGGGGTGGCTGTAGAGCTCGCGCAACTCCGCGACCTCCACCAGCTTGCCGAGATACATGATCCCAATGCGATCACAGATGTACTTCGCCGTCGCCAGGTCGTGCGTGATGAACAGATAGGTCAGGTTGAAATCACGCTTGAGTTCGTTCATCAAATCCAGAAGCAGGGCCCGGACACTCACATCCGCCATGGCAATCGGCTCGTCAGCCAAGACCAGGTCTGGCTGTGTCACGAGCGCCCTGGCAATGACTGCGCGCTGGCGCTGCCCGCCAGATGTCTGGTGCGGGAATTTGTTGTAGAAGAAGTTAGCCGGAGACAATCCGACTCTCTCCAGCATGTCAGTCACTGTGTCCCTACGAGCGTCGGCATCCATCTCAGGATTGTGAATCCGCAGTCCATATCCGATGGAGGCGCCGAGCGACATCCGGGGGTTCAACGACGCCATCGGGTCTTGGAAAATCACCTGCATTCTGCGCCGCAGTCGCCGCAGTTCCTCGGGTCTTGCCGCCATAAGGTCAATACCATCGAAGATGACCTCTCCCTCGGTCGCGCGGCTGAGGCCCAGGGTCACCCGTCCCGTCGTCGTCTTACCGCTGCCGCTCTCGCCAGCCAGACCGAAGACCTCGCCTCGACGGATCTCGAAGCTCACGCCGTCGACAGCACGCACGTGGCGCTTCTCCCCACCCAATAGCTGGTTCAGAAAGCCCTGTTGTACCGGGAACCACTTTTTCAGGTTGCGAACGACGACAAGGTTGTCGTCGGATCGTGTGTCTGGATTGTGACCCGTGTTTTCCATCATGCTTCCTCCCAACCTTCAGGTCTTTCCTCGTAAAGCCAGCAGTGAACCAGATGCGTGGGGTCGTCCTTAGCTGATTGTAGGGTCGGCTCCAGTTCACGGCAGATGGGCATCATTCTCGGGCATCGCGGGTGGAACCGGCACCCACTTGGTGGGTGTGTCAGGTTCGGCGGCTCACCGCCCATCTTGTAGAGCTCCTCTCGCTCATCCAGTTTGATGTTCGGGACCGACCTGAGCAGCCCCTCGGTATAGGGATGCATTGGGTCGTCGAAGACATCGGTTACCTTGCCAATCTCTGCCATCTGACCGGCGTACATAACGGCGATGCGATCTGCCATCTGCGCCACCAGTGCGATGTTGTGCGTGATCAACAAGATCGTCAGATTGAACTCATCACGGAGGCGACGGAACTCGTCGAGGAGCTTGGCTTCGACAATCACGTCGAGCGATGTGGTGGCCTCATCGGCGACGATCAAGTCCGCGTTGAGCACCAGACCCAGTCCAGCCATCACCCGCTGACGCATACCCCCCGACAACTGATGAGGGTAGTCCTTGAGACGATTGGTCCGAATGCCCAGCATCTCGATCAGCGTTCTCGCGCGCTCCAAGGCAGCCTCGACCGGCGTCTTCGGTTCGTGAACCTGGATCGCCTCGATCACGTGCTCGTCGACGCGCTGCACAGGATTCAACGACGTCATAGGATCCTGGAAGATCATGCTGACGCGCCGGCCCCGGAAATCCCGCATCTGATCATCGTCGTAGGCCATGATATCTTCACCATCGAAGACAATTCGCCCCCCCGTGATCTCTCCCGGCGGAGCGATCAGCCGCATCAGGGCCTTGCCCATCGTACTCTTGCCGCAACCACTCTCGCCGACCAGGCCCAGGATCTCGCCTCTGTAGATGTCGAAGGAGACGTTCTCAACGGCGCTCAGGGATCCAAGGCGGGTGTGATAGGTCACCGAGAGATCGCGTATCTGTACCAGCACTTCTTGCTCATTGTTCGGTGTCGTCATGCTCACACCTCCGAAAGTCGCGGGTTGAGGATCTCAGAGAGGCTCTCACCCAGCATACTGAAGGCGAAGGTGACCAGACTTACCATAGCGCCAGGGAACGTGATCAACCACCAAGCTCGGCGCAGGTAATCCTGCCCCCGCGCAAGGTCGATCCCCCAGTCGGGCGTGTCGGGCGGAATGCCAAACCCCAGGAAGCTGAGACCAGCCTCCGTGAGAATCGCGTCGGCCACATTCACCGAGAAGATCACCACCACCGACGGAATCACGTTCGGGAAGATAAAATCCTTCATGATCCGGAGCGCATTAGCGCCCAAGCTCCGCGCCGCCTCGACGTAGAGCTCCTCCTTCACCGAAAGCGTCTGCCCTCTGACAATCCGATAGTACGTCGGGACATAGAGCACGGCGATCGAGATAATGATGTTTCCAATACCCGGCCCCAGCACTGCCGCAATCGCGATGGCCAGGATCAGGCCCGGAAAGGAGTAGAGGCTGTCCATCAGCAGCGTGAGCACGCGGTCCAGGACTCCGCCGACGTAGCCGCTCACCAGGCCGAGGGGCACGCCGATCACGAGCGCCGTCACCGCGGAGCTAAGGCCCACGATCAGCGCGATCCGGGTACCCCAGATGATCCGGCTCAGTACGTCCTGCCCGATCTGGTTGGTGCCCAGAGCAAAGCCTCTCTCGGCGGCCTCTCGCAGCGAGCTCGCGATCTCCAAGGAGTCGTAGGTAGCAAGCACGCTCTCAACCTGTGCGGGGTCCGCGACGACGGCATCGACCTCGCCTGCAGCCAGCGCGTCGAGCGCCTCATCAAGACTCTCATAGCGTCGAGGGCGAGGGCGATAGAAGTCGGCAGGATCATCGACCTCAGCGTTGAGCTCGTCTAGTGCTTCGCGCAGCGCCTGAGCTGCTGGCGTCCCCACAACGTAACCCACATTGTTCTGTTGGCTGCCAACATCGATCAAGCTAGTGACCTCCGCCTCGATCGGCGCCACTAACACATACTCAGAAGGTGCCTCTCCGGGGGCCAGAAGCGATGGCCCCACCTCAGCGCGCGGATCGTGGGGAGCGAACCACTGCGGGAAGACCCCCACCGTGATGATAAATAGCAGCAGAATCGCACTGATCAGTACGAACCACCAATCCCCGCCATACCACTTCCGCGCCAAAAGCATTCTCCGGACCACGCCTACGCGATCCAGCTCCAGCTGCCACTCTGGGACCTCGACCTCGGCCGAGCCCTCAGCCCCAGATGTTCTGTCTCGCAATCGTTGCGCCATAGTCTGCCCCCTAGTACCGAATGCGCGGATCGACGAACGCGTAAAGCATGTCAACCAGAACGCTGATGCCGCCGACAAACAGCGCAAAAACAGCGATGGTAGACTGTACAGCGTTGTAGTCACGCAACTCGATGCGTTTCACCAAGTATCGACCCATGCCCGGCCACGAGAACGTCGTCTCCGTCAACACTGCACCAGCCAGCAAGAGCGCGAACTGCAACCCGATCAGGGTCAAAATCGGAATGAACGTATTGCGCAGCGCGTGTCTATAAGTCAGTCGCCGCTCCGGAATGCCCCGCGCGCGGCCTGCAGTGATGAAATCCGTCTGCAAGGTCTCAATCATATTCACTCGGGTGAGCCGGATAAAGGGACCTGTGAGGATCAGCCCCAGTGTCACCGACGGCATGATGAGATGTCGAGCCAGCGAGCCCAGCGCTGCCCAATTCCGCTGGATGATCGCGTCGATAAAGTAGAAGTTCGTAATAGGCCGGAAGTCCCTTAGTAAAGTTGCATCCAGGCGGCCGGCGAGGGGCAGAAGGGGAATCCGCACCGAGAAGATGATTTGAAACAGAAGCCCCATGAAGAAAACAGGGATCGCGTATACAACCATACTGAACACCCTGATGAGGTAATCAGCAGGCTTCTTGCGGTTCTTGGCGGCGTAGGCGCCACTGAAGATGCCCACAATCGCCGTAAACGCCATCGCGGGCACAGTTAACTCGATCGTTGCCGGCAGCCGCTCCCCCAGCTCATCTCGAATGGGTCGCTCACCCTGTGTCAGCGCGTTTCCGAAATCGAGTCGGATCATCTTCCACAGGAAGTCGAAATACTGCACATAGAGAGGGCGGTTAAGGCCCAGCCGCTCCCGAATGGCCTCGGCCTGCTCCTCGCTGACCTTCGGTCCGAGCTGCGAGCGGATGGGATCCCCGGGTAACACGCGCATGACGAAAAAGACCATCGTTACCAGGATCAGAATCATCGGGATCGTGAGAAGGATCCTTGTGATCACAAAGTTGCGGAATGAAGCGGACATAACAGAACTCCATTCTGTGAGAGCTAAACCCACGCTAGGTGGGATTATAT
>JBNGDL010000057.1:13476-21600 GCA_049975205.1 Anaerolineae bacterium | reverse complement strand
CTAGAAGTCGCATTCCGTGACGGTCTGGGGGGTCTGTGCTGCGTGTGTGGGCCTAGGGGCTCTCGCAGCTTCACGACAGGTGGTCGATGATCGCGTCGGCCAGGGCTTGTGTACCCACGACGATGGCCTCGGGCCGTCCGGGCTTGAGATCGGGCGTCACCACCTCTCCCTCAGCGATGACGGCGGCAACCGCGGCCTCGACATGGGTGGCCGCGGCCAGCTCACCGAGGTGACGGAGCATCAGAGCTCCAGAGAGGATCGCAGCAATAGGGTTAGCGCGATCCTGCCCGGCGATATCGGGCGCCGAGCCGTGGACCGGCTCGAAGACAGCGAGGTCGTCGCCGATGTTCGCGCCGGGGGTGATTCCCAGGCCGCCGACCAGGCCGGCGCAGAGGTCACTGACGATGTCGCCGTAGAGGTTGGGTAAGACCAGCACGTCGTAGACCTCAGGTTGCAGAGCAAGCTGCATGCACATGTTGTCGATGATCAGATCCTGAAACTCGATGTCTGGGTAGTCCGCCGCGATCTCTCGCGCTACCTTAAGGAACAAGCCATCCGTGATCTTCAAGATGTTGGCTTTGTGGACGGCGGTGACCTGGCGGCGCTCGTTCCGGCGCGCATATTCGAAGGCGTAGCGAACCACCCTGGTGGAGGCACCGCGCGTGATGATGCGGATGGCTTCTGCAGCCTCATCCGGGATCACGTCGTGCTCTATCCCAAGGTAGAGGCCTTCGGTGTTCTCGCGTACGACGATGATATCGACGTCTGGGCGGGCGCGTGGAAGGCCCGTCAGCGTTCGAGCTGGGCGCACGTTGGCGTAAAGGTTCAGCGCCTGGCGGATGGCGACGTTGACGCTGCGAAAGCCCGATCCCACGGGGGTGGTGATGGGCCCTTTGAGGGCCACCCCGGTCGATCGAATCGAGTCGAGCACGGTGGGCGGCAGTGGCGTGCCTGCCTCCTCGATGACACCGGCGCCGGCGTTCTGGACATCCCAGTTGAAAACCAGGCCCGTTGCCTCGAGGACGCGTTGGGTTGCATGGATGACCTCAGGGCCGATGCCGTCACCGGGAATCAGTGTGATTGCGTGGTGGGTGGCTTCCATCTAAGCCCCTTTCATGCTGCGGATGTAGCTGAGCATCCCGCCTGCGAGCAAGATACGGAGCTCCCGTGGGGTCAAGTCTGCGCTTAGGCGATAGGTCAGGCCGCGAGTCTGGTTCTTCACGACGACTGCCCGATGACCCGCAAGCGCCCCCCGGATGTCCGGCAGGAGGAGCTCGTCTCCCCTCTGAATGGTAGCGTAGTCGCCCTCATCGGCGAATACAAGGGGCACGATGCCCGCGTTGATCAAGTTGGCGTGATGGATACGGGAGAAGGACTTGGCAATGACGGCCTTGACCCCCAAATACATCGGCGCCAGAGCCGCGTGCTCCCGGCTGGAGCCCTGTCCATAGTTCGTGCCGCCCACGATGATGCCGCCTCCCCACTCCTTCGCACGTTCCACAAAGTCGGCGTCCACGCGGTAGAAGACGTATTCGGAGATCGCCGGGATATTGGAGCGAAGCGGCAGAATCTGCGCGCCCGCAGGCATGATGTGGTCGGTCGTGATGTTGTCTCCAACCTTAATGAGCACCCGTCCTCTCACATCTGCGGGCACAGGAACTCCGATTGGCACCGGCTTGATGTTGGGCCCCCGGATCACCTCGACGCGGGCGGCCTCAGGCGGATCGAGAGGTGGCAGGATCATGGTGTCGCTGACAGGGTACGCCGAAGGCGTCTCTGCCATCGGCCGCGGACCCAGATCGCGCGGATCCGTGATGTTCCCGGTCAGAGCCGCCGCGGCGCAGGTCTCCGGACTGGCGAGATAGACATAATCCTCAGCTGTTCCGCTGCGTCCTTTGAAGTTGCGGTTGAAGGAGCGCAGGGAGGCGACGCCGGTGGCTGGTGCCTGCCCCATGCCGAGGCAGGGACCACACGCGGACTCCAGAATGCGCGCGCCTGCCGCAATCAGGTCGGCGAGGGCGCTATTCTCCGCGATCATTGTGTAGACCTGCTTGCTGCCGGGCGTCACCGTCATGCTGACCGTTGGATGGACCCGCTTGCCTTTCAGGATGCGGGCCACGGTCACTAAGTCCTCATAGGAGGAGTTCACGCACGAGCCGACGCACACCTGGGCAACAGGGGTGCCCGCGACCTCGGCGACGGGCACGACCTCGTCAGGCATCGAGGGTTTGGCAATCAGAGGCTCCAGGGCACCGAGGTCCAGCTCGATGACCTCAGCGTAGACGGCATCGGGATCGGCGGACAGCGGTTGCCAATCACTCTCGCGTTCCTGGGCTCTCAGGTAATGACGGGTCTGCTTGTCGCTGGGAAAGATGGAGGATGTGGCGCCCAGCTCTGCGCCCATGTTACAGATGGTCGCCCGCTGGTCGACGGTCAGGGCGGAGACCCCAGGTCCGAAGTACTCAATCACCTTGCCCACGCCGCCCTTCACTGAGAGCCGTCGCAGCAGCTCGAGGATGACGTCCTTGGCCGTGACCCAGGGCTGCAACTCTCCAGTCAGCTTGATGCCAACGACGGTGGGCATCGTCATGTAGAAGGGCCCGCCTCCCATCGCCACGGCGACATCGAGCCCACCGGCGCCTATGGCGAGCGCGCCGAGTCCCCCGGAATTGGGCGTGTGGCTATCTGAGCCCAACAACGTTGTGCCCGGGACGCTGAACCGCTCCAGCTGCACCTGATGGCAGATGCCATTGCCGGGCCTAGAAAAGTAGGCCCCGTAGCGGGCGGCGGCAGTCTGCAGATAGCGGTGATCATCCGCGTTTCTGAAATCGGCCTGGATCATGTTGTGGTCGACGAAGCTGACCGAGCGCTCTGTGCGCACCCGGGGGATGTCCATCGCCTCAAACTCCAGCCATGCCATCGTGCCGGTGGCATCCTGCGTCAGGGTGTGATCGATGCGAATGCCGATCGCGGCGCCTGGTGCCATCTCGCCGTCAACCAGGTGGTCTGCGATGATCTTTTCTGTAAGTGTCTGTGCCATCAGATTTCCTCTTCTTGGTCGCGCCGTGGCGCCAGATTTTCCCTGCACACGGCGCGGGCGTAGCCTCAGCCCCACCTTTACGCGGGGAACTTCAGCGATCCTCAATACGCTGGTAGGTGCGGTTCTCCGGTCCGACATAGGCCGCTAGTGGCCGTATCAGACGATTTCGCGCGTACTGCTCCATCACGTGGGCAGTCCAACCCGGAATGCGGCTGATCGCGAAGACCGGCACGAAAAGCTCCAGGGGGATGCCCAATAGGTAGAGGAGGGGGGCTGTGTAGAAGTCCACGTTGGGATAGAGCCCCTTCTCCGCCTCCACCGTCTCCGCGATGGCGGTCGCCAGCTCGTAGAGGTGGAAATCGCCCTGCTCGGCGCAGAGCTCGTAGAGACGCCCGCGGAGGTAAGCAGAGCGGGGATCGGGTGCGGTCTTGTAGACCCGATGACCGAATCCCATGATCCGCTCTTTCCTCTCCAGCGCAGACCTGATACAGGGCTTGACATTGTCGATCTCGCCGATCTCGAGCATCATCTGCATTGCACGGCGGTTCGCGCCTCCGTGCAATGGGCCCTTCAGCGTGCCGATGGCTGTTGTAATGGCGGAGTAGATGTCAGAGAGCGTCGCGGCCGTGACCCGCGCGGCGAATGTTGAGGCGTTGAAGCCGTGCTCAGCCATCAGCAGCATGACCATGTCCATCGAGCGCGCCTGCATCTCTGTCGGGTGTTCGCCGCGGATCATGTAGAGGAAGTTTGCGGCATGGCTCAGGCTCAGATCTGGGTCGATCGGCTCGTGGCCCTGCTGGAGCCGGTAGTAGCCCGCGACAATCGTTGGGAACTTGGCTACCAGTTGGGTAGCCTTTTCGACATTGGTAGCCAAGCATCGGTCGCCGTCGTCAACGTCTGAACAGGAGAGTGCCGATACGGCGGTCCGTAACGCGTCCATCGGTTCGACGCTGCGGGGCAGTATCCGAAGGATGTCGTAGAGCGTGTCGTCCATCACCCGATTCTTGGCCAGGTCAGTAGACAAGGCGTCGAGGCTCTCGCGGGTAGGAAGATCGCCGTGCCACAGGAGGTAAACCGTCTCCTCGAATGTCGCGTGGCAGGCCAGCTCACCGACATCGTAGCCACGGTAGCTCAGCGTGCCGCGCTCACCGTCGACGGCGGAGATTTCGCTGTGAGCGATGACAATGCCAGCTAAGCCCTCTTGGATGGGCGGTGTCCCGACATCGGGCTCGTGCCCGTTCCGGTTGACGTTCGTCGCAACTGTGTTCACTGAATCCGTAAGTCCCTTTGATGACATCTCTCTCCTCCCTCTTCTTGGATCCTCGGTGCACCTGACCGGCGCGGGCTGTCCTTGGCTGTAGCAGACCGTGCCAGATAACAAAAAACCAGCCACCTTGCGGTAGGCTGGTTGATTTGACTCAGGTCTTCGGTTAGCTAAATGGCATCAACCGCCCCCGCTTCCAGGGTGGCTTCGGCTGAGGCTTATTAGGCTGTCGGCTAACCATATTTGGCGTCATTGTGACCATCCGTCTCCGGGTCCTCATAATTAGGTAGACTTTAGCATAAGATGGTCCAAATGTCAATAACCGTTCGTTGCGGCACGCGTCGGATGCCCATCCCGGAAGACTTCAAGGGAGGCTTATCAGCGCCTTGATGAAGCGACGACGTTCGACGGCGTCAAAGGCCGCGTGAATGTCGTCCAGCGGATAGACCTCATCGAGGTCGAGCCAGATGGAGGCGTCGAGCCGACCCTCTCGAATCCTCTCGATGACCTGGTGATGCGTTTCGGATTCATCATAGCCGCCGTTATAGAACTGGAAGCTTCCGGGTGCCCGGTGAGGTTGGATTCGACACGTCTCGTAGTCGTCAATACCGTAGATTCCGAGAGTCCCGCCGGGCTTGAGATGTGGTAGGACCTGGTTCGCGCTCTCTGCCTGTCCCACGGCGTCGATGATAAAGTCGTATCCTGCCGGACAGAGATTGTGGATCAGCGTCGTGCGATTGCCAGCTTTGTAGTCGACGTAGTCGTCCACGCCGCAGGCGAATCCCGCTGCTCTCCGGCTCTCGCTGCCTACCATAACGAGGGGAGCAGCTCCGGCAGAGGCTGCGTGGGCGGCGAAGGCAAGCCCGTTGCCCCCGGACCCCACGATGAGAACGGAGGCGCCGGCTGTGATTCCCATCCGTGCTAGATAGCTGAGGGTCTCGCGCCACGTGATGACCATCGTGGCCCCCTTGGGGTCGATATCCGAGGGAATGACCTGGTTGATGCGATAGGGTTGCCACGCGGAGGCTGGGAGCCCGTCCGCTCGCATGGCCCAGTGATCGCGAGCTACACCGAACTCGGCGAACCCTCCCCAATTCACATCGTAAGCGCCGTCGGGCGCCGCTGGCGCTCCGACGCGCGAGATGAGGTCGCCCAGCTCGAAGTGTCGTACCTTCGCGCCTACCTCGATCACCTTTCCCACGCTCTCGTGGCCCAAGACGGTCGGATAGCGCACGGGCCAGGGGAACCGCCCTGCGATCAGGTGTTGGTCGGTCCCGGTGCAGGTCGCTCCATAGAGCAGGTCGCAGAGGACCTCATAGTCCCCGATCGTGGGGCGGCGAATGTCCTTCACGATGAGGGTGCCGGGACGCTCAACGATAGCTGCCTTCATAGCTGCTCTCCTTATCTGTTAGCCGATGAAAACGCTCTAGGTGATCGGTCTGACCTGGACGTTAGGAACGTCGATTCGCCCCTCCTCACAGACCAGCGCAACCGCGCCGTTCCGCAGTGGGCGATCCCGGTCCGTCACGACGAAGTATAGCTCTCCGTTAACTCTGGCTTCCACCGTCTGACCCTCGACGCGCAGGGTCAGCTCGTACGTCTCATCATAGTGCCACTCAAAAGCTGTCTCACTCAGCGTAACCTCGCCGTCTAAGCATTTGACCAGGCTCAGTGTATTGTCGGCACTCAACAAGAGCGCGTAGTAGCGCTCTAGGCCTTGAACGCGGGCCGCTAATCCCACTCTGCGGGCAAGATGGGGTCTCAGGACGGCGCGGACCTCGTAGTCTGCCCACATCCGGGTGCCCTGGATCAGTAACCCTGTGCCGCGATCCTGGCTGATGCGGAGGCCATCATACCCGGCAAAGTGATTCACCCCGTTCACCCAGGCCCTCAGGGCCATCCCGCTGTTGCGCCCCGGCCTGGAGAGAGCAACATCCGGCGAGCCGTCCCAGGTTAGGTAGTCGAGATATAGCGTGCCGTCGGCTCGCCGATCCGAGTGAATTTCGAGACCGATCTCGGCAATCGGCCCGACGCTCGAATCTTCGGTTGAGTTCGGGATTCGCCAGGTAAACTCGAGCTGTTGGGCGGGCAATACCGTCATCCGGGGGCCGCGAAGCAGGACACGTTCGTCGTGCGAGTCATAGTAGCGCAGGTAGAGGTTGCAGTCTACGGCGTCTCGGTTGGCGGCCTCAGCCTCTAGACGGGCCTGCACTGTCTGCCCGGGATAAAGAGTAGGGGAGCAGATCAAACCGTAGCCGGGCATCTCGGCGGCCTCGCGGGCGAGGAATGTAGCCGTGCCGGTGCGGGCGATCCTGCCCTTGGCGACGCCCCGGTAATGCAGGGCCAGGCTACGCTTTCCCGTCTCGCTGTGCCCCACAGCGTTCTCCAGGGTAAGCGTGCCACTGGCGTCGCGCTCGGTGTCGGGCAGGAAGCCCTGGACGGCGCCGGGGAGATCGAAGTGGTAACGGGCACCCTTCTTCGGCGTCCTGGGAGGCAGTCCAACCAGGGCACGACCGCTGTTCACCAGGTGGTAGGTTTCGATGAGGGCATCGGTCACGGCCCGACCACCATCTGCCGTGGGAAGGTAGAGGCGATCTGCGACTGGGCCGCGGTAGTCCGGGCCTGTCTCAAGACCATCCAACCCGTTCTTGATCCCCATCAGGCATCCTGCGTTGCCCGAATTGCAGTCGGTGTCCCATCCTGAGGTATTGACGATCATCATCGTGCGCTGGAAGTCGTCGTAACCCCAAAGGAGGCTCAGGATGATCAGGCCATGATTCGGGATCATGTGGACGCCGCCTCCATACTTGTGGTAACCGTACGCATCCTCCAACCACCTGCGCGCCGCTCGCCAATCCTCCTCCCGCTGGCGGAGCTCGCGGAGCTCTGTGATCAGACGGTAGACGATTGAGTCCTTGGGAATGACGCTCGTTCCGATGTCGAGCAAAGCGTGAATGTCGGATTCGACGAAGGCCTGTGCCTCCATTGCCGCCAGAACCTGGGCGCCGTAGATGGCCTCACCATCGTGACTGACGCTGGCGGCACGGCGCGCGAGATCCGCGGCGAGCTCCGGATCGCCAGGCGCTACCATCGCCCACCCGTCGATGAAGATCTGAGCGCCGATTTGCTCTGCAACGACACGGCCGTTCGTCTGGATAGCGCCGCTCTGGGGTGGCTCAACGCCCGACTTCAGCCTGAGAAAGGCTGTGTGCTCCGTGGAGTTGCCCATGCCGCCCCACCAGAGGATTGTCCGCTGTTCGATGATGTAGTTGAGCCACGTCTGACCGATCTGGGCGGGTGTGATATCGCGGGCGTAGCCATAGTCCTCCAGGGCTCGGACAAAGGTAAAGGTCCCGGAGATATCGTCATCCGTCACGATCAGGGGGCTCCCGAGCTCGTCGTGCACATAATAGTCGATCTCGCCGAGCTCGCGTATGATCTGATCGTAGGTCCATCCTTCAAAGGGCCGTCCGAGGTAGACGCCAATGATCTTGCCGAGCACACCAGCGTAGACGCGTTCTTCGTAGTCAACGGGTAGGGTCATTGTGATTCGTCCTTGTCTGCCAGCTTCTTCCACAGGGCCATTGCTCCGACCACGGCTTTCGGCCCCCCGCGGTCGCCGGCTCATCCTTAGTGTACTTTATTCAGAGGCCGGAGCAACAGAACGTCGATTTGGCATTTGCCAGGAAGTGACTACGATCCGCACAGATCCTCATAGGTGAGGAGATGGATGTGATCGGAAAGGAGTCTATGAACGTTACCGAGCTTCCATATGATCCTGACGTCCTGGTAGCTGGCGGTGGCACGGCCGGGTGCGGAG
>JBNGDL010000057.1:0-13466 GCA_049975205.1 Anaerolineae bacterium | reverse complement strand
CGCGACGAGGTCATCGAGTCCTGCTCATCGAGGAGACCAATGCCCTCGGTGGGGTCTCGACCACTGGCGGTGTCAATGAGTGGTTCGCCTCACTGGATGGCCTTGGTGACATCTGGGACCAGCTCAAGACGGAGCTCGAGCGCTTCGGCGCTCGCTTCGGTCGTTTCTACAATCCGGAATATGCCAAAATTGTTTGGCAGTTGATGGCTGAGGAGGCCGGCGTGGATATCCTCTTCCACTCCAGCGTCGTCGACGCGGAGGTGGTGGATGCGCGAGTGGTCCAAGCACGTGCCGTCGGAGCAAGTCACTCTATTGGTGTGGCAGCGCCCGTCTTCATCGATGCCACCGGCGAAGGAGACCTCGCGTGGCTAGCCGGTGCGGAGTTCATGCAGGGACATCCCGAGACCGGGCGTACCCTTCATATGAGCCTCACCTTTATTCTTCAGGATACCGGAAGTTCTGTGGAGCCCTACCTCCCTCCAGGGCTGGCCCCGATCGAGAGCAAGTCCGATCTGCCGGGTCTCCACGGCGGACGACGACTGCCTGACGGTCGCGTCTACTGCAATATGACCAAGGTCATGGGCAAGGACCCGACGGACCCGGTGAACCTTAGCGAGGCTGAGTTGGAGGCCCGTCGCCAATTGGTTCGCATCGTGCATTACCTGCAGCGCACGCGCTTTCCCACGTACACACTATGCACCAGCGGCGCGCGGATCGGCATTCGCGAGGGGCGGCGTGTGGTTGGCGACTACGTCATCAGCGAGGAGGACATCACCGGCGGTATGCCTCGCGACTTCGAAGATGGTGTTGCCGTGGCGACTTGTCAGATCGATTTCCACAGTCTGAGCAAGCCGGGCCACGTTGGGTGGCGACAACGCGTGGAGCCCTATGCGATCCCGTATCGTGCGCTGACGGTTCGAGGCCTGCAGAACCTGCTCGTCGCAGGTAAGTGCATCAGCGGAGATCAGGTGGCTCAGAGCAGCTACCGGATGACGCCTACCTGCTGCGCGATGGGCCAGGCTGCGGGGACCGCGGCAGCCTTGGTCGTGGAGGGCGGCAGGGCCGGTGTCCGCGATGTCGATATTGAAGTGCTGCGGGCTGCATTGAGAGAGGACGGCATGGAGCTGGATCCCCATCGCCACAACGCGTTCGCCCCCGAAATCACACCAGATCCAGAACGGGGCGCCTGACGATCCGCCGGTGAGGATCGGGTTCCGGTAGACCGGATTGTCCGGTCTACACGATTGCCGAGGAGACGCTGGCGTTTACATCCAGCCGTGACGGTAGCCCGTCTCGTACATCATGACGATATTCTTGGGTGGTGTGTTGGCCTGGATATTGTGACAGGGGGCGAGGATGTAGCCGCCGTCTTGCCCAAGGACTGCGATGTTCTCAAGTACCTCGGCCTCAACGTCCGCCGTGGTGCCGAAGGGTAGGGTTTGCTGGTTGTCAACCGCCCCGTGGAAGATAAGGTGGTCGCCGAAGTCCCGTGCGAGTTCAGTCCGACCCATTCCCGTTGACCGCCATTGAATCGGATTGAGGACATCGATGCCGGCTTCGATCATGTCCGGGATGATGCGTCGAACCGCGCCGTCGCTGTGAAAGAAGACGTAGGCTCCTGAGCTGTGCGCCAGGTCTATCATCCGCTTCATCCGGGGAATCAGGAACTCGTGGATCTGCTGTGGCGAGAAGAGCAAGGACGTTTGGGATCCCATGTCCTCGGCGACATAAGAAACGTTGACGCGCCCTGGGACGGCTTCGTAGATGCGGAGGGTGTTCTCATAGCAGAAGTCGAAGAGCTGATCGAGGCAGTAGTGCACCAATTCGGGGTTCAGAACAAGATCCATGAAGGCTTGCTCCAATCCCCGCAGGTGGCAGTAGACCAAGAACGGCTCCGACCCTCCCCCGCGCACTGGGTATGCTTCTTTGCCGTCGACCTGAGATGGAATCACAGAATAGTCGTACCAGTCTGCCGTGGGCCAGGTGTAGGCGTCCTGGACCTGCTCCACGGTGTTGAACTCGGCAAGGGGGTGTCCGATGCACTCCCGGTAGACTCCTGTGCCGTAGTCGACGTCCCGAAATCGGCACCCATAGATATCCATATCGGGCTCGAGGGGCGGCCCCACGTATCTTGGCCCCATGGTGACGAGGGGATCGATGTGCAGGATTGCGTACATCTCCTCGAGCGTCCCGGTTTGTAGGTAAGCCATCAGGGCCTGGGTTGCCTCAGGGGTGGCCCAATAGTCCATAGGGAGGCGGTCCGGCGTGCTACGTTTCAGGACAGCCAACCATCGTTCTCTTGGTGTCATCGTCTCATGTCGCATTCGCTTGTCTCCCGGGACGTCCTATACTGAACTGAGAGCTGTGCGCACATTGTACTCGGGGATCGGCCTGGCAACAATGCTGGGTAGCTCGATTCCATTGCCTGTAAACCTCTATCTGGTACAATATCGAACAGTAGTTCTGGTCGGCAGTGACCGGAGTAAGGAGCCATGATCGAGAATTCCCTCACCCAGCGCCAACTCGACGTTGCCCACGCTCCTGTGGATAGGCGGATTTTCCTGGAGGGCGCTGCGGGCACCGGCAAGACGACGGCCGGTGTGGCACGCATACGCTATCTCTTGGAGCAGGGTGTCCCGGCGCATCGGGTCTTGGTGCTGATTCCTCAACGAACACTGGCCCAGCCCTACTATGAGGTGCTCCGCGACCCTGCTGTGCCGGTGGGCGGCGTCGTGGACACGGCTACCGTCGGCGGGTTGGCGCGACGGATGATCGATCTCTATTGGCCTCTCGTGGCTGAGGAAGCTGGATTTGCGAGTGCGGATGAACGCCCCACCTTTCTCACGTTGGAGACGGCCCAGTATTACATGGCCCGCGTGGTGCGCCCCTTGATGGATCGGGAAGGCTATTTCGAGAGCATTACCATCGATCGCAACCGCCTCTACAGCCAGATCTTGGACAACCTCAACAAGGCCGCTGTGGTGGGCTTTCCTCCAACAGAGATCGCCGAGCGCCTGAAGACTGCGTGGATGGGCGAGCTCGCAAAGGCTCAGATCTACGATCAGGCGCAGGCGTGCGCGTTGGAGTTTCGACGCTACTGCTTGGAGCATAACCTGCTCGACTTCTCCCTACAGATGACGGTCTTCGCGGAGCATCTTTGGGAGGTTCCACTCTGTCGCGACTATCTCACGGAGAGTTACACGCATCTGATCTACGACAATGTTGAGGAGGACACGCCGGTCGCCCACGATATTGCCTATGCCTGGCTGGGACGCACGGAATCGGCGCTGATCATCTTCGATCGGGGCGCCGGCTATCGTAGCTTCCTGGGAGCGGATCCGGAGAGCGCACGGATGCTGCGAGACTTGTGCGATGAGACCGTGCGCTACGATCATTCCTTTGTGTTGTCACCTCCGATCGCTGCGCTGGGCCGAGCCTTGGACCGCGCGTTGCGCCCTGTCGCTATGCCTGCCGGAGAGGACGAGCCCGCCAAGGAGCGTCCGATAGCTGGCGGCGTCGAGAGCGATCCGCTCGTCCCGGTTGCGCCGAGGCCACAGACGGAGGAAGCACCGGCGGGTGGCGAGGGGGAAGGGGGTGTCCGTGAGGTTCTACGGTTCGAGCAACACCGCTTCCATCCGCAGATGCTTGACTGGGTTGCGGGGGAGATCGAGGCCTTGGTACATAACCTGGGTGTATCACCGGGTGAGATTGTGGTCCTAGCCCCGTTCTTGAGCGATGCTCTCCGCTTCTCGCTGACCAATCGGCTTGCTGAAGCCGATGTTCCCGTCCGATCCCACAGGCCTTCGCGAGCGCTTCGGGATGAGCCAGCCACCCAAACGTTGCTGACGCTGGCGGCTGTGGCGCATCCAGAATGGGGCGTGGTCCCCACACGTTACGACATGGCGTATGCCTTGCGGCATGCGATCGCTGACCTGGATCTGGTACGAGCCCAACTTCTCTCAGAGATCGTCTACCGGACCCAGGACAACCGGCCCGAGTTCCTCCCCTTTGACGAGATCAAGCCGGAGACGCAGCAGCGGATTACCTTCGTCTTTGGGGGAAGGTATGAGGCGCTGAGGACTTGGTTCCGCGCCTACGCAGAACAGGGACCGGCGCCCCTGGACCACTTCCTGGCGCGCCTCTTCGGGGAACTCCTCTCGCAGGCGGGGTTTGGCTTTCACCGTGAGGTGGACAGCGCAGAGGTTGCCGCCGTGCTGATCGAGTCGGTGAGGAAGTTTCGTTGGATCTCACAGGATCTCCCCGAAGACAAGCCGATGGGGCAGGAGTACCTGGAAATGGTCCGGCAGGGCGTGATCGCAGCTCAGTACCTTCAGCCATGGCAGGAGGAGTCCGATGAAGCGGTGCTCCTGGCTCCTGCTTACACTTTCCTCCTTGCGAATCGTCCGGTCGACTACCAGGTCTGGCTGAACATCGGCGGACGCGGTTGGTGGGAGCGTCTCTACCAGCCTATCACCCATCCTTATGTCTTGAGCCGGCGATGGTCAAAGGATCGATTGTGGACGGATGCGGACGAGTTCGCCATCCGACAGCGCACGTTGCAGCGGTTGGTCTTAGGCCTGGTTAGGCGGTGCCGTCGCGCGATCTATCTGGGGCTGAGTGAGCTCTCCGAACAGGGATATGAGCAGGAGGGACCCTTGTTGCGCGCAGTGCAGCGCGTGCTCCGGGAGGCCTGATACGATCGATCGCTTCTTCCTAATTCGTCACGACATCTCGAAGGAGACATGGAATGCCCGACATTCGTTTTGACACATACTACCGCTACGAGGACCTGACGCACCACCTGAAGAGCTACGCGGAAGCGTATCCTGAGTTGTTGCAGTTGGAGAGTATCGGAAAGAGCTATGAGGAGCGCGACATCTGGCTGGTGACGGTCACGAACCAGGAGAGCGGGCCTGCCGAAGAGAAGCCTGCGTTCTGGATTGATGGAAACATCCATGCGACCGAGGTCTCACCTTCGACAGCCTGTCTCTATTTCATCGACTATTTGGTGAAGAAATACGGAGATGATGATGAGATCACCCGGCTTCTCGATACGCGCGCCTATTACATCGTGCCGCGGGTGAACCCCGACGGTGCGGAGTGGGCGCTCGCGGACAAGCCGAAGTACATCCGGTCCAGCACGCGGCCCTATCCGTACGACGAGGAGCCCATCGGTGGCCTGGTCGTCGAGGATATCGACGACGATGGGCGGATGCTGACGATGCGCATCCCAGATCCGAACGGCCCGTGGAAGATCTGCCCTGAGGAGCCGCGGCTGATGGTCCGGCGAGATCCCACGGAGTTCGGTGGGGAGTACTATCGCCTGTTGCCCGAGGGCAAGGTCGAGAACTACGATGGCGTGACCATCGAGATTCAGCCTAAGAAGGAGCGGCTGGACCTTAACCGCAACTTCCCGGAGCATTGGCGTCAGGAGCACGAACAGCGCGGCGCCGGCCCGTACCCCACGTCTGAGTCCGAGGTGCGGGCGGTGGCTCATTTCATCGCTAACCACCGCAATATCATCGGGGCTGTGGCTTTTCACACCTACGCCGGCGTTCTACTCCGCCCATACGATGATCGCGACGACAAGGAGTTCCCGGCTGACGACCTCTGGACCTTTCAGAAGATTGGTGCAAAGGGAACCGAGGTCACGGGCTACCCCAACGTCTCTGTCTACCACGACTTTCGTTATCACCCCAAGGAGATCATCACCGGCGGATTCGACACGTGGATGTATGAGCAGATGGGCACCTTCTGCTGGACGGTGGAGATCTGGAGCCCTCAGCGTCAGGCCGGCATCGAGGACTACAAGTTCATCGATTGGTACCGGGAGCATCCGCTGGAGGACGATCTCAAGATGCTCACGTGGAGCGATGAGGTGCTGGACGGCAAGGGTTACGTGGATTGGTACGAGTTCGACCATCCGCAGCTCGGCAGAATCGAGTTGGGCGGGTGGGACCATATCTTTGCCTTCCGCAATCCGCCCAAGCCCTTCCTCGAGGCTGAAGTGGCGCTCTTTCCCGATTGGCTCACGTGGTCGCTGCTGATATCCCCGAAGCTGGAGATTTTTGAAGCCTCTGCGAAGGAGCTCAGCCCGGGAACTTATAGGGTGCGGCTCGTCGTTCAGAACACGGGATGGTTGCCCTCTTATGTGACGAAGAGGGGTCTGGAGAAGAAGCTCGTCCGGGCGCTCGTCTGTGAAATCGAGCTTCCCGAAGGTGCGACGCTCGAAACTGGTGAGCCGCGAGAGGAGCTCGATCAGTTGGAGGGACGGGCCTATAAGCAAGCCTTTATGAGTGCCGATGATGAGACGAAGGATAGGGCGAAAGTTGAGTGGGTGGTTCACGCCCCTAAGGGTGGCGTCGTGAAACTCGTAGCACGCCACGAGCGCGCTGGGACTGTGCGAGCGGAGGTTGCGCTCTGAAGAATAGCGGCGCTCTGAACGACAGCGAAGCCCAGATCTTCCAGCCCCGTCCCGGTCAGGCGGCGGTGCTTGCGTATACCTCTGGGAAGATGGGCGTCTCAGCGGTCCCAGGAAGTGGTAAGACGTGGACGCTGTCGGTGCTTGCTGCCAAGCTCGTCGCTGAGGGAAAGCTAGCCGACGATCAGGAGGTCCTGATCGTGACGTTGGTGAACTCGGCTGTCGAAAACTTCTCGAGTCGGGTAGGACACTTTGTCCGGCAGCGCGGTCTCCTCCCCGGGGTGGGCTACCGGGTCCGGACGCTCCACGGCCTTGCCCACGATATCGTGAGGGAACGCCCTGGACTCGTGGGACTCTCGGATGATTTCGGCATCGTGGATGAGCGCATCGGTCAGGAGATCCTGCGAGATGCTGCTACGTCGTGGGTCCAGGCGAATTCCTGGGCCGCGGACGATTACCTTGCGGATGATCTTAACGAGTCTCAGCTTGAACGAATCCGACGCGATCAATGGCCGGACCGGGTGATCAATATCGCCTATGCGCTGATCAAGCAGGCGAAGGATCTCCAGATTGCGCCAGCCGACCTGCGATCCTTGTTGGAGAGCTTCCCTGATCGGTTGCCACTGTTGGAGATGGGGTGCGCTATCTATGCGGATTACCAGCGGGCGCTGGCCTATCGTGGAGCCCTAGACTTCGATGATCTCATTCGGCTGGCGCTCCAGGCTCTGCGTCTGGATCCGGTCTTCTTGGCGCGCCTTCGACACCAATGGCCCTATGTGTTGGAGGATGAGGCTCAGGACAGCAGCCGGCTGCAAGAGCTCATCTTGCGAGAGCTGGTTGGCCCTGATGGCAACTGGGTGCGGGTCGGCGATCCCAACCAGGCGATCTATGAAACGTTTACCACGGCGAGTCCGACGTACCTCAGAGCTTTTCTGCGTGAGGAGAATGTGCTGAGCCAGGAGCTGCCCAGCTCTGGACGATCAACCCAGAGTGTGATCGACCTCGCCAATCAGCTGATTTCGTGGACGATGTACGAGCACCCTGTTCCTGAGCTGCACGATGCTCTGACCCCCCCTTACATCAGCCAGACCCCGCCTGGGGACCCGCAACCGAACCCAGAGGACGATCCTGGCCTGATCCGGTTTGTGGCCCGCGGTTTCGCACCCGCGGCCGAGGTGCAGGCTGTGGTAGCGTCTGCCCGCGATTGGCTGGCGGAGCATCCCGAGGATACCGTCGCGGTGCTGGTGCCTCGCAACGTCCGCGGGTTCGAGGTCGCGAAAGCGCTGAGCGCCGCTGAGGTCCCGTATGTGGAGCTACTCCGAAGCACGCCCTCCACCCGCGAGGCCGCGGGGGCCTTGGGCAACATCGTGCGATACCTCGCGGATCCGATGTCGGCTCGAAAGCTCTCGACCGTCTACCGGGTCTGGCAGCGCGATGCCCGGAACGACTCGGAGGCGCGGGAGGAGATGGAGGCGATTGCGAAGGTCATTACGAAGTGTCGCAGGGTCGAGGATTTCCTCTGGCCGCGTGCGGGGCGTGACTGGCTGGAGGAATTGGAGGGCGAGGCCTACTGGTCGCCTGAGCTCCGCGAGCACCTGATCGCCTTCAGGGGCCTAGTTCGTCGTTGGCAGGGCACGACGATGCTGCCCATTGATCAGATCATCCTGACGCTCGCGCAGGACCTCTTCCGTGAGCCGGCTGATCTGGCGATCGCGCATAAGCTGGCGCTGGTGCTGCGGCAGGCCGCTGATGCGCATCCGGAGTGGCGACTGCCGGAGCTGACGCAGGAGTTGGCTGTCGTAGCCAGGAACGAGCGCAAGTTCCTGGGCTTCGCGGATACAGATATCGGATTCGACCCTGACGCCTACCGTGGTCAGGTGGTCGTGACCACGATGCACAAGGCGAAGGGGTTGGAATGGGATAAGGTCTATTTGATGTCGGTCAACGACTACAACTTTCCCTCGGCGCTCCCGCAGGATCGCTTCATTTCTGAGCCATGGTACGTGCGGGATCAGCTGAATCTGGAGGCTGAGGCGCTCGCGCAGCTGAAGGCGCTGGAGGAGAATCCGGACCTGTTTGACTACGACGAGGGGACGCCAACCCTGCTGGCGCGGCAGGACTACGCTTCAGAGCGATTGCGCCTCTTCTATGTCGGGATCACGAGGGCCAAGCGCGCGCTAAGCGTCACGTGGAATACTGGAAGGCACGGCAATGCTCAGCCGTCCGTGCCCTTCATTGCGCTCCAGACTTGGTGGGAGACGAGAGAGGCGTGATCGGTCAGGACTGGCGAATCATAGCGCACGATCTCGGGGAAGGTGTTGGCTTCAGGGAGCGTACTTCGGTGAGTTGGGGTGCAAACAGTCTCGATCGCACGACAGTGGGCTGGGAGGTGATCTAGATGGCCCTGCCGAAGGAGTTTCAGTTCAGTCAGGCGAGTCTCCAGGACTTCGTCGATTGCTCAAGACGTTTTCAGCTGCGCCACCTGCGCCGGCTGCAATGGCCGGCGGTCGAGGCCGAGCCCGTTGAGGAGCGGGAACGCCGGATGGAGCTGGGTATGGCTTTCCACCGGATGGTTCAGCAGCACGTGATCGGCATCGAGGCCGCCCGCATCGCCCGTACCGCTCTGGATCCTGACCTGCGTGCGTGGTGGCAGAGCTACCTCACCTATCGACCCATTGAGAGCTTTGGCGGGGCATCCGAGGCCGCCCAAGTGCGAAGCGAAGTGAGCCTGGTCGGGCAAGTCGCCGGCTATCGCCTTATTGCCAAGTACGATCTCGTGATCATTGAGCCCGGCAGGCAGTTTGTGATTCTGGACTGGAAAACGTCAAAGAAACGCACGCCGGAGGACGTCTTGCGACGGCGGTTGCAGACGCGCGTCTATCCTTTCTTGGCGGTCCAGGCCGGCGCACGCCTCGCCCATGGCCAATCCGTCGAGCCCTCTCACGTGGAGATGGTCTTCTGGTTCCCCGCGTTCCCGCAGTCACCCGCACGCTTAGTCTACGATGAAACCAGATATGCCGAGGACGCCGACTTTCTCCGTCGTCTCATCGGGCGGATCGCGGGGATGGGGGACGATGAGTTCTACCTCACGGACGTTGAGGAGCGGTGCCTCTACTGCGCTTATCGATCCTATTGCGAGCGGGGCGTCAAGGCCGGGGCCCTGGCCGATGTCATGGCCGCTCTTGAGCTAGAGGAGCAGGTGATCGATCTGGAGATGGACTTCGAGCAGATCGCCGAAATCGAGTTCTAGCACAGCGGAGTTGTGACAGATGCCATTGGAAGTAGAATAGCTCGCATGGATGTCAGTCACGACGAAGGGAGACAGAAGACAATGGATCGGCTAGAACTGATGCGGAAACTGAGCATTCCTGGCAAGACCAAGATGATCTTGATGGTGATGGATGGGGTCGGAGGGCTGCCTGGTCCTGATGGTCTGACGGAGTTGGAGGCTGCGCGCACGCCGCATCTGGATGCACTGGCTCAGAGCGGGATCACAGGCTTGACGACGCCTGCTCGCCCTGGCGTGACGCCGGGTAGCGGCCCTGGGCACGTTGGGCTATTCGGGTACGACCCCATTGGATGGGAGATCGGGCGCGGCGTGCTCGAGGCGCTGGGCATCGATTTCGATCTCGGCTCCAACGATGTGGCGGCACGGGGCAACTTCGCGACGGTTGATGAAGCGGGCAATATCGTCGATCGCCGAGCGGGGCGGATCCCGACCGAGGTGGGCGAACGTCTGGTGAACAAGCTGCGCCAGATCGAGCTTCCGGGGGTCGAGACGTTCGTCGAAGTGGTCAAAGAGTACCGGTTTGTCCTTGTCCTGCGCGGTGAAGGGCTTGAGGATGGCGTCACCGAGACCGACCCGCAGAGGACGGGCGTACCCCCGCTGCCTGTCGAGGCCACGCGACCGGAGGCCCAGGAGACGGCAGATCTGCTCAACCGCTGGCTCGCGGAGGCCCGTGAGCTCCTGGCCGACGAGCCGAAGGCCAATAGCATGAATCTCCGTGGGATCGCGAAGGTTCCGCCGATCCCGAAGATGTCGGATATCTATAAGATGAAGCTGGGCGCGATCGCGACCTATCCAATGTATCGTGGGATCGGGCGTCTGGTCGGAATGAGCGTGTTGCAGACGGGCGACACAATCGCGTCGGAGGTGGAGACATTGCGCGGGAGTTGGGACGCCTACGACTTCTTCTTCTTCCACGTGAAGAAAACCGACAGCTATGGTGAGGATGGGAACTTCGACGGAAAGGTGCACGTGATCGAGGAGGCTGATGCTGCGCTGCCCGACATTTTGGCACTCGATCCTGACGTCATCGTCGTTACCGGGGATCATAGCACGCCGTGGGCACTCAAATCGCACTCGTGGCACGAGGTGCCGGTTCTGCTCTGGTCACGGTACTTGCGTCCTGATCCTGTCTCTGCCTTTGGAGAGCGGCCCTGCATGACGGGTGGTCTGGGGCATATCCGTCATTACGATCTCCTGCCCCTGATGATGGCCCACGCTGGACGGTTAGCGAAGTTCGGGGCGTAACGCGGCATTAGAGTAAGGATGATGGTTCGGCGAGCCGCCAGCACGTACCTGCTGGCGGCTGTGTCATATCGGAACGCTAAGTTCAAGGGAGATCAGGCTGATTGAAGACTTGGGTTGAGCCAGAGGCAGTCTCTGTCCCTCGGTCGCTGCGCGAGGCGATAGGGGGCCATCCTCTCGTGGCAGAGACGCTTGTCCGCCGGGGCATCACGACCCTTGCGGAAGCTCGGGCGTTTCTGGATCCGGATCACTACCCCCCGACACCGGCGGCGGCGATGCCGGGCATGGAGGCTGCGGCGAGCCGCGTTGAGCTTGCCCTGGCTCGCGGCGAGCGTGTCTGTGTGTGGGGGGACTTCGATGTTGACGGGCAGACGGCAACGACGGTGCTCGTCTCGACGCTGCAGGACCTCGGCGGCGACGTCATCTTTCACATTCCCGTGCGTGAGACGGAATCCCACGGCATTAAGCAGCCATGGCTCGAGGAGGAGTTGGCGAAGGGCGTTGGGCTGTTGGTGACGTGCGACACGGGTGTTGATGCTCACGACGCGGTGGTCTATGCTGGCTCGCAAGGTGTCGATGTCGTGATCACCGATCATCACGAGTTGCCCGAGAGACTGCCGGATGCCGCAGCGATTGTGAATCCCCACCTCCTTCCTGAGGACCATGCCTTGAGCACGCTCCCTGGCGTCGGCGTCGCCTACAAGCTGTCCGAGATGCTCTATGAGCGCGCCGGGCGACCTGAGGCAGCGGAGAGGTTTCTCGACCTGGTGGCCTTGGGAATCGTGGCGGACGTAGCCGTGCAGACTGGAGATGCTCGCTACTTGCTTCAGCGAGGGCTGCGTGCATTGCAGAAGACCTCGCGTCTAGGACTCCAAGAGTTGATGACCCGTGCTGGTGTGCAGCCGGACAGTGTCGATGAGGAGACGATTGGGTTTGCGCTAGGACCGCGACTGAACGCCCTGGGCCGACTCGGTGATGCCAACGTCATCGTGGAGTTCCTTACCACGGGGGATCTGGGGCGCGCCAGGTTCTTGGCTTCCCAGCTGGAGTCCCTTAACTCCCGGCGCCAGCTACTCTGTGACCAGATCTACGCTGCGGCCGAAGCCGAACTCGAGCGGACCCCATCGTTGCTCGAGAGTTCGGCCCTGGTGATGCTGAATGAGCATTGGCCTCCCGGCGTGATTGGGATTGTTGCCCATCGACTCGTGGAGCGCTACCATCGACCGGTGGTGTTGCTCACGACCGCTTCCAGCGAGCTGGCGCGGGGATCCGCGCGCTCGATACCGGGGTGCCATATCACCCAAGCCATTGCCACCCAAAGTGACCTTCTCGAGGGGTTTGGTGGTCACGCGATGGCTGCGGGTCTGACCATTGATCCAGAACTCGTTCCTGAGTTTCGCAGAGGATTGGCGCGGGCCGTTTCGGACCAGTTAGCGTCTGGGGCGGCAGAGCCGGTGCTGCAGATCCACGGTTGGGTGACGTTGGGAGAGCTGTCACTCACGTTGGTCTCGGAGCTGAGGCGATTGGCACCCTTTGGGCCTGGCAACCCCTCCTTGGTGCTGGCCACCCGCGATCTGGAGGCCGTCGCTCAACGGACGCTGGGTCGGAAAGGCCACCATCTGCGCGTCACGGTTGCGGATCGCGAGAAGGTCGAGCGCAACGTTGTCTGGTGGAACTGGCGAGGCGCCAGCCTCCCCGAGGGGCGATTTGATCTTGCCTTCAACGCTCGGCTGAATGAGTTCCGGGGCGAGGTCAGCGTCCAGGTCGTGTGGGAAGACGCGCAGCCTGCCCGGGGAGCCGAAGTGCCGCTTGCGGTAGCGGTAGCGAAGGCGCTCGAGATCGTTGACTATCGCGACGCCAGGGATCCGGCGCAGATGGTGAGGTCGCTTCTGGAGGCTGATTCCAGCGTAGAGATATGGGCGGAGGGGAGTCACGGTGCTCCCGGCCCTGCGCGACATCGCCTGGACCTGTCGGCAGCGCATACTCTGGTGATTTGGTCCTCTCCGCCCGGCCTTGAGGCCCTGCAGATCGCGCTGAGGCGGGTCGAACCGGCCCGCATTGTGCTCGTGGCTGCGGGTGGGGACCTGGATCAGGCTGAAGCGTTCCTCAAGCGTTTGGGAGGCATGGTCAAGCACGCCCTCCGCGAGCGGGACGGGCGCGTGAGCCTCGCCGAGTTCGCGGCGGCGCTGGGCCACAGGGAGGCCAGCGTTCGCAAGGGGCTTGAGTTGTGGGCGGCCCAAGGCGCTGTGAAAGTCACGGGCACGCGGGAAATCGTAGCGCAGCTTTCTGAAGGCCGTGGGGTCCGGGATCAGGCGCTCGTACGACAGTTGACTGCGGAACTACGTCAGGTTTTGGCAGAGACCATCGCCTACCGCCTCTTCTTTGCCAAGGTCGATCGGGAGCGAGCGGTCGCGGGGCTGTTGCCTGGCGAGGCGTAGGGTCGGCTGGGGTTCAGGTGAAGCGTGGAGAAAGGCGAGGTTGACAGGGAGAGGGGATCTGGTATGATGCGACGCT
>JBNGDL010000056.1:0-21788 GCA_049975205.1 Anaerolineae bacterium | reverse complement strand
ACGACGAAAGAGCACCCCAATGATAGTGGAGAAGTGCGCGGGCGTCAAAGACACGGACCCCGGCGTCTGGGCCTGGTCAAAGACCGTAGTTCTTCATCAACAACCGCTCGAAGAGGCTGTGCGGCAAGATGTACTTGAGCCAGACGGCGAGTTTCTCATAGAGGGGCCCGGTGATGTAGCGGGGCTTGGGTCGGCGCTGGTCGAGGATCCGTAGCAAGGTACGGGCCACCACCTCAGGCGGGGCACCGTGCTGCTCGTCAGCCTCGATCTTGGCTAGAGCTCTGGCGTACTGCCGCCGATAGGTGGAGTCTGTCGTCGCCGCTGCTACATCACGACGGTTCTGGGTGAAATCGGTGCGGATATCACCGGGCTCGAGCAGTACCACATCGATCCCAAAGGGTTGAACCTCCATACGCAGGGACTCTGTTAGCCCCTCGACGGCAAACTTACTGGCGCTGTAGAGGCCTTGATACGGCAGCCCCATCAGGCCCCCGATGGAGCTGACGTTGATGATGAGGCCCTGCCCTTGAGCGCGCATCGCTGGTAAGACGGCACGGCAGACCCGCAACACGCCAAAGAAGTTGGTCTCGAACTGATCCTTGGCCTCTTCAATGGAGGTATCCTCGACGGCTCCCGCATAGCCGAACCCCGCGTTGTTGACCACAACATCGAGGCGCCCCGCCTCCTCAAGGACTGTTTGGACAGCGGTCGCCACAGAATCATCGTCGGTGACATCCATTGGTAAGCGTCGGAGGTCGAGCGCCTCAAGATCCAATGTCGAAGGGTCTCGGCTGGTGCCGTACACACGATGGCCCCGGTCGACAAGCGCACGCGCGCACGCTTGCCCAATCGCACTCCGAATCCCGACGATCAGCACGACCTCTTGCTTTGACGCTTTTCTCGTAGATGTAGATCGCATCGCTGTAGATCGCATCTCCCTCCTTCGCCGTTCCCTCATCGTAACCCAAGGCCGAGTTTGGACAACTCCTGTGGTATACTATCAGGTGAATCCGGCGGTTGGAAAAAGTGGTCCATCTTCTAACCTATCCATGGGGAGCCATTATGCCCACTGAGGATCCGCAAGAGGAAATCGCCACCCTGAAGGCGGCACTGGCGCACGCTGAGGAAGCTCTGGAAGCGAAGGAAGCGGCAAGACAGGCTTTTGTGTCTCTCGTCGCCCATGAACTCCGGGTACCCATGACCTCGATTAAGGGCTACACGGACCTCCTGCTAAAGGGCATCGTGGGACCCGTCAACAAAGCGCAGTCCGACTTCCTGACGACCATCCGCACCAACGTTGAGCGGATGGCCAAGTTGTTGACGAACCTATCGGACATCAACAAGATCGACGGCGAGCGCCTGAAGCTAGCTTTCGAGCCCGTGCCGGTGGCAAATGCCATCAAAGAGGTTTTTGCGGCTCTCGATCCGATCGCACAGGAGAAAGCTCAGACCGTGACCGTGAGGGTGTCCGACGCCCTGCCGCCGCTCTGGGCCGATCGGGAGCGATTCGTCCAAATCCTACGCAGTGTGCTGGAGAACGCCGTGCAGTACACGCCTAGGGGGGGAACGATCACCATTGAGGCCCAGCCCGTTCCCAAGAAGCCGGGGCAGGTTCTGATCAGTGTCCAAGATACCGGGATCGGCATCCCGGAGGAGGAGCAGGCGCGTATTTTCGAGATGTTCTTCCGCGCCTCTGACGAACAGACCCGAGAGATACCAGGACACGGTCTTTCCCTACACCTATCGAAGCGCCTTGCTGAGCTTCAGGGAGGTACGATCTGGTTCGAGAGCGAGAGGGGCAGCGGCTCAACCTTCTATCTCCGGCTACCCATCGCAGCCAGTCAATTGGCTGCATAAGAGCCCCGTTCCGGATCAAGACCTAGCCTTGAAAGGCCACGGCGACCGGGGTGAGACGGGTGCCCCAAGGTCGTGCGACGGGCGGCTCTCCACGCCTTTGCACAAAGAGCTTGACATCTCAGTCGATTAATTTAAAATAAAAGGTAGATACTAATAACCCAAACGCAAAGGAGGGACCGTGGTCACACGAAGATCATCTGCTGTATGGGAAGGTAAGCTCAAGGACGGTAAGGGGAGTCTAAGTCTGGGAAGTGGGGCCTTTCAGGGTGCCTACTCCTTTGCCTCCCGATTCGAGAGTGGGCCTGGCACGAATCCTGAGGAGCTGATCGGTGCGGCACACGCCGGTTGTTTCTCGATGCAGCTGAGTGCTTTGCTGGCTAAAGCGGGATACGCACCGAAGCGCATCACCACAGAAGCAGCCGTCCGCCTCGAGGAAACAGACCGCGGGTTCGCTATCACGCGAATTCAGCTCAAGGCGGTTGGTGTCGTCCCGGACGTTGACGAAGAGACCTTCATGGAGCACGTCCAGGCCGCTAAGAACACCTGTCCCGTCTCCGTGGCGCTGAAAGGCGTGGAGATCACAGTAGAGGCAGAGTTGCAGAGCGCCTGACGCTCAACTCAGGTACAAATCGAGTAGAAATCGGTCCCCACGCTCATATGGGGGCCGATTCTCCTTCTCAAGGCTTGGAAGACATAGGTCGCCCCAGAGATGACACGCAGCCAAGTGCCCAAACCTTTGACAGCGGCATCAATCTCGATACAATGAGAGGCATTGGTCAAGGTTATGCGAGGGTTGGGAGAGCTATGCAGATCACGGTCAACCTGAATGGGAAGCAACGCCAGCTCGACATCGCGCCAAACGAAACGCTATTTCACCTGCTGCGCCGCATCGGAATCCGGAGTGTGAAGTTCGGTAGCGAGGACGGCGCGGACGGCTACAGCACCGTCCTGGTCAACGGTCACCCCTGTAGCAGCACGGTGATACTGGCTGCGCAGGTCGATGGCGCGGAGCTACTGACCCTCGAGGGCTTGGGAGAGCTCGGTCAGCGAGGTTGGCACCGAGAGATCGCGTGGCACCCGTTGCAGAAGGCATTCATCGAGACGGGTGCTATCCAGAGCGGGTATGACACACCGGCCCTTATCCTCGCCGGCAAGGCCCTGCTCGACCAGAACCCTAATCCCACCGAAGCTGAGGCGCGCGACGCCATCAGCGGCATCCTTTCCAGGGAGACGGGGTTTGCCAAGCCCGTTGAGGCGATTCTGCGCGCCGCTGCCTATCTTCGGGGCGAGACTCCCGAACCGATCGGCGGCGCCGAAGGCGAGCTCTTTCAGATGCCGGAAGCGTTGCTCGGCACTCCCCCTGCGGAGCCCACGCCCCTGGAAACCGGTGGGGGTTCGGGACCGGCGACAAAGACCCAGGTGAAAGTCGAACCCAAGGTCTTTGTGACCACCCAGTCGCAGCGCTTTGCAGTCGTGGGACAGCCCCTACCCAAAGTCGACGCCCCAAAGCTTGCTCAGGGCAATGCGGCGTTCGTGGCTGATTTCGAGCGGCCCGGTATGCTCTACGGGAAGATTCTGCACAGCCCCCACGCCCACGCGCGGATTCGCGATATCGACACGCGTGAGGCCGAGGCTATTCCTGGCGTTCACGCGGTACTCACCTACAAGAACGTGCCCCGGGTCGTCAGCTCGACAGCTGGACAGTCCTATCCGATCCCAGGTCCCCTAGATTACGTGAGCTTTGACAACAAGGTGCGCTATGTCGGGGATAGGGTGGCAGCCGTTGCAGCCGAAACCGAGGAAATCGCGGAAGAGGCCCTCTCGCTGATCCGGGTCGATTACGAGGTGCTTCCCGCGGTTCTGGATGTGGATGCTGCTATGGCTGACGGGGCACCGGTCATCCACGATCAAGACGATTACGTCGGTTTTGGCGAAAGCGACCCTGCCCACAACCTCGTGGCCAAGGTAGCCATCGACATCGGCGATGTGGATACGGCCTTTGAAGCAGCAGCGCACACATTCGAAACCGTCGTCGAGACCCAGAAGATGAAGCACGTCCCCCCGGAGCCATGGGTCACGCTCACCTACTGGGACGAGGACAACCGGCTCGTCATCCTGACCTCTACGCAGGTCCCATTCCACGTCCGCCGCATCCTTGCGCCTGTTCTGGGGCTCACGGAAGGTCAGATTCGCGTGATCAAGCCGCGGATTGGCGGCGGGTTCGGCAACAAGCAGGAAATCTACGAGGATATCCCAGCGCATCTGACGATTGCTACCGGGCGACCCGTACTCCTTCAGTTAAGCCGGGAAGAGCAGTTCATCTACACGACCACGCGGCATCCGATGCGTGTCGGCTTTCGCATCGCGGTTGACGCCAACGGGATCATGACCGCCCAGGATATGAACGCCATCAGCGACACCGGCGCCTATGGGGGCCACGGCTTGACGGTCCTGGGTAACACGGGCCACAAGACGCTGCCGCTCTATAACACGCCGAATGTCCGGTTCAGGGGCCAGACCTACTATACGAATCTCCCGCGTGCTGGAGCATATCGCGGCTACGGCGTGACCCAGGGCGTGGTCGCAACAGAGACCCTGATCACCCGCACCGCCCGTGAACTGGGGCAGGATCCGTTGGAGTTCCGCCTCAAGAACATTATCGAGCCACATACAGAGAACATCATGAGCAAGGCGTGGAGCGAGGGGCGCGAGGCTCGCGGCGAGATGATCGAGACCAACGCCCTCCGCGAGGCTGCGATGCAGGGCGCGGCTGCCGTCGACTGGTACGCGAAGTACGACAACCCGGCTTGGCATCAGGTGGCAGGGTCGCCGCATCTTCGGCGCGGCATTGGCGTGGCGTTCCTGATGCAGGGCTCTGGTATTCCTAACCTCGACATGGCAGCTGCCAGCATCAAGATGAACGACGATGGCTCCTTCAACCTCATGGCAGGGGCCGCAGACCTCGGCACAGGGTCGGATACCGTTCTAGGCCAGATCGCTGCAGAGGTCTTGGGATGCAGCTTGGACGATCTTATCGTCCGCTCTTCGGACACCGACGTCACCCCCTTCGACAAGGGCGCCTACGCCTCGAGCACCACCTACATCAGCGGCGGCGCCGTGGCGCGGGCCGCAGAGGAGGTCGCAGGCCAGATCAAGGCCGTGGCGGCGGAGATGATGGGGGGCAGCCCAGAAGAGTTCACGCTCAGAGAGGGGAAAGCGTGGCTAGACGATGGGTCGAGCCTCAGCTTCCGCGAGATCGTGACGTATGCGTTCCACACACAGAACCAGCACCAGATCATGGGGCACGGATCCTTTGTCAGCCCGGTAAGCCCGCCGCCTTTTGCAGCGCAGTTTGCCGAGGTCACCGTCGATATAGAGACCGGACAGACCACCGTTGACAATCTGCTCATTGCCCTGGACTCGGGTCAGATCATCAATCCGCTCACCGCGAGCGGGCAAGCAGAGGGAGGCATGCACCAAGCGCTGGGATATGCGCTGACGGAAGAGCTGCACTACGATGACCAAGGCCGTACTCTGAATCCGCGCCTCGACGACTATCGGATCTTCCGCGCGGATGAGACCCCGCCGATGGAGACGATGTTCGTAGAGACCTTTGAGCCCTCTCATCCTGTGGGCGCAAAGTCCGTAGCAGAGATCGTCGTTAATGGGGTTGCTCCAGCCGTCATTAATGCGATTTATGATGCGACGGGCGTGATGATGCAGCGAACGCCGGTCACGCCCGAGCGATTGTGGAAGGCATTACACGCCCAGGCGCCGCCAAAAGCAGTGTAACCCAGAGGGGGGTCACAAAGACCAGAGGCGGCGCAGAGTAGAAGCGCCGCTTTTGCTTTAGGCCATATCTGCGCCGGAGACTGTGCCAGCCACGCAGTCGCGGTCATCAGCAAGGGTCCTTCGACAACAAGGAGCCCGCTAACAAGGGGAGGAGAGAAACATGGATTGGGACAAGTATCATCTACCAGAGGACGCCGCGCACATCGTGGCTGCCTGTCCCAGCCTCACGATCGCCAGCACGATCACAGAACTGGTGAATCTGGCTTGCGGGGGGCTGGGCAGCAACCACTTCGAGGTCGCCTACGAGGTGCCCGAGCGTGGCGAAACCGTCGAGGCTATTGTGGCGCGGGTTCGCAACGGCGTGTCCGTGAACTATCCGGAGCCTTACATGCGCCGCCGTGACCCCAATTGCCTAGTCGTGGCCGACGATCAGCCCACGGACAAGCCTCGGTTCCGCAAGCGATATGGAGAGGACTTCGCCACCGTGCGTGAGGCCACTTTCGACTGGCTCGCAAGCCAGCCCTTGGCGATGTTCGGCTATGTCGCAGGACAACCGGGGATGGGGATGGATTCCGTCGTCATCGCCCCGGCCAACGCCGGCTTCTTCGCGCTCAGCCTCGCGCTCCTTCAGGGCATCATCCCGGCTGCGGAGATCACCGAGGACTTCTACCCCAGATCGATCATCTATGTCGCCCCGGTGTTCCGGCACACGCACTTCAGCGGCAAGCAGGTCGTGGTCCACAATCGCTTCCCGGACCTTCACGAGGTCTTTTCCTATAACCTCTATCCGGGGCCCAGCGCTAAGAAAGGGGTCTACGGCATGTTGCTGACTCAGGGGGAGCGGGAGGGCTGGGTGACGACCCACTGCTCCACCGTGAGGGTGGTCACGCCTTACGATAACGTGACCGTTATGATGCACGAAGCCGCCAGCGGCGGTGGGAAGAGCGAATTGCTCGAGCACGCACATCGTGAGGACGATGGTCGCCTCCTCCTGGGTGAGAACATGCTCACCGGGGAGCGCCGCCATCTGGAGATCCCACGTTCCTGCGACCTGCATCCCGTCGCCGACGACATGGCGCTATGTCATCCCTCGCTGCAGACCGACGCAGGCAAACTGACGGTGACCGATGCCGAGGACGCATGGTTCCTCCGCGTCAACCACATCGACCACTACGGCACGGACGTCCACCTAGAGCGGCTGACCGCTGAGCCACCGGAGCCACTGCTTTTCATGAACCTCTACGCCGTGCCCGGAAGCCGCGCGCTGATCTGGGAGCATATCGAGGATGCCCCGGGCAAGCCTTGTCCCAACCCAAGGGTCATCATCCCGCGGAGGATATTCCCAGATGTGGTCAATGAGCCTGTCCAAGTGGACATCCGCAGCTACGGTGTCCGCACCCCGCCATGTACGGAGGATCACCCGACCTACGGCATCATCGGCCTCTTCCATCTCCTCCCGCCGGCGTTGGCCTGGCTGTGGCGGTTAGCAGCACCGCGAGGCCACGGTAGCCCCAGCATCATCGACACCCAAGGGATGAGCAGCGAAGGCGTAGGCTCCTACTGGCCCTTCGCGACGGGCAGACGTGTCGATCAGGCCAACCTGTTGTTAGCGCAGTTCCGTGACAATCCCAATACCCGGTATATTCTCTGCCCGAACCAGTACATCGGTGTATGGCGCGTCGGATTTATGGCCGAGTGGATCATGCGCGAGTACCTCGCCCGGCGAGGGGCCGCCCAGTTCAAACCCGACCAGATCCGTCCTGCCCGCTCGCCGCTGCTGGGCTATGCGTTGCACCAACTGCAGGTGGAGGGACGGTTCGTCTCCCGTTGGTTCCTGCAGGTCAACACACAGCCGGAGGTGGGCAACGGCGGATACGATCAGGGTGCGCAGATCCTCTACGATTTCTTCCGCGAGCAATTAGAGCTCTATCTGACGGAAGACCTGGACCCGCTCGGACGCCAGATCATCGAATGCTGCCTGGACAACGGATCGGTCCGGGACTATGCGGCTTTGATCCCTCAGGTTGACTTGTCAGGTTAATGCAGGGTATACTTGTTCTCGAACGTTGGGTCCAGTGGGCGAGGCTTTTGCCCCTGCATGGGTCAAGTGCGCCTGCCGAGCTGGCTGGACGCCGGACCACAATAAGGAGTGAAACATGATTGAACGAGCGCGAGAGATCGCGAAGATGATAGGGTACGAAAATGTCGATGCAACACTTAAGGCCATCGGTCGAGGCGACCTGATCCTGCTCAAGGTTCCCGAGTCTCACCGGTTGGAAGTCTCTGAATGGATACGGGACAGGATACCCGAGGTTCGGGGCGAGGACGCAGACCTTGCTCAAGCCCTAGATGATATCGCGGACGGCTTGGATCTGGCGATGGAATTGACCCGCTATCCCGCCGACTCGGATGTCTGCGACCTGGACTTACCTCACGGATGGCCCAGTTACTGCGACAAAGATGCCCTGTCCTGATCGTCAGCGGCGCCTCCACACCCGCTGATAGTACGAAGACACCTGATCCAAAATGAGGACGGGACGGGATCAAGACAGGATCTGAGGAGGAATATGATGGTAGTACCCGAGCAGCGCGTCCGCATCGTAGCCGCTGAGCCCATCGAGGTGGGAGCACGGAGGCTATTGCCATCGGTGCTGGTCAACACACTTTCCTATCGCCGGCCGAATCAGGGCCTCTTCCACGCGATACGGGCACGTCCGATCTCCGTGGTGGTGGAGGACTCAGACGGCGCCCAGTGGCACGAGATTCCAAACGCCACAGCTAATGCCCTAAGTACAATGGCCGCGGCAGCTGCTGCCATTGCCACGGCCAGTATGGCGATCATCGCTGTCGCGCTCTTGCTCAAGCGCAAGTAACGCCGCACCATCGAGGCGGCCTATAGGCGACGCTTCAACTTAGCGTCTCACAAGAAGGGAGGCTGGATATCTATGGAAGAGATGAAAGCGTTTTTCGAGCGTCTGCAGGAAATTCCTGAGGACGTCAATGTCGACGCCGTGTTTGGCAAGCCCCAGACTATCGAGGGCCGGACCCTCATCCCCGTAGCGGAGCTATCTTACGGGTTCGGCATAGGAATGGGTACCCCCCCATGCTGCACCGAGGAAGGGGAGGCGGCGGAGGAGGCGGAGAAGGCGCTGGAACCTTCCGCTGGCGGCGGGGGCGGCGCCGGTGTGCGAGCGCGCCCCATCGCCTACATCGAAGTAGGCCCCGAGGGGACCCATATCGAGCCCGTGATGGACGAGCAGAAGGTGGCCTTAGCGGGCATCCTGTTAGCAATGTGGGCCGTCGGCTGGATAGGCCTGGTGCTCAAGACGCTCTTCAGCCCACGATCCTGACCCGAATGCCGTTAAGCCGCATCGAGCACCCTCGGCTGGGCGTCGTCTGGTATCGATTTGAAGGGCCGGTCCAGAGCTCCCAGCCGAGTTTTGTCCACGGCATGGTCACACGTTTGGGCGGCGTGAGCCAGGCCCCCTTCGCCTCCCTGAACCTCGGGGGCACCGTGGGGGACGATGCTGAGACTGTCGATGAGAACCACCGCCGGCTTTTCGAGGCTTTGGAGATACGCCCCAACCGGGTCGTCAGTCCCTATCAGGTGCATGGTGCCCATGTCGCCGCCGTGGGTGCGGACGATGGCGGCACCACTATCCCGGCGACCGATGGCCTGATCACCAACCAGCGAAACGTAGCCCTCCTGCTTCGGTTCGCGGACTGCGTCCCGGTCCTCTTTCACGACCCTGTCCACCACGTCGCTGGCGTGGCCCACGCGGGATGGCGTGGCGTTGCAGCAGGGGTGGTGCCGGCAGCGATCACCGCCATGAGCGAGCACTTCGGAAGCCGCCCTGATGACCTGTGGGCAGGCATCGGGCCTGCCATTGGGCTCGATCATTACGAAGTCGGCCCGGAGGTCGTGACCGCGATTCGGCACAGCTCGCCGGATGCACGACAGGTGGCTGTGAGACAAGGTGGCGCGTGGCATGTCGACCTCGCGGCAGCCGTCAAGCTACAGCTGCTGGACGCAGGCGTCCACCACATCGATCACGCCGACCTCTGCACGGCATGCCATACGGCGGAGTGGTACTCACATCGGGCGGAAAAAGGCGCCACCGGGCGCTTTGGGGTCATCGCGATGTTGGCCTGAGCATCGACCCGAGAGACAAAGGCGCGATCCTGATGTCGTGTGAGGCCGGCGCTTGTAGGCGCCGGCCTGATTCACAGACAGAGGGACAGAAAGCCGTCAGCCGGCGCGTCGGCTGACGCTATGGCGTCAATCCTTCGATCTCGAAGGAGAATCCCAGCACATTCAGCAGCGCGGTCCCGGTGTCGTCCGGTGCGTTAAACTGAAGCTCGAAGTCTTGATAGTCTCCGGGGGGCACCGTCCATGGCAGCAACGGCGTAGCGGCAACCAACGCGCTCTCTCCCTGCCCCGAGGTGATCGCGACGAGATCCTCGGTCACCCTCAAGTCTGATTCACCATCGTTGTAGACCGTCCCTGAGACGACGATCACGTCACGCCGGGTATCGAGAAAGGCATCGGCAAGTTCCACGTCCGGTTGTGCGGGAGCTGGCGCCGGCGGCTTGAACTCGATAACAAACCGAAGCGCGTCCCCTGATGTGGGATCGACCCGAAAGATCCACGTCAGAGGAGAACGTGCGTCGCGCGGAATCACATACCCCGCGCTCCCCAAGACGGTAGCCCCGGGCTGCAGCACCGGGTCAAGCCTGCCGTGCTCGCCTCGGCTGGTAGCTCGGTCGTCAAGCACATACTGCCGGCCTTGATCATCCTGCAAGACCAAGTCAAAGAAGGTAGTCTCGACCGACGCCCCCGTCGTGTTCGTGATCTGGTATTCGACCACGAAAAACCACGCGCTTTGATCCTCTGGGAAAGCGGTCTCGAGGATGCCAGCACGCTCGACCCGGACATTAAGGCCAGCCGTCGTCTGCTCGCCAAACGGAAGCTGATCCTCGGGCAGATACCGGGCTTTGACGACGAGGCGGCTGGGGCCCTCTCCGCCCAACAACACCAACGTGAGCCCGGGCTTATCCTGAGCCATCGGCGAACTATCGTTCGCGTCCACGCGCTTCACCTGTGGGGAGCCGAAGATCAGCCTAGCCCCCGTCTCGAGGGTCAACGTAATCCGGTCCCCACTCTCGAGACCTGCGAGGAGAGACTCGGTCGTCGTTGCATAGGGCAATCCAATGACATAGTTGATCAACGTCCCGTGCATCCAGAGCGCCAGCCTCTCCGCCGAATCGGGCAACGGCCACCGTCCCTGCTCAGGCAACACGGGCACAACTGAGAAAGTTTCATCAGTCACACTCAGCCGTGATGGCGCCACGGTCCTTACCGGCGTATTGTCCTCTTGGATGACCGTCAGGTCCTCAGGGATTCGCGGCGGCGAGGTGAACGTCATCAGCTTCGTGACGCTGACGGACTCCGCCCCGCCCGTTGGACGATTGCGCCGAAGGGAGAGAACAGCGCCAACGGAGACGGCGACAATGATACATCCGCCGAGCACAATCAGCAGAATGGCCCACGTCGGCGGATAGATCCGACGCTTCTTCTCCTCTGAGTTCTTCATCGGAGACGTCGGCGTCCGCTCTCGGAAAGGCTCCGCCGGACCGCTTGCGGGGGCATGGACCGTGCTCGAAGGCGTCGCCGACGGGGACGCTGCCTCCTGGGAGACGTCCGCAGGGGCCTCCTCAGTCTCGCCAGAGGTGAAATAATCATAAGCTCGACGCTTCTCGCTGTTCGCCAAGACCTCGTACGCCTCGTTGATCGCCTTAAAGCGCTCCTCCGCTTCCGGATCCGTGCTCAGGTCAGGGTGATTGGCCCGTGCCTGACGCCGGTAGGCCCGTCGGATCTCATCGAGGGACGCGGTCTGGGGCACACCCAGAACAGCATAATAGTCCTTCACGGTTTTCTTGCTCATAGGCCATCCATTCTGATCACGGGATCGTCTGCGGCAGGGTAGGCGGTGCGATTCGCACCTTGACCTCAGGCCGAGATGCATCGACCAACCGATCAAATCCGAGCAGTGGCACGACGACCCTCACCGTACCTACCGTCGATACGGTAAACGACAGCTGCCCCTGCTCGTCCGTGTAACCCTGAGCCAGCTCACGACTACCATCCGGGGAAAGCACTAGAACAAAGAATCCCGTCACCCCCTCACCGGCTCCCATCTGACCGTCCCCGTCCCGATCGTAGTAGATCAGAACTCTGAAGGTACGGAAGCCGCTCGGCTCGGGCGTCGCCGTGACGGGAGCCGGAGTGGAGATCAGGCGGAATGTCAGCTCCAGGGTGGCAGCGCTCGTTGGCGGCGTTGGCGTCGTGAGAGGGGAAGTTCGCGGCGTTGCAGCAGCTGTGGCAATCGGCGCCTTAGATGGGGGCGTCGGCTGACCGGGCCTGGGCGTGGCTTGGCCTGGCACGTCCAGCTCGCACCTTATCGTGTAGTCACTGTTGACGGTGTCCTGCTTAGACATCCGCGCACCCTGCCCCACAAGGATATAGACGTACCCCTCGAAGGTAGCATAATAGGAGAGCCGGCTGTTGAAGTCGCCCAACGCGATGTCGTCGTTAGCCATAACCTGGTACTGTTCGCCTGGGCCGGTATAGAAAACCATACGAGGGTCGACCCCGGGATCGAGGTCCGACGTCTGACACGTGAGCTGCAGGCCTGGCTTGACTCGAACCTTGAGGAAATCGTTGTCGACATCCGCATTACCCCAGGGGACGAAGTTCATCTCATAACTTACACCCGGTGCCAGGGTCGTCGCCAGACCGAAGGTGTAGTTCGGCTCATACTGATCGAACCCTGCCATCCAAGTGGGCTGCGGCGTGGCCGTCGTCGGCTGGGGCGTGGGCGTGCTCGTCGAAACGGGTGTAGCGGTAGGGGCAGTGGCCCCCAGAATGAGGCTGTAGGTATGACCGGAGCACTGCTCGCTGATCTGGAACACCTTGAAGTAGTAGGGCCCATAGTCAGTTGGAACCAGGGAAACGCTGGCGAAGTTATTGTCGAAGGTGTTTGTGTCCGTGATGATAGGAACTCGGTCACGGTTGTAGACGATCATCCCCAGGTTGTAGTTGAGCGTCCGGTCGGGCTTGGCCTGGACGGTATATTTGTAGCCAGGACTCGCGTTGTCCAGACGATAGAAGTCAGGCTGCGTGGATACCAATGAACCTTCCGCATGGGGACCAACGCCGACCAAGAGCGACTGACCGGTGTAGTTGGCGATGGTCGCCGCCGTGTCAATGCTGTGGTTATCGAAAGGTGCCTTGTCAGTCGTCGTGATCTCCAACGTGCAGGTCACCTCGGTCAGAACCGCAAGCTCAGGGAGAAGCGCCGATTGGTTGCGTTGTGCCCACGACGCGAGGTCGGACCGGAACGGAGCAGCGAGCAGCGAGCCGGCAGCCGGTGAGGAGAGCTCTGGCGCACCTCCACCAGGCGAAGCCAGCCAGAAGAGGCTCATCAAGGCCAAGACAGCCCCCAGAAGGCCCATCAGGGCCAGCGGACCCGTGGATCTGAGCAGAGTTTTCATCTGGTCCTCCCCACCTTAATAACCCACGACCCGGTCGGCCTTCACTGCATCACAGACCGGCAGAGGCCTCAGTGATCCGAAAGCGGCTCCATCGGAGCCATTCCACTGAGCAGTTTCTTGACCCCGACGCCATTGGCGAACAGCACAGTCACCATCTCATCGCGGCCTTCGAGTTCGCTCTCGATGACCATCCCCTCACCATAGTAGGCGTGTTGCACCCGCTGGCCCGTGCGATACTGCGGCTCTGGGCGCGGCGCTACAGGCTGTGTCGCCCGAGATTCGGACGTCCACGATCTGACAGTCCAACTCTTCCGCGAGCCACGGCGCTTACGATCCTCAGGCTTCTTAAGCACCTCTTCCGGCAGATCCTCGAGGAATCTGGAGGGAGCCGATGGCTCGCTGCTCCCATAGCCACGCCAAGCGCGCCGGAAAGCATAGGTCAGGTAGAGTCGCTCCTCAGCACGCGTCATGCCGACGTAGAGCAGCCTTCTCTCCTCCGCAACCTCCATCGGTGACTCCATCGAGCGGCTGTGAGGGAGCAGACCTTCCTCCAAGCCGGTCAGAAAAACCACGGGATATTCGAGACCTTTGGCGCTGTGTAACGTCAGCAACGTTACTGCATCGATCTCTTCGGACAGCTCGTCCACGTCGGCGACCAGCGCGACATCGGTGAGAAAGTCGATGAGGGAGACGGTCGGGGTCTCCGCAACGACGGCACGCAGAGCCATCACGTTCTCCCATCGGGACTCTCCCTGATCGCTGCCGTCTCGCGTATAGGACTCGTAGTCGGTGTCACTCAGGATCCGATCGATCAGCCGCGCCACACTCAGCTCCTCCCGGAGCTCCACCCACTGATGAACCATCGTGGCAAAGCCCAGGAGCACCCGTTCGGCGCGGCTTCGCAGGTCATCTGACCTAATCAAAGAAAGCATACCCCGATACAGGCTCGTGTCGAGTCGCTGTGCCTCTGCCGACACCTTGTCCACGGTGCGCGCCCCAATACCTCGCGGCGGCACGTTGACCACGCGCATAAAGCTGACATCGTCGTCGGGATTCTGCGCCAGCCTCAGGAAGCCCAACACATCCTTGATCTCCTTGCGCGAATAGAACCGCGTCGCGCCGATCAGGCGATAGGGGATGCTGTGTCGGATAAAGCTCTCCTCCAAGGCACGGGACTGCGCGTTGGTGCGGTACATCACCGCAATGTCACTATGCTTGTAGCCGATCCGCAGGAGCTGCCCAGTCTCCCGAGCGACATAGTCCGCCTCCTCCTGCTCATCGTAAGCCTCGTGCAGGACAAGCGGATATCCGCCCGACTTGGACGTGAAGAGGTGTTTCGCAGTTCGGTCAGGGTTGCTCGCGATAATGGCCTGGGCACCATCTAGAATCACTTGGGTCGAGCGGTAGTTCTCCTCGAGCAGATGCTGTTGCACATCTCCGAAATCCTGCCGAAGGCGGAGGATGTTCCGGTAATCCGCGCCGCGCCAGGAGTAGATTGACTGGTCCTCATCGGCAACCACATAAAGGCTCCGGTGCTTGAGGGCCAGCCGCTTCAAGATCGTGTATTGCGCCACGTTCGTATCCTGGAACTCATCGACCAGAATGTGCTGGTAGCGGTCGCGGTAATGAGCTAGGACCAGAGGGTCGTTCTGAAGGAGACGGGCAGTCTCCATCAGAAGATCATCGAAGTCCAGCCCGTCGTTCTTACGCAGCGTCTCTTGATACTGCACATAGGCCCGTGCCACGATCTCATCGTAATAGGTGCGGACGGGGTAGTCAGCGGGGGACAGCAACTCATTCTTAGCACTGGAGATCGCATTGAGCAGCGCCCGGGGACGATACCGCTTGTCATCTAGGCCCATATCGCTGACGACCTGTTTCATCACTGTGAGTTGGTCGTCGGTGTCGAAAATGAGGTACTCTGGTGACAGCCCGATGCTGCTAGCCTCTCTCCGCAGGATGCGCGCACAGGTAGCGTGGAAAGTGCCCAACGTCATCGCGCGGGTCGAGGTGTCTCCTAACATTCTGTCCAGGCGATGTCGCATCTCACGTGCGGCCTTGTTCGTAAAGGTCACCGCCATCACGTGCCACGGCGCGACATCCATCTCCGCCAACATCCATGCTATCCGGTGGGTCAACACCCGCGTCTTGCCGGATCCAGGGCCTGCCAACACGACAACGGGCCCCACCTCGGTCGTCACAGCGGCGCGTTGCTGAGCGTTGAGACCTCTTAGCAGGGGATGATTATGACTTACCATAACGGCTATTGTAGCACGTGGAGGAATCTGAGCAACTATCGAGGGCGGGGCAGCAGCTGAGAGCTAGCGCCCCCTGATGATGGACCAGAGAACGCCAGCCCCCATCACAACGGCAAAGACAAAGCTCACAATGACTACAGCCTGGATAAGCCAACCTGCACCGGTCAATGCCGGAATCAGCCAAGCAAGCCCAACGATCATCCCAGCGATGATTAAGCTAAGGGCCAGCCGGGTGACAAGCCGGTCGATGACGTTGAGACTGTGGTCGTCCATAGAGAGGACGAGCGGCTCTTGGCGCTCGAGCCGTTCGATAAGCAAGCGGCCTACGTGGGGCAGCTCATCGAACAGATCGCTCCAAGCCAGTGCCCGGCGCACAAGATCGGAGACCGTTCGCTGATCGGGGACGAGCGTGCGGAGAATCAGTCGATTCACGTAGGGACGCGAGAACTCGAAGATATCGAATCCTGGAGCGAGTTTGAGGCCAATCCCTTCCATCATCGCGAGGGTCTTAGCCAGCAGCCAGAAGTTGCTGGGCAGCTGCAGGCGATGCTCAAAAACTACGGGCATCACGTCACCCAAGAGATCCTCAAAACGAATCTCCTTCAATGCAAGCCCGCTGTAGTGCTGCAGCAATCGCTCGAGATCCCGAGATAGGACCTTTCGCTTCACATCGTGAGGTGCTGCCCCAATGCGAATCAGCTCCTCGACCACCCCATCTGCGTTGATCTGGACAGCGACGTTATAGAGTCGGATCAGGTCGACCCTATCGGAGTGGCTGAGGTACCCTACCATACCAAAGTCCATCGCCCCGATCACATTACCTTCCATCACAAAGAAATTACCGGGATGCGGATCCGCGTGGAAAAAGCCATCCTGAAGCACTTCCTGGATAATCATCCGTGCGGCATTGTTGGCGACCGCCTTACGGTCATAGCCTGCAGCATCGATCGCTTCTACACGATCGATCTTGATGCCCTCGATGTACTCAAGGACCAAGAGCCGTTCCGTGGTGTAGTCCCAGTAGACCCATGGTATGTAGACGCCGGGTTCATCCTTGAAGTTCTCACGGAAGCGATCCGCGTTACGACCCTCCGATTCATAGTCGAGTTCGTGGTTGAGGGTATCGGCGAAGTCCTCAGCGATCTCCACAAGGTCGTAGACCTGGCCCAGTGCCGTATGATTCTGTACGTAACGCGCGATATCGTGGATGATCTCTAGATCGGTACGCAGCGTTCGCAGGATATTCGGGCGCTGAACCTTGAGCACAACCCGCTCCCGCGTGGAGAGTTTCGCCAGATGGACCTGAGCCAGAGAGGCGGAAGCCAAGGGAACAACGTTGATTTCGTCGAAGACCTCTTCAAGAGGCCGATCAATCTCTTTACGCAGGACTTCTTCGATCTTCTCCCACGCGACAGGCTGTACCTCGTCCTGGAGCTTGCTCAATTCAAAGATGTAGTCCGGCGGAAGCAGGTCAGGACGGGTACTCAATACCTGACCCAGCTTCACGAAAGCCGGGCCCAACTCCTCCAGCGCCTGGCGAAAGTGGGTAGGGAGCGAGGCGCGCTCAGGCTGGGGGAAAGGGTAGAGCCGGCGGAGCCAAAAAGGCTCGGAAGGCAATTGGGAGATGGCAAAACCAAAACCGTGGCGGGTAAAAACTGTCAGAATCTCCCGGTACCGTTGCAGATGCCGGATCGGACGGGTGAGGGTTGGCAGTCCGCCTTTTCTCATCATCCCCGCGTCCCTCGACTCTGACCTCTCATAGCGGCTGATCTCGTCTACGGCTCAGGCAAGTCCTACGATGACTGGGAGCCACGTCCCTCAGTCGGAGACAGGCCAAACTCGTCCAAGGGAAACTCGCGCGCGATCGCCGGCAACACATCTCGGATCAACGCCGCCCGCTCGTCCCTATCCAGATCTCGCGCCAGGGTCTCCAGATGTCGATCGAACAGTCGCTTAACCAAGGTCTTGCGCTCCTCTTTCGACAGCACATCCACCAGCGCGGGCAGCACAGCATCAACAAGCGCCATGAGCTCTTCGGGGTCCTCTTGCTGAACCATCGCCCGCGCCATCTTGGCCTTCCAACTGTAACTCATCGAGGCTGCCTGCCTTTCTACTGCTGGTGCAAACATTGTGGCACCCTTCCCGCCCTCGTCAAGCCCGGATTCCAGAAAGTGGCCCAAGTGTGACTTCAACGCCAACCAAAAAGCCCGGCGCTGACGCTGAGTGCGGAGCGCTGGGCTTCGGCGGTTCAAACGGCGCTGATCTTGAGGGCTCAGCCGTAACCTTGAATACGGTATCTCAGCAGCGTCCAGAGAACTGTAAAACCGTCGCGCCAAGAGATCTTCTTCCCCTCGGTGAACTCCCGTCCGCTGTAGGAGATAGGCACCTCATAGATGCGGTAGCCGCTCAGCAGGATCTGGGCCGTGATCTCGGGATCGAATCCCCACCCACGAGCTTTGAGCTGAAGCTTGCTGGCCACCTCCCGCGTGAAGACCTTATAGCACGTCTCCATATCCGATAGGATCGTATTGTAGAGCACGTTGGTGACAAAGGTCAGGAACCGATTGCCTACCATGTGCCAGAAGAACATGGCCTTCGTGGGTCCTCCGCGGAATCTCGACCCATAGACGACCTGAGTGCGCCGCTCCAGAATTGGCTGTAACAGCTTAGGATACTCCCGAGGATCATATTCCAGGTCAGCGTCCTGAATGAGACAGATATCGCCTGTCGTGGCCTGGAGGCCTGTCCAGACAGCGCCGCCCTTTCCCTGGTTCTGCTCGTGGAAGATGATCTTGACGTCAGGCTCTCCTCGAAGTGTCTCAAGATACTCTCGGGTGCCGTCCTTGGAGCCATCGTCCACAACCACGACCTCGCGATCGAGGCTGATGAGTTCCTCATTGGCACGGTTCGCCCAGATCGGTACGTCAAGATGGACGGCCCGCACCCGAGCGACGATCTCGGCGATCGTCTCAATCTCGTTGTACGCTGGTATGACAACCGACAGCTTCATGAATACCTCCTGGACTTCAGCGGCGGGCGGAGGATCTTGGATGCCCCCGTGGCCAGACATCGGTCAGCAGAACCTTCCGCTCCACAGCATTGAGATCGCGCCACTCACCCGGCTCAAGGTCAGCCGGCAACGTCAGATGGCCAATAGCCACGCGGACCAGGCGCACCGTGGGATGGCCCACGGCCGCGGTCATACGCTTGATCTGTCGGTTCATGCCCTCATTCAGCACTATGCGCAGCCAACTGGTCTTTGACGATGCAGGCAATGGCTTGGGGAAGTCCGGGAGGGGAGGCGGCCCGGCAAGGATCTCGACATCAGCAGGGCGCGTTGTCCCGAGTGTGATCTCGACCCCCGTGCGGAGCAGGTGCAGAGCGCTCTTATCCGGCTTGCCCAGAACCAATACGAAATAGGTCTTAGCATGGCTGTGATCTGGGTGCGTCAATCGATGCAGGGTCTGTCCATCATTCATCAGGACCAGGAGCCCTTCACTATCCAGGTCAAGACGACCGGCAGGATGCAACTCGGTCGGAATGCCCATCGTGGTCAGGGTTTCCCGTCCAAGAGGGTCCTCGTGATGGATGCTGAGGACGCCATAAGGCTTGTAAGCCATCGCATAGCGGTTCATAGTGACGCCCCGGCATTATACTTGGTCGATGCTCGTGGGCAAGCGTTGAAGCCGATGGCTAACATGAGAGTGATGTTAGAAGCTACCTACAAACAGAAGCACTTGAGTTGTGTTATGGTAAGAGAAGATAGCAGCATTCATCATCCAAGCATGATTGCTTGCAGTTCCTCAAAAGAGTCTGTATAATGAGGATGACTGGATGTTCAAAGCTGCAAACGAGGAGGCTCCCATGGATCTAGTCAAGGTCGCGGCCAATTCTCGCTCCACCTCGGTCGCGGGCGCTATTGCCGGCATCATTCGCGAGAAGGGGCGAGTGGACGTCCAGGCTATCGGCGCCGGTGCAGTCAATCAAGCAGTCAAGGCTATTGCCATCGCGCGCGGCTATCTAGAACTCGATAACATTGAGATCGCGTGCATCCCCTCATTCTCTGAGGTCGTCATCGATGGCAAAGAGCGAACGGCTATGCGGTTCGCGGTGGAGTCTGAATTCCGCCTCAAGTCCGACTCCCCCTCTTAAAGGCAGCCAAACGCAGAGAAAACAAGACACGCACTTAACCGATAAAGCCCACCGAAGCCGACCGACTGTTGTTCGACCTCACTCAAGGGCGTGTTGATCTGGGAGCTGTGCCTCGGAGGGCCTGAGTGGCACGGTCGGCATATTCAGCAGCAGATTTTCGGTCAGTAACTGCGTATTGGCATTCGCAAGAAGCGCCCCCTGCACGAACTCTAGAGCCTCGAGAATACGAAGTGTCTCGTCCATTGTGATCGCCTCAGCAATGGCACTAAGCAAAACTGACCGCTCCTCGTAAACAACCGCTCCCTCATTGTCGGTCTGCAGCAGCAGGACATCGCGCCAGAAGGTCAGCCAATACTCCAACATCTCCGAAAGGGTCGCGTCGTCGCGGGCCAGCTCCTGCGCGGTGGCAAACCGATCAGGTAGATCCTGCGTGATGACAGACGTGAGCGTATCCATCGCCGCCGTCATACGTCCGTAGGTCTCCGGGTCTGTCGCAGCCCGGATGGCCCATCCCATACGACCGCCAGAGATCCGCGCCAGATGCCTGGCTCGCCCCGGTTCCACCTCCCACCTGGCGATGAGAGCTTCCTCGATCTCCCGGCTGGACAAGGGACGCAGTGAGATCACCTGGGTTCTTGAGACAATCGTGGGGAGTAAGAGGTCGGCATCCGTCGCCAGAAGGATGAGGTGTGCAAAGGAGGGAGGCTCCTCCAAGGTCTTGAGCAAGGCGTTCGCCGCGCCGATCGTGGCACGCTCGAAGCTGCGGATGAGGGCCACCTTATGGAGGCTCTCCTTGGGAGTGAGTGTTAAGAAACGCTCCACGTCGCGGATCAGGCTAATCTTGAGGCTGGACGTCCTGTCCTCGGGTCCGATATCCATGACGTCGGGATGGTTCCCCGACCGGAGCTTACGGCACGAGAGGCATTCACCGCACGGCTTGTCGCCGTCGGACCTGCACAGAATCGCCGCCACGAGCGCCTCTGCCAGCGTGCTCTTGCCGACGCTCTCCGGGCCTGTGATCAAGAGCGCATGGGGCACCTCATCCTGAGCCACGGCCTGTTGCAGCTGCTGGACTGCCCATCGGTGACCGACAACCGACCACGACTTCATAGATGAGGCTCCCTTTCTCGCGCTCCAGCGCGCCCGCTTTGGATCATCTCAAATAGCACCGCTGGTAGCGTATCACGGTTAGCCATTGACACACGAACCACGGAAAAACAGATACCCGGCAGCTCCGCAATAGCCTCGCCCAGCAGCTCAGGTCTGACCACGATGACGGCCTGATCGTACTCCCGGCAACGCAAGAGCCCGAAGACCGACCACCACCCCTGGTGATGGCGAAGCTCCAGAGGCCCGACCTCATCAAGGACGAAAAGCTGCGTTGGAAAGCTAGCCTCGAGCGCCCGACGGCTCCGGGCGAATGCCTGAGCATTCATCGCGAACTGGCGCGTCGGGGAGCCCGGTCGGTCCTCAAAAGGATCCGTCAGTGGATAGGTGGCACCTGTGTGAAGCTCTGTGACCATCAGGTCGTGGGGGCCAACGCGCTGCGTCAGCAGCCCCGAGACCTGCAACCCGGCCTCCTGTGACCGGAGGAGGGCCTGCTGCAGCGCCGTACTCTTGCCAACTTGGCGCTGTCCGGTGATCAGGATAAATCTCGGATCGGTCATCTGCCCCTGTCCATTCTGCAAAGCCCATTGTGACGCAAAAGAGCCGGGCGGCAAATGCGCCCGGCTCTTGCTAGTGGAGATGGCGGGAATCGAACCCGCGTCCGAAGAATTCGACAGTGAGCATCTACGAGCATAGTCGGCGATTTCAGTGTCCGCGGAGGGTCGTTGCCGACCACGCCGCATCCGCGTTAGCCGAAAGTCTTGAGCCGGCCTATCGGCGTCAACCAGCCTGCGCGCATACTGTATGTCACCTGACTCCAACACGCATGCGAGATGCTGGAGGGGCGTGACCGGATATCCCGATCAGGTTTTGGGTCTAGTCACCTACTGCTTACGCAGCGACGGCGACCGGAGCCCAGTTGTTCGCCATATTGTTGGCATTTTTGGTTTGCTTCTGGGTTTACGGAGACGAAGCCTCCCCGGCCCGCAGCCCACGGCCAGCCTTCCCCGTCGAAACCGATCATCCCCACGCACAAGTATAGCAGATTGGGGCAGAATATCAAGACCG
>JBNGDL010000055.1:0-21861 GCA_049975205.1 Anaerolineae bacterium | reverse complement strand
TCGGGCAGCGAGAGGTTCACGCAGCCATGGCTCATGGGCGTGCCGAAGTTGTTGTGCCAGTAGGCGCCATGAATCGCGTAGCCACGATAGAAGTACATCGTATGCGGCACGTTCGGGAGGTAGTACCCGGGCCCGCTCATCGGCGTGTATCGATACTTCACATAGACACTGAACGTCCCGACGACGGTCGGCGTGCCGGGAAGGCCGGTGGAGGCGGACGCAGAATAGACGGGTGTCTGACCCTCGTAGGCTGTGACGCGCTGCAGCGACAGGTTCACATCGATCCACTTCCCGCCCGTACCCGTCCCAGGATTCGGTGCGGGCTGAGGCGGCGGCTGGCTGGGTGTGGTGCTGCCACCGGGAATACGCAGTCGCTGTCCCACGTAGATAACGTTAGACGTGAGTCCATTCTCTGCGCGCAACGCGTTGACTGTAGTCCCATACCGTCGAGCAATGCTGAACAATGTATTTCCAGCCTGAACCACGTAGGTTTGGCCGCCACTCGAAGGTGGGGGATTCGGATTGGGCGCCGGTGACGACTGACCGCCAGGAATCGTCAGTCGCTGTCCCACATAGACCCACGAATTCCAGTGCAAGCCATTGAGCGTCGCCAATTCGCTGACACCAACCCCATAGCGGGCCGCGATCCTCATCAGCGTGTCACCTCGCTGGACGACGTAGGTGTTCCCGCTGGGGGCCGGGGCCGGGTTAAGGGGAGCGCTGGTAGGAATCACCAGCCGCTGTCCGGCATACACCCAAGAATTCCATCCTAAGCTATTCGCAGCAGCGAGTTGGCTGACGGAGACGCCATAGCGCGCGGCGATACGGGTCAGTGTATCACCCGCCTGCACAATATAGGTCGTATTGAGGTTCGGCGCCGCCAGAACTGCCTGACTCATGACCAGCGTCAAGAACAGCACAGACACGCAAAGGAGAAAACCTAGCCATCGCTTCATAGGACCGAGCTCCTTTCAGATCCTGCAGTACGTATTCCTATGATATAGTATTTCCTGCTAGGTGCGCTTCAGTTCTGTTGCAGATCAGTTACGAAAGCTTGCAGAGGGAGAACTCGTGTCCGGCATGGTCCCAGCCGTCACAGATTCGGACGCCAGGCCTGCTCCGGGGCCAACCTTATGTGGGCGTCAGGGCCGTCAGCGTCGTCGCAGGAAAGCTGCGACGCCCAGGATCAGAGCAGCAGCCTGGAAGGCGAACGCCAGGAACAAGGGCCAGTCAGGCCCATCCTTTTCGGGCGTGATCGCCATGTCCGACGGCAGAGGGGTCCAGGTGGGGTAGCCCTCCGCTACGATCTCTTCTGGCACAGGGGTCGCCGCACCCGAAGACGGCGGGGATGGGGGCACGCTGGTGGCATCAGCCGGCGCATCCGTCGAGTCAGGAGGCGTGACCTCGCCCGGCTCAGTCAACTCGCTCGTGGGCTCCGCAATGACGGACCCAAGATCCAAGAAAGGCGTGGGCGTAGGCGGGGATTCTCCGGGAGGTACCAGACGGATGGTATCTTCAGCAATAGCCGTGCGGTCGGCTCCGTCTCGGAACTCGACATAGACCGCATAATCACCCGGCTCCTCCCCGGCTAATACCCACGGCAGGAGCGGCTCCCACGGTTGCCAAGGGACACCTTCGAAATCCGGCGTGTTGCTGAGCCGTACCTCAATCGCTCGCCCCATCCAGGCACCCTCGCCCAGAGGGACAGCCTCCTCGTTGGTCAACCGTAGAGCTACTTGAGAAAACTCCGTGGTAGGAGCTCCGTCGTTGATGAAAATCGGCAAGACGCCGGGCCGAGAGCCAACGTCGACAACGAAATGACGAACGCCGCCGTCGTCGCTATACCCAATGCCGATCTCACGATATCTAGGATCGGTCAAGACGTTCCACTCGGGATTGGACCGAAACCAGGTGAGGGCATCCTCCGCCGTTCCCAGCCCCGCCCACAATACCTCATTCACCATCAGGCCATCATTCCACGCCTGATAGCGCGCCTCTCGGATTCGTTGCTGATAGCTTGAGCCGTCAGAACCCTCGTGCGTCACCTGATCTAGGTTGACGAGGTCCTCTGCATGGCGTTGGGCCGCTTGGGTAAGCAGCGTCGAATGACCGAGCGGCGCTAAACCTTCGTTACGTCGCACCTGGTTGATCAATGCAAGGAGCCGCCCTGGCGGATCGTTCTGGGCATGGAGGGGCCGAGGTATACCACTTAGAAGCAGGATAACGAGAAGGAGTATGCAGGCGAGACTTTGAGAGCGTCTGCGGGAGCGCCTCCACTGATCATTGCCGCCGATGCGCCGGAGATCCAACGATTCTCTAGGCCACGCCATTGCCATTCCCTTTCAGCACCTTCCTCATCTTCTCAACCAGCTGAGGGTTGGCTGCCATCAGTGGATCTGGACTGTAAGGCGTCCACTGCTCGCCAGACATCGTCGCTACCACACCACCAGCCTCTCGTACGAGAAGGGCCGGGGCCGTCTGGTCCCATGGTTCCATATGGACGCTGAAGTACCCATCCACCCACCCAGCAGCGACGTAGGCCATGTTTAGGGCGGCGGATCCGAGCGCGCGAACCGTCCGTCCCTGATCGAGAAATCTTCCCACGCACGTCCACATTCTACGTCGTAGCTCCGGATCTCGGGGCATGTCGAACGCAAAGACGGCAGCGGCTAGGTCGCCCACGCGTGAAACGTAAAGAGGTCTGCCGTTGAGCGTTGCGCTGCCCCCGGCATGGGCAGCGAAGGTTTGGGCCCTAAGAGGATCGACGACAACACCAACCACCGGCACGCCCTCGTCGACCGCCGCAATCGCTATGCTGAAATTGGGATTATTCAGAGAGAAATTGGTCGTCCCGTCGAGGGGATCCACCAACCAGCGCACGGACCTCTCTTCCACATCGGCTCCGGCTTCCTCAGAGGTGACCGCATGATCAGGGAATGCACAATGCAGTCTATCGAGGATCATCCCTTCGAGCGCAATATCGGTCTGAGTGACAATATCCCGGAATCCCTTGCGCTGCACTACGTGCTCCTGCCCCCACACCTGCCGAGCATAGGCACCAGCTTCCTCAGCCACCTTGAGCGCCACACGCAACCACCGTTCATAGCGGGTCACGGGGCATCCTCCTGTGCCTCCGACGGTGTAGGGGTGGGGATCGGTCGGAAGTTCACCCCCGTGTTACACGCCGTGACAGCCGTGTCAATGTAGGCGTCTGTATCCGCATCCTCCTGTTGCAGAGCCAAGAGCCCGCGCAGCAGGGACGCGCGACAGGTGATCCTGTTTGTCGCTTGGGGCCATGCAACCCACCCACCCTCATCTGCCGCGGTCAGGGTAAGTCGCAACAGGCTGGCATCGGCAGACAGGACCATCGTCTGATCGCGCTCCTCAAGCTGTGTCTCTATCACCGATCGACGAACCGGAACGTACTCGGTGGTCTCACCAAAGTACTGCTGTGCTTCGGGAGAGAAGAGCCAAGCCATCACTTCCAGCGCGGCCTCTTGGCGCGCACCCTCGGGCGCGGTGATCATCAGCCCCGGCCCATACCACAATGTCGCGCCTGGCCCCTCTGGCCCTGGAAGGGGGCTGACGGTCAGCGGGAAGTTGCGCCCATCGAGGATTGCCTTTTCCACCTCCGAAAGATGCTCGCTCGACTCAACGATCATCGCCATCGAGCTCTTGCTTAAGCGTTCCACGCCCACGTCCCAGTCCTCATAGACCACGCCACAACCGCTGCTCATCACCGTCTGGAGAATGGCGGCTGTGCCACGTCCAGCATCGTCTGCGAATTGATAGTAGCCGTCCTCGCCCACGATCTCGGAGCCGCTTGCTGCCAGGAAGGCCAGAAGGAGGCTGGCTCGCGCCGGGACGCCAACACCAATGCGTCCCCGCAAAGGATCGGTCGCCCCACACGCCGTACGTCGGAAGTCCTCCCAAGAGGCCATAGCTGGCGTGTAGCCCAAGTCCCCAAGCCACTCAGCGTTGTGATAGACCAGATACGTCGCCATCCCGAGAGGCAGGGCTTGGGGCACGCCTTCGGCTTGGTATAAAGCCCGCGCCATAGGCAGAAAGTCATCCCAACTCTCCCGCATCTCGCGCGATGTTGAGGGAACCGTCCCCACCATCCCCAGGGCTATATAGGTCTGCAGATCTTTCGACCACACGGTCACAAGGTCGGGACGGCTATCCGGCGCTGCCTGCAGCTTGCCCAGAAGGTCTTCCTGATACTCTGTGATGAGTACAATCTGGGAGGGATTATCCGTGTTGAAGCGATCGGTCAGCGTCTCCAAAGCCTGAGCCTCGGCCCCGGTGAAGGTATGCCAAAGCACAACGATCTGCCGATCACCTGCTGGCAGCCCGGCAGCAGCACATCCAGTCATCAGCAGGCATAGTCCTACGGCTGCTATCCAGAGATGACGATATCGCGACCAAATAGTGTCAAGTGTTAGCATATTCACGGAGCCCACTACTTTCGAACCCGGATCATCGCATCAGGACTCACCGAATCACGACGACGCAGTGACTGTCGGATGAGCGTGAGCTCCTCGACCCCAAGGAGCTTGAGCAGGCCCAGGTAGATGAGGCCACCGATGCCGGTTGCGGCCAAGATGCGTATCAGATAGCCGAGGGAACCGGCAGGCACCACAGGCGCCAGGCTCTGTAGGACAACCTGCATTGGCAAGATCATCGCCAGAGCCGCTCCCAAACTGATGATGATGGTGCGGCCCAGACCATGGGGGCCAAGGCTACCGACCTTCCGAGTGAATAGGTAGAGCATCAACAACGCGTGCGCTGTCAGTTTTAGAGAGTTCGCGAGGACCAGCTCCCACAGCCGCGGGGCGTGAAAGAGCGTCGGTGCCAGCGCGATGATGATATAGAGCACGGTCGTACCCATCCCGACCAGGGCAGGGGTCCAAGTATCTTTGCGGGCATAGAACGCAAAGATCAACGGCGTATCCAACGCCGCGAAGACAAGGCCAAGAATCGAGAAACGCAACACCTGTGCCGTGGCCACCGTATCCGAGGGCTGAAACGCACCCCGCTGCAGCAGCACGGCGACCAAAGGCTCGGCCATCACAAGCAGGCCCATGGCTGCTGGCAGCACAAGGATCAGCACCAGACGGAGACCCTGAGCCAAGGTGGTACGATAGGCCGATTCGTCAGCGTTGGTCGCATAGCGAGAGAGCGTCGGCAGGATCGCGACGGCGACGGCGGTAACCACGAGCCCCAACGGGACTTGGATCAACTTCGCGGCATACTTCATCCACGCGATACCGCTAGGCCCGGTCCGCGAAGCCAAATTGAAGCTCAGCCCCACGGCAAACTGGTCGGCCAACAACCCTACACCGATAGGCAGATAGAGACGTCCCACTTGCTTAAGCGCTGGATGCAATGGGAAAGGCGAGCGCAGGCGCAGGCGCAGACCCCGCAGGCCGGGAATCTGGAATGCTACCTGCGCTATCGTCGCGAGCAATAGCCCCCAGGCTAAGGTCCGAGCGCCCAACGAACTGGTGGCAAGCGCTAGAATGACCACCACCATTGAGGCATTGTAGATCGCGCCCGTGAACGCCGGTAACCTGAACCGCTGCAAGGCGTGGAGCACGGCAGAAAGCAGGCCGGCCACGTTGAGGAAGATCACCGCAGGGGCCGTGATACGAATCATCGAACTCGCCATCGCAAGGTATTCCGGCGGCAACTCCGTCCCCAGCATCCGCGCAACGGCCGGCGCGCCGATCTCGAGGAGGAGAACCACGCCCCCCAGCAGCAGGATGAGCAGCGTGAGGACGTGCCCGAAGACCTCGCCCAAGCCGTCTTTATCGTCGGAATCGGCGTAATCGGAGAAGACCGGCACCAGGGAGGCACTAAGCATACCACCCACCAGCTGATCGTAGAGCATCGTGGGGACTTGCGAGGCGACATCGAATGCGCTTACAGCCCCACCAGCCCCAAAGAAATAGGACTTGGCCATCTCACTCACAAGCCCTAGCGCTCTGCTGGCAATGCTCCCAACGGAAATAAGGACCGCAGCCCGGGTGACCCGTCGCGCCTCGCCTGAAACTCCCACTGAATCAGTCATCGCGATCTGGCATTCTACTTCCTTTTATGCCTCTGGCAAGAATCGCGGCAACACCACATACAAAACACCGGGGAGACCTTTCGATCTCCCCGGTGCGGTCAGAGCGATCCAGTACGATCAATCCGGTCAGGTTCTCACGGTTCGGGAGCCGAGGTGGGCGTCACGGTGTCGTCAATCGAATAGCGCTCATCCTCTTCTCGGGCAACCCGAATCCCCGCCTCAACATCCACTAAGCGCAGCAGGACAATCCCCACGACGAAGAAGATGATCAGGCTCAAGATCGCGGGACGGCTACTCCCGAACAACGTAGCCGCCGCGGCGAAGAGCAGGGGGCCAAGAATGGCCGAGAACTTCTCCATCACGCTGAAGAAGCCGAAGAACTCACCGCTCTTTGCCGCTGGGGAGAGTGTGGCGTACATACTGCGACTCAGTGCCTGGCTCCCGCCTTGCACAACCGCCACCATCCACGCCAGAAGCCAGAACTCGACCACGGAGCGCAGAAAGAAACCCCATACCGCGATGACAGCGTAGATGATCAAGGCGAGGATAATGCTTCGGCGCGTATCAAACCCGGCAACCAAGCGAGAAAAAAGCGGACGACCCGCTATCAAGGCAAAGAGCACCCCCACTACCTGTATCGCCAGGAGCAGGCCGAGAATCCGGACCAAGGTCAAGGTCGGTAGCACGCGCGACCCCACCATGCCCACAAGAGGCAGGGCGATCAAATTGAACACAATGAACGCCAGGAAATGTGGGCGGCGCGATTCCGTCTTGCTGGGAAGACGCCCAAAGATAAGGCTAAAGGGAATGCCCACAAACTGCACGAGAAGCAGCGCCAGTATTAACTGGGTGCTATCAAATCCCAATTCGGCACCGTAAATCGTCGCAAGACTGATGATCGTCCCAATCGCATCGTTGTAGATCAGGAAAGCGACCAGGAATTTGAAGAGCTCCTTGTAGCGGCGGATGTCCCTGAAGACCTCTACCAGCCTTCGGAAGGTGACCGAGATAACGCTCTCGCCCGGAGTCAAGCGGGCCGTAGCCGACGGCGGCTCAGGCACCCTTCGGAAGAGGGGGATCGAGAAGACAGCCCACCAAATCGCTACACTGAGGAAGGACAGACGCGGGCCCCAGGTCCCCTCCAGCTGCGCGATCATCAGGGCATTGATTGCTAGCAGAATGCCGCCTCCCAGGTATCCCATGGCGTAGCCCCGCGCCGACACACGATCCTGCTCCTCACCGCTGCTCGCCACATGGGGCAGCAGCGCGTCATAGAAGACGTTGGCGCTGGTGAAGCCGATCCGGGCCAGCACAAAGAGGATCGAGGCTAGCAGCCAATCTCCGGTGTCAACCAGGATGAGGAGTCCCGTACCGGCGATTCCCATCGACGCAAAGAGCGCCAGAAACCGTTTCTTGCTGCGGACAACGTCGGAGATCGTGCCGAGAATGGGGGACATCACCGCGACCACGAGCAGCGACAGGCTCAGTCCGAGGCTCCAATAGGCCGTCGCCACCTCAGGCGAGGGGAGGGTCGCCCCGGCGACCAGACTGTAATAGACAGGCAGCACAGCCGCCAGAATCGTGGTGGCAAACGCCGAGTTGGCCCAATCGTACATGCACCAGGCGTTAATAATCTGCTGTTTGGTATAGCCGCTCCGCGTGCGCTCCAATTCCTCCTCCTTGATCAAGCCTTTGAGTGGATTCTAGCCTAAAGTATAGTCACCGGGTCGATATCCACAATCCATCCCGGTGGGATCTCGATGGGTCGGAGAAACTCGGCGGGCGCCACGCTACGCACCAGTATTTGCCAGCGGTAGCGGCCCCGAACGCGCGCAAAGAAGGCGGGGGCCGGCCCAATCAGGTCCGTCGCAGGCAGTCCCTGCTGGGCAAGTGCCTGCCGGAGCCGTTGGGCCAGCAACTTGGCGTGCCGCTCCGCCTTTTGCGGATTCCGGTGAGACGTCACCAGGCGAGCAAGGCGAACCGCAGGAGGGTAACTTGCCTGGCGGCGAAAGGCCAGCTCTCGCCGAGCGAAGCTCTCGTAGTCGTGGGACGCAGCCAATTGGATCGCATAATGGTCCGGATGGTAGGTCTGGATCACCACGCGTCCGCCGAGGATGCCCCGCCCCGATCGGCCAGCCACTTGGGCCAGCAACTGAAAAGATCGCTCTGCTGCGCGGAAATCGGGCAGGTTGAGAGCCGTATCTGCAGAGATCACGCCGACCACGGTGACCTTAGGAATGTCGAGGCCCCGGGCCACCATCTGAGTCCCAACGAGGATATCGGCGTCGCCGCGCGCGAAATGATCCATGATCATCGCATGAGCCCCTCGAGAGCGCGCCGTATCCTGATCCCAACGCAGCACCTGGGCCTCAGGCCAGCGATTGACCACCCGGCTCACCAGCCCCTCTGTTCCGAGGCCGAACGCCCGCACCCTGTGGGAGCCGCAGTCCGGGCACGTGTGCGTGATAGCGCGTTGATAACCACACCGGTGGCAGATCAAGGCATCCGCCTTTCGATGCTGCGTCAGTGGGATATCGCACCGCGGGCACTTGGCGGTCCACCCACAATCGCGGCAGAAGACATAGGTCGCCGAGCCCCTCCGGTTGAGGAAGAGGATTACCTGCTCCTTACGCCGGAGAGCGCCATCCACGGCATGCTGGAGCTCCTCACTAAAGATCGACCGGTTCCCCGCCCTCAGCTCTGCTCGCATGTCGACGACATCGACCGGTGGAAGCGGAATCATCACGGCTTCCTGCGCGTGCTCTCCCTCGTCATCTCCAAGGCGCTGATATCGATCCTGGCGCAAATGCAACAACGACTTCCAATCCGCGATCCGTCGTCGGTGGCTGAGAATACGGCTCGGCAACCGCAGCAGGCGGTACCGTCCCTGTTGGGCTCGGCTATAGGCCTCCAAGGACGGCGTCGCGCTTCCCATGAGGAAAAGCGCGCCCGTGATGCGCGCCAGCGCCTCCGCGGTCTCTCGCGTGTGGTAGTAGGGGGTTCGCAGATTCTTGTAGCTGGTATCCTCCTCCTCGTCCATCACGATGAGCCCAAGGTCGGGAAAGGGCGCGAAGAGCGCCGATCGGGCACCCACGACCACCGAAATCTCCCCGCTCCGAACCCGTCGCCACGTGTCGTATTGCTCGCCTCTGCTCATATGACTGTGCCAGAGCCCGACACGGCCCGGGAACCTGATGGCAAATCGGTGGACCGTCTGGGGCGTCAAGCTGATCTCGGGGACGAGGATCAACGCTTGCTGTCCTCGCTCGATCACCTCGGCGGCGGCCCGCATGTAGAGCTCGGTCTTGCCCGAGCCGGTGACACCCAGGAGCAACACAGGGGGGCGAGCCGACTCCGGCTCAAGCAGCGTCGCCAGGTCCTCCCAGACACTTTGTTGACCGGTGGTTAGCAACGGGGGGCGGTCGGGCGTGTAGATCAGGCCCTCGAGGGGGTCGCGGATAACTTCCTTTCGATAGGAGGAGATGAGACCCCGTTCCTCCAACTTACCAATGTGATAGGCCTCTGCCCCGGTCTCAGCACAGACGACGCTCCGCTCCACCGGTTCGCCTTCGCCTTCAAGAAAGTTCAGGATCGCCAGGTAGAGCTCGGTGAGATGCAGGCCCTCCAGTCCATCAGACCACGCCTCCCGTGGCTCCGCAAGGCAGACCATCGGCACCCGCTTCGGGCTGACACCCGGTAAGCGCAACCGGCGGTCCACCTGGATGTATCCCTTCCGCTTCAGATAATGTCTAGCACGGCGGACGTCGACCCCCTTCAAGGCCCGCCGGATCTGCGAGCTCTTGAGGGGACCTCGCTCTATGAGAAGTTCCAGTACCGCTGTAGCGGGTCCAGGCGTGCCCGGAGGCACCGTAGCGACCCTGGGGGTGAGGCGCAAGTAGGCTTTGGGACGCATGCCGGGCGGCAACATCGTCTCGACGCAGCGATGTAGTGGCGCCAGCGTCTCTCGGGACATCCATTCTGCCAGTTGACGCAGTGACGCCCCAAGCACCGGTTCGGGATCCAGCACATTGTCGATCTCGCGGGTCTCTGCAACCGACGGGGTCGGCGAGAGTCGCATCACCATCCCCGGCAGCAGTTGCGTCCGCATGGGGACGACGACGAGCATGCCCTCTTGAATCACACCAGCGAGACGCGATGGCACCTCGTAATCGAGAAAAGGCGAATGGCGAAGTCGAATAGGCTGGAAGACCAGGACCTGCGCGTACACACCATCCTCCTCAGTTTAATGGTGCCAAAGGCCGCGATAGATTCGCATTAACTGCAGGCCGGTTCGCTTCCAAGAGAAGTACCGACCTGCCCGTTCCCGTAGCTCCAGACCCAGTTCCTGCCTCAAAGCCGAATCGTCAAGAAGGGTGGCTATGGCCCTGGCCAGCGCCTCAACGTCACCAAGCGGAGAGGCATAGGTACCCAAGGATGCCAGATACTCCCGACTCACCGGGGTATCGTAGGCCACGACCGGCAACCCCATCGCCATATAGTTCAGAATCTTGCCGCTGCCCTCAGTCGCCGAGAGCTTGGGTGCCACCGCAACATCGCCTAACGCAAGATAGCTCGGGGCCAGCTCGTAAGGGATCTTGCCCGTGAACACCAGATCCTCGTGAGACAGTCCCAGCTCTGCTGCCTGGCGCTGGTAGGCATCGATCCGAGGGAACCCCATCAAGAGACAGGAAACCGGATGACCTTGCGCGCGCAGCCAAGCCGTCGCCGCCAGCAGCTGCGGGATCCCCTGATAGTCTGCCAAAAGGCCGAGGTAGACGATGACCTGCCGGCCCGCAGGCAGCCCGAGAGCAGCTCGCTGCTCCGCGCGCTCCTCCGGTGTTAGGCAGGCTGGGGAAAAGTAATCGAGGTTCACGCTATCCGGCAGCGGATAAACATCACGACGGCGACCGAACCCCCGGGCCAGGAGATCGGCGCTGTGCGTCGTGCTCGTCACGATCACGTCCGGCATGTCAACGATCCGCTCCTCCAACCGACGCCACCAATAATAGGACAGTGTCTCCTTCTTGAGAAACCCGTGGTCAATCATCTCACCGGTCATACTACCCTGTAGGTCAAAGACCACCGGGACGCCGGTCATCCGTCCCACCACGCTGCCCATTAACCCGCCCTCGTGGAGATGACCGTGAATCAGGTCTGGTCGCCATCGAATCGCTTCCTGCAGAACCCGCCAAGACAAGAGCAGATCAAAGACAATCTTATGCCGGGAAGACCCCACTTCGTAGTCGGCACGCCAGGGGGTAGGCCGGGAGCGAACGATGTCCAAACCAGGCCAATCACGTCCGAGATAATAGGTAGCGATGCGCACCTGCTGCCCGCGGGACTTAAGGGCGCGGGCCTCCTCCAAAATACGCACGTGACAACCGTAGTCGAGAAAGAAGGATGTTGGCGCGATCATCAGGATGCGGCGGGCGTGATTCATAGCGGCATCATTCGTCCGTTGACAGTGGACTGGACAGCCTCACAGGCGCTCTTCATCCGCGGCCTGCAGTGCAACGAGCTCCGCGTCGGAATCGGCTGTGACCGTCTCGCGATGGTGCTGGCGAATCAATGTGACGGTCCGGACGGAGGCTCCAGCCTCCTCGGCCAGGGCTGCCCCCCATGCGGGGTGATAGCGTCGCACGACAAACGCTCTCCGCAGGCCTCGTAACCGCGTGGGGGGTCTCAGATCATCATACCATCGCGCCGCGACGCTCGGTGCGAAATGCTCGATCAGCACCACCAGGATGCGTGCCCAAAGAGAGGGAGGCGCGACCAACTTACCGACGTCGTGAAGCAATGCAGCCGCAAGCAGATCCTGATCCGTGAATCCGCAGCGCTCTAGAGCTCGACACGTACGAATCCCGTGCACTTGTTCGGCTCGCGGCATCTGCCGGAAGAGCGCCCAAAGCTTGGCCGGGGCCCCCTGACCCTCCAGGCGCGCTTTCACATAGACCTCATCGATAGGCTGGAACGGCGCTATTAAGGCTTCAAAGAACTGCGCAACGCGATGTTGGACTCGATGCCACATCTGATGCCAGACCCGATCCCACCGCCGGTATCTGCTCCGCTCCAGACTCACCAGTAGAGCAGCATGCGTAGCAGGAAGCTCTGCAGCGGCGCCACCAAAAGGCCAATGAGATCGATACCCAGCTGCGGCAAGAAGAACAGGACGAATATAAGAATGTAGGATGCGTAGGGCTCCAGACTCTCCAAGAAGTCGCCGACCCGCGGCGGAGCGACACCGGCCAAGACGCGCGAACCGTCCAGAGGCGGGATAGGCAACATGTTGAAGGCCGCCAACCCTATGTTGACGGCAATAGCTGCCTGGAGCACAGAAAACAGCCTTAGGCCCTGGTTGTAGTCGAGAAGACCGACGAGGCCCAGGCGAAGGGGGATCGCTAGGATCATGGCCATGATGATGTTCGATAGCGGGCCCGCAAACGCCGAGAGCGCCATCCCCACGCGGGGGTTGCGCACACGAGACATACGATAGGGATTCACACGAGCAGGTCGCCCCCAGCCAAACCCTGTGAACAAGATCATCAACGTCCCGATAGGATCAAGGTGGATCAATGGATTCAGCGAAAGCCGCCCTTGCAGCTCTGGGGTCTCGTCGCCCAGTAGATGAGCAACCCAGCCATGCGCCCACTCATGGATCGGAATGCCCAACAAGATAACCAACAGCCTACCCAACAAAACATCCGGTCTGATACCCAGTGGCATAACCTACACGCTCCAAGGCAGGAGCCCAGAGACCCTCTGCCGCCTGACCTACGTCGGGAATCCGAGCTCAATATCGTCCAGCACGAACTCATTGTGTCATAGAATGGAGGTTTTTCAACCTCCCGGGCCGGTCCAGGACGTCTTTCATAAGATCCTGACCAGGCAATGGTAACTTTGTCATTCTCGATGGCGAAGCCCCTCACTTGCGGACGATGACAAGGACCATACCATTAAGGCGGACCAGGGTTCACAAGTGGTTGCTCGCAGGGGGCGGGATGCTATAATCGGCAAACGGACACTCTCCTGCTTAGGGAGCGCAGTCACTCAACGCGAAAAGAGGACACCCATGAAACTTGTCATTCCCATGGCGGGCTTGGGCACTCGGATGCGGCCTCATACGTGGTCGCGGCCTAAGCCCCTCCTGCCCTTGGCCGGCCGCCCTATGCTGGACCATATTCTCGATCGGTTCCGTGACGTCTCGATCGAGGAACATGTCTTCATCATCGGGTACCTGGGCGAGCAGGTTGAGACTTACTGTAACCTGCACTACGAGACACCAACCACCTTCGTGAGGCAGGAGGAGATGCTGGGGCAGGCCCATGCCATTTGGTTGGCCAGAGAGCATCTTGAGGGACCACTGTTCCTGATGTTCGTGGACACATTGTTTGATGAGGTGGACTTCGCCGATCTCGATCAGGAGGGGCTCGACGGCGTAATCTTCACCAAAGTAGTGGAAGACCCTCGCCGGTTTGGTGTGGTCGAAACCGATGAAACAGGCCGGGCCATCAAGCTGATTGAGAAGCCAGACACCAAAGAGAACAAGACTGTGCTTATGGGGCTCTACTATTTCCGCGACGGTGAATGGTTGGCCAAGGCCTGCAAGGAGCTGATGGACCGGCAAATCAAGACCAAGGGCGAGTATTACCTCGCCGACGCGGTCAACCTAATGATCGAGCAAGGCGCGAATTTCCGACTGCGCACTGTGGGCATCTGGAAGGACACCGGCAAGCCGGAGACGACCTTTGACACCCACCGCTATCTCCTCGACCACGGCTGCGACAACAGCCACCTAGCTCCTCGTCCCGGCGTCGTCGTGATTCCTCCTGTCTTTGTCCACCCGAAAGCAATCATTGAGCGATCCATTCTCGGCCCTTACGTTTCGATTGAAGAAGAAGCCGTCGTCCGAGACAGCATCCTGCGCGACGTCATCGTCGATGAGGGCGCCCAGATAGATGCGATGCTTCTTCGAGAGTCGATTGTGGGCCGTTGGACCGAGCTGCAGGGCGAATTCCGTGCCTACAATGTCGGGGACTCGTCCATAACGAGACCCGTTGAGCGCGAATCAGACGACGAGGAGTAAGGCCAACCGTGACATCAACCCTATTTGCCTCACAGAGAGCCCTAAGCATCCAGCCATCCGGCATCAGAAAGTTCTTCGATATCGCGGCAGTGATGAAGGATGTCATCAGCCTGGGCATAGGAGAGCCCGATTTCGACACACCCGAGCCTATCGTACAGGCCGGCATCGAGGCACTTCAGCGCGGCGCCACCCACTACACCTCCAACTCTGGGCTATTGGAGCTGCGCGAAGCCCTCTCGGCTCATATATCCAAGCATCATCACGTGAACTACAATCCGCTAGATGAGATTCTGGTTACGGTGGGTGTCTCGGAGGCCCTCTACCTCGCGATGGCCGGTGTACTGGACCCCGGCGACGAGGTGGTCATGGCTGAGCCCTGCTTCGTCGCTTACGAGCCAACGGCTAGAATGGCAGGCGCTACCCCAGTTCTGATTCCCACGACCCCCAAGACGAACTTTGAGATTACGGCCGAGGTCATAGAAGCCGTCCTTACCCCGCAGACGAAGGCGTTGCTGATCGCCTCGCCTAACAATCCGACGGGTGCCGTCATCGACCGCCAGCGCCTGGTCGAGATCGCTGAGCTTGCCAACAAGCATGATCTTCTGGTCATCTCAGACGAGATCTATGACCGGCTCGTCTACAATACGGAGCACGTTTGCTTTGCCAGTCTGCCCGAGATGCACGATCGCACCCTTGTGCTGCAGGGCTTTTCCAAGTCCTACGCAATGACAGGATGGCGCGTTGGCTATCTAGCCGGGCCTGCGGGCTTGGTTTGGGAGATTCGGAAGCTGCACCAGTACTTGATTATGTCTGCACCGACCGCCTCCCAGTGGGCCGCGCTCAAGGCGCTGGAGGTCGGCGAGCCCTTCGTTCAGGCAATGCATGCCGAATATGACCGGCGGCGCCGGCTGATTGTTCAGGGGCTGAACGACATCGGCCTGGCATGTACCGAGCCGAAAGGGGCCTTCTACGCTTTCCCCTGTGTTAGCCAGACAGGGATGGATGACAACACCTTTGCCGAGGAACTGCTTCGGGAAGAGCAAGTCGCAGTGATCCCTGGGCGCGCCTTTGGGACCTCCGGCGTGGGCTTTGTGAGGATGTCGTACGCAACTGCCTATGAGAAGATAGAGATCGCGCTAGAGCGCATCGCGCGCTTCGTACAGCGGCACAAGGTAAGCTAGAACCAAATGCTACACATCCGCCTGGGGGAGGCGGCGTCTCACCACCAGATGGGGACTGACTCCGATCACCTCGTCTGGTCACCGGCCTAGGAGGGGAGAACAGGTCGACCGATCTGAATCTCAAGGAGTGTGTCAACGATGACCAAAGAGATGAATCCCTTCAAGCTGGCCCAGGCGCAGTTTGACCATGTCGCCGAGCAGATGCAACTTGACGACGCGGTACGAAGTATTTTGCGCTGGCCTCTGCGTGAGTTCCGCTTTCAGCTTCCCGTCCGTATGGATGACGGAGACATCAAGGTCTACTTCGGCTTCCGCGTACAACATAATGACGCGCGGGGGCCGGCCAAGGGCGGCATCCGCTTCGCCGCCAACGAGACCCTCGACACCGTCCGCGCTCTTGCCACGTGGATGACGTGGAAGTGCGCCGTTGCCGACATCCCGCTGGGCGGCGCCAAGGGCGGCGTCGTGGTGGATCCGTCAACCCTTTCTGTCGGAGAGAAGGAGCGCCTCTGCAGAGAGTGGATTGACGCGGTCTGGAAGAATCTAGGACCGCGCAACGATGTTCCCGCCCCCGACGTCGGGACGACGTCGCAGATGATGGGCTGGATGATGGATGAGTACTCCAAGCTTCACGGGGAGTATGTTCCCGGCGTGATCACGGGCAAGCCAGTCGGCGGAGGCGGCTCAGAGGGCCGGACAGCGGCAACGGGATTCGGCGTTGTCGTCACGATTCGTGAGGCGATGAAGCACCTCGGGATCTCTCCCGCCGGCAAGACCGCTGCCATCCAGGGATTTGGCAACGTGGCGCAGTACGCCGCGCTGACCTTCATCGAGATGCTCGGCGGTCGGGTCATCAGTGTCTCCTGTTGGGATCGCCACGACAAGACAGCCTACACCTACACGCGAGAAGATGGCATTGACCCCCGCTTCCTCCAGAGCATCACGGACCAATACGGCACGATCGACCGAGAGCAGGCCGAGGCGGCCAACTATGTGATAGAGCCTGGGGATGCCTGGTTGCAGAAGGACGTTGATGTCTTGATTCCCGCCGCCGTCGAGGGTGCGATCACAGGGGAAAACGTCCATCAGATCAGTTCGCACGTCAAGATCCTAGCGGAGGGGGCCAACGGCCCCACGACACTGGAGGCCGATAGAGAACTCCAGAAGAGGAAGCTCTTCGTGATCCCCGACTTTCTCTGCAATGCCGGGGGTGTCACCTGCTCCTACTTCGAGCAGGTGCAGAGCGACATGAACTACTACTGGGAAGAGGAGGAAGTCCTCTCAAAGCTTGACCAGAAGATGACTAACGCGTTCAGGGCCGTGCTAGCCACATCCTTGGAGCGGAAGCTGTATATGCGCGATGCTGCGTACTGGGTCGCAATTGCCCGTGTCGAGCGCGCGATGCGCCTGCGTGGTTGGGTCTGAGCCGACTTTTCGAATCGACCATCATTTCCAACGATCGACGAAGCGTTCCAGCAAACGTAGGAGAAGCCACAAGAGCACCAACCCGGCAAGGCCGGGGAGCAGGCACAAAAGTCCCGTGAAAATGGCCTGCCAGCCATAGATGGTGCCGATGAGGAGCCCACCTACGACCAGAAACAGGATCACCGCGGCCACAACGAGGTTCCGTTCGGTCCGCGATCTCTCTTTTCGGTGGTCTCCGGGTCTGTTGGACCATCCACTCACGTGATAGTTCCTTGTATCTCGATCAAGACAGCTAACTAGCCACCATCCCCCAGGGGCCCCTGGGGGATGGTGGCGTTCTCGACCTCGCGATCAGATGGCGACTAGGCCGATCAGTACCTTAGCAAGGCTCCAATCCGCGCCTCTTCCATCTTCTCGTCGTTGACGACTTCCACGGTGCCGCCCTTCTCGACGACTTGAGTGACGACGGCCTCGACAGCGTCTGGAATCTCGGCGAAGTCGTTCCCGCAAAACACGCACTTGTCCAGATGCTGCGTCGTCAGATAGCCACAACCCGTGCAGCGATATCCCGGTTGATGATAGCCCTTCTCCACCAGGAGGATCTGCACCCGTCCTTCGTTTGCCACACTCAGGGTCTGGTCCAGCCCTACGACGCCATTCAAACCCTTAGCCGCCGAGGTGACCACAGCATCGACCACTCTCTCGTGACGTTCCTCTTCCAGCTCCTCCAGCAAGGCATATGCTTGTTCTCGAATCTCAACCTCACCTGCGTCCACATCCACGCCCACAGTCCCGGATACCAGATCGCGCAACGAGCTAGGCAGTACGTCCTGGAACTGTGCAACGGTGGGTTCTGCGCCTCCTAGCAGGAGACGTCGAGGCTTGTGCTTCTGACAGAACTGGGCCAAAGCCGATGCGATCTCCTTGAGATTGCGATGGATCAACTCGGCCTCGCGTCTACCTGAAAGCGGTGCCCCTCCCCGCATCCCATGGACTGACGACCCGCGCCCTTTCCGGGTGTGGCGAACATCTTCACCCTCTGCCTCTCGCCGGTCCACTAATTCGCCCATTTGATAGAAGTAGAATGTCCCCCCCTGTCGATCAACCAGGGCTACAACATAGCGCCCATAGAGCCCATCCAGCTCGACCAAAGGGGAGATGTAGGGCCGCCGCGCAACTGTGACCCCCGAGCGAACAGGAACCGCAAGCGAGTAATCGTACCATATGTCCTCCGCCTGCCTTGAGAAGATCACCAGACCTCGACCCGACCAGTCATAATCATATTCCACGAACCGCTTGACGGCCTCAAGATCATCCGCGTCGATGTTGTCCTGCACCTGTTTCAACATCTCGCGCAGCTTCAGCTTATATTCATCGGCCGTACGCTGTGTCGGATCAACGTTCAAGTAGACACTCAAGATCGGTCCCTCTGTGTACACGGAAGCCAATTCTTTCAGCGCCCTTTCGTCAAACATTGTTCCATCCTCCCATGGATAGTATGGTCAATCTTCTGGAACACCTGTCTTGAGAAGCGAACTCCTTTGCCTACCTCCTTAATCGCCCAGACTCTGACAACCATCCACATAAACGCAGACTGCGGGCAAGCTTTACAGCCGCACCCGCAGTCTTACCCTATTCACCTGTGTTAGAGATCCTGGTGCTATTTGCATAGACCGTCCTCTGTCCAGGAATTTGCCTACATTTTACGAACTCGCGACGACTTGTCAAGCTCACTTCGTACCAAAGCGGGCCACAATTGTCATAATATCCCCACCAGAGCCTACGTCTCAACACCCGTCAGGTCACTAAAGCGCCAGAGTGCTCCGTTCACCCTTCAGACCTCGCTACCATCATCTTCACGCCTGATCGGGCGTCGACACTCCAGCGGCCCGCTCCAAAAGGGTCTGGATGCGCGGCACCATATCCGCCGGATTCGGATGTAGACCTTCCAGCAGCAGCAAATTGTCAAAGAGTTGCTCCACCGCCAGGTCCACCAAGGCGTCGTTGCCGGGCTTCTCGACCAAGCGGCCCAAGTCGCGGATCAAGGGATGTGTCCGGTTGATCTCAAGGATCTTTGGAGGCACCTCGTAATCCTCCTCGAGGAGGCGCCGTACGCGCTCCATGTCCCGCGCCGGCCCTCCCTCACTCGAGACGAGACGGCACGGGCTGCCTTTCAGTACCTTTGATTCGCGCACCTCAGATACCCGCTCACCAAGAACGTTCCGGAAGCGCGCGATCAACTTGCCAAAGGTCTCCGCTTCCAGCTCTGAGGTCGGAGCCCCTTCTTCCACCTCGGTCTCCGGTAGCGTCAAGTCTGGATCGTCGACATTGACGAGGCGCTTATCCTCGAACTCTCGCAGGCTCTGAACCATAAACGCGTCCAACGGATCGACCAGGTAGAGAACCTCGAGGTCGTTGGCGCGCAACGGGTCCAGATGCGGGCTACGTTCGACGGATCGGAGGCTGTCGCCCAAGATGTAGTAGATATCGGACTGTCCCTCTTGCATCCGCGCGACATACTCTGCGAGGGAGATAAGCTCACCCTCTGATTTGGAGGTCGGGAAGCGCAACAAAGGTAGCAGGTCCTCCCGCCCGGCGAAGTCCGTCGCAACGCCCTCCTTGATGAAAGGGCCCCACGCCTCCCAAAAGACACGATAGTCCTCGGGCCTTTCCTCACCCAGCTCCTCAAGTCCCTTGATGACCCGGCTCCGCAGAGCGCGCTTGATGTGGCCGATGGCTCGACTGGACTGAACCGTCTCACGCGCAACATTGAGCGGTATGTCAGCGGAGTCGACCACGCCCTCCACAAACCGCAGATACTCTGGAAGAAGATCCTTGTTTCGCTCCTGAATAAGGACCTTCCGTGAGAAGAGCTTCAACCCGTAGTCCGTGCGGGTGCGAAGGACACCCTGGTCGCGGCTAGGCGGTATATAGAGAACACTTCGGATCTCAACTGGCACATCGGAGACGATATGATAATGAAGCAAAGGCTCCTCGAAGTCCATCGTCAACTGACGGTAGAAGTCATTATAGGCGTCCTCGTCCACCTCGTTTGGGGGCTGTCGCCAGATCGCCGTCTGCTCATTAGCCACCTCGCCCTCGACGTAGATTGGGAATGAGACGTAGTTCGAATGCGCCTTAACGATCTCCCTCAGGCGCCACGCCGACGCAAACTCGGTGGCGTCTTCCTTCAGCTGAATCTCCACTGTGGTCCCACGCGTGGTGCCGCGATCAGACTTATCCGCGGGCGTCAGTCGATATGTGCTATCCCCCGAGGAGGTCCAAGTCCACGCCTCCGCATCCGGTCGATAGGAACGAGACGTGACTCTGACTTCATCGGCGACCATGAAGACGGCATAGAAACCCACGCCGAACTGCCCAATGATCTCGTCTACTTTCTGGCCTTCCTCAAGCGTCTTCAGGAACGCCATCGCGCCTGAGTGGGCGATAGTTCCCAAGTTCTCGACCAGCTCCTCGCGCGTCATCCCAATGCCCGTATCAGAGACGGTGATTGTGTTTGCCTCCTCGTCGACCGTGATATGGATCGCCAACTCGGCGTCAGAATCCAGCACATCGTCGCTGGTCAGCATCACGAACTGAGCGCGGTGGAGTGCATCTGAGGCGTTGGAAATCAACTCCCGCAGGAAGATGCCCCGCTCCTTGTAGAGGGAATGAGAGAGAATGTGCAGCAGCTGCTGAACTTCGGCCTTGAACTCAAGAGATTCCGTCTTCTGTCCTTGAGCTGATGTCTGTTCGGTCATTGTCTGTCCTCCATAATGCCATCAACGTCTTCTTGGCAGGGATAGGCGCCAACTCTCGTGAATTCATGATACGCCACTTGTATTAGAACGAGATTAGAGCGCGATTAGCGTGCGCAGAACCACCTCTGAGAGAACCTAGCTTCTTCTAATGCAGCTATGACGGCTTTCTTATACTCCGCTTACGTCCCTCTAATCCACTTGTCTCATAATGGTGATATGTAACACAGAAAGCGAAGGCGTGCTGATCTCGCTGACTTCGGGTAGCCTCGTGACACCCGTCATCGCGACGAATCGCCTTCAGAGCACACTGATTTGAAGAACAGGAGGATCACGTATGCTTAGCAATCCCTTTGACTTTCGATCGAGCCTTCGTGAGATGGAACAGCTACGCCGAGAGATGAACGCGCTCTTCGACCGGGCGGATCGTGGCCCTGGGCTCAGCACGCCGGCCAGCTACCCCGCGATGAACGTCTGGATGAACGCAGATGGCGCGATCGTCACCACGGAGCTTCCAGGCGTCGACCCAGAGGACTTCGACATCTCCGTCCAAGGCGACACGCTAACCCTCAAGGGCCAACGCGCCGCGCCGGAGCTGGGCGAAGGCGCCGTCTACCATCGCCGCGAGCGTGGCTACGGGCAGTTCCAACGCGCGTTCCAGCTTCCGTTCGAGGTGGACGTCGAGAACGTGGAGGCTACATACAAGAATGGGGTCCTTCGGATCTCCCTCCCGCGTGAGGAGTCCGACAAGCCGAGGAAAATCGAGGTAGCATCCTCATAACCAGCGCCAATAGAAGCAGAAACTGGAGGTTACAGAATGGCACAAGGTGAAGAGATCCAGGTGCAAGAAACCGAGAAGCAAGAACTAGCCGAAGGGAGCGCCGAGCGTACGCGCTCACGACAGGCTTTTGTACCCCGTGCCGACATCTATGAGACGGATGAAGCCATCGTGGTCGTTGCCGACATGCCCGGTGTGGATGCGGACACCGTCGAAATCACGTTGGAAGAGGGCGTCTTGACGATCAACGGCTACGTTGAGGAGGCCCCGCCAGAGGGCTATACTCTGGCCTACGCTGAATATCGCACCGGTGACTATGTACGCAGCTTCCGGCTCTCCAACCAGATCGACCAGCAGAACATCGACGCGAGGATCAACGACGGTGTACTCCGCCTGCAGTTGCCAAAGGTGAAGCCGACATCACGGAAGATCTCTGTCTCGGCGGCATAGACCCTGCGTCGCAGGCTTTGGTGATTGGTGAGGTACCGCTTCGTAGCCCAGCCAGCCATCACGCTTGACGAATAGAAGGCTTTGGGTATAATACGATCCGAGTTAGGCAATCC
>JBNGDL010000054.1:0-22197 GCA_049975205.1 Anaerolineae bacterium | reverse complement strand
GCCCGGTGGCAAAGTCGCTGTGGATGTGCTAAGATAGTAAGTGGGCGAAACACACATTCGGTATGCCAGGTGTATTGTCGAGTGCGCGGGCTGTCCACTCCTTCAAGTCGCGAGTGGAAAAGACACCGTACTACGGCACAAGAGGACGCAGCGAGTGTGCGTATGCGCGGCCCGATACGCCCGGGCTGAAGGATCCGGTTCGCCCGGGTCTGCCCCATTCAATGGATACAAGGCGCAATAACCCTGGGTACAACGCCCAGGTTATGTTGTGTGCAACGGTCTCAAGGGAGGCGAACCGGCAGTATGGACCAACCTAAGCGGATTCTCATCGTAGATGACGACGACCGGGTGAGGTTCGTCCTCGAGGGGGCGTTAAGCAAACTGGGACCTGAATACGAGATTGTAACAGCCAGCAACAGCCGAGAGGCGTTGGACAAGGCGCGGAAGACCGCTTTCGAGTTGCTGATCACGGATCTGAGGCTTCCAAGATCAGATGGCTTGGCTCTGACATCGGCGTTCGCCAAGATTAGCCCGGGAACTAAAGTCCTCTGGATTACGGCATACGGATGTCACCGATTCCTTGAACCCGCCAAGCGCCTTGACGTGATACAGTGTCTGGACAAGCCCCTCGAGATCCAGGAGATCCGACGGGCCGCCCTTGCTGCGCTTGGCAATGGTTCGACTGCAGAAAGCGATCCAGACCGATAGATTGATGCGCCGAGGCAGTCCGCGGGATCACGTTATTGGGTGTTCCCTGACAAACCCGAGTTGGCCACAGGGATCATTTGGTAGGCAGATTGTACATAATGGGTAAGGAAACCTGACAAGGCTCTTGGAAGCCACCCCGCCGTAAAGACTGCTCCGGGGATGAGGAGGTTTCCTCATCCCCGGAGTCTGTTATCACAGAGGAGGCATATGTAATGGTAGATGTCAGCCAAGCTCTCCAGGCGTTGTTGACCGAGGTCATCCGGTTCATTCCCAACCTGATCACGGCGGTTATCACGCTTCTGGCTGCCTTGTTGGTTGCAGGTCCGCTTGCTCGAGCGACGAAACGCGCCACTGAGCAGAGGATCGACAATGAGGACATCGTGCGTCTTCTCTCGCGCCTTGTAAGGTGGACCGTGATTGTGTTTGGCGTGATTCTGGCTCTGGGTCAGGTCAACTTCGATGTGACGGGATTCATCGCAGGGTTGGGGGTCGCCGGCATCACCCTTGGGTTCGCGCTGCAGGACATCGCACGCAACTTCGTCGCTGGGCTCCTTCTCTTTCTGCGGCAGCCGTTCCAGATTGGCGATGCCGTCAAGGCTGGCGGATACTCCGGCGCTGTGGAGGACATCACCTCGCGGGACACCGTTATCAGAAGCTGGGATGGAGAGAAAGTGATCATAGCCAACATAGACATCCTCGAGAATCCTATCGTCAACTACAGTAATCTCACGAAGCGGCGTCGAACGGTCTATCTGGGAATTGGGTACGGTCAGGACATTCGCGGAGCCTTGGATGTCTTTGCGGAGACGGTGCGGGGCGTCGAGGGTGTCATGGCAGAACCACCTCCTGAGCTGATAGCGGAGCAATTGGGCGATTCGGCGGTCCAGGTGGCCGTGAGATTTTGGGTAAACCCCGAAACCCATAACCTCTTCCAAGTTCATTCCGACGTCGTGCTGGCGTTGGATCAGGCCGCAGCGAGGGAGAGTATTGATCTGCCCTATCCGATCCAGACAGTCCGGATCGTGAAACCTGAGACCGAGACCACAGAGGAAGGGTAAAATCAAAAGCACCGCCGACCCACGTGGTCGTGGTTATGACAACAAGGTCGTCATCATGACATCTCTGAAGACGGAGTGTAGACGGAACCTAGTCGACCTGACGAAGCGTAGAGACGGGAGGCAATAGCCTTGGAACGTCAGAAGGAAATTCTAGACAAAGAGCTGGAGTCGATAGAGGAGCAGATTGAGGCCCTAGAGTCCGCTCTGAAGGTGAAACCCGAATACGGTATGGGCAAAGGGGATCCGGCGATCACCCAGTGGGAGCTCGACCAAGCGATGCTGGAGCGGCTGAAGAATCACGCTGCGGAGCTGAGGCAAGCACTGAACCGGCTTGAAGAGGGCACCTACGGTATCTGTGAGCGGTGCGGCAAACCCATTGATCCGAACCGCCTCGCGGTGTTGCCGGATACGAAGATCTGCGCCGCTTGCGCTCAGAAAGGATAGAAAAGGCTGCACGATGACCGAAGCAACGGAAAGATATCGCCAGATCGCTGTAGCAGTGCTGGAGGAGCTTCGAGCCACACTGCGCCCAACCTACAGTCTCGTGAGGTTCTCAGAGCTGGAGAGCGTGGAGCCAGACCGCATTGGGTGGGCTCTAGCCATCCGAAGGGAATCCGACGCGGGCAAGACCCACTTCGAACCTGCCGTCTTCGTTGAGTTGGTATTAGGCGAGGAGGGACAGCCGGTGCGATATCGTTGCTGGGACAATCACGACCGTGAGACAGAGACGTCAACGGGTAGATTGTCAAGAGAGGCGCTTGTAGATGCGCTGAAGAGGTTGCATGAGAGCGCCGAAGGCCCGGACGAACAGATCTGGCGCTGGCTGGGGTGGGGTGGAACTCCCTGAGGTAAGATTACGTCATGTAATCACGTCTATATGCTGGAGAACGATTAGCTAACCGCGATTGGCGACGATCGAGACAATCGAGATAAGCTCGGCAGTCGATGCAAAGAAGGAGATGACGGATAGATAACACTATGGAAGCTTTACGATTACGCGAGGGCTTTGAAGACTTGGAAGAGACCCACGACGAGCTAGAAGAGGTTGAGGAAGAGGATCTTCTCTCCCTGGACGAGATCTTCGGTACAGACACGGAAGAAGGAGAGCTCGAGGGCGGTCCTCTGGACGACTTTCACGCTTTCTTCGAGGAGGAAGAAGAGGAATACGACGAGGAAGAGGAGGAACTCGAGGGAGATGCGCTTGTCGACGTCGAGGATATCGGCTCGGACGACTCCCTGAGCTTGTACCTCCAAGAGATGGGGCAGGTACCACTCCTCTCACGTGAAGAGGAGATCGAGCTAGCCAAGCGGATGGAGCGCGGTCGCAACGCGCAAAGGAAGCTCGCAACTGGCGATTGTGAACCAGATGAGATCGAAGAGCTAGAAGCCCACATCCGCGACGGCCAAGACGCCCGGCGCCACTTGGTTGAGGCTAACACGCGCCTTGTGGTCAGCGTCGCCAAGAGGTACCGGGGCTACGGCCTGCCGTTCCTTGACCTGATTCAGGCGGGTAACGTCGGGCTGATCAAGGCTGTGGATAAGTTCGACTACCATCGTGGAAACCGCTTCAGCACCTACGCCACATGGTGGATTCGTCAGGCTGTGACGCGGTCGTTGACCCAGCACGGTCGGGGCATCCGGATACCGATTCATATGAGCGACTATCTTCGGAAACTGGACAAGGTATCCCAGAATATGGAGCAGACGCTCGGACGCCGACCGACGTATGAGGAGTTGGCCGAAGAGGTCAACGAGGATCCCCATAAACTCCGCAGAATGCTGCGGCAGTCACAGCGACCGGTCTCACTGAACAAAGAAGTGGGCGACGAGGACACCTCCGAGTTGGAGCAGTTTATCGAAGATGAGACGACACCGATGCCCGATGAGACTGCGGAAGAGCGGATGCTGCACGACCAGCTGGAGCAATTGCTCACCACGCTCGATCCGCGGGAGGCATGGATTTTGAAGATGCGGTTTGGCCTGCACGGCAGCCGGACGCACACGCTCAAGGAGCTGGGCCAGAAGCTTGGTATCTCGAAAGAACGCGTACGTCAGATCCAAGGGCAGGCCCTCCGCAAGCTCCGCCATCCTTACCACCGGCGGCAGTTGCAGGACTATCGGTGACCTGACGGCAGGATAGCAGGTCCGCCCTTTGGGCCGAACACCACGAGAGCACCCAGTGAAAATGGGTGCTCTCGTTTTCTTTCTGCCGGCCGGTGCAGGGAAGTTCAGGTCATCTCGTCATAGATCTGATCGGTCTTGGCTGCAGCGATGAAGTCGTTCTCGTGCAAGCCGCCGATCTTGTGAGTCCACCATGTCACCTCCACAGATCCCCACTCCGTGACGATCTTTGGATGGTGCCCCTGTTCCTCCGCCATCTCGCCGACCCTGTTTGTGAACGTCAATGCCTCTCGGAAGTTCTCGAAGGAGAAGGTGCGCGTGATGCGTTTTTCACCCTCTCGCTCGATGACCTGCCATCGCGGCACCTCCAGGTGGAGCTCTGCGATCTCTTCTTCCGTCAGCGTGGGCGCACCCTCACGACAAGGTGTGCACTCTGCAGCAGCTAACTCGGCCATGCTGGCACTCCCTCCTCAAAGAACTGGATAGCTCAGACGTGACGCTATGTCATGGCTCCGACGCGCGCCAAGCTCAGCCACCCAAGCTGCAGATCGCGCCCGGCCGCTTGATCCGCAGTGCCATCGTCTCCATTACGCGGAAGCTGTGATCGAGCCCCTCGTTGCCCTGATAGGCTGTGACCAGGTCCTGACCCACTAAAAGATCGAAGTTGTAGGCACCCAAGGAGAGTACCAATCCCTGGTTATCAGAGAGCAGCGGCGTCCGGAACATACCTCCCTCGGCGACCTCGTTGATCAGCTTCGCGACGGTACGACCCATCCCGCGAGACACCCGCTGTGTCTGCGTATAGAGCGCCGGGCTCAACACGACAGCGTACGGTCCGAAGAAGCCATCGGCGAAGAGCTCCTCCGTCGCTGACACGATGTCAGCCAGAGGCGCATCGGGCTCAGTCCAGTCGCCCAGTGTCACACTCTTATCGGCTGCGCCGAGCAGAGCGTTGAAGATCATCTCGTCTTCCATACGAGCACAGGCCATCGCCGCCGCAGCCGCGGCCCCGAGTTCTAGAGGCAATCCATTCTTGCGACTGGCCTCGATGTCGCGCCAGTAGAGCATGAAGGACTTATCAAAGACCAACAGCTTGATGTGGTCACGGTTCTCACCGGTCCCAACCGGAACAATCTCCAAACCCCCGCCAAAGGGACCCCTCAGATCGAGGAACCGCCGACCGACCAGAAACTGGCGAGCCGTGCTGACAACGGTCTCGTCCAGATTCGCCCATTCCTCTTCCGTCAAGGGTGCATCGTCTCGCATCAGGTAATCACTCATGGTATCCTCCTATTCTTTCTTCAAACTACCTACGGTGAACTGGTTGGGTGAAGCTTTTGGCTCAGGCTCCGGCGCCGGAGTCGTTGTGACCTCGGGCTCAGATGTCGGCTCGGTCGCCTGAGATTCCTCACTGCGTGCTGCCTCTTTCATTAACGACTGGGCAACGGTCGCCAGCAGCCCATTGCGCGTGATCATGTTATCGATCTCGATCTTCAGATCATGCGCCTTCTCGACCTCGGGATTTTGGCTCAGCACGATGAAGCGCTCGCGGGCATCGTGTGTAAGTTGCAGGTCCGAAAGCAACGCAGCCTTCACAGAGCTGCTCGTGTCGATTCCGGGGAAGTCAAAGGGGACCTCTTCGCCATACTCCAGCAGCGCCTCCGCGAAGTGCGACATATGCTTCATGTGGCGAAAGGCGCTGAGTTCAAGCTCGCTCCCGACAGGGCAGATCTCTTCCTCGAAAAGGAATGCGTGTCGCAGATGCTGCAAGACGAGCTGGTATTGGGCATCCAACTCTTTATGGAAGCGCTTCAGCATGGTGGGCGAGAACTCCGGTTCCTCAAACTCCAGGGGCTCCTCGCCTGCAGGCCCCAGCCGCTCAAGCCAGTCCTGAAAGCGCCGACGATGCGTCAGTGACTCCCAACCGAGCTGCTGCAGGATGCGCTTGAGCTCCGGCTCCTCAACCATCGCAGCCTGCTCTTCGTACATCTCGATGAGACGATCCTCCCACTCGATGTACGATCTCAGGAGCGACGCATTCGATACCCCTTCATAGGGAAAGTCCGCCTTCTCCATCAAGGGTTCTTCCCCCATCTCACCGATCTCATCCCCGAGCCAGTTCATATGCCACATCTCCTCCCGCGCCGTGGAGAGCAGCATCTGGCCAAGCGGCGTGTCCTCGCCCACCTGGTACGAGTGAATCAAGTACCGGATGATTGAGGCATGTTCTTCAGCCATGTCCTGGTTCAACATCTCAATGAACTCGTGTCGTTCCATACATACCCTCCTTGAGTACCCTTTGGAACCAGTTTCCGCCCATGTAAGGGCTGACGCAACTTCCGCCCAGCCTCAACAATATTATAGACCAGCATCTGGAATGCGTCTACTTTGGCGATGGGCCGTGTGCATTTCACGACGGGGCGCCCTGTCATCCCGAGTGCAACGAAGGATCTCTCGCCGCAACTGGAGCCGCATCGGCACGCGCAGATTCCTCAGGCCCCCACGGCGTGGGGCTCGTTCGGCATGACAAGACGGCGGTCCAGTTCATGCTCCCAGGATGAAATGCACCCGCTGGACGCCAGTATGTTTGTTTGTGAGGGTCGAGATCCTTCACGACATCTGGGATGACGGCGCGCCTCGGGGCTTGTGGTCGTCCCACAGCGGTGTATCCTTGGTAGTAATGCGGCCCAGCCGGCATCCGCACACGGCGGCATCCGCGCGTGGCGGCGTGTGTTGTTCCTTGGCACTGCGATGGACCAACCAGGGTCGCCGTGACGTACCGTCCAACCCAGCTCGTACGGGAGGATCATAGCGTGCACCAGCCCCGAATACACGTGGCGTTCCGCTTCCACGTCAACTTCTACCACTCCTACCGCGGTGACACCCCAGACGAGCTCGGCTTCGGTCAGGATATCCGTGTGATCCGCCACATCCTCAAGGTATTGAAACGCTTCAACGCCGACGGTGTGCCGCTACGGGCCACGTGGGACATCGAGAATGCTTTCTCACTAGGCGACATTATGCCCGAGCATTGCCCCGACATCATCGAGGGGCTGCAGGAGCGTGTTCGCACAGGTATGGACGAGATCGAGGTGATGTCCTACAACAACGGCCTGATCAGCGCCCACACCGCAGCGGAGTTCGACGCAGCGATCGGTCGCGCGCTCACGAATGACGAAGGGTCTGGATTGAGGGATCTCTTCGAGAGGGTTGAACCCATCGTGCGTCCGCAAGAGATGATGATGACGCCTGCCCACCTGACGCTCTACCGCCACCACGGGATCTCAGCGATCAGCCTCTTCTACAGTGCGGTGCCCTTCAACGCCTTCAGTGTTTTCGTCCCTCCCCTCCCCTTCTCTCAGCGATACAACCCTCTGACCCTAACCCACCCTGGTGTTGGGGAGACACTGACACTGGTGCCTGCCCGAAACCACGGGGACATCGTCGACCACCTTTCTCTCAAGCGTTGGGTAAAGCAGCTGCGACGGCGTCAGCTTGCACTCGACGCCCCGACGGACCTGCTCTTGCTGATCGACCACGACGCTGACGACGAGTTCTGGGAAGGGTATGACTGGCCCATCGTCCGCGACCTCCTTCCCGTGGCTCAGGGTTTGGAAGGCTTGGTGACAAGTATCGCCGATCTCGACTTTGTGACGTTCACCACACCGGGCCGCTACCTGCAGACACACGAGCCCATCGGTACGGTCACCATCGATCAAGACACTGCGGATGGAAGCTTTGATGGCATGGCAAGCTGGGCCGAGAAGTGGTCCAACCATCAGCTCTGGACCGGTATCGAGCGGGCCCGGATTATGGAGCTGCAGGCCCGGCGGCTTGCTCGGGACGATGACCTTGCCGCCCTTGCTGGTCACCTGTCTCGGGGCTTTGACGCCAGACTCCGAGCCCTGTCAACCACGCACTTTGGGCTGTCAGCACCCGTGATGAACACCCATCGACTGCAGGGCGCCGCGCGCTTGGTCCACACCGCCGTCGACGCAGCACGGGAAGCCCTCCGCCTTGCAACTGCCCATCGCGAGGCAGATGACATCGAACAAGAAGGCGCGATCGCTTTCTCAATCGTGGACTACGTCCGAGGCGTCAATACCCAAGCAGTGACCTACCTACCAAAGAGGTCAAAGCAGCTTGTGCGCATCCCGTTACGTCTTCCGATGGGGATGTCAGCGACCTTGACCGATGCCTCCGGACACCCCCTGCCCTCGGCGTTGAGTTGGGACATCCCGCCTCACCCTTCATCCGCCCAAGAGCCTCAGGCGGTCGAGCTCTGCTTCGTCACAGACGTCGATGGCGGTGAGTGCCGAACTTACCGCCTCTCACTTGGAACCGACCGAACCTCGCCAGCACCTGATGATCCCGTGGCCATCTCGGAGAAGGGTAACCGTCTGTATAACAGCCGACTGAGCCTACGCTTCGATGCCGACGGCCATCCTATCAGCCTTGCCTTGGCAGGTGGGGAGTATGCCGTCCAGCCCTTCCTGCACAGCGCCATCCGCTATGGGGGGCGGGAGCTGTCTATCGACAGATGGCGGACCACCGTAGCGGAGGTGCGCGGGCGGGGACTCCTGGGCGTGATCACCGCGCGAGGTAGCGTCCAGCTGAGCAGAGGGGAAGCCCTGAGGGTGACGAGGACCTACGAAATGGCAGCCGGATTGCCCTATCTCTACGTGACTACCACGGTCGCCTATCCCCGCACAGCGCCTGACACCTCATCTGGCGAGCTGGTCCGCCGACTCGGCAGGCCGTTCGACGCCCGCTGGCAGGAGGTTATGCCCTGCGAGATACGACCCGCGCTTTCGAGCGCACCCCGCCAGGCTCTGCGGATCTGGAAACACAACTATCTCGACCACGTGACGAGCTATGACCTTGACTACGGTCAGTACAGCCGCAACCGGACCCTCGACGCCTTCAACAACCACGTCACCCACGCGTGGGTTGCAGCTACGGACCAGACCAAGGGACTGCTCGTTGCGCAGGATGCTAACGCCGCCACGTGTTTCGCCTTCTGCCCGATGCGGACGATTGATGCTGGAGGCGACACAAGGCTCCGCATGAACCCCTTCGGCACCTACTCCGGAGATCAACTCCACTATCCCATCGCTGACACCGGCCTGGGGCGCTGGTTGGCCCTTCGAATGGCGGAGACCCTGCGCTCTCTCGCCCCTTCCTACAACGGCAGGGGCGAGACGTTTCGCTTGATGCTCGCACCCTACCTGGGCGATGCGCCACCCCCGGCCCTGCAGGCGGATGCCGAGGCCTGTGCCTACCCCTATGCCGTGGTCTCCGGCTCGCCTCTCGTCCTGGATCCTGGACACCGCGCGTGGTCCGCCGCTTTCGCTGATGGCGACCCAGTGGATGGGAGTGCATCGGCTGCTCTCTGAAGCAATCAGACATGGATTGTACAATCTAGTCTCAGGACCAACCTGCAGCACAGGAGGAAACCGCTATGGCAGATCAGGCCCGACCCAACATACTCTTCCTTTTCACCGACGACCAGCGCTTTGACACGATCAACGCGCTGGGCCACACCGAGCTGACTACGCCGCATATGGATGCTTTAGTGCACCGTGGCACCGCCTTCACAAACGCCCATATTATGGGCGGCTCCTGCGATGCTGTCTGCATGCCCAGTCGCGCTATGTTGATGACCGGCAGAACGCTCTACCACCTTAAGGCGCAAGGCCAGACGATCCCTGAGGAACATCTCATGCTGGGCGAGGTCCTGCAGGCAGCTGGCTACACGACCTTTGGCACCGGTAAATGGCACAACGGCCCAGCTGCCTATGCTCGGAGCTTCACAACGGGTGGCGAGATCTTCTTTGGGGGAATGGACGACCATTGGAATGTCCCAGCCTGTGACTTTGACCCCACCGGCCGCTATAATAACGCCAAGCCCTTCATCAGCGATCCCCGTACGACAAATCGGGTTGTCCACCGGCACGTGGACCACATCAAGCCCGGCAAGCACTCCAGCGAGCTCTTCGCCGATGCCGCAATCGAGTTCCTGCAGGGACACGACGGCGCCACCCCATTCTTTGCGTACGTCTCCTTTATGGCGCCGCACGACCCACGGACGATGCCGGAGGAGTACCTGCGCATGTACAATCCCGGCGCTGTCGCGCTGCCCGAGAGCTTCAAGCCCCAACATCCCTTCGACAACGGGGAGCTCCGCGTACGAGACGAGTTACTCGCCGGATTCCCGCGAACGCCGGCTGAAATCCGCCGCCATACCGCCGAGTACTACGCTATGATCACGCACCTCGACGCTCAGATAGGCCGCATCGTGGACGCCCTGGAGGAGAGGGGATGGCTGGAGAACACCATCATCGTGTTGGCGGGCGACAACGGGCTTGCCATCGGCCGGCATGGGCTGATGGGGAAGCAGAATCTGTACGATCACAGCCTTCACGTGCCGTTGCTGATCTCAGGCCCGGGCATTCCCGCCTATGAGACTCGCGAGGCGCAGACCTACCTACTGGACATCTACCCGACGCTCTGTGACCTGGTGGAGGTCACCATCCCAGATACGGTGGAGGGGCGAAGCCTGGTTCCGGCGTTGCAGGATCCAGAAGAGACCGTCCGCGATACACTGCTCTTCGCCTACCGTGGTTGCCAGCGCGCCGTCCAAGCTGGACGCTACAAACTTATCGAGTACGTCGTCGGCGCGGACCGCACGACCCAGCTCTTCGATCACCACGAAGACCCCTGGGAGCTCCACAATCTAGCTTACGAACCGGCGCAGCAATCCCGGGTGGAAGGGCTGCGCCGTGAGTTACGACGGTGGCGAGATGAGCTCGATGACACGCAGCCCAAGCAGGGAGAGGACTTCTGGTCGGGCTTTGAATCTCGCTAGTGCTTAAAGCTGCGCTGGCCCGTAAAGACCATGGTCGCGCCATACTCGTTCACAGCCTCAATAACCTCATAGTCCCGCAAGGAGCCCCCGGGCTGAATCACGGCTGTGACACCTTCTCTCAGACCGACGTCAACACCGTCCCGGAAGGGGAAGAAGGCATCTGAGACCATCACGGCACCTTTCAGACCACCCTTGGCCTCCTGTACCTGTTGGTCGATCTCGGCCTGATGGGCCGGTTCAACGAACCGGTAGGGCGTCTTGTAGATCGTGTAGGCCAGGCGTTCCGCCATGTTCCGATACGCCTTGTCCCGCGCGATGACGGCGACCCCGACTCGATCCTGCTCCCCTGCCCCAATGCCGACCGTCACCCCGTCCTTCACAAAGAGGACTGAGTTGGAGGTGACGCCCGCCTCCACCATCCAGCCGAAGAGCATATCTGCGATCTCGCCATCGGTTGGTGCCCGCTCGACCTTGTAGGTCACGCCCTTCCGCGTCACCTCCGCAAGCATCAGGTCCTCCGCCGAGGTGGTTGTGGGCATGTACGAGAGCTGCGCGATCACGGCGCCGTCGACCAGGCTCTTGAAGTCGATCACGCGCTCTGCCGCAAAGGACCGGAGACGGGCCATGTTGCCGATGCGCATGATCCGCAGGTTCTTCCGCCCAGCGAGGATCTCCACCGTACCGGCTTCATACTCCGGCGCGACAACGACTTCGGCATAGCGCTCCGCAATCGCCTCAGCCGTGGCCTTGTCCACGGGGCGATTCAGCGCTACACATCCCCCGAAAGCCGCGATGTGGTCAGCGAGGTCAGCCTTGATGTAGGCTTCCGCAGTCGTCTCTGCCATCGCCACGCCCGACGGGTTGTTGTGCTTCATCACCGCGGCGGCGGGGCGGTCCGGAAGATAGCGCAGAATATTCAGGGCGTTGTCGGCGTCTGTCAGGTTGATCTTACCGGGATGCTTGCCGAACTGGAGCAGCTCGGCATCCGAGACGAGATAGCGTCCTGGCGCGATGGTCGTAACGTCGCCCAGTGTCAGGTTGCCGTTAATCAGCTTATAGAGCGCAGCCTCCTGCCCCGGATTCTCCCCGTAGCGGAGGCCCCTACGCTCACCTTCGATCTCCCACGTCACCTTCTCGTAGACCATCGTGGTCCTGCGATCCTCGAAGACGAAGCTGACTTCCATCTGGGATGGGAAATGGTCCTCGATGATCGTTCGATAGGCCTTCTTCAGATCGCTAGCCATGGTGCCTCCTTGATGTCTCTTTGCAGTCCAGGTCTGTTGGAAAGATAGGTCTCAACAAAGCCCCTATGCGAGCTCGTAGACGCGTGCCACCGCGCTCGGATCCTGACGGCGCAGGAAATCGACGATCGCGGCGTCATACGCCGCCGTGTGGGCAAAGGCTTTCCGCGCATAGGCGAAGCGTGTCGCCATATCCAGTTGGCCGTCATTCTCCCACAACGCCGAGAGCAAGGGCTCGTAGTCTTTGGGATCCACGACGGGAACCACGCGTGGATAGTTCTTGGCCGCGGCCCGCAACATGCAGGGCCCTCCAATGTCAATGTTAGCTCGAGCCTTCTCGACAGTAACCCCGTCACGCGCGACCGTGGATTCGAAGGGATAGAGGTTGACGACGACCATATCAATGGGGACGGCGCCTGTGCGCTCCAAGTCGGCCCGATGCGCCTCGTTATAGGTCTCGGTCAATAGACCGAGGTAGATCTTGAAATCCAGCGTCTTGACTAAGCCTCCCTGGGTCTCTGGTTGACCGGTGTACGTCGAAACCTGCGTGAGGTGCATCTCGGTCTGGGCCTCGCCCAAGATCGACGCAATCGCGCGATAGGTGCCGCCCGTGGCAAAGAAGCGCACCTTGGGATTCAGCGCTAGCAGCCCAGCGACGAGCCGGTCGAGGCCCGACTTGTCTGATACGCTGACGAGAACGTGCTCGATTCGCACGTAGTCATCAGCCTGCTCTACGACATTGACCATATATGACTCCTTTGCTTTCAGTCAGGCTTGACCACCAGGACCGAACACGGCACATACTCGATGACATACTCTGTCAAGCTGCCAATAAAGGCTCGTCGCGATTTCTGCCGCTCGCGACTTCCAATGACGACCAGATCCACGCCTTCTGTTCGAACAACGTTGCTGATCTGCGCATGGACGATCCCCTTGCGGACGAGCCGATCGCAGCTTACACCGTGGTTCTTGGCTAATTGGGTGACGTGCTCGAGGTAGCTCCAACCCTTGGACTCCAATTGCCGCCGGACACTTTCCTCTGATTCGCCAGACTGACGTGCCATCTCCTGAACGTTCTTGTCGTCGACGACGTACAGCAGGATCGTGGGGAGGTGATGGACGGATGCCATATCTATCGCGACGCGCGCTGCGCGGACAGACGCTCCTGATCCATCTACTGGCACCAGAATCTTGGTGAACGGGCTAACCCGGTTGACCTGTGACGACATTGAGGGCTCCATCTGATCACCTTCCACGCTACGCCTCACCATTCTCCGCTGGTCCATAACCTATCTCGTGCTGAGCCTTGATCCGCTTCAGGCGAAATAGCTCTTCACGTTCCCGCTCCTCCAGCGAACTCTCAATGTAATCCACCGTCTCCTCGTACTGCGGGATGAAGACGTGCTCTAGCGCGTTCACACGTCTCTGCGTCTTTTGCATCTCCCGTGCAATCCGCCATGACGCCGTTAAGATTTCCGCCAGCTCCGGAACCCTGTCAACAACCTCCTTGAAACGCTGCGCGGCATCGTCTAGCGCCACCGTGGTATTGCCCATCCCATATGAGACTTCAGGTGGCCCACCCTTCCCCTCCACGGTGGGGACTGTGACGCCCATGACAGTCCGAGGGGTGACCTCCACCTCGATCGTCTTGTTCACCGACAACGCCGCCCACTCTAGGTGCTCGCGCCCTAGCACCAATCTCGCCCGCTCCAGCGCATCATAAGCGCTCTTGAGGAGATCCCAAACCCTCGACTGGAGCTCTGATGCATCGTGGGCGATGTGGATGAGCTCGGTCGTCAAGACCTCTCGCTTCTTGTCAAGGATTTCGTGTCCTTCACGAGCCAGGGAAAGGGTCTTACGCACCTTCATCAGGTTGCTGCGCGTCGGTGCCATCTCTCGGGGATTCAAGCTGGACTTCCTCCCTTATGTCCCAAAGTCATCGAGCCGTCCTCGCTGATAGTATTCCTCAATCTCCGAGTCTCGAACGCGCGTCAGCTCTGACCTCGGTAGGATCGACAGCGTACTCCAGCCGATCTCCAGAGTTTGCTCGATCGTGCGCCTCTCCATGCGGCCCTGACTCACAAACTTCCGCTCAAAAGCCTCGCCGAAGGCCAGATACGCTTGATCTACAGCGCTCAGCTCCTCCTCACCGATGACCGACGCCAAGGAACGCGCATCCTGTGCCCCAGCATAGGCAGCGTAGAGCTGCGAGGCGAGGTGCGGATGATCAGACCTCGTGTAAGCCTCACCAATGCTGTCCTTCATTAGGCGCGACAGAGAGGGCAGGACACTGACCGGGGGGTAGATACCCTGTTGAAACAGATCTCGACTGAGCACGATCTGTCCTTCAGTGATATAGCCCGTGAGATCAGGCACGGGATGTGTGATATCGTCGTTCGGCATTGTGAGAATGGGAAGCTGCGTGATACTGCCGCTGCGGCCTTCAAGCCGTCCCGTTCGTTCATACATCGAGGCTAGGTCGCTGTAGAGATATCCGGGATAGCCCTTACGACTGGGGATCTCCCCACGAGCGCTTGCGACCTGACGCAGCGCCTCACAATAGTTCGTCATGTCGGTCAATACGACCAGGACGTTGTACGCCTTCTCGAAAGCTAAGAACTCCGCGAGTGTTAGCGCGGCCCGCGGCGTGACCACGCGCTCGATGGCAGGGTCATCAGCCAGGTTCAGGAACATAGCGACCCGCATCAGAGCACCTGTGCTGGCAAATGCATCACGGAAGAACTCCGCCACATCGTGCTTCACTCCCATCGCCGCGAATACCACGGCAACATCGCCCGCCTCACCTCCGCTCTGCTCTCGCTCCATCAGGAGTGTCTGACGAACGATCTGAGCGGCAAGCTGGTCATGAGGTAATCCACTCCCGGAGAAGATCGGTAACTTCTGACCGAGGATAAGCGTGTTCATTCCATCGATTGCGGAGATGCCCGTGAGAATTGCCCCCTGGGGGTACTCCCGAGCAGTCGGATTGATGGGTTGCCCGTTGATATCGGCCCAATCCTCGGGCAGGGGATCCGGTTCGCCATCGATCGGATCACCGAGGCCGCTAAAGACACGACCCAGCATCTCCTCAGAGACCGGCAGTTGCATCGGTCGACCCGTGAAGCGCACCCTGGTGTCCGCGACGGAAAGCCCGGTCGTACCAGAGAAGACCTCAATCACAGCGATGCGCTGCCCGGCCTCCAAGACGCGACCCCGTCGCGCATTCCCATCCGGGCCAATGACATCCACGACTTCGTCGTAGCCGACGCCAGATATGCCCTCCACCACCACGATCGGGCCGTCGACTTCCGCGATGCCTACAGCTTCCTGTGCTTGCGTCGAGGTCGTCACGAGTACCTCTGCTCCAACTCTACCATCTGCTCCCGCAGCGTACGCTCAATCTCCTCAAGGCGATCCAGCTCGTCGTTCGGAACCGTCTGCTTGATCCGCACTATCTGGTTCACAACTGGGAGATCGCGCAGCACGATGATGGGACATCCCTTACTGATGATACGCTCGGCTCGCTCGTGGAACTGCAGGACCAGCTTCAGCATACGCATCTGCTTGTCGATCGTCGTGTAAGTATCAATGTCATCCATCGCATCTTGCTGCAGAAATCCCTCACGGAGAAGATATGCCGTCTCCAGGATCAAACGCTGGTTATCTGGCAGAGCGTCCGCACCGATCAACTGGACGATCTGCTGGAGGTGACTCTCACGCTGAAGGATCTCCAGAGCCCGCTCCCGCACACCCTCCCATTGATCCCATCCCTTGGCCTCCCACCACGCCCCGACCTCGTCCACGTATTGGCTGTAACTCTGAAGCCAATTGACGGCCGGGAAGTGACGTTCCGAAGCCAATTCCTTGTCCAGAGCCCACAGACAGCGAACAAACCGCCGGGTATGCTGCGTCACCGGCTCTGAGAAGTCGCCACCAGGTGGGCTAACAGCACCGATCAAGCTGACCGACCCCGCGTCCCCATTCAGGGTTCGGACTCGGCCTGCCCGCTCGTAGAACTCCGCCAGCCGCGCCGAGAGGTAAGCCGGAAAGCCCTCCTCCGCCGGCATCTCCTCCAGCCGGCCTGAAATCTCGCGTAGCGCCTCGGCCCAGCGGGACGTCGAGTCGGCCATCATGGCGACGTCGTATCCCATATCCCGATAATACTCAGCCAGGGTCACACCTGTGTAGATGCTGGCTTCGCGAGCGGCTACAGGCATGTTTGAGGTATTCGCGATCAAAATGGTCCGCTCCATAAGTGGGTGGCCACTATGTGGGTCCCGCAACTCGGGAAACTGCCTCAACACATCAGACATCTCGTTACCGCGCTCCCCACAACCAACATAGATGATGATGTCGGCGTCGCTCCACTTGGCGATCTGATGCTGCAACACCGTCTTTCCTGCGCCGAAGCCGCCCGGGATCGCGGCGGTCCCACCTTTGGCCAGTGGGAAGAAGGTGTCCAGCACTCGCTGGCCCGTGACCAGCAGCTCTGAAGGACGGAGGCGAGTGTCAACCGGGCGTGGTCGCCTGACGGGCCACTGCTGCAACATGGTAACGCCCTGCTCACCCTCGGTATTGGCGATCTTGGCGATCTCGTCCTCCAACGTGTACTCCCCCTCTGCTGCGATCCACGTAAGCTCGCCCGACAGATTAAGCGGAACCATCACGCGGTGCTCCACTAAGGGTGTCTCCGGTACCGTCCCTAAGACAGCGCCACCGCCCACCCGTGTCCCAACCTCGACCCTGGGTGTGAAGCGCCACGAGGCCATACGATACAAGGGCGTAAGCTGGATGCCCCGACCGATGAAGGCGCCACTTCGCGCCTCCATAACCGGGAGGGGGCGTTGGATCCCATCGAAAACACTGGACATCAGCCCGGGCCCCAACTCCACAGAGAGAGGCGCGCCTGTTCCGTACACAGCGGCACCTGGCCGCAGTCCTGAGGTCTCTTCATACACCTGGATCGTGATATCCCGTCGACTCAGCCCGATTACCTCACCAATCAGGTGCTCCGCGCCGACTTCGACAACTTCGTGCATGCCTATCCGCTTAGAGCCCTGAGCTCGCACCACAGGGCCGCTGATCCACGTCAGCTCGCCAATGCGCACTCGCTCAATCTCAGTCCCGATCATGTCTTTGCCTTCGTGAGAATGCGATAGACCGGCGTACGAAGCGCGGGCCGCAAGCGAGCCAGCCGCGCCGAAAGTGTGTTATCGTACCGCAGGCGACCATCCTGGGATTCCACCAGGATCCCGATCTCACCCGTTAGCGTTTCGCCAAGGGACATCGTTAGGCCCGTTTCCTCTTCCAGCCGCTCCAGCACGTGGTTACGGAGGAGCTCTGCAGCCAACTCATCGGCGTGAATCGTGAAAGCCTCGACATTGCCCATATGGCTGACCGCGTCCGTCACGAGGTCTTCCACCACAGCCTCGTAATCCGGCAGCCCGCCAGGCTCCGACAAGCAGCGTGCGGCTCGGTCAAAGACTTCGCTCAAGAGCGACTCACGCTCGCGAGCACGGACGGCCCGTGCCTCCAGTTGAGCCGAGCTAATCGCTTCCTGCTTGAGCTCAGCTGCTTTCTCCCGAGCCCGGCTCACAATCTGGTCCCATAGAGCCTCCGCATTGGCCTCCGCTTGCTCCCGCAGCGTCCGAGTTTGCGCCTCCGCCTCGCTGAGGATGCGCTCTCGATCGCGCTTGGCTTCGGCGATGATAGCCTCCTTCAGCGATTCAACATCGTCCCTATTCACACCTTGACTCCAATCGCCCGTCGCAGCAGCTGGTTAATGGTTGGATGGTCCGGAGAGGGTCCTTCTGGCCCAGGAATCTCGACGATGAGTGGCGTCTCGCTGCGGGCCATCAGATTCTCCACCCGCTCCCGTGCCATGCTAGCAACGTCGTCCGTGATCAGCACGACACCCAAGTCGTCCGCCTCCAATACGTCATCCAGAGCACGGATTAGCTCACCGCTCGACTCGACGATTCTGCCACCGACACCGGCCAGCGCGAAGCCCCAAACGGCCGGCGCAGACCCAATCACATACACCCTCATGTCAGGACCTCATCCCAACATGATGAACGCGATGATCAGACCGTAGATGGCCACACCTTCCGCCAGCCCTACAAAGAGCAACGCTCGGCCGAAGATCTCGGGTCTCTCGGCGATAGTACCCACCGCGGCCGATCCTACCGCGGCGACGGCATAGCCCGCACCGATGGAACCGACGGCCACAGATATGGCAGCGCCGACATAGGCGAGAGGATCCCGCTGAGTCCCATCCTGCATCAACTCAGCAGCCCAGGCCGCCTCTGGAGCGAAAATCCATGTCAAGCCGATGCCAACCATCGCCAAAGCCACCACCAGATTCAGGACGCCCAGTCCCACCACCGTCTCTACAGTTGCCTTGCGTAAAGCTCGTTGGCCCCGGATGATGTACACGATCGCAGGTATCGTGGGAATCAGTCCAGCAAATACCCCTATCAACAGCCTCATCTCACTATCCTCCTCGCTTCCTAATCAGCCCGGCCCTCAAAAAGTGTCAAGGGACGATAAGGTTTCCCTCTACCGGTGAAAAACTTGCTGAAGAACTCATAATACTCCAATCGCAAGGTCTGGATGCCGACGATCATGCCCTCAAAACCAATGACCAGCAAATTACCGAGGAGCGCCACGATCCAGTAACCCACGCCCTCGGACGGATCAACGAGCCTCGCCAGGATGAACACGACAAGGCCCAGAGCCCCGTGGGCAACGGCAAAAGCCCCCATGCGCACGTAGGATAACGTGTTACTGATAAGACTCAGCAGTGTCTCAAACAGCTCAAAGAGCCCCTCCACAGCTGCCATGCCGACGGCCCCCTTCTGAATAGACTCGCCCTTTGTCAGCGGTTCGAGGATCTCCGCCAAGGCCACCAATGCCCCTCCGGCGATCAGGATGGGCAACAACAAGCTGGTCGACATGGGTAGGTCCACCCCAAGGAAGCTTGCACCGAGTCCAACCAGCGACAGGTAGAAGAGAATCCCTGCCACCCCATTACGACTGAACAGGATCTCGCCCCACCCACCTTCCAGCACAGCACGGAGCACATTGTAGAGCATACCCAGGGTAAGCGTCGCAATCCCAAAGACAATGGCGACCACGAGCACGTCGGTTGTGCGCTCCAGAGGGCGCAACCAGAGAGCGGGGACCACATCCTCAAGCCCGAACAGACTTCCGTAAAGAAGGCCGAACGTCAGCGACGAGACCCCACAGACGGCGATGACGCCACCAAGACCCGCAAGCCCCTCGAGAGCCCGAACCTTGCGGCTCTGAAGGAGTAGGCCCAGCAAAACCAACACAAAGCCGTGCCCTATATCACCAAACATGAGGCCAAAGATCAATGGGAACGTAAGGGCCACGAGCGGCGTCGGGTCGAGCTCGCGGTACATGGGATATCCATAAGTCGTGACCAATCCCTCAAAGGCCCTAATGAGAGGGGGATTGCTAAACTCGAAGGGGGCCTGAGCTTCCTCCCGCCGTGTTGGCACGTGTGCCTCTACCGCTGTTTCCTTGGAGACTTCCCGGATCCGCAGCTTGAGGGGCTCCACCTTCGAAGCTGGTACCCATCCCTCAACCAGATAGGTGTAGCGGAACTTCTGAAACCCTGCAATCGTCTCGGCCAGCTTCCGGCTGGCTCGCAGGCGCCACAACAGGTGGCGAAGACGACGGATACGCGTCTCGTGTAGGTTATGCAGGACAGCTTGTGACTGGGCGATGTGCTCCCGTGCTCGATTGATACTCTGATCCAGGGCAGTCACAACCGCTGCGGGCGTTCCGCCGTATTTGTCTGGCAACTCGAAGGGCATTAGGTAGGCGCTGCGCGCTGCGCGTCTGAGGATCTCGGCATCGCTTCGCAGGCCGAAGAGCGCAACCGTCGCAAGACGCTGACCCTCGTTCAGCACGACTAGTACCGATGGAATGGGCTCTAGGCTTGTCTTCAAACGCTCGACGTTCTCCAGAGGCATAGAGCCCAGCATCGAGTAGATGTAACGGGCCTCGCGGAACTTGGCCAACTCCACGTCAAGCCCGACCAGAGGAGCTACCTGCTCTCGGAAGCTACGCAGCTGCTCCAGCTCCTTCCGCGACTCCTCCAGCTCTTCAAAGGGGCGCTTGGCTTCCCTCTCCAGCGTCTCAATATCCCGCTCCGCGACGTCTGCACTGACCATTCGTGGCGTCCCGTCGGGCTGGGGGCCTATCTCAACGCCGAGAAGGCTCGTTACATCAAGGATCCGCTGCTCCAGCTGAGAAAAGCGGCTCACATGCTTGACCCATTCACCGGACTCCCCGGTGGCTGAAGCCGCTGACTCCTGCACCTCCGTGGCGGTCGTAGCTACATGAAAAAGCTGCAGATGGGCCAATGCTTCCGTCACAGGCACGATGTCCTGTTCAGGAACCATGAGCTCAACCCTCTGCATCGGCTGAGACCTAAACACCATGCCCTCCCTCAGTGAGGCTTACCAATCTGCACACCTTCCACATCACACCGGTTGCTCACCCAGTTAGACTACCAATTGACGCCCCCCCGCGGCACAGGGAAGCGCGTCAGCTTCACCCACTTAGATATAGGTGGCTACATCGGACCTGGCACGTACAGATGTCAGGTTAGCGGGATCTTGGGAGGAGCAAGAACGGCCAGAAGCTCTCGGGAGGAAGCCCACTGACCTTAGCCTCGATAATCACCGTGAGATCCCGGATCTCGTACTCGTTAAGCCACACATAACCCAAGGGCAAGCCAATGTGAAAAGGGGAACCAACAAACATACCCCTGCAACGCTCAACCAACATCCCCAGGAACGCCTGCTCGAGTTGCTGCAAGCCCTCGCCTGTATCGACTGCGACCCCCTGAAGCTTCTCGGTCAAGTGGGGATAGACATTCAAGACCACAGACAGGACGTCTTCTCCTCTGGCAATCGCTCGAATATCGGCATCTTCCACCTCATAGCCCATCGGCAACGTGTAGTTGACGATCTCCATCTCCGAAAGCTTATGGTAGACGCGGTAGCGGATTGCCCAGAGCAGATTGTCGGTGTCCAAGGCTGTGCCTACCGTCTTCATCGCCATCTCCCGGTCTGTGCCCTTCAGCCGATGAATACTGGCCCACAGCTGCCGTCGATAGCCAAGATCTAGAGCAACCTCCAGAGGAAAGGGGGTCTGTTCCTCCTGGTAACGTGCCAGCGCATGGGACAGAATCGGGTAGTACTCCGTTTCCCTTAGCACCTCCAAAGCTTCTTGCATCGTGCCAGCACGCACCATGCGTCGAAAGTGATCGGTGCCGACGGCGGTGTACAGCTCCATCGGATACAGCAGATGCAATACCTGCCGCCACGAGGCGCCCGTGTTGATGCCACGGAGAGTCACCTTGATGTTGTCCACCTCGTAGTGGTGCCAAAGGGTACGAAGGAGAGAGGCCGCCGGCTCCGGACTTATTCGGATGAGCTTTGCATAGACGTCCGCCAGATACCATCGGATCTGGTACACGGTTCGGCGCGCCGTGAGCTCGGATCTGTCGATCTCCAAATAGGGGCCGTAGGGAGTCCTGGCCAGCATACCCAGAAGAGCATCATAGTCTGGGGCCTGCGCGAGCGCCTCCCACGTCTCACGCGGCAGCAATTCCGAGTAAAGCGCACGCACCGTGGACTGCACGAGGGCATAGGCTTGGACGGCTCCAACAGCGACCATACCTATCCACGCCCCAAGACCTGTCCGACTACGAATTCCACGGCTTCGTCGATGTGGTCCTCAGCTATAGTTGCTAGCTGCTCGGCCTCTTGCCGTGCCTGAGCAAGGATGCGCTCTCGAAAGGCGTCTGCCGCGTCCCTGCCGGCGCTGAGGATCTCTCCCGCCCTCTGACGGGCCTCTTTCTCCGCCTCTTCCCGAAGCGAATCTGCCTCTGCCTCTGCATCCGAGATCATCTGATCTCGCCGTTGCTGGGCTTCAGCCTCAAGTTCAGCGCCCCTTTGCTCAAGCGCAAGGATTGCCTTCACCGTATCCTCATTCAATTCATCATTCCCTTCACCTGGAAAGTTGCCACATAGCCACCTAGCTCAAAGAACAGATAAGCAGCCCCCCCTCCAGAGAAGTTATTATAGATCCCGTCCTTAGAAATGCAACGGTTCGCATTCTTTCACGTAAAATGTTACCAAAGGGTAGTATGGTTCTACCAAAT
>JBNGDL010000053.1:0-22213 GCA_049975205.1 Anaerolineae bacterium | reverse complement strand
GTCGGCGTGCCGCCACCCCGTCCCCCAAGAGGTTCTAAGGCGTCGCTGAGTATCGTCTGCGCATCGATATCGGGGAGGTCGTCGCTGCGCGCGCAGACAAGGCGAACGCCCCTCTCCTCGGTCACGGCGAGCAAAGCCAATGTCTTTGCGTGCTCGCGGAGCTGAGAGGCTATGGCTCGAGCATCGGAGAACGGGCGGTCGGTCCAGTGGGCGAGGATCACGTGCATACCGTCGTCGACAAAGGCGCGGCTCCAGAGCCTGGTTGCTTCGAGCTCGACGAGATCGCTGCGAACCTGTCGCAGCTCCCTCCTGGCTGCCCTCGCCTCCTCTTCAAGGCGACCGATGGCGTCGGGCAGTTCCTCCGCTGCCACGGAGAGTCCGACGCTGGAGACCTGGAGGAGGTGCAGTGTGCGCTGGTAATCGTGAAGGGCACGCTCGCCGCAGAGGAAGGTGACCCGCACCCCACCCTTGTATCGCTCGATGTCGCTGACCTTGATTATCCCGATCTCACCCGTGGCGTACCCGTGGGTCCCGCCACAGGCCGATGCGTCGTAGCCCTCGATCTGGACCACCCTGATCTCGCCACTGACCACCGGCGGCTTGCGCAGCGGGATGTTGGAGGTCTCTGTTTCATCGACAATCTTTACCGTGACGGGCCGATTCTCCCAGACAATCTCATTCGCAGCTTGCTCCACCCTGAACACATCCTCCCAGTCCAGCTCTGGGATATCGAGATCAATTGTGCTCGTCTCACGCCCGAGGTGGAAGCCGACGGTATGGGCCGAGAGGACCTCCTCAAAAGCAGCGGAGAGTAGGTGCTGACCCGAATGTTGCTGCATATGGTCGAATCTCCGGTCCCAATCGATCCTGCCCCTGACGAGCTCACTCTCGGGATGCAAGGGATCTGAGAGTAGATGCCAGATCTCCCCGCTTTCATCCTCTTGGACGTCAACCACGCGCAGTCCTTCAAGCGTGCCCGTGTCGTGGGGTTGTCCACCGGAGGTGGGATAGAAGGCCGTCTGGTCGAGCTTCACGGCAGGATGGGGCTTACCATCCTCCCCCACTCGTGTTTCCTGCTCGACGACCCGAGCCGTGAATTCGCGCAGGGTGGCGTCGTCGTAGTAGAGATGAACCGTCATGCTTCCGGCTCCTCGTAATAAAGTGCGCTCTTGGGCAGGACGCAGGGCACCGTGAAGGTGAAGGTCGCCCCTTTCCCTGGTTCGCTCTGGACCGAGATACTACCACCGTGTGCCTTGACGGCTAGTCGACAGAAGGCTAGGCCAATGCCAGCCCCGCGTATTCGTCCTGCATCTCCGCGGACGAAGGGGCTGAAGATGCTCTCCTGATGCTCTTTAGCAATGCCGGGGCCATTGTCCGCAACCGCGAAACGGACTACGTCATCATCCGTCACAACGCTCAGCGCGATCTCGCCCTCATCCTGTGTGTACTTGATTGCATTCGAAAGTAAATTGACCAAGACCCGGCGCAGTAGATCGGGGTCACCCGTCATAAGGGGCAGATCTGGGGCTAGTTCGACTTCAAGGGTCTGGTCACGGCGCTTGACGGAGTCGATCACACTTTCAACCGCTTCTGCCACCAGCTCAGCGACGTTGATCTGCTCTACAGTTAGGGTGCGCTCGCTTGTATCGAGGCGAGCCGCGTCAAGGATATCGTTGACTAGCCGCTCCATTCTGCGGGCGCTGCGCAATCCGATCTCAAGAATCTGCTCTATCGGCATGGTTGCGTCCCGCTCGCGCCAGGCCGCTAGCACGACATCCAGGCTGTTGATCACATTGCACAGCGGCACGCGCAGATCGTGAACCACCATCTGCGCTAGCTCCTGTCGGTTTCGCTCAACTGCCACTCGATCCGTAATGTCGTGACCAATCCAAACGTACGCCCCGCTCGGTGAGTCCCCTGGCAAGTAGGACAGACGGGCTTCAAAGGTCCGCTCCGACCCCGGTGGCTTGAACTCCCAGACCTTGAGCGTGCCCGCTTGGGCTTCTTCGCTGAGTCCCGGAAAGGCACCATCGGCAATGCCCAATGAGACGAGGTCCGCAGGCGTCAGCCCCTCGGCATCGAGTCGCAACGTCTCCTGAGCTGCCTGATTGGCCTCCAGGATCTCGCCCTTAGGACTGAGGATGACGATGGGATCGGGGTCCATTTCGAACAGAAGTTGGTATCGCTGCTCTGCCTGGTTGGCGCGCTCTGTGAGCTCAGCGTGCTGGATCACCGGCGCTGCCATCAGTGCTAAGGCCTGCGTGATATCGCTCACTGCCTCGATGTCGGTATCCGGTGCGGGATTGATGAACTCCAGCACCGCAAGGACCTCGCCTTTGACCAGCATGGGGATGGCAAGAATCGCCCGGGTCGTGAAATTGATACGTTCGTCGACATCGGAGCGAAACCGGGGATCGGCGTAGGCGTCCGGCACCCAGAGCAGGTGCCCAAGTCGGGCCACCCACCCGACCACACCGGTTCCAGGCGCCATCTGCGTGCCAATGAGCTTCTGGGCATGGCTGCCGGACGCCGCGCAGAAGGTCAGGGACTGGTCGGGCTCGATCCGCGCGATGGAGACGGCGTCGGGGTGAAAGTGATCGTGAATGAGACACACCAATGCCTGTAACGTCTCATCCGCTGTTTGCTTGGCGCTGATCGTGTGCGCAGCGCTCAGTAGAAACTTGAGTCCTTCAAGCTGTTTGATCTCGTTCACGGGTCTCCGATTGCTCTTCGGTCCGGCCGCAGGGGCACCCAGGTTGGGCGAGCCCTACTTCAAGACCACGACTTCCTTGCCCCGGAGGCGCTCCAGGATTCTCTCACAGACGAGCTCAAGATGGTCCTCGTTGGACACGAAATCCAGATCATCCGACGGGATCGTCATCACCGGGCACAGCGAGAAATGCTCCAGCCACTCCTCGTAGAGCAGGTTCAGGCGCTCTAGGTAGGCATCGCTGATGTCACGCTCGAAGTCCCGTCCCCGGGCCCGGATTCGGCTCTGCAGTGTGCTCACGGAAGCGCGCAGGTAGATGACCAGGTTGGGGGGCGGGAGGATCGCGGTGACGGCCCCGTACAGCTCCGAATAGGTCCTGTAGTCGCGCTCACTCATCGAGCCCTGCTTGAACAGATTACGGGCGAAGATCTCCGCATCCTCATAGACGGTTCTGTCTTGGATGACGGAATTGGGGCGATCCAATAGCTGCCGGTGGTGGAAGAGCCGGCGGGCTAGGAAATAGATCTGGGAGTGGAAGCTCCACTTCTGCATGTCCTGGTAGAAATCTGCAAGATACGGATTATCGCTGACCCCTTCGAAGAAGGGTTCCCAATTGAGACGCTCGCTGAGCAGCGAGGTGAGCGTTGACTTGCCAACCCCGATGTTGCCTGCCACCGCGATGAAATACTTGGTCATAGCTCGCTCCGCTGATCCGGGTAGGTCGTCTCTGTGGACGCGTTGCCCTCTTGGTACTCCAGCTCAACACCCGTGCGCTGGGCCAGAACTCGCAAAGCGCGGTGAACGTCTCGCATCGCCACACGCACGGGCTCCGGCGGACCATCAGGCCCGACGGGCGCCTGTTGCGCTAGGGCTCCGCCGATGCGCCCTACGGCCTCTGCCAAGGCCAGGAAGTCGCCAAGAGCCTGCCAGTTGGCCTCGGTGCGCGGCTCCACTGCCGGTGCCGAGACCAGCTTCCAGGCTGGGCGCGGGGGTGTGTCCAGTGAGATTTTCGGCAAGGTGGGCTGCCAGACACCCGCCAACGTCGAGCGGATCCGGTGCTCGATGGCATCCAGATCGTCGGGATGCCGCACGAAATCCAAGTCATCGGACTCAATGACAAGGAGCGGAATTTCATCATAGGTGCTGAAGAGATGCTCATAGCGGAGACGCAGGGCCTCGATGTAGCCTCGATCCATCTGCCGCTCGTACGTGCGATCCCGCATCGCGATACGCGCCATCAGCGTGTCCACGCGCGCCCGCAGGTAGACCACGAGATCTGGCTTGCGCACCTTCTCGGCCAATGCCTCATAGAGGCGATCGTACATCTCGAGCTCATCGGGGCTTTGGATGTTGAGATGCGCGAAGAGCCGGTCCTTCTCGAAGAAATAGTCGGAGAGCAGGGCGCGCTGTCCGAGGCTCTGGGCCGCTCTCTGCTGCTGTCGATAGCGGCTGAGCAGAAAGAAGAGCTGGGTCTGGAAGGCGTAGCGGAAGCGATCCTCGTAAAAGTCTGAGAGAAAGGGATTCTCATCGAAGGCTTCAAGAATGGTCTCCGCTTCGAACCGCGGCTGGAGCAGGCGCGCCAGTGTGGTCTTGCCGACACCAATAACGCCCTCAACTGCGATGTACGGATGGTTAGAGGCCATGGCCAATTGAGTTTTCCCCTTTCACGAGGCGGTTCAGGAAGCCCCTGCGGTGATCTGGGGAGGACCGGTGTGCGCTCGTCTAAGGGGCCTTCTGCGATGGTGGTGAAACACGGAATCGCAACTCGATTCCCCTGCCTCTCCTCTCGCAAGAACCGGTTCCACCCACCGCTGAGCATACTCCTGGCTGGTCAGAAGTCAACCCCGCCAGGGACCGTTCCGTCTCAAGCGCCGGAAGCCGCGGCCTCCCCGGCAAGATAGCCGCCGCTGAACGCCGCTTGGAGGTTGAACCCTCCGGTGTCCGCTGCCAGATCCAGAAGCTCGCCCACGATGTGCAATCCCGCGATTTTCTTGGACTCAAACGTGACCGGATCCACTTCGTTGAGGGCCACCCCACCGGCGGTGACCATGCCCGCTGCTAGTGGCAGCGACCCGGAGATGGTCCAGCCGAAATCCTTGATCAGGCTCACCAGATTCGCACGCTCCTCCGCCCGGATCGTATGGACGGGGCGCGTCTCCTCGATGGTACTGAGTTGGGCCAGGACATCTGCCAGCGTACCGGGCACCCAGTCCCGGAGTAGCGTGCGCAGGTAGCGATGGGGATGCTGTTCGAACTCCTGTTGCAGCCGGCGGTGGACGGCGTCCTCGTCCAGTCCGGGTTTCAGATCGATGGAGAGCCGGATATCGCCACCGGCACGGAGGGCTGCCACGACCGCGATCGAGGCCGTCAAGATCAGTGGCCCGGACACCCCAAAGTGAGTGAAGAGCATCTCGCCGGTCCGGGGCATGGGATAGGGGATCTGGAGCTCCCGTTCACCGCCGCCGGCCTGCTTGACCCAGAAGGTACACGTCACGTTGCGCAGGCTGATGCCCTGGAGCGCCTTAGCGGTCGTTCGCTCAACCACGGTCAGGGGGACGAGAGCGGGATGGAGAGGGGTCAGCGTATGTCCCAGGTCCCGGGCCATCACGTAGCCTTGGCCTGTAGAGCCCGTTGATGGCCACGAAGCGCCACCCGTCGCTAGGATCACGGCGTCCGCCGGTAGGTGCGTGCCGTCCCACAGGATCACGCCGCTCACCTGGCCGTCCTGGGCTGTGATCTCGCGGACCTCACTGCGGTAGCGCACCTGCGCGCCGTGCTCGAGGGCATAACGCAGCAGGGCATCTCGCACATCGGCAGCCTCCCCCGATACGGGGAAGATGCGGCCGCCCCGCTCGGTCTGAGTCTCGACGCCATACCGGGCGAGGAGCTCCAGCAGCTCCTCTCTGAAGAAGCGGTAGAAGGCATTCCGCAGGAATTGACCGTTGGGGCCATAGTAGGAGAGGAACTGCTCCAGCGGGGCAGCATTCGTGATGTTGCATCGGGATTTGCCGCTGATGAGGATCTTCTTGCCCGCTTCCTCCATCTTCTCCAGCAGCTGCACGCGCGCACCCAGTTCCGCAGCGCGACCAGCGGCGATCAGGCCGGAGGCTCCAGCCCCCACGACTAGGACGTGTCCGGGCATCACGTTTTCTCTACTTGCGTGATCCCGGGGGTGGTCAATGTCAAGACAATCAACCGCAAGACATCATCCTCGAAAGGGTTCTCGACGCTGTAGAGCTCTCCAGCCTCGATCAGGACCGCGTCTCCCTCTCTCAAAGGCCTCGCTACAATCGGGCTCCCTGTCGAGGGCCGGTGATTCAACACCCCCTCGCCGTCGACGACGTAGAGAATCGTGTCCAGTCCTTGCTCCGCACTCTGACCGGTGGCGGACCCCGGAGGTAGCTCAATGTCCCGCAGAGCACTAAAGCCCCTGCCGGGGAGCACCCCTTCTTCCGTGCCGGTCTGCTCGCTGAATAGCCACCGCACGACGGCGCGTCCCCTTCCCTGCCAGGTTTCGGGCATCTCCGGGGCAGGCTGAAGCGGCTCATAGGCCACCCGCTTGATATTCGCCGCGCGCTTATAGACGACACCGGAGACGCGATCCAGGGGAGAACGGTTGATGTTGGCCCACGCCTCGGTGTCGCGGAACTCCTCTACGGGAATCGGCTCAGGCTCCCATGGTCGCTCATCTCTCTTCAACGCTGTGACTCCTTGTCTGCCTCTGCCGGATGCTCACGCTTTTTCCCGACGCCGGCTCATCATCCCGCCCGTCCGCCGATGCTGGACTGCCACAATCTCAGCCATAATCGAGAGTGCGATCAGCGCCGGCTCCTTGCCGCCGATATCCAGCCCTACTGGCCCATAGATCTTGTCGACCTTGTCCTCCTTGAAGCCGGCCTGGATCAGATCCTCACGTCGGTCGGCCTGGGTTTTTCGGCTTCCTAGGAAGCCGATGTAGAAGGCTTCACTGCGAAGCGCGAGGCTCAGGGCGGGGATATCGAACTTGGGGTCGTGGAATAGGACGACGACAGCCCAACTGGGTCCGAGGTCCCCCGAGGTGAAGGCGTCCTGTGGCCACCCAAAGCGAAGCTCCAAGTCTGGGAACCGTTCTTCCCGTAGGAAGGTGCGTCGCGCGTCGCTTACGATCACCTCAAAACCCGTGATCTGGGCAATCTTCGACAGGGGAATCGCTATATCTGTGGCCCCAAAGATCAAGAGGACGGGGGGCGGTGGTATGATCTCGATCAGGACCTCGCCCTGGGGGTATGAGTGTTTCTCGACGTAAGGACCGGGCCAGAACTCCGCGATGTCCATCAATACCTGGCCATCCAGGTCTGGATCTCCTAAGGTGCCCAGCGTCTCTCCGTCCGCTTTGTGAAGGAGATGGACGGGACGATCTGTCCGTGATGCGAAACCTACGGGGTTCTTGGCCTCGACCTCGTCGAGCAAAACATCATGGAGGTCGCTCCATCGCTCGACCATCACGTCGATGGCGCCCCCGCACGAGAGCCCGACCTCCCACGCTTCTTCGTCACTGATGCCGTAAGCGGGACGGCGAATGCTCGCGGTGCCTTTCAGTACCGCCTCCATCTCGGCGATCACGTCGCCGTCGACGCATCCGCTGCTCACGGAGCCAGCGACATCACCTTCAGCCGTGATCGCCATCCGTGTTCCCGCAGGACGTAATGAGGACCCCTTGGTCTCGAGTATGGTCGCCACAGCGATGTCGGTCTTGCCCGCGTCCAGCCAACGTCGAAGCTCTGGAACGATGTCCTTCATCTCACCTCTCCTCAGCTAAGCCCTGAGTCGCATCAGGGGGACTCAAGTGTGTCCCCGTCCGCGTGACTCAATCCCTCTCCGTTGCTATCGACCGAGTCTCGATCCCGATCCTTGCGCCAAATCCGCGTCCGGATGGTACCATCGGCGAATATCCGCACCACCTCAAAGCTGACGCGGCCCTTGACGACGGCGTCGGCGATGCGCCGCTGCTCCCGAGTGAGCGTGGACTTTCCACGCTTGATATCCAGGATGACCACTTCCATGTCGCTTCCATCGGTGTGGTTATCCTTGCACGCACTGTAGCCGTCAAACACGATATAGTCGATAGGGTCCCCTAGAAACCGGGCGTCTGCCGGCCAATACTTGAAGCCAGGCAGCATGGGCGCGACCTGTTCTGCCATTTTTCCCTTGAGCACGGCTCGGCTCTGGTTCACCGTATCGCGCCGGGTCTGCTCCAGAGCTTGCCGATGAGCTTCTTCTAGCTTGTGAATCTTCGTCTCGTAAGCCCGCACGATTCGCGCCCGCTCCGTCTCGGTCTGCGCGGCGTATGTTTCGGCAATCTCTGCCCTCAATGTCTGCCGATCGACGCGCTCGCGCCCTCTTATCAACCAGGCCGAGAGGAGAACGCCCAAGACGACGCCGAGTAAAACAAGTGCGATCTCCATAGGTTAAGATCCTATACCGTGACGGCGCACGGACGGATTTCGAGGGGATTGCATAACTGTAGCTAATCCCAGAAAAGGGGATCCCGTCTGATGAATCTGCCATCGCCAGGTGCTGGGGTGAACTCGCCCTCGCGAACCAGAAACTCCCCGCGGCGGAGGGTACTCACGACCTTGCCCTTAACGCGCATATCCTCAAAGGGGCTGTATCCCGCAAGCATATGAAGATCTGCCTCGGAGATTGTGCTCTCACTGGCAGGGTCGAAAAGCACGATGTCGGCGTCGGCACCCGGCATCAGCGAGCCCTTCTGAGGCCAGAGATTGTAGATCTGAGCAGGATTCTCCGCCATCATGCGGACGAGATCGGGCCATGCGATGCGGCCTGTGGCCACGCCGTAGGTGGCCATCAACGGAAGCAGGGTCTCGGTCCCCGGCAGGCCACCCGGCGTCTTCGTGAAGTTGTTCATGGCAAGCTTCTGGGCCTTCTTGTAGTCGCAGTGATCGGTGATGATCATGTCGATGAGTCCATCTTCGACCAGTGACCAGAGGTTGTTCCTCTCGACGGGCGCACGCAGCGGCGGCTGCAGGATGTAGCGCCACGGTTCGTTCCCCTCATACAGCGTCTCGTCGAGCAGGAGATACTGGGGTGCCGTCTCGGAGAACGCGACCTGTCCAATCTCTCGCGCCTTAGCTACCATTGCTGCCGTCAGGCCGGTGGAGTTATGAGCGATCACGACGGGGGCACCAGCGGCCTCGGCCAGCCGTAGGACGCGTGCTGCGGCTTCCTGTTCTGCGAGGGCGGGACGGGCTGCACCATGATAGCGCCATTGGATGTGACCCGTCTCCACAAGAGCCTCTGTCTGGGCCGTGACCAGCGCGTCATTCTCACAATGCACCAGACTGATAAGGCCGTACCGCCCGGCTGTCTCCAACAGCCGCAGTAGCGTTGCATCGTCAGCATAGTAGATCGGGCGGTAGGTCGTGTAGAGCTTGATGCTCTGAATGCCAAGCTCCGGGAGTATCCCGAGCTCTTCCTCCCGTCCTCGAGGAAGGTCCGTCACCATCATGTGGAATGCGTAGTCGATCACGGAGCCGGCAGCTTCCTCGAGCCGATTCGTGAGCGCCTGCTCGAAGCCCTGACCCTGAAACTGCGTTGCGAAGTCCACCACAGTGGTGATGCCGCCATAGGCAGCGGCACGGCTCCCCGCACTCCAATCGTCCGCAGTCCTATAGATGCCGGTGTCCAGCGCAATGTGTGTGTGCGCATCGATGATGCCCGGCAGGACGAGCAAACCGGACGCGTCGATCACCTCGACGCCCTCAGGCTGAGGAAGGTCGAGACCGATGGCCTGGATCGTCTCACCCGTGATCAGGAGATCGCTCTGAAAGGTCGTGTCGGCGGTCACGATAGTGCCGCCACGGATCAGTTTTGTCGTTTGAGTCACACTATGGCCTCCACACGCCTGCTACGATCAGGGCCAACCCGCGTGTCCGGATCAACCCAAGTCCCAGCCCTACCGCTGCGCCCATCATGAGCGTCAGGCGTGATACTCATATCTATTACGATTATATGGCAATCCGGGGCTTTGAGTAGGGGGGCTCGCCGGGTATAATGGTGGCGTGAAAGCACGTCCACCTGATCGAGATCAAGACCCATGCAGGGAACTCGTTGGCTTCGCCACTGCAACGAACCATTCAGCATCTCTGAGCTGGCACCGTGAGTTCCTAGGCGGCTCTGTCGGTGTGTGGGCGGTCGCCGGGGTGCTGCTGGCCTTTGCTCTGAGGCTCTGGGGATTGAACGCCACCTCTCTCTGGTACGACGAGACTTTTGTGCTCTATCATGCTCAGCAAGGCTTTCTCTCGGCGATCTCGGGGCTGGTGCGAGAAGACAATGCCCTGCCATTGCATGGCTCCTTGCTCGCCCTGTGGATTGGAGTCGTCGGAAGCAGTGAGTTCACGGCCCGCTATCTGTCCGTGTTGTTGGGCACGGTTGCTGCGCCGATTATGTATCGTCTGGGCCGATCGGTGTCGCAACGTGAACTCTCTGGCCTGGGTAGCATGCTCGTCTACACCATTCTTCCCATCTTTGTCTATTACAGTCAAGAGGTCCGCATGTACGCGCTGGCCCTCCCATTGGCGGCAGGTTTCATGTGGGCAGGTCAGCGTCTGGTAATGCGAGGGAAAGCAGTGGCGGCCTATGTGAGTTTAGGGGCTGCTATGCTGGTGGCGCACCTCTACACTGCTCTCGCGTGGGCGAGCGTGTGTATCTGGGGAACCCTGATGGTTGTCCTCGTGCCACCCACCGAGGACCGAAGGACCCTAGGCGCCAGGAGTTGGCGAGGCGGGCGCCGGGTCTGGTGGTTAGCTAATCTGCTCCTCGCAGGCCTGGCCTCTCCTATCTTCCTCTGGGCGCTCTGGCGTGTGCGTATGGACGCAACCGCAGTGTCGGCGATCCCGTTTGAGGCACTACGGGGCATTCCGGTGCTCTTTGGCGTCGGTCAATACCTCCCGGCGCCATGGTCGATCCCCTTCATTGTGCTTGCTTGTGCTGCTATCTTGGTGACACTCGGGGTCGGCCTGCGGCGTCGCCGGTTTGACCGCGTTGTATGGCACCTCACGATGCTTACGCTGCCCATTGGGGCCCTTTTCTTGCTGACCCTTGTCAAGGCCAAATGGAGTGAGCGCTATCTTTTGCCTTCCTGGGGCGTGGCGATCGCGGTGGCTGTGGGCAACGGCTGGGAGTCGCTCCTCTGGTCTTTGCGTCGCAGGGTCAGGAGCGAAAGCCGAGGTCGTGATCTGATGCTGAGGAAGGCTGGCTGGGTGGCGGGGCTTTTTTGTTCTGCGGCCTGGATTGCTCTGGCCGTGTTGGCCTTGGCCCGTCAGGCGGAGGGCACCTGGGCCATCGCGATCCGTGACGAGTGGCATCCCCGCCCGGATTTCCGCGGCGTGGCGCGCTATATCGAGGCCCACGACAGCGCTGGAGATGCTATCGTTGTGGTGGGGGGGTACGCTGCGTCTACGCTCGACTACTACTACGAGGGGCCTGCTACGCTGTTCGGGCTCCCTCCGGAGTCGCGGGTGCTGGACACGCGGGATGTCGTCGATCTACGCAGCTTGCACACCCTGGAAGACGCGGTGGGGGATCGCACGCGCTTATGGCTGGTGCTCTGGCAAGAGCACCTGGCTGATCCAACGAACCTTGTTCAGAGCGTGTTGGTGGCCTCGTGCCGCCGCCTTCCCGTCGACGCCGCTTTTACCAACGTTTGGGTTCTGCTCTTCGACGTGTCGGGCTGCCGCCCCCTTGACCGCCTCGCGACACCACCTATCCCACTTGAGGCGACATTCGAGGCACCCATCGAGCTTCTGGGCTATGACCTGATCCGCAGGGGACGGACGTTGGAGGTGGATCTGTGGTGGGAGGGGACCGGCGACCTCTCTAAGGACTACATCGTCTTCGTGCATCTCCTGGATTCGGTGGACGGGTCCGCAGACACGATCATTGACCAGCACGACCACATCGCCGGGGCCGATGCTTACCCAACGAGCGCGTGGCAAGCGGGCGTACGCTTGCGAGATCGATTCTTCCTGGAAGTGCCTGAAGCGGGCTGCCCGGCGTGTCGGTTGCGCGTGGGGCTTTATACGCCTGAGGCCCGGCTGAGGTTAGCTGATGGGCGCGATGCGCTGGAGATTCCGGTGCCGTAGAGGCCCGCGCGCGACTAGTGGCTCGTCTGAGACCGGGCTTCCACGCGATCCACGAGTGCTCTGAACCTCGGATCGTTGCGGATGGCGGCGAAGTCCGTATCTCGTAGCGCCATCGCGCGATAGCTCTCTCGCAGTCCAATGGCTCTGGCCAGCCATCGGCATGCTCGTTCGGCATCATCCGTTAGCGCGGCCGCGCAGGCTGCGTTGTAATAGGGGGTAGCCCAGTCTGGCTCGATCGCCATGGCGCGTTGGTAGGCCTCAATCGCCTCTGGATAGGCTTCGATCCGGACGTAGAGCAAGCCACGGTTGTTGTAAGCGACGGCATGTCGGGGATTCAGGTTGATTGCACGGTCGTAGTCGCTCAGGGCCTCGGTATATCGATCTAGATGGGTGTAGGCTTGGCCCCGGTAGTTGTATGCGGCGGCACGCTTGGGGTCCAGGGCAATGGCCTGATTGTAGTCTCTCAAGGCCTCGACGTAATCCTCCTGGGCGGCACGGGCGAGACCACGGTTCAGATAGGCTTCGGCATGCTCCGGTTTATGCGTGAGCACAGCTGTGTAGTCGGCGATGGCCCGATCGTAGTCGCCCATGCGTACGTAGACATTGGCGCGGTCATAGAGGAGCGCCGTGTCATTCGGCGCTTTCTGGAGGGCGGTGGTGTAGTCCTGGGCTGCCTCCTCGAGGGCACCCCTCCGGGCGTGCACGTGAGCCCGCTGGCGGTAGGCATGGATTTGATCTGGATCCAGTTGAATCACCCGGGCATAGTCGGCGATGGCGCCGCTCAGCGCGCCGACTTTGGCGTAAGCCAGGCCCCGGTTGTAGTAAGCGGCGACGTAGTCAGGATCGAGGGCCAGCGCCTTGTCGTAGTTCTGGATCGCCTCTTGGTAAGCACCTTCCTGAAGACGAGCATTGCCTGCACGACAGTAGGCCACAGCCGTTGCCCTCCCATCTGTCTTGGCGGCTTCAGCAGTCTGGGTGTCCTCGGGGGCTTCTGAGGTGGTCTGCTGCGTCGGCGCTTCGGAGGCCTCGCCGGCTTGAGCTGGCTGTTGCTGAGGCAGTGCCGCCCTCTCTGGAGGGGCTTCTTCGGCGACTGGTTCACGCTCCCCGCTCGCCTCGCTGACGGGTTCCTCCGCTGCCTCTACAGCAGTAGCCGAATCGGGCTGCAGCGGGAGCGCAAGACGCGCCGCGATGAGGTGGTGGAGAGCCCGAAGGGCCCCCTGAACCTCCTCGCTCCAGACATCGTTATTCAACAACTCTATACAGAGCTCCCGGGCTGTGGGCCAGTCACCGTCGATAAGCGCTATCCATAGTCCGTGGGTCTTGTTTGCCAGGTCTGTCACGCGAGGTCGCGCCTCGGACATTCCTGTAACATCCAGCCAGGTCCGGAGCACAGCTCCAGCCCACGGATAGAATCTCCGTAGGCCCTGCAGGAAGCCTAGCATCGTGGCATTGAGCGCCTCCGCCTCGTCGGCGACGATCAGCCCGTGATAGAGTCTCTCGAGCTCGTCACGCTGCCATACTGGATCCATGTAGGCTGGCTCTGCCCCCGACAGCTCCGAGCGCTGCCGGTAATAGGCGTGCAGCGTCCGATGGGCTGCTGTCCATTCCGACCTGTTCGTAGCCGCGGCGAGTTCGTGGAGTTCCTGTTCGAGCGCCGGTCTGAAATGCCACCCGGCGTCCGTGGCGAGCACGAGGGGCGCATAGTCCAGCCACTTGCGCATCTGGGCAGCGGCGGCATTCCCGTGAAGCACCGCCAGTACGCCTTCGTCGAGCCGTCGTGCAGCGCAGCTCCTCAACACAGCAGAGCGCAGTACAGGGTCGAGGCTGTCGACGTAGGCTTCTGCGGTTGAGGCCTTTGGCGTATCGAGAATCCCATCGTCCACACTGGACAAGAGCATGAGCTGGAGGGGATTACCTTTCGCCCGTTCCTGTCGTCGAGCAACCCCACGATGGTCCTTGATCCCGCTATCGCGCAACACGACCTCGCTAGCTTGAGGCGAGAGGGCCCGCAGTTCAAACCGGGCCGTGATCGATGAGAGGAGCTCCCAGGCCGATCCCATCGGCGACTCTGTCGCGATTGCGAACCAGACATTCGTGCTCAGTTCGCCTGTTCTTAGCAGGTCGAGCAGCCACCGTTCGAGGCCGGAGGGGGCAGGCGTCTCGCTGAGGGTGGGCAGGGTTGGAAAGCTGCCGGCAGTATGCCGCTGGATCGTGTGCCAGTCGTCGATACAGAAGAGGACTCTTCGCACCATCGCCCAGGCGTTGAGATCCTGGATGAATCGCTCGGTCAGTGTGCCCACCGGATCCTTGATCAAGGAGGATCGCCGCACCGGGAAGGCGCCCGTGAGGTAGGTGTCCCAGGCTCTTACCGACCACGAGTCCGCGTCCAGGACCCCGCCCAAGAGGTCGAAGGCCCTTCCCGGCGCCTTCGGATCTCTAGCTATCATGGCTAGGGCTTCCGTGTATTCTCGATAGATCTCCTTGAACGAGGTGAGCGGCATCCCTTGGGCTGCGAGCTGGTCCGCCAGGGCTGCCATGGCTTGTAGGACACCGAACTCGCGGCTGAGCACGATGTCCCACTGTCGGAGCATGGCGGTAATCACGCCATGCTCCTTGGCGATTGCCCGATACTGGTCGAGTAGAGTAGTCTTGCCGATCCCTGGCGGGCCCTCAAGGACGAACAGCAGCGTCTGAGGCACGTCATAGAGGTAGTTCAGGCGGAATTGCTCCGTCTCATAGCGACGGCCCACGACGTAACGTCCATTACGACGCGCAAGAAGATCACCCCACGTGGTGGCCCTCTCGTTCATTCCTGGGTCTCCTTACTCCATACCTCGTCGGTTGTGGCGATTACGTTCCCTCTTGCCAGGAGGCCAGATAGGCCTTCTGCTCCTCCGTGAGTTCGTCAATCTCCACACCCATCGCCTGCAGCTTCAGCTCAGCAATGACCTCGTCGATGGTGTCTGGGACCGCGTACACCTGATGCTCCAAGGCGTCGGCGTTGGCGACCATATACTCGGCGCACAGCGCTTGGTTGGCGAAAGACATATCCATGACCGCGCTGGGATGGCCTTCAGCGGCGCCCAGGTTGACGAGTCGACCGTCTGCCAGGACATTGATGCGCCGCCCGTCGGGCAGCCGGTATTCCTTGACGAAGGGCCGGATGACGCGTGGCTCGTCGACAGCCATCTCCGCGAGCGCGTCGAGGTTGAGTTCGACGTTGAAGTGTCCGGAGTTGCAGACGATGGCCCCATCCTTCATCGCGTCAAAATGGTGTTGGTCTACGACGTTGATATCTCCCGTTGAGGTCACGAAGACATCGCCTACAGGTGCTGCCTGGATCATCGGCATAACCCGGAACCCGTCCATCACGGCTTCCAATGCCTTTAGCGGGTCTACCTCGGTCACGATGACGTTTGCGCCCATACCTTTCGCCCGCATCGCGATGCCGCGGCTGCACCATCCATAGCCGCCGATGACGACGGCCTTACCGGCCAATAGGACGTTGGTCGCGCGGATGATGCCATCGATGGTGGATTGACCCGTGCCGTAACGGTTGTCGAAGAGGTGTTTGGTCATCGCGTCGTTCACAGCAATGATAGGATACTCCAAAGCGCCCTCTTTGGCCATTGCGCGCAGACGGATGACGCCGGTTGTCGTCTCCTCGGTGCCGCCTAGGACGTTACCTAGGACCTCGCGCCGGCTCTTGTGCAGTGTGCTCACCAGATCTGCCCCATCGTCCATCGTGAGGTGGGGCTTGTGGTCGATCGCGGCGTGGATGTGCTCGTAGTAGGTCTCGTTATCCTCGCCCTTGATAGCGTAGACGGGGATCTCGTCGTAGGTGACCAGCGCTGCCGCCACGTCATCCTGGGTGCTCAGCGGGTTGCTGGCGACCAATACGAGGTCGGCGCCGCCCGCGACCAGCGTGCGTGCCAAATTGCCCGTTTCGGTCGTCACGTGCAGGCAGGCGGACATCCGTATGCCCTTGAGGGGCTTTTCGCTCTCCAACCGTTCTCGTATCTGAGTCAGGACCGGCATCTCTCGCTCGGCCCACTCCATCCTTAGCCGGCCCGATTGGGCCAGGTCGAGGTCTTTTACATGGTACTTCATACAAATCGCTCCTTATGTTGTTTTCGCTTCTTGTCTATTTTTCTGCGGCAGCAGCTTCGCTGTCTGACTTCCTACAGGCTACCTCAGATTCGCCGGATACCAACCCATCTCTCATTGGGGCCGGACGATATCGCGGCAGAGATTGCTGCAGACTTTCCTGATCAGATTGCAAGCGCCTCCGTCGCCTCATCCTCTCCGAAGGCTGCGACATAGCGCTCAACAAACTCCGCTAGCGTGTAACTGTGTGCTTGCGGGCCCTTGGTCTCCAATACGTAAACCGCGGCGACGCTGCCGATGCGCCCGCAAGCCGCCCAGGGCAACTCCAGGGCCAGGCCTTTGACCAATCCGGCGCGGAAAGCGTCACCCACGCCGGTGGGATCCTGGATAACCTTAGGCGTCGCCGGAGGTATCCGGATTTCCTGTTCCCGGTTCTCGCCGGCCCAGATGCGGGCCCCCTCAGCGCCCATTGTGACGACGACCGCGCGTTTCACGGACTGCCGGATGTCCTTGTCGTCCATTCCCGTCCGGTCTTTCAGCAGCTCGTATTCATAGTCGTTCACGATCAATAGGTCGGCTCCGACCAGGCCTTCACGCAGGGACGCTGCGCTGGCGCGCACGACTTGCTGACTAGGATCGTAGATGTAGGGGATATCCAAGGACCGGCACTCTTGTGCGTATTTGTCCATTGCCTCCGGATCGTTGGGAGAGATCACCGCGAGATCGACGGGATGCTTGAAGTCGTGGAACGAAAGGGTGCGAGCGTAGGCCATAGCGCCGGTGTAGAAGCTCGCGATCTGGTTGAGATGCTCATCCGTCGTCGCGAAAAATGAGGCTGTGAAGACGTTGGGGACGATCTTGATGGCGGAGGTATCTACGCCGTGGGCCTCAAGCCAGACCCTATATTCCTCGAAATCCTGACCCGCCGTCCCCATCACGATGGGGTGCTCGCCAAGTATCGCAAGGGTATAGGCGATATTGGGTGCGCAACCGCCGCGCCGCTTCACCATATCGTCGACCAGAAAGCTGAGACTCAGCTTCTGGATACGCTCCGGTTTCACATGGTCCAGGAAGTTCCCTGGAAAGCTCATCAGGTAGTCATAGGCGATAGAGCCGGTGATCACAATGTTCATCCGATACTCCTTTGGTCAATAACACGATCTTGGGAGATCAAACGATCCCGAATGATGACCCTTAGCGCCCATAGGCCGTCCCACGGGCGGATTTTCTTGCCTTCTTCGACCGTGCGGGGGGCATAATGGATGGGCACCTCGACGATCTCGTATCCGGCGCGCAGCAGCTTGTCCGTCAGCTCGAAGTCCAGGTCAAAGCCGCTGCCTGTCAGCTTGAGGCGCTTCAGGACGTCGGCGCGTACCATCTTCGAGGCTGTCGCCACATCGGTGAGCTTCGCGCCGTAGAGCACGTTTGTGAGCCAGGTGAGAAACCGCACGCCCCAATAGTTGGCCGCATACTTGTAGATGGCCCGACCGCCGAGTGTTCGCGAACCAAAGACTGCTGCAGGCTGGTCGTGTTCGACCCGTTCAAGGAAGAGCGGGTAGTCGTTAGGATCATATTCGAAGTCGGCATCCTGGATGAAGACATAGTCTCCTGAGCAGCGCGGGATAGCGGTACGAATCGAGGTCCCCTTTCCCAGGTTCTGAGGCTGGAAGACTAGGGTCGTGTCCGCATAGTCGGTGCTTCGCAGTAGATCCTGAGTGCCGTCGGTCGATGCGTTATCGACCACAATCAGCTCCCGCTCCCAGCCGGGAAGCAGGGGCGCTGCGTGGACCCGCTCGAGCACGGGAATCACCGTCTCACGCTCGTTGTAGACGCAGATCACGATGGATAGTTTCATAGTCTCTGATTCTCAGTGGGCTTATATGTCGGTCGTAGTCTCGGGGCTATACCCGGTCAGACATGAAATCCTCAAAGACCTGCAGCATATAGCTCAGACGAGCTTCGTCCATACCTGGGTAGACTCCGATGAAGAAAGCAGACCTGAGAACGCGATTAGTCTCCGTAAGCGGCGTCGCAATCCGATGTGGGATGTGCCGGTAACCCGGTTGATGAAGGATGTTGCCGGCGAAGAGATAACGAGTCTCCACTTTGCGTTCTCGGAGGTACTCATTGAGCTCTCGACGGGTGAACGGCGCCTCCTCGCGCACGGCAAGGGTGAAGGCAAACCACGCAGGATCCGCCTTTGGGCCCCACGCGGGCAGGATCAGGGTGTCCTCGTAACGGCGGAGCCCGTCGTAGAGAACCCGGAAGTTGTGTTTGCGCGCCAGGACGAACTCGGGAAGCTTGGCGAGTTGAGGGATGCCGATCGCAGCCTGAATATCCGTCATCTTCAGGTTGTAGCCAATCTCTGTGAAGTAGTAACGGTGGTCATAGGGCTCACCCAGACCGGGGATCTCCCAGTCAAACCGTTGTCCGCACTCTCCGTCCCGACCACTTCGATGGGTGCACCAACAGTCTCTGCCCCAGTCGCGGATGCTGTGGGCGATGTGGTTGAGCTTCGGGTCGGACGTCCCGACGGCTCCTCCCTCTCCCGTCGTGATGTGGTGGGCCGGGTAGAAACTAAACGTGGAGAAGTCCCCAAAGGTGCCGCAGGGCTTATCGCTAAAGATGCTGCCCAGCGCGTCGCAGGCGTCCTCAATCACGTAGAGATCGTGGGCTTTGGCCACTGCCATCACGACATCCATCTCCACCGGGTTGCCGAGAATGTGAGGGACGAAGATGGCCCTGGTCTTGCCTGAGAGCCCGGCCTCTAGCAGTTCTACGTCAATGTTATAGGTGCCCACCTTGCAGTCGACGAAGACGGGAATCAAGCCATTCTGCACGATCGGCGCGACCGTGGTGGGGAAGGTGGCTGCAGGTGTGATGACCTCATCACCGGGTTGCAGCGGATTTGGCAGCTGCCGGGAGCGGAGCGCCGTCATCGCAACGAGGTTGGCCGACGATCCAGAGTTGACCGTGAGGACGTGACTGATTCCAAGGTATTCGGCCAGTGTCTCCGAAAAGGTCTCTACCCGGGGGCCGTCCGTCAGCCAGAAGTCGAGCACGGCCTCCACAGCGCTTTGCAGCTCTCGCTCGTCGTAGACACGCCCACCATAGTTGACGAAGGTCTTGCCCGGGACAAAAGGCTGGCCTTGATGTGCCAGTTCATAATACTCTCCGACCTTGGCGAGGATCTCCCGCCGCAGGCGCGTAATCTTTGCTTCATTCGACATAGTCAGCCTCCAATTGCGGCCCTTCTGCGGCGACGGTGCTCTCGGCGTCTAACTCTGCTCGCATCGCATCGATGGTCCTCTGCAGCCCCTGCTCCAGCGGGATGGTAGCTTGCCAACCCGTGAGCAGGCGAGTGCGATGAACGTCGGCAGGAATGGCGGGCACCTCACCGGGGCGGTAGGGAAGTGCTCCTGCCAATATCCGGCCCTTGGAGGCTGTCAGGTCCCAGATGCGCTCGACGACGTCACGCACGGGGTGCAATTCGCCTGTGCCCAGGTCTAGCACCCGGCCCTCGATATCTGGTGCTTCTGCCGCTGCCAGAAGACCCCGCACCACATCTGCCACGAAGATGAAGTCACGCTGCTGTTCTCCTAGGGTCATCCTGAAGTCCTCATGCCGGAGGGCGGCGGCAATGGCAGCCGGTACCACTGCGTTTCTCCGTTGTCCGGGACCATAGACCTGAAAAGGCCGCACCGTGACCACAGGGAGTTGCCAGGCATTATGGGCAGCACGAGCGAAAGCCCAAGCTGCAACCTTGGAAGCGCTGTAGGCGTTGAAGGGATCCAGCCCATCGTCTGCACGACGCGCGCCATACTCATACGAGGTCCCGGCAAGTACCACGCGCTGTACTGATGGGAGTCCGCGCGTGACCTCCAATACATTGATCACGCCTCCCACGTTGACCCGGCAGGCCTCCGCCATTGGCAGGGCGAGATCCGTGATGCCCACTGCTGCAAGGTGGAAGATGTGCGTGGGTGTAGCCTCAGACAGGGCCGCGGAAAGCGCGCCCATGTCGGTGACATCCCCACGGAAAATCTGAACCTCGCCGGGTAGGTGGTGAGCCTCGCCGGGAAGTGTGAGAGCCGCCACGGGATACCCTTCCTGTAGCAATGCCGGGATGAGCCGGCGACCAATGAAGCCGGTCGCGCCGGTAACGAATGCCGCAGCTGTAGAGGCTGGTATGGGCATCCGACTATAATCCTGGCAAGCGAGGGTGCGGGCCACGCTGGTTGAGATACGCCGCGTACCAGGCGATCGTCTCACGCAAGGCCTGCTCCCGTGAGTAGATCGGCGTCCACCCGACAGTCTGGCGGATCTTGGTGCAGTCCAGGTACTGGTCCTTGATCTCATTCCTGACCTCGTCCAGCACAACAGGTTCGAGATCCGGATGGGGGGATAGGTCGAGAATCATGCGCGTCATCTCCAGGACGCTCGTCGGTTCATCGGTCCCGCAGTTAAAGGCCTCCCCGTAGAGGTCGGCGTCATCCAGGGCTCGCGCCAGCATCAGGTAGGCGCGCACCGCGTCGCGCACGTAGAGGTAATCTCGTACAAACGTGCCGTCGGAACGGATGATCGGAGGTTGCCCCTGCAGCGCGCTACGGATGGCGCCCGGAATCAGCCGGTTCCAATTCAGGTCGCCGCCCCCAAAGAGGTTGGCACAACGGGTGATCGCTACGGGCAGGTGATAGGTTGCGGCGTAAGCTTGAGCGATCAAATCGGCTGCGCTCTTAGAGACGTCATAAGGATGCTTGCCCTGCAAGGGCATCGTCTCCGTGTAGGGAAGCGTGGCTTGTGTTCCGTAGGCCTTATCGCTGGAGGCCAAGACGATGCGCCTCACCGTCGGCGACCGGCGTGCGGCCTCAAGCAAGGTCCACGTGCCTCTGATGTTGGACTCAAAGGTGGAGAGGGGGGCGCGATTGGCGATGCCCACAATCGTCTGGGCCGCCAGATGGAAGACCGCGTCGATCTCATACTCGTTCAGCGCACGCTCGACGGTTGCGTAGTCGGTCACGTCCCCACGGACGATTCGCAGCGACTGGATCGCGCCCGACCGGACCAGCTGGCACTGTGGTACCTCGTCACGGATGAGGCCGACCACGATGGCACCGGACTCAATGAGAGTTTCGGTCAGCCACGATCCCAACAGCCCCGTGCATCCCGTCACCAACACGGGGCGCTCACGCCAGAATGTAAGATCGTTCAAGAGCACCTCCCGGCACCGACCTTAGCCAACGCTACCAAATCTTCCAAGGTGCAGCTTCTTCCCAGAGCGCGTTCAGTTCCTGGGCTTCCTTGAAGGTGTCCATCGCCCGCCAGAACCCCTGATGGTGGTAAACGGCCAATTGTCGCTGCTCCGCTAGGATGTGGAGAGCCTCCTGCTCCAGGTCGACCTCATCGTCGCCTGTCAGGTAGTCCAGAATCCCGCGCTCGAAGACCATGAAGCCGCCATTAATCACCGTCTCCACCAGCGGCTTCTCCTGAAAGCCCGTCACGCGACCTTGCTCGTCGGTCTCCATCAACCCGAAGCGGGAAAACGCCTTCACCCCTGTCACCGTGCCAATCAGCCCTTGGCGTCGATGATAATCCAACAGCGCGCCCAGATCGATGTCGGCGACACCATCTGCATAGGTGACGAAGAAACGGTCTGCGTCGACGTAGGCCGCGGCCTTTCGCACCCGGGCGCCTTTCATCGTGTCCAACCCGGTCTCCGCAAACGTGATCCGCCAACCAGCGACATCGTTTGGAGAGAGGTACGTCACCCCCCCGTTGCCGAGTTCTAGGGTGAAATCCCGACTCTGCCAGTCATACTCCAGGAAATAGCGTTTGATGAGGTCGCCGCCATAGCCAAGGGCCAGGATGAAGTCTCGAAATCCCTGCGCGGCATAGATTTTCATCACGTGCCACAGCACGGGGCGCGATCCGATCTCGACCAAGGGCTTAGGGACGGTCCGATCTCCCATGCGCGTTCCCTTTCCACCGCATAGGATGATCACAGGGACACTTCTGTTGGACATCAAATGGGCTCCCTCATTAGCTCCAGCCGCTCTGGCCATCGCATGCCATATGGCCTCTTGTTGGGCAGATCTCATTCCAGGCTCGCTGCTCACAGGCCAAGATGCCTGAGGCGACGTAGGGACGGCACAATCCCGTTTGTGATGATCAGCTTACCCGATAACGCCCACCGCTGCGTGCGGTGGGCGCACGCTATGTTAGCATGGGGAAAGGGTTTGTCAACTGACCTAGC
>JBNGDL010000052.1:18575-22244 GCA_049975205.1 Anaerolineae bacterium | reverse complement strand
CAATCGTACAAACTGGCTACCAAACACCTTGACAAACCCGCCTTTGCATGTTAGTTTATATCTGTGAGGAACTTGTAGAATGAGTCAGTCACTATCTCAGAGTCCCACTCTCCCTGCTCTCTCGCGTGATCGGCTAGTCGACCGTGTGATCGAAGCCATCAAAGATTACATCGTCGCCAATGACCTTCGCGACGACAGCCGGCTGCCCTCCGAGACTGAGCTGTCCCAGAGTCTGGACGTCAGTCGCAATGTCGTCCGGCAAGCAATCTCAGCGCTGGAGGTGATCGGCCTCTTGCGCACAGAACACGGTCGTGGGACATTCGTCGCCGAACCCGGTTCCAGCAGCAACCTGTTTGAGAATCTGTCGCTCTGGCTGGATCTCGATAACTTGGACAACCACAGCTACTACGAGATCCGACTGGGCTTGGAATATGGCATCTTTCACCTGGTGATCGAGAACGCAAGCGACGACGATCTCGACGAACTCGACAGGATTACGACCAAGATGGTAGGAGCTTCCGGCGACGAGCTGGATAGCTATCATCGACAATACCACAAAGCGCTCTTGGACGCAACGGGCAACTATTTCTTGGCTTCGGTCGGTATGCTTCTCTATCACTACATGTTCTGGCTTTACGCCAATGCCCCAAGCGTAGGTCGGGTCCCAAAGGCGGACTCAGCAACCGTGCACCGCAGGCTGACCCAGGGACTGCGAAGACGCGATCCTTCGCTGATACCCTACCTTATCGCGGTCCACATTGGCTACAACGATCTTGACAAGAGCTGGACGAACCAGGAAACCCTCTGAGACACTGAGGGTTTCACAACCCGCGCATCGCATCGTATCTTTCTTGACGTACAGCACCTTGAACCACGGTTTGGGTCCATAGACAGCTGGATGTCTGACCTGACGACGAGCCCTCCAGAACAGGGCGCGCATCACAAAAGGAGAGATCAACTTGACCAATTCCCGCACCCTCATCCACGGTCAGAAGATGCATCGGGATCTGACCTGGAATTTCTCGTTCTGGCGCCCGCTGAACTGGCACGGCGCTCGTCTGGACAATCCCCATGGCATTGTCTACTACCCTGAGGACGATCCACAGACCGGCTTTTATGTGATCGCCACCGACCTGGGGCAGACGGCAGGCACTATCACGCGTGATGATATGCCGGCGCTGCGTGAAGGCTTGATCGAGGGCCTCCAACGTCTCTCGGACTGCGAGATCCTATCCGAACAGGAGATCACCAAGGAGAAAGCGATAGGCTTCGAGTTCTTGGTGACGTTTACCCGACAGGGTGCACGGTACAAGCAGAAACTACGCGTGCTGTACCATAAAGGGCGTCAATACTCGATCTACGGGCAAGGCACGCCCCCGGAGGAGTATGACGTCTTCGAAGACACATTCGACTACATGTATCTGACCCTGAGATTCGGTGACCTGCTGCTCGATATGGGCGTGCCCCCTATGCCGGGTATGGAGACACGCTACATCCCTCCGGACAACTAGGCACGCCCCTATGCCACGCAAAGAGACCTACATCGAGTACATACGAGCAGCTGGGGAGGACACCGAATCCTATCTGTCCCGGAGCATCGACCGTTGGCGCGAGAGCTTCGACCCCGACAACCCCCTCTTTGGGTACGGCGCCAGCGGCGCACCGGCTGCAGCGGCAGCCATCGATGCATTCTTGTACACGTTGACCGATGACATCACGTACGCACATCGAGCGCGGAAGGCACTGCTGTTGCCTCGCGAGCTGACCGGGATATTCCCGCAGGAGATCGCAGCCAAACACCCGGAGTATCACCGGGCCGTGCCACCGATGGACGGGCTCTTCGTGCCACCTAACTACATCCCCGCCTACGAGCGCGTTCGGGACAGCGGTGTCTTTAGCAAAGAGGATCACGCGGCTGTGGAGTCCATCGTTGCGGACAGCCTGCATACGCTGTTCCACTTCCCGGAATGGGGCGCGCACAACCGGGCCATGCTCCGCGCATTGAGCCTGGCGCTTGCCGCCCGCGCCTTCCCCACCAACCCGGAGGCAGAAGCCTGGCGCACGCTCTCCCAGCAGTTGGTCGATGATAGCTGGGGCCGTTGGTCCGTCGAAGACGCGATGGGCTACCACGCCATCTGGATGCTGGCGCTGTTCACCTACGCCGACGTGACTGACCAACCCGCCTATTTCGACCTTCCCGCGACGTGGTACTACGTGAACTACTTCGCCCATATGCTAACGCCGCTCGATACGTTCCCCGACTTCGGCGACTGCAATTGGGGAGGCGGTGCAGAGCGGCTTCTGCCCTGCTTTGAGAAGGCTGCTACTGTCTACCGGAACCCAACCTTCAAATACATCGCGCACCGAATGGCTGAACGTCTCATCGACGCGGGTCCTCCCTCCGTGGGTACCGCCCTGCTGTTCAACCAGGCCTATGACTGGTCGGATGACAGCATTCCGACCCAACGACCGGATTGGGGCAGTGAGGAGCTGCTCGACGACCTAGTGGGGAAGAAGGTCCTGTTTCGAAGCGGGTGGGACCCGGATGCTGCCTATATGCTGCTCAACTACCGGGACGAACAGGGATACGGCTACATACCGCGACGCTATCTGCGGACCACACTTGCCGTCTCGGCCGAGAAAATGCACCACGGTCACGCCGACGAGAACGCCATCGTGCTGCTGCTCAACCAGGGAGCCGTGTTGCTCCACGATGGTGGCTACCGCGAGAATGTACCCAACGGACGCTATCGCGCCGACATCTATCACAATCGCGTGATCTGGCGTGAGGGCGTCAAACCCTCAGCCACATCCGCCTGGGACTACCTCCACAACGACGGAAGCTATAAGCTGACCCGTACGGAAAAGTTGCACTTCGCGCAGTTCGAGGGCCTGGATCTGAGCCGCACACGGGTCACCGATGAGCGCCGCGGTGTGGTGTGGGATCGCACAGTCGCCTACCTTCACGTCCTGGGCTGCTTTGTCCTGATCGACAGTGTGCGCGCGCTTCGGGCCGGGGCTCTAACACTGGCGAATATCCTATATACGACGCGCGTCCTCGCCTCGGAGCGGCACTACCTGGACACGCGGATCGATGGCATCGGCGATTGGCAGAACCCGCAGCATCAGGCGTTATTGATCGCCTATCCGCTGAATGAAGATCGCCCCGTGCTTGTGGAATCCGTGCGTCGCCATTACCAGCAGGAAAAAGGGCTCTTCCAGATCTGGACCGGGCGGCTGGGGGCGGGAGACATCGTCCCCTTTGCGACGGTCCTCTGGCCCCACAGCGGTCAGGTCAATCACAAGGACCTTGCCGAGAGCATTGCTCTGGTTGATGTATCGCACCCAGGACGAAGCCTGGGGATTCAGATTCAGACCGCGGCTCGTACCATAACGCTAGGATGCAAGCTCGATCTAGGCCTCGGGCTGATCCAGCAGGAGATCCGGCCACGCTACGACTACGAGGTCGGCAAGATTCGTTATGGGCAGTTCGAGACTGACGCCACGCACTTCTATGCCGACGCCTCCGACGGGCGGATGCACGTCGCGTTCACCGAAGGCACGCGTTTGGTCTTTCGGGACACAGCCCTCTACGATGCACCACCGCACCGTATGTTCCAGGAAGACGGCACCAACCGCAGTGTGACACCATCCTGGCGAGAGCGCTGG
>JBNGDL010000052.1:0-18475 GCA_049975205.1 Anaerolineae bacterium | reverse complement strand
GAGCGCTGGTTCACCTATGGCAGGCCGTGACCGGATCACGGCGCCCGTTTCCGCAGATAGCAAAAGGAGGTAGACATCGCGCAATCCTTGAGTTGGCTGTCCGGTTTGCTCAAATCTGGTGTCTCTCAACGCTTCAGAAAAGGAGATTCTCCATGCGTAAGCCCGTATCACGTCGTGAGTTCTTGAGAGCTGTCGGCGCCGGCGCCGTTGCATCCATCGTCGCCGCGTGTACGCCAGAGGTGATCGAGGTTGTCAAGACGGTTGAGGTCGAGAAAGAGGTCGAGGTTCCGGTCGAAAAGCAGGTCGAGGTTGAGGTCGAGAAGGTCGTCACGCCCACACCGCTGCCCGATGTGGTCACGCCGCAAGGTAAGGTGATGCCCAAAGACGCCGCGCCCCTCGAACTGCAGATCCGCTACAATCCCGTGAGCGAGAACAAGCATCTGGATGTGCCGCGCAACATCTATGATGCCAACTCTGTGCTCAACTGGGGGACCGAGCCCCTTCTGCGCCGCAACGAAATGATGGAGCTGGTTCCGGCGATCGCCAGTTCGTATGAGGTCGGTCCCGAAGCCACCTACTTCGATTTCCACATTCGAGATGGGGCTGCCTGGGACGATGGCACGCCCATCACCGCCGATGACTTCGTCTTCACTTTCCGCCACCTCTCCAATCCTGACCTGGATACACCTTGGGTCTGGTACTACTACTCCATCAAGGGCATCAAGGCCCATAAGGCCGGGGAAGTCGGAGAAGAGGAAGTCGGCGTTGAGAAGCTCGATGATATGACGGTCCGCATCTGGGGCGAAGGTGGCAGCGCGCCTCATCTTCCCGCCCTCCTGGCCTATCAGGCCGCCTGTCCCGCGCCCAAGCATCGTGCTGAGAAAGACCCGGAGCACTGGGCCGACGATGCCGACGGCTTCCTCTCCTGCGGTCCTTACTCGCTGGTTAAGTGGGACCACAACAAGGAGATGACCTGGGAGATCAACGAGTACTACAACGGGCCGCACAAGCCCTATGTGCAGCATCTCGTCAACCCGGTTGCGTCGATGGGTCTGAACGAGTTCTTGAGTCACGATCTAGACTGGATGCACATGCTGTCAGTGGCCGATTTGAACTTCTGCCGCGCCGATCCGGACCTTAACAAGATGCTGCGGTGGTACAACAACTTCCAGACGGACTATCTGGCGTTGGACACGATGAACCCACCGCTTGACAACATAACCCTCCGACAGGCGCTCTCCCATGCCATCGATCGCGTCGCAATGGCCAACGTCCTCGCCGGCACGGTCGAGCCTGGCTACTCACTCTTGATGCCCGGTTTCCCGGCCTACAACCCGGAATTGAAGTCGGTGCAGACCTTCGACCCAGAGCTCGCGCGTGAGCTCCTGGCCGAGGCGGGGTACCCCGAGGGCAAGGATGCCAGCGGACGACAGCTAGAGCTGACGCTCACCCACCACGCAGTCGATCCCAAGGTCGAGTTCGTGCAGTCACAGTGGCAGGAGCATCTCGGCATCAAGGTCAACTATGAGTTGGTGGAGTACGCAGCCTGGAGCCAGCGTCGTGCCGCCCACGAGATGCAGATCTACAAAGGGCCGTACGAGTACGACTACATCGATCCGGCCAACTTCCTGCAGCTCTTCCGCAGCGTCGACGAGAATGGATCGCCGCGTCACGCCTGGTACAACGAGGAATACGACGAGCTCTATGACGAAGCAGGCCACATGACCGACACCGAGGAGCGCATGGCCACATATCAACAGGCCGAGCGCATCTTGGTTGAGGATGTTGGTGCGATCTTCCTCTCCCACATGCTGATCTACCAGATCTGGTGGCCCTACTTCGCCGGCATCCCGAAAGATATCACCGGTCGCGAGGTGTATCGCGGATTGGACATCACATTCTCGCAGGTCTACATCCGCAACGACGTAACCGATTACGATACCCCCCGCACGAGATAGCTGTGTTCACGATACCCTTGCACGCCGCAGCGTGCAAGGGTATCTTTTCGCTGAGATGATGAACAGGTGGACCTTATGAACAATCCTCTCCTTGAGGTGAAGGACCTGAGTGTGCGCTTTGATCTGAGTCAGCGCACGATTTACGCCGTGAATGGCGTATCATTCACGGTCAATCCAGGGCAAATCGTCGGCATCGTTGGCGAGTCCGGCTGCGGCAAGAGCGTCACGAGCCTTGCTATCATGCGCCTGATCGATAAGCCCGGCAAGATCAGCGCCGGACAGATACTGCTCCGCGATGCGGACCGTGCGATTGACCTCACAAAGCTCCCGAAGACCGAGATGCAGCACATACGCGGCAACCAGATTTCGATGATATTTCAGGACCCGATGACGTCGCTCAACCCCGTCCTGACCATTGGCTACCAGTTGACGGAACCCCTGAAGCTACACCGTGGGCTCTCCACAGCCGAGGCCCGCGAGGAAGCAACCAGACTCCTGGGCCAGGTCGGCATCCCCGAGCCGGAGGGCCGGCTGAAGGAGTACGCCCACCAATACTCTGGCGGTATGCGCCAACGGGTGATGATCGCGATGGCAGCAGCCTGCTCGCCGGATCTCCTGATCGCCGATGAACCGACAACGTCTCTCGATGTCACGATCCAAGCCCAGATACTCGATCTACTTCTTGAACTGAGGGAGAAACTCGGGACGGCAGTTATCATTATCACGCACGACCTGGGCGTCATCGCAGAGATCGCAGAGAAGGTCATCGTCATGTACGCTGGCACCGTGGTTGAGAATGGGCCGATCAAGACGATCTTCAATTCTCCCGAGCATCCCTACACCCAGGCCCTGATGTACTCTATTCCGCCCCTCCGCAGTCGACCGGAGCGACTAAGGACCATCAGCGGCGCCCCTCCACAGGTCTTATCCGAACTGACCAGTTGTCCGTTTGAGCCTCGGTGTCCGGAACGCATCCCCCGCTGCGCAGAGGCGCGTCCTCCGCTGATTGACCTAAAGCCTGGACACGCATGCGCATGCTGGGTGGCCCAAGGCCGACAAGGAGTCTGATATGGTGGAACCTATGCTCCAGACCGTGAACTTGACGAAGAGCTTCGCAGTACGGCGCGGGTTCTTTGCCTCCCGAAAGATGCGCCTGACCGCGGTGGATCGCGTATCCGTAAGTATTCAGCCAGGTGAGACGCTAGGGCTGGTCGGGGAATCCGGTTGCGGCAAATCCACCTTGGGCCTGACGGTCATGCAGCTCCACGAGCCGACGAGCGGGCAGGTGCGCTTTGATGGCGAAGACCTGACATGCATGCCCCCCGGGCGACTGCGCCAGGCCCGGCGCAAAATGCAGATGATCTATCAGGATCCCTACGCCTCACTCGATCCCCGTATGAACGTGGAGGAGATCCTCACCGAACCGATGGTCATTCACGACATCGGCACGCGGCAGGAGCGGATCGCCAAGGCAGCAGAGCTGCTCGATACCGTTGGATTGCCCCGCGACGCGCTGGGGCGATTTCCAAGCGATTTCTCCGGTGGGCAGCAGCAGCGTATCGGCATCGCGCGCGCCCTGATGTTAGAACCCAAGATGATTATCTGTGACGAGCCGGTCTCTTCCCTCGACGTCTCGGTACAGGCTCAGATTCTCAACCTGCTTCGCAGTCTGCAGGATGAACGCGATCTGACCTACCTGTTCATCTCACACAATATCGCCGTCACGCGCTTCTTGAGCCAGCGCATCGGCGTTATGTATCTGGGACGGATCGTCGAGATTGGACCCAGCGAGGAAATCGTCGAACGCCCTCTGCATCCGTACACACAGGCCCTCATCTCCGCCGTACCCGATCCACAGCCCAGTGACGTACGACGCAGCCGCAGGCTCTCGGGGGATGTCCCCAGTCCGATAGAGCGACCGTCAGGCTGCGCGTTCCACCCAAGATGCACCTTCGCCCAGGAGATATGCTCGCATACCGAGCCACAGCTGCGCGAACTTGGCCCCAACCACCTGGTATCCTGTCATCTTGCGAAGACAGTCAGCACCGATAGCAGTCTAGTGTGAAGGAGAGGTTATGTTTCGCTTTATATTGATGAGAATCGGAGGCCTGGTCGGTGTGCTGCTGGCGGTCTCGCTGTTGACCTTCTTCCTGATGCATGCGGTGCCGGGCGGACCGTTCGACGCGATGACCGCAGCCACAGCCCAGATGATTCCTCTCGAGCTTGTCGAGAACATGGAGAAGCTGTATGGGTTGGACCAGCCCCTCTGGGTGCAGTACTGGTTGTTCCTCAAGGCAGCGCTTCGCGGAGACTTCGGCTACTCCTACTACGCATCGGGCCGTTCGATTAACGAGTTGATCAGGGAGCATTGGCCCCACTCGATTCAGGTGGGAATCCTGACCCTGGCGTTCTCGAGTGTGGTAGGATTGAGCCTGGGAATCTTCGCGGCGATGAACCCGGGCAAATGGCCCGACTATCTGGGCACGGGCGTGTCGTTGTTCTGCATGACGGTGCCTTCGTTCGTCTTTGCTAAGCTCATGCAGTATGTACTGGCAGTGAAGCTGAACCTGCTGCCTACCTCGGGTTGGGAGGGATGGGCTGAGCCCAAATACTGGGTGATGCCCGTGCTGGCCAACTCCTTGGGCCCCATTCTGTCGCTCCAGCGCTACACGCGTTCAGCTATCTCTGATGTCATGCGCTCAAATTACGTCCGCACGGCGCGCGCGAAAGGACTCAGCGAGAGCCGGGTGACCCTGATCCACATCTTCAAGAATGCCCTCACCCCGGTGGTCACCGTCGCAGGGCCGATGACGGCCCACTTGATTACGGGCTCAATCTTCATCGAGGGCATTTTTCGCATCCCCGGCCTGGGGTGGTACACCAACGTGTCTCTAGGAAGAAGGGACTACCCTCTGATCCTAGCGTCGACCTTGCTCTGGACGACCCTGATCAGCGTGACCTACTTTATCACGGACATCATCTATGCCGTGTTGGATCCGCGCGTGGCCTTCGTAAAGGAGCGCTAAAATGGTTAGCACAGCCCCTACAGCACCCGGTACGACCTACACTCACCAGAGCGTGGGCCACGCCTTCTGGTATCGATTGCGACGTAATCGGAAAGCGATGATCGCGCTCGGGTTCATCATCTTCGAGATCTTGGTGGCTATCTTCGCGCCGTGGATCGCACCCTATAGGCCTGACGAAAGCGACTACAATGCGCTTTGGTCGCCGCCCACGGCAAAGCATTGGATGGGCACCGACGACCTCGGGCGTGACGTTATGACCCGGCTGATGTACGGTGGACGCATCTCCATCAGCGTCGGCATTCTCGCGCAGTTCACGCAGGTGTTGATCGGCCTTCCCATCGGCGCCATAGCCGGCCTGATGGGACGATGGGTAGATTACGCGTTCATGCGTCTCATCGATATCCTCTCGTCGGTGCCAAACATGCTTCTCTATCTACTGATGGTGTTGGTGCTGCCGCGAGGATTTGTCAGCATCGTGATTGCGCTGTCCGTCACCGGTTGGATCGGCATCGCGCGCCTGGTGCGCGGTCAGGTCCTGTCGCTGAAAGCAACAGACTACGTCCGCGCGGCGAGAGGCATGGGCGCCGACACCAAACACGTCATCCTCGCGCACCTGGTTCGCAATACGCTCTCGCCGGTGGTTGTCTCCATCACCCTTGGCATTCCCGGTTCAATGATGGCTGAAGCTGGTTTGAGTTTCCTGGGGCTGGGTATCACCCCGCCCATGACTTCCTGGGGACAGATGATTGGGTTGTATCAAGCCTACATCCAGACGGCCTGGCACCTCACCGTCTTCCCAGCGCTGGTTCTCTCTCTAACCATGCTGGCATGGTTCACCCTGGGTGACGCCATGCGAGACGCCTTCGACCCCACCGTCCAAATGTAGGAGGATATACCTGTGATGACCCCTTCGCCAACCCTCGCCGACCATCCTACCGTTCGGTCGGCCTACCCCGGGCTTAAGCGCGGCATCTATCTTAACATCGGTACATACGGCATCATGCCAAGGCCAGCTCTCTGCCAGTACCTGGAACTCGTAGAGGAATATGAGGCCCACGGGCTTCTCAGCACCTCAGCGGTAGGCCAGAAGGCCGAACAGACCCGGGAGGCTCTGGCTAGCCTGCTGGGTTGTGAGAGAACTCAGATCGCCTTCACCGGTAACGCAACCGATGGCACCAATCTCGTCCTCGCCGGCATGACCTGGCAGGCTGGAGATGAGGTGATCATCACCGATGAGGAGCACGAGGCCGTCTACCATCCGCTCCTCTACCTTCAGAAGACCCAGGGAATCTGCATAAAGCGAATATCCGTCTCGCCCGACCCCGACGTGATGCGGGCCCGATGCGCAGCGGTGGCATCGGAGGCCACCAGGCTGCTCGTGTTCAGTCACGTGACCTGTGAGACCGGCACGCGGCTCCCTGCCACAGAGCTCTGCGCGTGGGCCAGAGAGCGGGGCATTCTCTCGCTGGTCGATGGTGCGCAGTCGCTCGGTGTATTCAAGACACGGGTCCAGGAGATCGGCTGCGACTTCTACACCGGCAACGGACACAAGTGGCTGTGTGGGCCTAAGGGCACCGGTCTCTTCTACGCCTCGCCCGAACAGCTGCCCAAGCTATCGCCGGCTCACGTTGGTGCGGGCTCCCTAGAGACGGCGAACATCGACACGGGCGTGGCCGACCTCTGGTCGTCGGGACAACGTTTTGAGTTCGGAACGCGGGCTACCACTCTCTATGGTGGCCTCGGCTATAGCCTCGCGTGGCTGGGATCACTGGGCTGGGAGGCTATCGAGCGGTATATTGAGGAGCTCAGCAGCGACCTGAAAGCACGCATCCTCGAGCGCTCTTACCTGCGTCTGCTCACGCCGCTTCCCTTCGAGGAGGCGTCGGGCCTGACCACGTTTGTGATGGACGGCTGGGATGCCGGCGAGGTAAGCCGGGAGCTATGGGTCCGTGAGCGCATACGCGTGCGCGTCGTGCCACACTATAACGCCATTCGAATCGCAACCGCGCACTTCAACAACCAGGAGGATCTTGACGTCCTCATGGCGACGCTGGACACGCTAGCCAGCCCGTGAGAGCCGAGGTTAGGCAGCACAACGGAACCCCTACCCTCTTCCTCGGCGAGCAACCGGCCTTCGCCGGCTACCTCTGGGCTGCGGGACCCACCGCCGATGACTATCCCATGGCAGAGGTAGCCCGCGCCTATGCCGCTGCCGGCATCCATCTCTACGCCTTCGACGTGGGAACGGGTGGGCCATCGCCGGAATGGTGTGGGCCCGGCGCGGACCATGCCGGACATTTCGACTTCTCCACCGTAGAAGCGCGGTATAGCCGCATCCTGGAGACCGATCCCGATGCATTGTTCCACCTCCGCGTCCATTTCGAGATGGGACGCGACCGCGGTAGGTGGTGGCGCGACCTCTATCCCGACGAATGCGAGCTTGACTCCCGAGGCCGCCGGTCGACCCAGTCCTTTGCCTCAACGATCTGGCGCGAACAGGCCAAAGCGTTTATACGGGCCTACCTGCAACACCTTGAGAAAGTGGGGCTGGTCGACCGGGTGCTGGCCTATCAGGTTGGGGCGGGCCACACAGGCGAGTGGGTCAAAGGAGACACCTCGATGTGGGCGCCTTGCGGCGACTACAGCAGGCCTATGCTTGACCACTTTCGCACCTGGTTACACCGCACCTACGACGGAGACGTCGCCGCACTTCGCACGGCCTGGACTGACGACCGCGTCCTCTTCGATACTGCCAGGGTCCCCGATGAAACGAGCCAGCTGACGTCGCAGCACGTTTCTTTCCGCGATCCTAGACGCGAGCAGCAGGTCATCGATTACTACCGCTGCCTTGCGGAGCTTTGTGCCGATCTGATCATCGATTTCTGCGATGGGGTCAAGAAGGCCAGCGAGGGTCGTATGCTGGCCGGCGCCTTCTACGGCTATCTGATGGAGCTGGCGTGGAACGCCGGTTTCTTCGGTGAGGGGCCGGACACGCCCTACGCCACAACGCAGCGCAGCGGACACCTGGGATTGGCCCGGGTGCTCCGCTCTCCCCAGGTCGACTTCCTGGTGAGCCCCTACAGCTATGGCTTCCGGGGCATGGGCGGCATAGGTTGCTCGATGCTGCCAACGGAGTCTGTCCGACACCATGGCAAGCTCTACATCTTCGAGGACGATTCCCGCACCCATCTGGGAGCACCGGACGTGGGGTTTGGGCGTGCAGAGACGTTGGACGACAGCCTCGCGATCCTCAAGCGCAACATGGCCGAGGTGCTGACCCGTGGCATGAGCGTCTGGTGGCTGGGCCACGCCAACCACATCGATCCGGTACAGGAACCCGCATTCCGTCCTCTGCTCTCCCGGTTCCAGGCGCTCGGTACCTTTGCCCTCAAACTGGACCGGAAACCGCAGGCGGAGATCGCCGTGATCATCGACGATGAGAGCTTCTACTATGAGTCCCTGCGCAACGATCTCGATCTGCCGTTGATCTTTCAGCAGCGGCTCTGGGGTCTGCCCCGCCTGGGCGCACCAAGCGATACCTATCTACTCCAAGACCTCGTCGAGGGGCACGTTGCCCCACGCAAGCTGTATATCTTCCTAAATGCGTTCCATATCGACCAGACACGCCGTGCCGCCATCCATCGGGAGCTGCAGCGCAACCGTGCGACAGCCCTCTGGCTCTACGCGCCGGGCTATATCGACCGCGAACCCTCCTTGGAAGGCATGACGACGCTCACGGGCTTCCGGTTCGGCAAGGGAGACCACCCGTGGCAGATGAGCCTGAACGTCCTGAACCTCACCCACCCCATCACGGAGGGTCTGCCGACGGACTTCGCCTGGAGCGCGGGCGGGACCATCGGCCCGATTTTCCACCTCGAGAACGAGGAGTGCGAGGTCTTGGGGCAGGTCGTCTACTCGCAGGGGCGCTGCAAGCCGGGCCTCGCCGTTAAGCCCGTCGACCCGTGGACCTCCATCTATTGCGCTGTGCCGAATCTGCCCGCCCCCCTGCTGCGCGGGATTGCCCGCTTCGCGGGCGTGCATCTCTACAGCGAGGAAGGCGATGTGCTCTTTGCCTCCAAAGAGTTGCTCGGTGTGCACACCGTTCCCGGAGGCCGCCGGGTCTTCACCCTACCGACAGAGGTCGAAGTCGTCTACGACCTGTTCGGCAATCAGACCATAGCTACCGATACCGGCCGCTTCTCGGTGGACTTGCCGCCACGGTCCACCAGCCTCTATTTCACCGGAGCCACCGACCTACTGGCACGTCTCGGACCTACCACATAGGGAGCTAACCCCAACATGACACACGGAGGATGTCTTCGCATCCTCCGTGCAGCCACACCGACGTCCTGCAGGGGTAACCTGGTCCCTCAGCCTCTCTCTGCGAGAAATGCGTCGATCTCCTGGCGCCACGGCGTCGACGGCTGGGCGCCGAGCCTCTGGACACAGATCGCGGCGGCAGCACTAGCGAAACGCACAGCCTCCGGCAGTTCCTTGCCCTCCGCCAACGCCACCACCAGACAGCCGCAGTAGGTGTCGCCGGCCGCAGTGGTGTCCACGGGCTCCACAGGGAAGGCCGGGACGTGCGCGATTTCGCCGTCAACCTCGCTTGAGGCGATCACAGAGCCATTCTCACCTAGCGTGACAATGGCCGTCCCAACACCCATATCGCGCAACCTCGAGGCAGCCGCCTGCGCGGAAGCACGATCCGTCACGGACATTCCGGTAAGAGCGGCGGCCTCCGGCTCGTTCACGACAAGGATGCCAACCTGGCGCAGCCTCTCGACATCGAAAGGCCTGGCCGGCGCATAGTTCCAGACGACGGGAACGCCCACCTCCTCGGCAACATCCAGGGCGCGGGCGATTGTTTCGCTCGGAATCTCGAACTGCATCAGCACATAGGCAGCACCGGCGATGAGGTCGCGCACGCTGTCGATCCGCTCAGGAGTCAGGCGTTGATTGGCGCCCGGCGCCACGGATATGTAGTTGTGCCCGCCCTCCCCTATCATGATCAGTGCGGTGCCACTGGAAACGCCCGACTCGTGCCAGATGTAGTCGGTCTGGACACCGCTCTCCTCATAGCCGGCTACCATCTTGTCGGCGTAGGGATCGTCGCCGACGCAGTTGACGAAAACCACATTACCGCCAGCACGCGCCGCGGCGACGGCCTGGTTGGCGCCTTTGCCGCCAAAGGTCTGCATAAACGTCGCATCGGTGACAGTCTCGCCCCGTGCGGGCAGATGATCCATCTTCATAATGAAGTCGATGTTGCTGCTGCCGATGACGACGATAGGCTTGCTCATCTCTCCTCCTAACACACTTTACATCTCGATATAGACAATATCGGAGCCCGAGTCTGGTCGCCCCAACCGCCTCCTGGCGCGTCAACTCGGGCTTCTGCGCGACACTTCAGGCTTCCTTCGGTATGGTCCAGCCAGCACGTGGCACGGCCATGCATCACAACCGCTGAAGCCGACACTAGGCGGTATGTCTAATTCACCGCGCCCCAAGTATAGGCGAACTTGCGGCGAGCGCCATCGCTGGTGCGGAAGAGATCGCGGCAGAGACGGCCCCTCAAGAGGGCAGTTACACCCATAGATTCAGCACAGCGGGCCCATCATCCTCAGCCTCAACGGGCGTCGCACCCGCCCGTGCCATCACGCTACGCCCCTCCGCGCCAAGATCCCAGAGCCTGCCCTTGAGAAAGACGTTGAGGCCGGCCTCGGCTCCCGATCTCGTCAGGCGTCCAACCAACGCATACTTCCGCCACGCCTCCGCCTCGGTAAGCGACCCCACGTCCGCCGGATCCACGTCGTCCGGCGCGGAAACGCCGTCATAGCCCCGCCAGGCGGCGTCCCAGGCGCCGGCCTTCTCAATGTAGGAAGGAACCACCACCAGGCCGGCCCCCTGTTCCCGCAGGCGCTGATAGGGTTCAGGATACCACGCATCGGCGCAGATGAGCACCCCAAGGCGCCCTGCAGGCGTATCGAAGAGAGGCAGATCCGCAAGCTGTCCCGAAGCGAGAAACGGACGCTCGGCCGCGGTCGGGTAGACCTTGCGCACCAGAGCCGGATGAGCCTTGCCGTCTGGGCCGAAAACGGCGGAGACGCTGTAGAGCTGACCCTTACCCGCAATGACACGCCCATCGTCGACGCAAGGGTCGGGCAGCACGAGCGAACCACCGACGACCGTCACGCCATAGGCGTGCGCCAGATGGGAGAAGACAGCCTGATAGAGCTCGGCGATAACTTCTCCCCGCATGCGAAAGAGGCTGGCGACGACCCTGTCCTTCTCAGAGGAGGAGAGCCAGGTGCGAGCGAAGCGCAAGGGTTGTCCGAGAACCAGCGTCCGCATCGCACCCTCCAGGGTGTCGGCTTGCCAGACTGCCCTCCCCTCACCCGTGGCAACGAGCCACGTGCCGATATACTCGGGCCAGACGACCACAGTGCGAGCGCTTAGCCAGCCCCGGCGATGGGCCGCATCTAGATAGCCTGACAGCTTGGCGGACAAAGCCTCCTCAGAGGCGTAGTCCTTGGACGTCATCCACGGTTGGACACCCAACAGATTGCCGCGGCCGCGGTCGTGGCCCGCCTGAAGCATCTGGATCTCGCCGGCGGGTCGAACGATCACATCGACCACGGCTCTGCGTGCACGTCTGTCTCATCCGACCACCGATACTGCAGCGCTACGATCTCGTCCACAAGCTCCTGTGGCAGTGGCTCGATATCCTCGGCTGCTCTCAGAAACTCGCGGAGATGGTCGTGCCGGCTCGTAGATCCGACGGTTGCCCGAACCTGCGGGAAGCTGTGCGCGAACCGCACGCAGAACTCCGTCCAGCTCTCGATACCGGAGCGCTCGAAAATCGGCGCCACCTCTGTTGCACGCTTCTGCAAATAGGGCTTCCAGGCAGCCCCCGGCACGTCCCGCAGCCGGTGCACCGGCCCGCCAGCCACCGTCCGCATCGCAACGATCGGCTCGCCGCGAGCCAGAAGCAGGTCCCAGAGCTCGTTCGATGCGAAGCGTTGCAGCGGATTCAGGTAGAAGATATAGCCATCGACGATACCCTCGGGATAGCCGGCCCGAAGCGCCTTGAGTGGCGCCTCCGAGGTCCAAGGGAAGACCTCGAGGACAAACCGCTTGACCAGTCCTTCTCTCTTGATGCGCCCAAAGGCCTCGTAGCAGGGGCCGCCGTTGGCGAACTCCTCGGCGAGCTGGCCTCCGAGGCAGAGCTGGCCCAGCTCGAGGCTCTCCAGGCCAAGCGGATCGAGGTTCTGGTGGATTACATCCCGTAGCTCTTCGATGGTGCTCCAGCCAATCTTGATGATCAGGGGCGGTACCCTGTCCGGATCCCGATCGAAGGCTGTGCGTAGAACTTCTAGCGCGTTCCCATAAGTGTGGCTCGTGTGGAACCAGACACCGGCATCCATCGCCGCCCGCGCGACGTCGACACGGTCGTCAAAGGGAATCTTCGCGTCACCTAACCTCGTCGTGCCGTAGACGTAAGCCGAAAGATCGGTCAGGAGGGCTGATTTGCCAGGGATATCCGTCTGTGGATTCATCGCTTTGACTCCTTTCTTACGACGAAGAGTCGGTCTCTCGACCGCTATCCCTCGCCGCGCTCTCACATTTGGACTGCCCTCTACGATACAACGAGTTTGCTATGACGTCTAGCACGATAACACAGACGTGTGTCTATCTAATTTTGCCATCTCGGCCACCTATGGTACACTCGAACCCAGGTGATTTGCATTAGAGGAGGGAACAACGAATGAAACAATACGAACTGGTCACTGGCGACAAAATGCCGGCCCTGGGTATCGGCACCTGGCAGCTCAAGGGAAACACCTGCACTCAGTCCGTGCGCACAGCCCTAGAGCTAGGCTACACGCACATCGACACGGCCGATATGTACGGCAACCATCGAGCGGTCCGGCGGGCACTCGAAGGCTATGACCCCAAGGAGATCTTCATCACCTCGAAGATCTGGCGCGACGACCTTCGGCACGACGACGTCCTCGCGATGGGCAACCGCGCGCTATCCGAGCTAGGCATCGACTACCTGGATCTGTTGCTCATTCACTGGCCGAACGAGCGCGTGCCCATTGGGGAAACGCTCTCCGCCATGGCTGAGTTGGTGGAGCAGGGCAAGGTGCGCAGCATTGGCGTGAGCAACTTCATGATTCACCATTTGGAGGAGGCTCTAGAGGTCACCGAGATCCCAATCGCGGTAAATCAGGTGAAGTATCATCCCTATCACAATCAACAGGAGCTGCTAGACTACTGCACGGAGCACGACATCCTGGTCACCGCCTACTCGCCCTTTGCCAACGGCGACCTGATCGGCGACCGCACGCTGAATCGCATCGCGGAGAAGTACGAGAAGTCGATGCCGCAGGTCGTGCTCAGATGGCTCGTGACGAAAGGCATGGTGGTGATCCCCAAATCGACGAATCCGGACCACATCAAGGCAAACATGGATATCTTCGATTGGGAGCTCGATGAAGAGGATTTCGAGGCGATCGACAGCCTAAGCAGTCGTTAGTGCGATGCTCGCTGCAGGGTTGACGGGCGACGCGCCCGTCAACCCGCGTCCGCCGGATACACGGTGTGGGATAGCTAAGACGCAAGCATGTCTTGCATCAACGAAAGGAGCCAAGGATGGCTACGCACAAATTGGCGGGCAAGCCAGCGCCCCGCGAGCTTCTGGTCAATGTTCCTCGATTGGTCTCCGCCTACTACACGGAGAAACCCGACCCCGATACGAGCCAGGAGCGCGTCTCCTTTGGAACCTCGGGGCACCGCGGCTCCTCACTGACCCGCAGCTTCAACGAGGACCACGTCCTCGCCATCTCCCAGGCCATCTGTGAGGTTCGCACGTCCCGGGGGATCACGGGCCCTCTCTATGCAGGCATGGACACCCACGCCCTCTCGGAGCCGGCGCTGCGGACCGCGATTGAGGTCTTCGCCGCCAATGAGGTGGCTATCCATATCCAGCAAGACTTCGGCTACACACCCACCCCGGCCATCTCCAGGGCGATCCTCAGCCATAATAGGGGACGCCACGCGGGCTTGGCCGATGGCGTGGTGATCACGCCCTCACACAATCCGCCCGCGGACGGCGGGTTCAAGTACAACCCACCCAGCGGCGGCCCAGCGGACCCCGAGACGACACAGGAGATTGAATCTCGGGCCAACGAGATCTTGAGCAGCGGCCTGCGGGAGGTCCGGCGGATGCTGCTGAGCCGCGCCCTCAAGGCCGAGACAACTCACACCCACGATTATGTCATGCCCTATGTCCGGGATCTGGAGCGGGCCGTGGATATGGGCGCCATCGCTGAGTCAGGTATCTCCATCGGCATCGACCCGATGGGTGGCGCCGGGATCGCCTATTGGGATCCCATTGCCGAGGTCTATGGCCTCAACCTCGAGGTCGTCAACCGGGCGGTGGACCCGACCTTCGCCTTCATGACCGTCGACCACGACGGGCAGATTCGCATGGACTGCTCCTCCCCCTACGCGATGGCGAGCTTGGTCGACCTGAAGGACCGCTTCGATATCGCCTTCGGCAATGACACGGACTTCGACCGCCACGGCATCGTCACGCCCACCGTGGGTCTGATGGATCCGAACCACTATCTAGCCGTCGCCGTCTGGTTCCTTTTCCAGCACCGGGAGGCCTGGGCGGAGGACGTTGCCGTGGGCAAGACACTGGTCTCCAGCTCGATGATCGACCGCGTCACGCGAGAGCTCGGGCGCGACCTGCACGAGGTGCCCGTAGGGTTCAAGTGGTTCGTCGACGGGCTGCTTCACGGGTGGCTGGGCTTTGGGGGTGAGGAAAGCGCAGGCGCGTCCTTCCTCTGTAAGGACGGCACGGTCTGGACCACCGACAAGGATGGAATCCTGCTCGACCTGCTAGCCGCGGAGATCCTCGCCAAGACCGGTCAGGATCCAGCTCAGCACTACGCAGCCTTGACGGACCGATATGGCGAGCCGGTCTATGAGCGGGTTGACAACCCGGCGACGCCAGCGCAGAAGGCCGCGCTGAAGAAGCTCTCACCGGACATGATCGAGGCCGGCCAGCTTGCAGGCGAGCCCATCATAGCCAAGCTGACCCGCGCCCCCGGCAATGACGAGCCCATCGGAGGGTTGAAGGTGGTCACGGAGAACGGCTGGTTTGCCGCCCGTCCGTCCGGCACAGAGGACGTCTACAAGGTCTACGCCGAGAGCTTCAAGGGTTCCGACCATCTGGCGCAGCTCCAGACGGAGGCACTATCCATCGTGAAGGAGGCGTTCCACGCTGCGGGGGTGGGCTGAAGTCTAGTGTAGGGGCGGCGTCGCGGCCTGGCTCATGATCAAAGCAAGGCCGGCGCTCACTGCCCCGGGATGATCGACCGGCCATTGCCTCCGAACCCTAATCGGTTAGAATTGTCTTGTATCCTCGTCGCGCTCCACGTCGCCGCCCCGAGACCTTATATGACTGTGGTCGCGCAGACCTGGTGCAGAGTAGACCAACGGTGAGGAGGTGGACATGTCTAGGGAAAGCGGCCCTCAAGCTCAGCGATCAGTCAGACCGGCCTGGCTTTCGCAGCTGCGAGATTGCGCGGAGCCTGACCGCGAGAAGGCCGCCGGCCAGATCGCGACGACCCTGCTGCCTTACGCGGCCCTCTGGGCCGCCATGATCTTCACCGTGCATCAGGGCTTACCCTACGTCGTCACGTTAGCGCTAGGCATCGTCGCTGCAGGCTTTCTCGTCCGGACCTTCATTATCTTCCATGACTGCTGCCACGGCTCCTTCTTCGCCTCACGACGCGCCAACCGGATCCTCGGTACCATCACCGGCATCTTGACCTTCACACCCTTTGAGGCGTGGCGCCGCTCGCACGCCCGGCACCACACAACCGTGGGTGACCTAGACCGTCGAGGAGCGGGTGATGTCTACACGATGACGGTTGAGGAGTATGAGGCGGCGCCCTGGTATAGACGCCTCGGGTACCGCCTGTTTCGCCATCCCCTCGTGATGTTCGGCATTGGGCCAACCTACGTCTTCCTCATCAGCCAACGGTTCGCGCCAAAGGGAGCAGATAGGGCCACTAGAATCGACACGATTCTCACCAACGTCGCGATCCTAGCCATCATTGCCCTCGCGACGATCACGATTGGGCTGCGAACCTACCTCATCATTCAGCTCCCCGTCATCATTATGGCTGCCACAGCCGGCGTCTGGCTTTTCTATATGCAACACCAGTTCGAGGGCGTCTACTGGGCGCGGCACGAGACCTGGGATCCGATCAAGGCCGCCCTATCTGGAAGCTCATATTACAAGCTCCCGCCGCTCCTCCAGTGGATCTCGGGCAACATCGGTCTTCATCACGTGCACCACCTGCGGGCTACCATCCCGAACTATAACCTGCAGGCCGCCTACGATGCGATCCCTGCCTTACAAGAGGTGCGCCCCCTAACCCTGCGAACGAGCCTGCGGTCGCTGAAACTGGCGCTCTGGGATGAGGCTGGACAGCAGCTCGTAGGGTTTTCTGCTCTCCATCGACATCAGATTTGACGATGGGGGTTGACACCCACCCTAAATGTGCTATAATGCTCATCAGGTAATTGGATTCCACGGGTAGCAACGAGCAGTTTCCCCTAGCTGGTATCAGTTAGTTGTAACTGTGATGTGCTGAGGGTTCGAGTCGGCGCCGGGCGTCGACGGCCCTAGAGCTGAGCCAGCGTCCTGAGATCCCCAAGAGGCTTTCAAGACAGCCGCGTTTCAGCACGCCAAAGCAACGTGCCTTGGCGGAACCCGTGGTACTAGATCGTATTTAGATTTTGATTGGAGAGGTACTAGATTTACATGGCTAAGAATTTACAGATTACACCCTTCGGCGGCCTGGAGGGCATTGGCAAGAATATGACAGTGTATGAATACGGCCGCAACATTTTGATTGTTGACTGCGGGATTATGTTCCCAAGCAACGACATGTACGGCATCGACTTAGTGTTGCCGGATTTCGAGTATGTTGTCGAGAATAAAGACAAGCTGCGCGGAATCGTTATCACCCACGCACATATGGACCATATCGGTGCGCTGCCTTACCTGCTTCGGCAGGTGGATGCGCCGATTTATGGCACGCCCCTGACTTTGGGGTTCATCAAGCGTCAGCTGGAGGAGAAGAACCTCCTCCACAAGGCAGATCTTCGCGTGTTGGAGAATGGCACGCAGGAGCACATTGGCCCCTTCCGGGTTAGCCCGTTCTCGGTAGCGCACTCCGTCCCTGATGCTGTTGGATTGGTGATCGAGACCCCTGTCGGTAAGATTGTCCACACTGGCGACTACAAGCTGGATGAGACACCAGCCGGCGGGTACACGACGGACCTAGCCACCCTACGCAAGCTAACCAAAGGTGGCGTACTAGCGATGCTGGGCGACAGCACGAATGCTGACGAGCCCGGGCGCACCCAGACCGAGCAGGTGGTTCGCGACACCCTCGACCGCCTATTTAGTGAGGCCAAGGGTCAGCGCATCATCATCGCGACGTTCTCCTCGCTGCTTGCGCGCCTTCAAGAGATCATCTACCTGGCTGAGAAGCACGGTCGAAAGGTCGCGCTGACAGGGCGCAGTATCATACAGAATGTGGAACTAGCCCGCGACCTGGGGTATTTCAAGGTATCCGACGACTTGCTCGTCGACGTCAACGCCGGCGTGCGACCGGAGGACCTGGTTATCCTGGCTACCGGTTCGCAAGGCGAACCGCGCTCTGCTCTCAACCGGATGGCGGAGGGAAGCCACAGGCAGATCAAGGTCGGTCACGGAGACACGATCATCATCTCCGGTGGCACGATTCCGGGTAATGAGGAGGATGTCGGCCGAATGCTGAACAACCTCTTTGAGCGTGGAGCCAACGTGATCTACGGTGCGATGGCGACGGTCCACGTCTCGGGCCACGGAGGCCGGGGCGATATGCAGGCGATGCTTGAGGCAGTCAAGCCCAAGTACTTGATCCCCGTTCATGGGGAGCGGCGACACCTCTATCTGCACCGCCAGCTGGGGCTGGAGACCGGTCTGTCCGAGGATAATATCTTCGTCCTCCAGGAGGGGATGCCGTGGCTGAGTGACGGGCAGAAAGCCTGGACAGAGAAGGCCACACCCCTGGATGACGTCTGGGTCGACGGGCGCCTGATCGGCGAGATTGGCGAGATCGTGTTGCGCGACCGCCACCGCCTGTCACAAGACGGCTTCGTCGTCGCGCTCATCCGCATCAACGACAAGAAGGAGCTCGTGGGTGAGCCGGAGATCGTGAGCCGAGGTTTCGTCTATCTTAACGAGTCCGAGGAGCTGATGGACGCCGGTCGCAAGGAGATCAAGCGTCACGTCCAGCAGGGCACTCGCAATCTTCGCCGGGTCCTCGAGGACTTCTTCTATCGGATGACGCAGTCGCGCCCAGTGGTGTTACCGCAGTTCATCCAGGTCTGAGAGACTCGACCGCGAAGTAGTTG
>JBNGDL010000051.1:7646-22876 GCA_049975205.1 Anaerolineae bacterium | reverse complement strand
TTGCGCAAGTCCCCGGCTCCCCCCACTTCACCAACACACTTTAGAACCGAGTCGAGCTTGACGAAAGCGGCTGTGAACCTATAATAGATCGGGTGTCGGCAAGCTGGGAACCGCCGGCATCAGATATGAGCCCGAGGTGAAACATGATCAACGCCAATGAACTGCGCAAAGGAACCACGTTCCTGCTGGATGGGGAGCTCTACGAGGTCCTGGAGTATCAGCACTACAAACCCGGTCGCGGGAACGCCATTATACGCACCAAGATCCGTAATATGCATACCGGCGCCATTATCCCGAAGAACTTTCTGGATGGGCACCGTTTTGAAGAAGCCCTGGTCGAACGCCGCACGTCCCAGTACCTATATAACGACGGCGACTACTATTACTTCATGGACACCGACACGTATGAGCAGAACCGCATCCACCGTGACGTCGTTGGCGAGAAGGCGGGTTTCCTGAAAGACGGTATGGAAGTGGACCTGACGGTCTACGGGAGCGAGGTTCTCGGCATCAGCCTGCCCACGACGGTAGAACTGGAAGTCACCGAGGCAGAGCTTGCCGTGATTGGAGACACCGCAACCGGGGCGACCAAGACTGTCATCTGCGAGACAGGGCTCAAGGTGGACGTACCGATGTTCGTCGACGTTGGCGACACGATCCGTGTCGACACCAGCAAAGGCGAGTACGTCACGCGGGTGTAGGAGGGGGTCAGGATAAGCGACTTGGGCTTCTGAGCGGCGATCGGACGTCTCCACGGCCCCGTCGATGTCCAAGCAGCTTCCAGATCAACAAGGCTCTAGCCAATCGTGCGGCGCGCTGAGTGAGGTGCGCCGCACGCGTGCTTTGACCGCCCTCAGGTCGCTAAGCCTTGAGGGGTCAGCGAGGAAGGTATATCGTGTCCGACCTTGTGAAATACCAGGGGCGGTGGGTTGCCCTGACCGAAGAAGAGCGCGTGGTCGCTGTGGGTGATGATCCAGCGGAGGCGAGACGCTTCGCCGAGGTGGCGCACCCGGCGTCGCGCCTTACGGTTGCGTGGGTCTCCCCCCACGAGCCTTACGTCCCCCTGCCGGCATGGCCACTGCAGGATATCCGTACCGTCCTAGCCGGTGAGGACGTGTGGTTGGCTGGAGGACCCGTGCGAGATCTCCTGATGGGCGAGCTCCCCCACGACTGGGATTTCGCGACCGCGGGCTCTGGGCTTGCGCTGGCTCGACGCGTGGCGGATGCCCTCGACGGGGCCTACTATGCCCTCGACCGGGAGCGTGGGACAGGGCGCGCCGTTGTCATGGAGCCGGGCACAGAAGCGCCCATCACCATTGACTTCGCCGAACTCCGCGGTGACGACCTAGTCGAAGATCTCAGAGCACGTGACTTCACCATCAACGCGATGGCGATGACGCTCGAGGGCGAACTCATCGATCCTACAGGGGGGCAACAGGATCTTGCGAACCGGCGCCTGACGATGACCCACCCTCGCAGTTTCCAGGATGATCCCGTGCGGCTGTTGCGAGCCGTCCGCTTCGCGGTGCGACTGTCCCTCACGATCGAAGCTGAGACGCGGAACCACATCGTGACCGAAGCCCCCTCCATAGAACACGCGGCTGCCGAGCGAGCTCGCGAAGAGCTGACCAGGCTGTTCGCGAACGGTGGCGCCAGCGCGGGCCTTGTGCTGCTTACGGATCTCGGTCTCGTGGACTATCTGCTGCCCGAGATCGGGCATCTCCGAAGCGTGCCCTTGCCTGAGACGGGCCCCTATGCTCACGCGCTGGCCCAGACGCTTGCGCTCGTCGCAACGACGGAGCTCCTGCTCAACGCGCTCCCGCGAGACACCATCGCCGACCCCACAACCGACCACGCTGCGCCCGGATGGGCTTGGCGGGAGCTGCTCAAGATGCTTTGCCCGTTGCAGGATGGCTTGGTGCGCCACCTTTCAGTCGTCCTCAGCGCCGGCGTCAGAAGGAAGGACCTACTCACCTGGGCAGCCGCCTTTTACCTTGCGGGTGCAGCTACCGACGTCCCCCAAAACCACGCACCGCAGGCGGATGGAACGACGACCACGCTCATCGCGCAGCCCGCTACGTCGGCGGCGCTGGCGGAGCGCCGCCTGCGGGCGCTGCGCTTCTCCAACAAGGCCGTGGAGTACGTGACACGAGTTGTGAGCGAACGCATGCGGTTCGCGCAGTTCGTCGAGAATCGCTCGGCTAACGAGCGCGACGCCCAGGAACGCCGCGCCATCTATCGCTTCTACCGCGAGACAAAGGAATCGGGCATCGCGATCGTGTTGCTTGCCCTGGCATGGGTCCTTGCTACAAAGGCCGAGGAACTAGACCCCGATTGGTGGCGAGAGCAGCTTGAGGCCGCCGGGGAGCTCCTCGATGCCTACTTGAATGCGAGAGCGGAGGTGGTGTCACCGACTCCGATTCTGAGTGGACGAGAGCTCATGGCCCTCGGTGTGCCGGAAGGGCCCGCCATCGGCGAGCTCCTCGAGGAGCTGCGCGAGGCGCAGGCCGCCGGCGAGGTCGAGACGTTGGACGAGGCACGGGATTACGTCGCGGCGCGGGCGGCGGACCGATGAGCGCCCAACACCCAATCCGCTCCCCGAGACCTGGCAGACACCTTGTCCAGGCTGCGCTGCTCCTGCTCGCCGTCGTCGCTGTGGGCGTCGCAACCGGCTGCCAACCACAGGAGCCCACGCCGACGCCGACCGCGACCCGCACGCCGATTCCGCCGACCTCCACGCCGACGCCGGTGCCCTCCTCGACGCCGATTCCAACCCCGACGCCGACGCTCACGCCGTCCCCCACCCTGCCGCCTGATCTCGTCCTGCCGCCGCAGGCAGCCCCAGCCACCGCATGCCCGCCGCTGCCGGCCGATCTCTTCTTTCTTCGTGACGGTCAGCTCTATACGTGCCTGGCAGAGGGAGGGAGTATGGAAGGGCTTCCCATCGCGGAGGGCGCAGAGGGAACCGCAGTGGTCGCGTACCGCCTGGCGCAGGATGGACGACATATCGTCTACGTCACGGATGCCGGTGAGCTCTATCTGCTCGACCGTGCCAGTCAGGAGCACACCCTACTTCCGACGTCGGGGCGCCTGATCGATGACTATGGCGTCCACCTCGCTATCACGGCAGATGCCGGCACCGTCTTCTATCTCGCCTGGGGCGTCCAGCCGACACGAGGCCCCAGCATCGAGGAGGCGGGAAGCGCCAGTCTGCTGGCGATCAGCGCCACAACACCCACGGCACGGCAGCAGGAGCTTGCGCTGTGCAAAGGACTGCCGGAGCGGCCTTGCCTTGGCTTCGCTCTATCGCCGGACGAGGGTCAGATTGCGATGATCGATGGGCGAGGCATCTGGCAGCTGGACCGCGAAGCACCGGAGGCGCCCAGATTGCTAGGGCACTATGAGGACCAGTCGGTCAGCATCCGATCTTGGTCACCGGACGGAGCGTGGCTTCTGCTTGAAACGATGGCGCACGACCAGCCCTCTCTCGTGCTTCTCTCGACAGCCGCCGATACCGCTCCAGTCCGCGCCCAGCCCATCTGCGCCGCTCCGTGCCGGGTCGGATCCGCTTGGGGAGCGCAGACGCTCTGGGTCACGTGGAGTACGGCTGTGGAAGGCTGCATCCAGCCCCTGGATCCGACCGGGTTCCAGGGCCCCGTCGTGAGCGTGGGGCCTGACAATCCGATCTGCCAGGTCGGCCCCTACCCTCTCTTCCCAACGTCGCCTGAGGCAGACATCCCGCTTCCGGGACTGAACGCCGATCTGGTCTTCCTCCAGGCGAGGGTCCCCGGTCTTGGTGAGGGTCTCTACGGGTATGGAAGGGATGAGAGCCAGCTCGTCACGGTAGCGCTGCTGCCAGAGGCGGGGACGTCGGCGGTGTGGTCGCCCCAAATAGGGGCGTTTCTAACGATGAACGAGGGCGCGCTGGCTTACGTGGGCGTGATGGCCCCGCCGGCGCTGTGGGATGTCCGCACCCTCCTGGAAGGGGCACAGGCGCTCAGCTGGGGGCCGTCCGTTCAGGAATGACAATTGGAGCCTGTCTATGGACTATGGGTCATCCTTAACGCGACCACTCGGGCGATTGTTGGGCCTCGTCGCCCTACTGTGTTACCTCCTTGCGGCTGGATGTACCCCTCCGCCCGTGGGCCCGTCCAGCTATCGCGTCACGATCACGGTCGATGGAGCGCAGCGTCGCCTTGAGACCGAGGCCTCGACCGTCGGCGCGCTCCTCAGCGAGGCCGGAATTCTCATCGGCGACCTGGACCGCGTCACGCCGCCAGAGGTGAGCCCCCTCACGGACGGGATGTCGATCAAGATCGTCCGCGTTGTCCAGTCGACCGAGGTCACAACCCAGACCGTGCCATTCGAGCAGCAGATCTTGCGCGATGCCACCGTACCTGAGGGAGAGACGCGTCTGCTGCAGTCTGGACAGACAGGGCTTCTCGAGCGCCACTACCGCGTCACCCATGAGGACGGCGAGGAAGTGGAGCACGTCCTTATCCGCGAGGTGATGGTCCAAGAACCGCGCGAGGAAATCCGCCTGCTTGGGACGAAGCCGCAGCTGCAGAACGTGCCGATCACGGGCACCCTTGCCTACCTGAGCAACCAGGACGCCTGGGTAATTCAAGGTAGCTCCTTTCAATCCAAGAGGTTGACCCATTTCGGCGACCTTGATGGTCGGATCTTCGAGCTCTCGCCTGATGGCCGGAAACTGCTGTTTACCCGGGCGACCACAGCGACAGACCGGCTGAACGAGCTGTGGCTGGTCCCCACAGATCTGGCGTCGCCCAATCCGGTCCCCCTGAACCTCAACGACGTGATCTGGGCCGGCTGGGCTCCAACCGGCTCTGATATCGCGTGGACGACGGGGGAGACGGTCGCGCAGGCGCCTGGTTGGCGAGGGCAGAACGACCTCTGGCTCGCTACGGTCACAAGCCGGAACACCCTTGTCTCGCGGAGGAAGGTCCTGGAAGCCGAGAGTGGCGGCGGCTATGGCTGGTGGGGCACCCGCTACGCCTGGTCCCCGGACGGCGATGTGATGGCCTTCAGCCGACCGGAAGCTGTTGGGTTGATCAACCTCAGCGGCGCAGAGAGCGAGACACTGCTGACCTTTCCCGCCTTCCGTACGTACAGCAGTTGGGCGTGGAACCCTTCGCTCGCATGGGAACCCAAGGGTGAATTCCTGACCAGCGTCACGCACATTGACGACGGTAGTGGCAAGCCTGAGGAGAGCCCGGTCTTCAACCTCGTCGTCCTGGAGGCCAGCGGTGCTTACAGCGCGACCCTCGCCCCTGAGGTCGGAATGTGGGCCTCACCATCCTACGCCCCTGATGGCAGGAGCCTGCTCTATGGGCGAGCCGTCGTGCCCTACCAGAGCGCAACCAGTCGCTACACGCTTCATCTCGTGGACCGAGACGGATCGAACCAACGAATGATCTACGCAGCGAAGGCGAATAACGGGCTCGAGATCCCAGCGTGGACGTGGAGTCCTGACGGAACCGCGATCGCGTTTGTTGAGCTCGGCGACGTCTACCTGCTGTCGTTGAGTGACGAGGAAGCGGTGCCAGAAGCCTTGACCGAGGGCTCTGGGGTGACACAAATCCGCTGGAGATAGCGTCTGCGCGTCTGCTCGGCTCTGAGCCTCATATCCAAGACGCCGAGTGGTCGGGGCGCGGAAGGGAGCTGCGTTGGCACAAGGGGCTTTGCGGCTATAATGACTGAGCGGCAAGTGACGGGTAGTGAGTGACTGGCAGCAGGTGTCTGGGCAGTAAATTGTCCGTAGGTGACCGGCAGTGCTGGCGGTCGAGTCCCAATTATCGTTCTTCGCAGCATAGGGGGTGCCCATGCGTGTCTTGATCACCGGCGCAACCGGATTCGTAGGTAACCACCTCCGCACCTATCTACTTCGAGCCACGAACTGGGACATCGTCGGTACCGCATATCCGGAGGTTCCCTCAGAAACGTCTCCAGGCCCCCGCGAGAAGCTGGTCGGGCTGGACCTCCGGGACCGTCAGGCAACCCAGAGTCTGCTAGCCGAATGGCCCCCCGATTATGTCATCCACCTCGCTGCTCAGTCACACGTGCCGACCGCCTATGAGGATCCGTGGGGCACATTGGAAAACAACATCCTAGGGCAGCTGAACCTCCTCGAGGCTTGCGTCGATCTCGCCCTTCAACCCCGGATCGTCGTGATTGGGTCCAGCGAGGAGTATGGCAGAGCATCCGAGGATCAGCTGCCCATCACAGAGGGTCACCCACTCCGTCCGGAGAACCCCTACAGTGTGAGTAAGGTCACCCAGGACGTGCTGGGATACCAGTACTTCATCAGCTACCAGCTGCCCGTCGTGCGAGTCCGCCCCTTCAACCACGTGGGGCCCGGGCAATCGCCACGGTTTGCACTGCCCGCGTTTGCGAGCCAGATCGCCGAGATCGAGGCAGGGCTTCGGGACCCTGTCCTCCTGGTCGGCAACCTGACCCCAGCACGGGACTTCACCGACGTTCGGGACGTCGTCCGGGCTTACCATCTTGTAGTAACCGAAGGGCGCCCGGGTGAGGTCTACAACGTCGCATCGGGGCGTGCCCAGAGCATCCAGGGCCTCGTCGATCAGCTCCTCTCGCTGACAACCGCCCCCATCGAGATCAAAACAGACCCGGAGCGCTACCGCCCAGCCGATGTCCCGATCATCTACGGTAGCGCTGAGAAGCTGCATAGAGACACAGGCTGGCGCCCTTTGACCCCACTGACAGAGACGGTGGCGGATGTGTTGGCGGAGTGGCGCCAGCGCGTCCGACAGGACCCGCCACGCGGGGCAGAGGACAAAGAGTAAAGATCGATTTCGAGACAGAATAGGAGATCACGTCATATGACAAAGCGAAGAGCCCTAATCACGGGGATCACAGGCCAGGACGGTTCATACCTGGCAGAGTTTCTGCTAAGCAAGGGGTATGAAGTCATCGGGATGGTCCGCCGGACCAGTACGATCAACTTCTCACGAATCCAGGAGATCCAGGACGAGGTCGAGCTCGTGTCGGGCGACCTCCTAGACCAGGGATCGCTCCTCGCGACGATCCATGACTGCCGCCCCCACGAGGTCTACAATCTGGCGGCGCAGTCCTTCGTGCCCACGTCCTGGAAGCAGCCCGTCTTCACCGGCGACGTGACGGCGCTCGGCGTCACCCGCGTCCTCGAGGCGATTCGCAGCGTGGATCCGGAGATCCGATTCTATCAAGCCAGCTCCTCGGAGATGTTTGGTAAGGTACAAGAGGTCCCTCAAAGTGAATCCACGCCCTTCTATCCTCGGTCTCCCTACGGGGTGGCCAAGGTCTACGGGCACTGGATCACCGTGAACTACCGCGAGTCGTATGATCTCTTCGCCTGCTCTGGCATCCTCTTCAACCACGAGAGCCCGCGGCGCGGCCTGGAGTTCGTCACCCGAAAGATCACCTACCACGTGGCAAAGATCAAGCTAGGGATCACGGACAAGGTGGCCTTGGGGAACCTGGACGCCAAACGCGACTGGGGCTTCGCCGGCGACTACGTGCGGGCTATGTGGCTGATGTTGCAGCAGGACGAACCAGATGATTACGTCGTCGGCACGGGCACCACGCACTCGGTTCAGGAGCTCTGCGAGATCGCATTTTCCTACGTAGGGTTGAACTGGCGCGACCACGTCGTGCAGGATCCTCGGTTCATGCGACCTGCAGAGGTGGATCTGCTGGTGTCGGATCCCTCGAAGGCGAAACGTGTGCTGGGTTGGGAGCCTCAGGTAACCTTCGAACACCTGATCCATATGATGGTTGACGCCGACATCGCGCTCCTGCGGGATGAGCACAAGCTCTAGTCTCTACAGAAAGGATCGTAACCATGGGTAACATCAAGTTTGGCACTGACGGCTGGCGAGCCAGAATCGCCGAGGACTACACTTTTGACAATGTGCGACGCGTGAGCCAGGCCTTTGCGCGCTATATGCAGCAGAAGGGGCTCGCCGACCAAGGCGTCGTGGTTGGCTACGATCGACGGTTCTCCTCCGACCTCTTTGCCGAGGCTGCCGCCGAGGTCATGGCGGGGAACGGGATCCACGTCTGGCTGACCTCCCGCAACTCCCCCACCCCGGTCATCAGCTACAGCGCCAAGGAGCGCGAGGCGGGGGCGGCGATCAATATCACCGCGAGTCACAACCCGCCACCGGACAATGGGTTCAAGGTCCGCGACGCGCACGGCGCAGCGATCGATCCCGAGGGGCTCAAGGAAATCGAGGCGGAGATTCCTGAGAGCATCGGGGACGTCAGACGGACACAGATCGACGACGCTGAGAAGCAGGGGCTCGTCACGCGGTGGGACCCGGATCCGGCCTATATCGCTCACCTCCACGACTTGGTCGACATCCCCAGGCTGAAGGAGGCAGGACTGAAGATCCTGGTAGAGCCTATGTATGGCAACGCGTCGAGCTGGTTCCCGAGGCTGTTGGACGGCGGGAACAACACGATATGGGAGATGCACGCAGAACACAACCCGCTCTTCCCCGGTATGGAGCGACCCGAGCCCATCGAGCCAAACATCAACGCTGCGCTGTCGCGCACCGTCGATCTTGGCGCCGACGTCCTGCTGATCTGTGATGGCGACGCAGACCGCATGGGCATTGGCGACGAGCACGGCACCTACATCGATCAACTGCGCGCCTTTGGCCTGCTTGCCTACTACCTTCTGGAGGTTCGGGGGGAGCGCGGGCCTATCGTGAAGACGATCTCCACGACCTCGATGCTGGATCGCCTGGCCGACATGTATGGCGTCGAGATCTACAAGACCGGGGTCGGCTTCAAGTACGTCGCACCGAAATTCATGGAGGTCGATGCGCTTATCGGTGGCGAGGAGAGCGGCGGCTACGCCTTCCGCGGCAACGTGCCGGAGCGGGACGGCATTCTGGGCAATCTCTACTTCCTCGATTTCATGATGCAGACGGGTAAGTCGCCGTCACAACTCGTCGAGATGCTCTTCGAGGAGCTTGGGCAGGCCTATTTCTACGATCGGATCGATGTGCGGTTCCCGTCGGAGAAACGCCCCCAGGCCCGGAGCCGATTGGACGAGGCCGACCCCGAGACGATCGCGGGGATCCCGGTCACCGACAAGATCACGCTCGATGGATACAAGTTCGAGCTGGGAGATAAGGGCTGGCTCCTGATCCGCTTCTCTGGCACGGAGCCCGTCATCAGGGTGTACTGCGAGGTGACCGACAAAGGCTTGGTTCAACCCGTTCTGGAGGCCGGCCTAGACCTGGCTGGATTGCAGGACTAGGACCTCGCTTCGCGCAATGCAGTGTCGCGGCGGAGGCTGAAGAGCGTCCGCCGTTTCGTTTCCCCCGCTCGCACCCTCCACACGCCGGTGCGGTTTGACCAAATTGCAGTAACCAGCCGCTGACGCCCATCCAAGGGATCCATCCAGACTGGCACGGCACAATCAAGGATCCCAGCCGCCGAAGAGTTCAGAGCCAACTAACGCCTCAAGCAGGCCATCGTCCGCCGCTCCCCCTCCCTGGCTAGTTCCGCAAAACCAGGGGCATGAAGATCTCTTCGGGTTCCACCGTTGTCGTGAACGTGTAGGTCGCGGTCCAGCCACCAACATTGCCGGCAGCATCCACAGCACGGACGCGCCAGGTGTGCACCCCCGGACGTAGAACAGTGACGTAGGACGTCGTCGCGGTGGCGGGTTTTACGACCCCATCGAGTTCGACTTCGAAATGCAGCGGGGATCCGCTATCCGCCGGCCCTGACCAGACGAGTTCAACCGCCGGCCCCGCCAGCTCGGCGCTGTTATCCGGCGCCTCCAGCGTGGGCACGTCAGGTGAGGTCCAGTCTAGGAAGAAACTGACCTCATCGGGCGTTTCATCGGTTTCTACCCCTACAGCCCGAGCACGGAGAGTGTAGCCGCCCTCGCCCATGTCGATGATTGTGGATTGATATTGCCAGGGATCGATGCCCTGTGCTCTGAACCACGTCTCCTCCGCAACCCACCCTGTTGTGGTTCTCCAGAACGCGTCATCGACCCACCGCTGCAGCCGCAGCTCTACATACGCTAGACCCTCACCACGGGCCGTACCGGTGAATGCAGGGCGCGTGTCGTAGTAACCACCCTCCTCAGGGTGCGTGATCTCGGTGTCGACGTAGCACGCCAGGAAGTTCATCGCTGCCGCCATCAGGGCTGGGCGCTCCGCGGGCCGGATTGTCTCGAACGGAAAGCCCAAAACCAAGAGCCGGTGGCAGCCATCGGCATACTGCACCGCGGCGCCCTGACCATTGCCGGTGCCGCCCACGTAAGTCAGAGCCGTTGTGGCGCCGGAGCCTGGGTAGGGAGCTAGCACGTCTGGAAAGCCGACATCATATTCACCTGCAGCATCAAAATGCATCTCCGACAGACCGGCGAAAGTCCCCAACCCTGTTGGGGCAGTCGTGTAGGTCTCTGCATCATCGGCGATGAAGTCGGTTCGCAACCCGTAATTCAGGAAGCCGGGATCACGCCCCATCTGCTCCAGGTCCCAGCCGAACTCCGATCCCGTGATCAACAACGATCGTCCGGCGTCAAGATACGCCGTGAGCAGTTGACGCTCCGCGCTGTTGAGGCTGCCATCGCCGGAGATTGACTCCTCGCCCAAGATCCAGTCAACGACCTCGTAGTTCATAAGCGACACCGTCCCCGCTGCCACAGCTTCGTTCGCGGCGCTGTCCCAGGCAAACTCCGCGGGGACAGCCTGCCCGTGACTCACCACGTAGGCATAGCTGTTGATCCGATCCAACAGGATCCGAAGGTTCGTGCCCTCCACAGGGTCAAGCTCCGAGACCAACTCAAAGCGGTTGAGTTTGTCGAAGCCGTTCACGATGAGGAGATCGACGTCGTCCCCCACTCGTGCGCCCATGATCTCGGTAGGCAAGGACTCGCCACCCGCGTTGGTGCCGGTGACGCGAACGTAGACGGTTTGGCCTGAGGACAGCCCAGGGATCGTGAGCTCGGTTCCCGCGACGGGGATCGGCTCGCTCCACGCGAAGCCGTCGGGACTCGTGTAGACGCGGTAGCCCGTCGCGGGGTCACCGCGCAGGCCGACACCGTCCGTTGGCGAAGGCGACCACGTGACCCGCAGCGCGCCCCCACCGACGTTTTGGACTCTCAGATGGGTAGGCGGCTCGGGCAGGAGCGCCAGATCGACACCGTCACGGTTCTCAAAATACTTGACGATGCCTTGGTAGACGCCACGTGCCGCTAACTGGTTGAAGAGTGGCTCCTTGAGCGCGTTGGCGTCGTCCGGCTGGTCGTGGAAAGCGATCTCCAGCAGCACACCTGGAATCCGCGCCAGCTCGTAGTCCGGATCCCAGAGCATACGTAACTCACCGAGGTCTAGCGACCGCTTGCCGAGGTCCGCCCAGCTTGCATCCCATCCGGCGCGGATGTCGTGCACCAGTTCGGTATGGACGGCGGCCTGCAGCTCAGTACTGCCGGGAGTCCGGGGATAAGTGGTTTCATTGTGGACGTACGAGACGGTGCCCCGTGTCGTGCCGCCGCCGCCATTCGTGTGCCAGGAGATGTAGACAGAGTCCCCTGGCGTCACCCGTTGTATCCATCGGCTGTAGATCGGGCGCGCGACCACATCGTTTAGGTAGGACCACATATAGGGATCCATTCCCATCCACTGGCTCCAGTAGAAGGTACAGGTCTCCCACCAGGGCTTGAACGCTGCAGCGGAGGGGCCGGAACTCGTGTCCGTAGGGATAGGCATCGGGATAGCGGAAAGATCGTCGAAACTACCACCGCCGATTCGCACGGCATCGGCGATCACGACATCGCCTGGCTGCACCGCCGTCCGGTTATCCAACGTGATGGTGGCGGGACCGGCGTAGAAGGGAAAGGTCCCTAGATAGCGCCAGGTGGTGCGCTGCACCTCCTGACTGATGATGGTCTCAGTCGCCCCACCCGCATGGTGCACCGTGTAATGCGCATCCGGTATCCGGTTCGATCCGGGAAGGACCCACGCATAGACAGCATATTCACCAGGCACCGTGACGTCAACCGTCCACGTCGCTTGTGCGGTGGGCGCCCCCGCGACAGAAGACGCGAAGCGGTACGTGCCACCGTCGTAGCCTGGAGCTAGCGTGCCGATCGTCCACGTGCCGGATTGCATGTACGTGGGATATCCGTCGTCATCATCAGAGAGCCAGGTAACGGGGCTCCAGTCTCGCTCGCGAACCGGGACCACCGTTGCGCCGGCGTTTTCGAGGTAGGGGATCAGATACTGGGTCACAACCTCGGCATTGTTGTGGTCCTCGATGAAGCCCTGGTAGACAATCCTCTGGGTGCGGTAAGCCTCCCAATAGGTGTTCCAGAGCCAGCCGTGACCCGCACTCACGTAGACGGTCTTGCCTGCGAGGGAGCCAAGAGAGGTCGCCTGAGCCTCAACCGCGGGCTCCTGAGCCGTCGTGGACGGCTCGGCCTCAGGCGCAGTTACCGGCTCTCTGGGTGCGAAGTCCGATACGGGGCGACACCGTCCCTCGGCACTGTCCCACGCCTGCACGGAGAGCGTCTCCCACGGCATCTCGATGAGGGCATCCCGCACATAGAGCACGAGTTGCTCCATTCCCATCCAGCCACCTTCGGAGAGCACTTCCCGCGGCACCCGAAAGCAGACGGTAATGTCGCCATCGTCCGAGCTTATGCTGTGCAGTGGGAGATCCGGGGGCAGTCCGTATCGCTCGGAAGAGATAGCCATCAACAGGTCGGTTACGCGGTCGGCGGGATCCGGCGGCACCTGTACCGCCGCCGATGCCGAAAGGCCAACCAGGCACGCGATGCTAGCTAGTAGGAGCGCTGCAAGCTGCCAGTGACCTTTGCCCATAGAAACCTCCCCAGATAACCTGAATACCGGGCCGCCGGTCGCCGATCTCCAGAAGCCAGATACTAACGGCAACTATACCACAGGGCGGGGCTCACTCCCAGCAGCCAAGGCGAAACGGTATGTCTCACCTTGCAGGCCGTCGGCTGTATTTCCAGATCGTTCATGCTAGACTACATACAAATAAGACAGACTCGCATCCCGTGCCGACACACCGGGGTCGGGCGTGCGAGCACAAGACGGAGGCCGATCAGCATGGCAACTCTGCTTCTTAAGAACGCAGACCTGATTATCACAATGGATGACGACCGGCGGCGTATCGCCCACGGCAGCGTCTATGTCCGCGACCACGTCATCGAGGACGTAGGCCCGGCTCCGAGCCTGCCCGGCACAGCCGACACTGTGATCGACGCGACGGGCATGATGCTGATGCCAGGATTGGTCAACACACACCACCATCTATATCAGACGTTGACAAGAGCCGTGCCCAAGGCCCAAGACGCCGGCCTCTTCAGATGGCTCAAGACGCTCTACCCAATATGGGCGAATCTGGACAGCGCGGCAGTGTACGTCAGTGCCGTGGTCGGTCTCTCAGAGCTGGTCCTCTCTGGGTGCACCACGGCAGCGGATCACCTCTACATCTTCCCGAACGACGTCACACTTGAGGACGAGATCAGGGCAGCCAGGGACATCGGCGTGCGCTTCCACGCTACCCGCGGATCGATGAGTCGCGGCGAGAGCCAGGGCGGGCTGCCCCCGGACAGTGTGGTGGAAGCGGAGCCCGACATTCTCCGCGACACCCAGCGCGTCATCGAGACGTACCACGATCCGAAGCCTTATTCGATGCTCCAGATCGCTGTCGCGCCTTGCTCCCCCTTCTCTGTCACCGAGGACCTTATGCGAGAGTCGGCTGCGATGGCACGGGCCTACGGCGTGCAGCTCCACACCCACCTTGCTGAGACGAAGGATGAAGAGGCGTTCTGCCTCGCGACCGTGGGGAAGCGCCCCATCGGCTATGCTGAGTCGCTAGGATGGCTTGGCGACGACGTCTGGTTCGCCCACGGCGTCCACGTGAACTCCGACGAGATCCTGGAGATGGCGGCGACGCACACCGGGGTCGCGCACTGTCCCTCCAGCAACATGCGCCTGGGGTCGGGCATCGCACCGATCCGCGCCTACCTGGATGCCGGCGTGCCTGTGAGTGTGGGCGTCGACGGCTCCGCAAGCAATGACAGCTCGCATATGTTGGCGGAGGCCCGTATGGCCATGCTGCTCCAGCGCGTGATGGGCAATCCGGCTGGCCTCTCCGCCGAGGAGGCGCTGTGGATCGCGACCCGGGGCGGTGCAGAGGTCTTGGGCCGCGACGACATCGGCGAGCTCAGTCCCGGGAAGGCCGCCGACATCATTGGGCTCCGCCTGAATCGCCTGGCTTACGCCGGGGGTGCGGTGCACGATCCGTTAGCTGCGACCGTCTTCTGCGACCCGCAACGGGTCGACCTCAGCGTGATCAACGGCCGCGTGGTCGTCGAGGATGGACGCTGCACGACTGTCGACCTGCCGGTGATGATCGAGCAACACAATCAGATCGCTAGACACCTCGTCGAGGGTGGCTGATCCTCGCGTTGCGATGCACTAGGCCAGTGGGTTAGCCGCGGTGAGCGTCTCTTAAGCCGACCAGGACATCCAACACGCGGCGCCAGGAGGTACCTTCGGCCTCGGTCATCACCTCGTCGGCGAAGCGGTAGTCATTCTTGCGGATGAACTCTTCCAGCTCTGCCATCAACCGCTTCCAAGCCTTACGTTGCGTCCGCATCAAGGGCACGTAGGCCTTCTCAGCCCCGCGGAGCTGTAGGACCGTTCGTAGGTGCGGCAGACACAAGCCTCCGCAGGCCAGCAGCGCTGCCTGCACCTCGCTCTCCTCGATGTCGGCGAGTAGGATCTCGCCAAAGCGCTGCACGGTGCCGCGTACAATCTCGCACGCCGGGCAGGGCCCTGAAGTAGAGAGTCGGTCGGCGGCGTCCGTGGCGGACGAGCGACGTCGGAACAGCGAGTGGCTTTCGTTCGCCTCCGGCTCTGTGTCGCGCAACAGGTCCAGCACCGAGATGTGATAGACGATGGCGATGCCGAGGGCGGATCCCTGCAGCTCCTCCCACGCCCGGGTGTGCTCGCGACAGAGTCCCCGAGACGCCTTAAGCGCGTCCCTGGTCTTCAGATCGAGCACCCGCTCGTAGCTGAGTGAGTGGATGAAACTGCGCTCCGCCTTATCGGAGAGTCGGCAGAGCGGGCACCCCCATTCACCCATGGCCTCTCGTAGCTCCGCCTGAAGGGGAGCCAACTCCTGATCTCGCCGCGACCTAG
>JBNGDL010000051.1:0-7546 GCA_049975205.1 Anaerolineae bacterium | reverse complement strand
CCTCACGGCGCTGAACGCGCCTACTACGAGCGGGCACAGCGTTGAGCGTAGTGCTCGCCCCCAAGATGTAATGCGGTCACGAAGCCATCGTAGCTTGAGCAGAAGGTCTTTCAGACTATAATGATGGGGACACTGTCCTGAGGGGCCTCTGGGGTATGGGGTATGAGAGATACGATACGTAACGCAGGACCCTATCTCGTAAGCGGCGCTCGCACGATTCTCTGGATGTTCCTCGTGTTGGCGGCTGTGGTCTTCGCCATCCAAGCAGCCCGGGCCCTCAGCTATCCCTACCCCCTCGACTACGGAGAGGGTCCCTTGCTCGATCAGGCAATGCGTCTCTCGCGATGGGAGAACATCTATCCTCACGATCTCTCCTCTCCACCCTTCACGATTTCGAACTATCCGCCACTGTACGTCGCGCTGTTGGCGCCCGTGGTCGGCCTCTTCGGCCCCCACCTCGTCTTTGGTCGTGCACTATCCGTGGTCGCGGCTCTTGCAGCGGCCCTCTTCATCGGTCTGATCATCGAGACGAACACAGGACGCAGGCTGGCGGCTTGGGCGAGCGGCCTCAGCTTCCTCGTGTTCCCCTACACGGCGCAATGGGCGCCGTTAATGCGGGTCGACCTGGTGGCGTTGGCCCTTAGCCTCGCTGGGCTCTATGTCATCAGTCGCTGGCATGACGCACGCTTCGGGCTGGTGGGAACGGCAGCGCTCCTGATCGCAGCAGCTTACACGAAGCAGTCCTACGCCCTTGTCGGTCCGCTGGCGGCCTTTGTATGGGTGTGGCACAAACTTGGATGGCGCACGGCCCTGAAACTGGCCGGCATGGTCGCGATCCCAGGCGTTTTGCTGTTCCTACTGCTCACGTTGACAACGCGCGGCGGCTTTTTCCTCAACGTCATCACCGCCAACGCCAACGCCTTTGACGTCAACGTTGTCGTCGACAGGGCGCTCTCCCTGCTCGAGACCGCGCCGGTTATGATCTTCCTTGCCGGCCTCGTGCTCTTCCTGGGCCTGGGCAATATCCCGCTCGCCCCCCTTCTCGTGCCCTACCTGGTTGGGTCGCTGGCGACGGCTGCAACGATCGGCAAAGTCGGCTCAAACGTCAACTATCTACTCGAGTTGGCCGCGTCCCTCAGCCTGTGCGGTGGAGCCGTGCTGAGTTGGTCCCATCTCAAATCCACGCACGAGACGTCGGAGCCTCCGACACTGTGGCGAGCCCCTGTCTACGCAGCCGTGGCGGTTGCAGTAGCCGTGCAGATCGGGCTTCTAACGCGGGCTACCCTAACCGGCCCGGCGGAGCAGGTGAAGTGGCGGACCAAGACCAAGACCGAGCTTGACCATCTGGCTCGGACCATCGAGAGGGCGCAGGGTCCCGTCATTGCCGATGAGTACATGGCGTTGATCCCCCTCCAGGGACGCCGCCTGTATCTGCAGCCCTTCGAGATGACACAGCTGGCGGAGAGTGGGCACTGGGATCAGACGCCGCTTCTCGAGCAGATTCAGGCCCAGACCTTCACAGCCATCATGATCCATCACTTCCCAGATACCGCGGTTTACAGGACTCGCTGGACACCGGAGATGCTGGCCAGCATCGAAGCGAACTACATCGCTTCTCGCTACGCCGCCGATACGATCACGTTCGAACCCCGGTTGCCAGGCGAGATCTATCCTTCATCGTCAGTTCAGTGCCCCGGTGCCGTCTGGGCACTTCCCAGCAAAGCAACCTTCGGCGTGTGGTGGTTCACCAAGGAGCTCGTCCTGATGGGGGAAGGTGAAGAGGGAACCGTCCCCGTCTACGCGGTGGCGGACGGGGTGCTCATGCGGCGCGAGACGTGGAACGATGCCGTCGCGATCCGTCACGACGATCCCCTCTGCTCTGACGGTCAGGTCTGGACCTTCTACAGAGGTTTGGCGAGCGCTGAGGGCGATAGGTCCTATGTTGCCGACGAGTTCCCGCCCGGGATCAACGAGATCCCTGTCAGCGCCGGGCAGATGTTGGGATATCAGGGGCGGCTGTGGGACTCAGGTTCGAGTTGGGTCCACGTGCGCTTCGCCGTGTTGCCGTCACTTGAAGACGGAGCGTTCCCGGGCGCCTTAGTTGGGAGAGCGGTGCCCGATGCGCCTCCGTTGCCCGTCGAAGTTGTCCAAGAGGGTCTACGCGACCCCACCCTCTACCTGGGCACGATGCGGAGTCACGTCATGGGCGTGCTTACCTGGCTGCCGCCTCAATGCGGCACTGAACGCTAGGAGCTTAGAGAGGGCAGATGGCCGATCAAGACCTGAGTTCCACCCCACGGAAGCTCGAGACCGCGATCGTAGTCGCCCTGTGGCTGGTGAGCAGCGTGCTAAGCGTCGTCCTGATTCCGGTGACGATCGACATCCTCACCCGCATCTATATTGCGTTCTGGGCCGACTACTCGGGCTCTGTCGAGCAATACTGGTCCGGCGTGGCAATCCGCCAATTTGCCGTCATCCCGCTGGCGATGGTCGCCATTGTCGTCATCATTGGAGGGGCCGAGTACTATCTGCGCAACTTCGGAAGACGCAAATCCTGGATGGCCCTTACGCGCACGCTCGCAGTCGAGCTTGGCATCCTTCTGATGGCCTGGATCTTGTGAGGGCCACCCCGCGACCGGCCCTTCATCGAGCGAAGGCTCGGAAGGGATTCTCCCGCGTGAGGTCTCGGATCACCCTCCCATCGAGACCCAGGGCCCGCAGCTTCGGCAGAAACGTCTCGCTGATATAGGTGAAGGGACGGGGTTTCCCACCTCCCGGTTGGGCGGGATCGTACCACCCCCGGTCGTGGCTCAGCAGCAGCTGAGGGCCAAAGCCCTTGTCAAGCATGCGTGCGATATGGTCGAGGAAGACCTCGTCATCGAACGCGTCACTGCCAATCGCGTCATACTCGATCCACGCGCCACGCCGCGCGACCGCCTCGTGTAGCGTGACATCGGGCTCTGCCTGAGCGTGGATCCAGATGAAGCGTTCGGGGGCATAGCCCGCCTCCTCAATCGTGTCGAGCTGATCCATCACCACGTGCCCACGGATCGTATGGCTGCCTATCACCGCGCCGGTCTCCCTGGCAGCCGACGCTGCGGCTCGCAACACCTTGCGCTCCACGGGCGTCACGCCGTCGTCGCCGGCGCTCAGCTTGATCCAGCCCGCCTGGACACCGGTGTCCTCAATCTCACCCTGAAGCTCCCGCAGCATCCAGTCACGCAGAGCAGCTGACTCCGCGGAGCGTACCCACTCAGGAACCCAGGGCTCGCGATAGACGCCCGTCGGCACGACAACCGGGAAGGCCGCAGCCTCAGAGACCGCCCGGACGAAGTCCGCTCGGCGCCCCACCCCAACCGGCGTGCAGGCGACCAAGGCAGCCACCCCAACGGCCCGGGCACGCTCCAACTCTGGCCCCATGAGCCTGACGACCTCATCGACCGCTGGCTCCCCTTCCCTAGGCTCGTCCGGCGTCCGCAAGTCCACAAAAATGTGCTCGTGTGGCAAGATGATGCCGTCACCCAACTCCTGAAGCGCTTTCGGTCCCAATGTCGTGATCAGCATACGTGTCTCCTCACACCTTAACTCCTGCGATTGGCCTCCGCCGTGTCTGCACGGCGACCAAAGCAAAGACCAGCGCGTCCAACGCTACCGCCCCCATGATGGCTGCCGTCGTCACGCCGGGCCCCACGCGCTCGAAGAGCTGACCGATCGCCCACGGCACCAGCATCCCCCCGAGACTGCCTCCTACGAAGAAGAGGCTGGTGATCCCGCCGGTGATCGTCATGTGGCGCTCGGCCAGAGATATCGTCGTGGGAAAGACCGAGGCCATCGCAAGGCCCGCCCCAAACGTACCCACCCACGCCGCCCACCGGACGCCTGGCCAGATCACTAGAACTGCCACACTCAGCAAGCATCCGACCATATCACCGGCGAGCACCTGCCGCGGTGAGAAACGCGCCCCGATCGGGATGGAGAGGAGCCGACCCAAGGTGATCGCCCCCCAGAACGCTGAGGTCAGATAGGCCGCGGTCTCAGCGTCTCCAATCCCGGTAGCCTGCGCATAGGTTGCGATCCAGCCGCCGAAGCTTCCCTCCGCACCTACATAGAGGAAGAAAAACAACGCGACCATCAGCACAAGCTGCAGGTCGCGCCGGGGTGCAATCCGGGCTGCAGCCCCACCATCCGGGGATTCGCTACGGCCCCCACCCTCACCTTGTGGACTCGACAGTCGGAGCAACAGCAATGCCACGGGCACGATGAGGATCGCGAGAACCCAGTAAGCCCAGCGTATGCCCCCGGTGATGCGAACGGCTTGGGCGATGATGATGGGTGACAGGAATGCGCCGACGCCGAAGAAGAAGTGCAGCGCGTTCATATATGGGTCCACCTTGTCTCCGTGTACCCATACCAGCAAGGTATTCCCACCGACGTCCACCGCGCCCTCAAAGATCCCGATGAGCAAGATCAACCCGACGAGGAGCCACAGCACGGGGACGAGGGGAATCACAACCATGACCGCGGCGACCAGCACCAACACAGCGGCCATCACGGGATTGCCCCCTACCCTGTCGTAGAGCCAGCCGCCAATCACGGACCCGACAAGATATCCCAGCCCTCGGGCGGTGAAGACGTAGCTGATCGCCGTGAGGCTGGAGCCAACGTGCGCGGCAAGATCCGTGAGCGTGGGGCCTAGTGAGGCGTAGGCCAACCCCAGCGCCACGAACGCCGTGAAGTAGGCTGCCGTGATGGACAGGCGCCACCATCTTGCATCTTCTATAGAGTGAGTCAACGAGTGCTCCATAAATACTCCTCAGTTAGTTGCTACGTGATGAGATGGCGCGGCAGATAATCCACCCGATTCTGGTACATCATGACGCGCCTGTCATCCTCGAAGGTGATATGCGTGATGGATGCGTTGTTGGCTGCGAACCAGACATCGTCGGTGTCCGGAAGATCGAGGATGACGCGCAGGAGATGATTGAAGAATCCTCCGTGGCTCACAAAGACAACGTTATGGTCTTGGCCCCCGTGCTTGGCCAGGAGCTTCTGTACGACGCGTCTTGCCCTGGGCGTCCTCGCCTCCTTAGGCTCGAACGGTTGGTTCCACCACCCCGCTTCCGTCACCTCATCCGGAAGAACCAGCCGTGGAAAGCGTCGCAACAGATTGCTGCGGCTATGGCCCGGCTGAGGAATGTTCGTATCGCTCTCCTGGTCGCGAATGAACATCCCGCCGGTTTCGTGGATGTCGATCCAACCCAACAGCGGCAGGTCGAGCGCCTCGGCGATCTGGTGACCGGTAGCTACGGCGCGCTCCATCAGGCTGGTGTAGACGTGGGTGACCCCAAACCCCTCCACATCCTGAGGGTCCCACCCCTCCTCCAAGCCTAGCGTACCAGACTTGGCCAAGAACTGCGCCAAGAGCTCAGCCTGCTCCTCACCGGCAGCAGTGAGGGCCGGGTCCGCGACGCGGCCCTCATAGGAGGCGCTCTGAGCCCAAAGCAGGTTGTTCTCCGATTGCCCGTGTCTGACGAAGTACAGATGCATGGCGTTCCTTTCAGTCCGAAATCCCCTCCTCGTAAAGCTCTAAGAAAGATACCGTCTCGAAATCAAAGTGTCAACCCTCCGTAACTCCCAGTCGCTCTGCCACAAGGTGAGGTACGCTTGCAACCCCAAGGGGGGCTTGTATCATAGCGATGAGGGCCACACGAACCCAGCACCCTTCGGTCAGACGATTCTCTAACGGATTAGAAACAGTTTTTTGACTTTTAAGGTATTCCGCGTATGGTTTTGGTAAGAATATCCGTCATGAATAGTAGAGGCCATAAGGGCAATGGCGTGCCAGGAGTCGGTTGAGCAGGATCTGCTGGCGCGCGCCAAGTCGAACGACCGGCAAGCCATCGCCGAGATCTACGACCGTTACGCCCTTCGCATCTACGGGTATCTCTACCGTCGCGTTGGGAACGCCCAGGTCGCGGAGGATCTGGCTGGGGACGTCTTCGTCAAAGTCCTTGAGGCCATTCAGGCCAAGCAGTCGTGGCGGGTCTCTTTTCGAGCTTGGCTCTATCGGATCGCGCACAACGTCGCCGTCGACTGGTTCCGCAGTCACGGCTCCGATGAAAGAGAGCCAATAGACCAATATGATCTGGAGGCGCCTACAAGGAGTCCGGGCAGCCTAGTCGCTGAAGCTTGGTCCCAGCAGGAGCTTCTGACGGCGATGAGAGAATTGACGGAAGGTCAGCAGCAGGTGCTTGTCTTGCGCTTTGGGGAAGGGCTGAAGTCCCGCGAGGTCGCCGAGATTCTTGGCAAGAGCGTGGGCGCCGTGGAGGCGCTTCAGCACCGCGCACTGTCAGCGCTTAGGGAACATCTGGAGGAGTAGGATAAGGTGCTCAACCGCAGGTCACGGATCACACAGGTGCTCGCAGCACATCTTGACGCAGCCGATTCCGATCAGGCTGGGGAACTCCCCTTCCCCTCACGTACACGAGACGTGCTTGAGCTGAACTCACTCCTTGCCGTCGCATCCGGCTTGCGCGGTGCCTTGCTGGTACCGCCCCCACCGCCGCCGGGCGGCCTCCGCCTGGGCCGAGCAAAGGTACTCGCCGCAGCCACCGGCACATCGTCACGTGTGGGTGGGCACCGCCGGCTGAGCCCGGAGTTCCGGCTCGCGGTCAAAGTCGTGGCGGCGGTCGTGGTCTTTCTGATTCTCCTCGCACCCGTGAGCCGCGGGATCGTCTGTGCGGCACGGGAGAGCAGGCCTGGGCACGTCCTCTATCCCCTGAAGCTCCACGTCGAACGGGTGCAGTTCTCCGGTGCTGAGCATCCGGACATTCGCATCGCACTCGGGTTGGCATTCCTGGGCGAACGCATCGCCGAGGCCCAGGAGCTTGTTAACCGGGACCAGGCCATCGGCGATCAGAGCAGCGGCGACGCGCAACAACTGGTCAACCAGATCCTTGTAGCCATGGCACAGACGGAAGAGGAAGCGATGGTTGATGTACTCAAGTATGCTGCCCTCCAGTTCCAGTCCTACCTTCAAGTCTTGGATAGATTGGAGGACGCCGCTACGCCAGCCAACATCGGTGCCCTTCAAGGGATCACACAGCCCTGTCGCAAGGGATACCTGGTTACGTCCTACGCGCTGACGGACCCAGCCGGGTTCCGGCGCGCATACGGCATAGGGAGGCCGGAGTTGTTCCTTCTGCCTGGCGAGAATCCGCTAAGCGGTTCCGAGACTCTCGATACCGCCGAATGAACACCGTGTGGGAGAAAACGCTATGAGAAGAGCCAAAGCGAGACATCGTGGTCAGGGACTGGTTGAGTTCGCGCTGATACTGCCAGTGCTGCTCTTGATCATCATCGGCACGCTCGAGTTCGGTCGCATCATGTTCATCTACGTGAACATCACGAACGCGGCGCGCGAGGGCACGCGGTACGGGATGGTGTACCCGAAGGACCAGAATGGCATTATCAACCAGGTAATGGGGCGATTAGAGCTGGTTTCGTCGAACGACATCCAACTCAATATCAGCTATGAGGATGCCAC
>JBNGDL010000050.1:9259-23159 GCA_049975205.1 Anaerolineae bacterium | reverse complement strand
TCGGTGCACTGAACCCCTATGCCCACGTGGAGCTGAACATCACGAAGGAGGGCATTATGGATAGCCCGCACTCCGTGGTCAATAACCCGGTCGGGGCCGACCCACTGCACCTGTATGATATGTGCCCGGTGAGCGATGGGGCAGCGGCGGTCCTCCTCTGTCCTCTGGAGATGGCACCAAAGCTGACGAAGAAACCACCGGTCGTCATCGCCGGCTTTGGACAGGCAACGGATACGCACACCCTGCAGGAACGCGATGATCCCACGGACCTGAAGGCCGTAACGCTGGCCTCGCAGCAAGCCTACCAACGCGCAGGCGTGAAGCCCGGGGACATCGATGTCGCGGAGCTCCATGACGCCTTCACGATTCTAGAGATCGCTGAGAGCGAGCACGTCGGCTTCTTCCCCAAGGGTGAAGGGGGGAAAGCCGCTTTGGCAGGCCACACAAAGCTGGGGGGCAAGATGCCCATCAACGTCTCCGGTGGGCTTAAGGCGCGCGGACACCCAGTGGGCGCCACCGGTGTTGCCCAAGTCGTCGACATGGTGTGGCAGTTGCGCCACGAGCTGCCCAAAGAACGTCAGGTCAAGAATGCGAAAGTAGGCCTGACGGTCAACTTCGGTGGATTTGGGAACAACGTCGTAGCTCTTGTCCTGAAAAGAGCTTCCTAAGGAGGTAGACACATGAGTGAGATAGAGATCACCGGCTACAAGTGCAAGGCGTGCGGGCGCATCCACTACCCGCGGCACGAGCGATGTCTGAACTGCTACAACCGAGAGTTCGAGAAGATCGAGCCAAAGGGCAACGTGAGGCTGCTGGCATATACCCAGATCTTCAACCTACCCTGGGGGTTCGACGAGCGGTTCCTCATCATTGGTGTTGGCGAGTTTGAGAATGGGATCAAGGCGATGGGACAGATCAAGGCTGACTCCCTGGACGGCATCAAGACCGGGATGACGTTGAAGCCCAGCTGGGAGCCTGTCCGCTACGACCACGGACTACCAGTCTACGGCTTGAAGTTCGAGCCTGCGTAGCGAGATCGTGCGCCTACCCTAACCAGAAAGGAGGTGGTTGCGAGACAACACTGCTGGTTCTGATGCTGACTACTCTCATTCATTTGCATCCAGCCATGTTTCTCAGGAGGTAAGCAGCTTATGTCTAAGAAAGCACAGGCAGAGCCCAAGGTTTTTGGCTTCCTGCCCAACGACGCGCCCCCGTTTGGACAGATGGTACTGCTGGGCTTCCAGCACGTTCTGACGATGTTCCCGGCAACCGTCCTGGTTGCCCTCCTTGTCGGCTTCGATGTCGGCACGGTTCTGACGGTCTCGGGCATCGCCACGCTCACGGCGCTGATCCTCTCCAAGATCTGGATCGGCAAGTTCATCCCCCTCTACTACGGCTCATCTTTCAGCTACATCGCCGCCACCCTGACACTCACCGGTGCGTCGTATGGCGAATATGCTGGTGAGGGGGTTCGTCTGGCCCAGGTGGGCATCATCGCCACCGGGCTCGTTAACATCATCGTCGGGTTCCTCGTCGTGCGCGCGGGCAAGGACTTCCTTGATAAGATCCTGCCGCCCGTCCTCACGGGCACCGTGGCGTTGGTCATCGGTGTGACGCTGGGCGGTTCGGCCCTCGACATGGCCAGTGCGAACTGGTTAGTCGCGCTGATCACGCTCGTCGTCACGGTTATCTTCTCCGTCTACCTCCAGGGCAAGGGCTTCATTGGCCTCCTCCCGATCCTGCTTGGAGCGCTCGTCGGCTACATCATAAGCATCCCCTTCGGCCTGATCGACCTTTCCCCGGTGATGGAGGCGAGGTTCTTCGCCCTGCCCAGATTCAGCCTGCCCGCCTTTGGAGATCCGCGAGCCTGGGAGTCGGTTGCAGCCATCGCGATCATTGCCGTGGCGACCATTCCTGAGTCAACCGCCCACCTCTACCAGATCAGCCTCTATGTGGACAAGTTGGCCGATGATCTGGGGAAGAAACGGTACGAGCTCAGCAAACACATCGGCAAGAACCTTGTCCTTGACGGGCTGGGCGACTTCATCAACGGTCTCTTCGGTGGTGTCGCAGGCACGAACTACGGCGAGAACAACTCGTTGATGGCCATCACTCGGAACTACTCCGGCCCGGTGTTGTTGGCGGCTGCCGTCATCGCGATCCTTCTCGGCTTTATCGGCAAGCTGTCAGCGCTAGTGGGCACCGTGCCAGTCGCGGTGACCGGTGGCCTAGCCATCTATCTCTTCGGCGTTATCGGCATGCAGGGTATTGCCCTGATCCAGTCGGAGAAGGTCAATCTCTTCGACCCTCGACAACTCGCCATTGGAGCAGTGGTGAGCATCGTGGCGATTGGTGGCCAGATTATGGGCGGCTACATCCCAATCCCCATCCCGGGCATCTTCCCTGATGGCCTGCCCTGCATTGCGACCGGTGCAGTCGCCGGCATCTTGCTCAACCTGATCTTCCTCTTTGTCCCCGTCGAGAAGTTCGGAATCAAAGTCGCGACCGTGGACTAGCCTTGCGTGGCCGGGAGTGTCCGGCCTCCGCACCTCCAAACTCACGTGAAGCTGAGGTTGAGGAAATCCTGGAGCCGCCCATCGGCTCCGCGCTTTCCTGAGCCTCAGTTGTCCAGCAGCCTGAACAGACTACGCGCAGGAGGTGAACACGATGCAACCATTCGACTACTATAGACCAAGAACGTTTGAAGAGGCCCACGAACTCCTCTCCACGCCAGATCGGGTCGCGATGGCGATCGCAGGAGGAACAGACTTCATACCGCAGGCCCGCGATCACGTCGTCAAGCCCGATCTCGTCGTCGACATCAAGGCGCTTCCTGGGCTGAGAGACCTCACAACCACGAGGCTGACCCCGTGTTGCGGCGAGCAGGAGGATGAGTGTCTCTACGTGGGCGCTGCAGTCCGGATGAACGAAATAGCGCGCTCCAAGCTCGTCCAAGGCACATGGCCCGTGCTCGCTGACGCCGCGGCATCTATGGGAAATGAGCAAGTCCGCAATCGCGCCACGATCGGCGGCAACCTCTGCACAGCCTCTCCTGCGGCCGATTCTGCCCCCGCGCTCTACGTACTAGAGGCTCACGTGCTCATTAAGGGGCCTGAGGGAGACCGTTGCCTGCCCGTGGAGCAGTTCTTCCGAGGCCCGAAACGGAATGCGCTCAAGCGCGGTGAGATCCTCGCCGGGCTCTTGGTGCCCAAGCTACCAGCCGGTACGCTCAGCTATCACGACAAGCTCAGCCGTCGCAAGGCCGGCGACCTTTCCATCGTCAGCGTCGCCGCACTGGCGATCCCCGCCGATAGCACAGTGGCGTGGCGCATCGCCCTGGGCGCCGTTGGGCCAACCCCAACTCGCGCCCGCGAGGCCGAAACCATTCTCGCCAGGAGCCGAGACGCCGAGGCAATTGACCGGGCAGCGGCCGCTGCCTACGGCTGCTGCTGCCCCATCAGTGATATCCGATCGGGTATGGAATACCGCCAGCAGATGGTCATTAACCTGACCCGCCAGGCTGTGCAGGCCCTGGTCGACCAGCTGCCCGAGGCATAGGGAGGAACGAGAGATGCTACATGAGATCAGCCTGACCATAAATGGAGAGCCCTACGTCGTTGGGGTTCGCTCCCACCACACGCTTCTGCAGGTACTCCGCGAGCAGCTGGGGATCACCAGCCCCAAGCGAGGCTGCGAAAACGGCGAATGTGGAGCATGCACAGTCCTGATGGACGGTCTGCCCGTGAACTCCTGTCTGGTTCTTGCTGCCGAGGCCGACGGCGCCGTCATTGAGACGACAGAAGGCCTCAGTAGAGACGGCGAGCTGCACCCGCTCCAGGAGGCATTCATCAAACACAACGCCGTCCAGTGCGGCTTCTGTACGCCTGGGATGCTGATGTCTGCGAAGGCCCTCCTGGAGCGCACCCCCCATCCCAGCGAGGACGAGATACGCCATGCCCTTGTCGGCAATCTGTGCCGTTGTACCGGCTACGTGCGCATCGTGCGCGCGATCCAAGCCGCTGCCGAACAGGGCGCAGACTGATAGCGATTGCCAAAGGAGAGTGAGATGACCAAACAGACACCAAATCCCGTCGGCAAAAGCGTACCACGCGTCGACGCCTATGAGAAAGTTACAGGGTCCGCCAAGTACGTTGATGATATGGCGTTCGGCCCGGGCCTCCTATACGGGAAAATAGTCCACAGTCCCATCGCGCACGGGCTGATTAAGCGCATCGACGCAAGCGAGGCGCTAGCCTTGCCCGGGGTCAAAGCCGTCGTGACAGGCCAGGACAACCCCACGAGCCTCGGGCTCTACTTGAAGGATCGCTTCATCTTTGCCTACGACCGCGTGCGCTACGTGGGTGAATCTGTCGCCGGCGTGGTCGCGATCAGCGAGGAGATTGCCGAACGCGCTGCGGAACTGGTCCACGTTGAATACGAGGAGCTCCCGCCAGTCTTTGATCCATACGAAGGCGCGAAACCTGACGCGCCCCTGCTTCACCCCGATCTTGGTGACTACGAAGTCGTGAACTTCATCTTCCCCGAGCCGGGGACCAATATCTCAGAGCACTTCAAGCTCCGTAAGGGCAACATCGAGGAGGCGTGGCCTCAGTGCGCCGCGATCATTGAAGGAACCTATCGACTGCCTCAGATCCAACACGCGCCGATCGAGACCCATGTAGCCGTGGCGCGTTGGGATCCCTCTGACGAAATCACGTTGTGGGCGGCTTCACAGTCCCCCTTCGCGCAGCGCGACCTGCTCGCCCAGAGCCTTGGCATTCCACACGGCAACATCCGGGTCATCTCCCCCTATGTCGGCGGGGGCTTTGGAGGCAAGGCAGGCATCTCCATCGAGGCCAACGTGGTTCTGATGGCCAAAGCAGTTCGCGGTCGCCCTGTGAAGGTGCGGATGACCCGGGAGGAGGAGTTTGTTGCAACCAACGTGCGGCAGAGCCTGGTAGGACGGTTCAAGATCGGTTGTGACAGCGCGGGAAATCTGCTGGCGATGGAAGTGGCCTACTACTTCGGTGGTGGGGCCTACAACGACTATGGCGTGAACATCGCGAGGGCCGCTGGCTACTCCTGCACTGGCCCCTACGACGTCCCCAACGTGAAGGGTGATTCATACTGCGTCTACACCAACCATCCCATAGGCAGCGCGATGCGCGGCTTTGGCATGCCCGAGATTCACTGGGCCATCGAACAGATCATGGATGAACTCGCCGCAGAAATCGGTATGGATGCAGCGGAATTCCGTCTCCGTAACTGCGTGAGGACGGGAGACACAATTCTGACCGGCATGACGATGCCACAGGTCGACTTGCCCGCCTGCATTGACAAGGTAACCGCAGCCGTCGACTGGGATAAGCCCGTCGCGCCCTCTGCACCGAACAAGAAACGCGGCAAGGGGATCGCCATCATGTGGAAGGCACCCGCGATGCCCCCCAACCCGGGAAGCTCGGCCATCGTGCGGTTCAACGAGGATGCCACGGTCAACGTCTATGTTGGAGCACAGGAGCTTGGACAGGGCGCCTTCACCGTGGCTGCGCAGATGGCGGCGGAAGCCCTGGGCGTTCCGTATGAGTGGGTCCGTGTCTCGGCCAACCCCGTCGACACCAAGTACAGCCCTTACGAGTGGCAGACCGTTGCCAGCCGCATCACCTGGTCGATGGGAAACGCTGTGCGGACTGCTGCCCTTGAGGCGCGTCAGCAGATCCTGGACACCGTTGCTCAGTACTGGGATGAGGATCCCGATGACCTGGACATCAAGAACGGCGTCGTGGTCTCCTATCGCTCCGAGCGGGAACAACCGCTTCAGAACATGGTCATCTACGGGCTTCCCAACGAGAACTTCGAAGGCTGGCAGGGCGGGCCTGTCGTCGGGAAGGGGAAGTTCATGCCGACCTATGTCACTGGGCTGGATCCGGAGACTGGTCAGGGCACCCGCGCCGTCGTGCACTACACCGTAGGCGCGCAGGCGGTTGAGCTCGAGGTCGACACCGATACAGGTCAGATCGAGATTATCAGGATCGCCAGCGCCTACGACGTCGGGAAAGCGATCAATCCAGATCTGGTGATGACGCAGATTGAGGGCGGCGCCGTCCACGGCATGAGCTCCGCCTTCGAAGCGCTCAGGTTCGATCACAAGGGCCGGCCGATCAACGGGAGCTTCGTCGACTACAAGATCGCAACAGCGGTCGATGCACCGAAAGTCATCCACGGCGACATTGTGGAGACACCACTGGAGGATGGCCCTTGGGGAGCGCGCGGCGTCGGCGAGCACGTCATGGTCCAGACGGCGCCTGCCATCGCCAACGCCCTCTACCAGGCCACGGGCATACGCTTTAGCGACCTACCGCTCTCCAGCGAGAAGGTATTCCTGGCAATGCACCCGGAGGGGGTCGAGCTCAGCTGCGAGCTCCCAGAGCCCGCGCGTCCAGCCGAGGATTAGGCACGTTGTCTCCCACGCAGGCTGCCGGACACTCTGGCAGCCTGCGCTTGGCGTCATAACATTGAATGGGTCCTTTTCAGATCACTACGCGAAACCCGTACACGGAATCCCCTCAAGTCGTGGTTTGCGACACCCCGCTTCCGCAGCCCGTCGAAGTCTTGACGAAATCCGCGCTAGCCATTTGACCAGCAGGGCGACGGTTCTATACTAGCTATCGCAGCAAATCAGCCAAGCCGTCGGCACGAAGAGTCAGCTCTGGGGGTGGCTATGGGTACATGGACGTTCGAGTTCACGGGTCGGGTTGCGGTCGTCACCGGTGCCAACGGGAACCTTGGAAGCGCAGTGGCACACGCTTTCGCAGAGGCTGGCGCCGGGCTCGTCCTCGTGGGGCGGAGCCAGGAGCGTGTACGGGAGGCTCTCCCCGACCTCGCCAAGTTGAGCGACACGTTTGTCGCGCCCTCGACGGATCTCACTGATCCGCAGTCAGTCGCGAAAATGGTCTCGGAAGCCCTCTCGCGTTTCGGTCGGATCGATATACTGGCCAACACGGTCGGAGGCTACAAGGCAGGCGACCCCGTCCACGAATCGCCGATCGAGGTCTGGGACCAGATGATGGTACTCAATGCCCGCACCGCGTTCGTTGTGAGTCGTGCCGTCATACCGACAATGATCGAGCAGGGCTATGGCAAGATCATCCACACCGCTGCGCGCGCAGCGCTGAAGGGTTCCAAGGGAGCAGCGGCGTACAGCGCTTCCAAGGCCGCCGTCGTTCGTCTTACGGAGTCGCTGTCGGAGGAATTGAAGCACCGCGGGATCAACGCCAACTGTGTCCTGCCCGGCACCATCGACACGCCCGAGAATCGCGCCGCCATGCCGAACGCTGACCACGCCCGCTGGGTCGCTCCTGAAGCAATCGCCCGGATCTTTCTCTACCTCGCCTCTGACGGAGCCAACGCCATTCAAGGGGCTGCTGTTCCAGCCTACGGCCGGAGCTGACAACCACGCACGCCACACTCAAGACACCGCCTCAACGAAGGTATCGACCAAGCATGCAGGAGACTATTCTAACCATCGACACCGGGACTCAGAGCGTCCGAGCTCTCCTGTTCGATCTGCAGGGCCGCCTCCTGGCGAAGAGCCGGGTGCCTATAGAGCCCTACATCTCACCACGGCCCGGATGGGCAGAGCAAGATCCCGACTACTACTGGCGCAGCCTATGCGAGGCCTGCCACGCTCTCTGGGAGGTCACCGACGTCCCGAGGGAAAGTATTCAGGGGATGGCCCTGACCACTCAGCGCGCCACGGTCGTCAACGTCGACACCGCGGGCAGGCCCTTGAGGCCAGCCATCGTCTGGCTGGATCAACGTCGCACCGAGGGGCTTGAGCCTGTGGGGGGGCTGTGGGGCCTTCTCTTTCGTCTCACCGGCATGTCCGAGACTGTCGCCTACCTTCAAGCTGAGGCGGAGGCCAACTGGATCCGCACGCATCAACCCGAGATTTGGGAGAACACGCATAAGTATCTCTTCCTATCAGGCTACTTGACACACAAGCTCACCGGCGAGTTCGTCGACTCAGTCGGTTGTCAGGTGGGCTACGTCCCCTTCGACTACAAGTCTTTACAATGGGCAAAGCCCCGAGACTGGAAGTGGCAAGCTGTGCCGATGGACAAAGAGAGGTTGCCGCGACTTGTGCCGCCTGCAGCGACGCTCGGCACCATCACTAACGAGGCTGCCACAGCCACGGGCCTCCCGCAGGGCCTCCCCCTCATTGCGGCCGCAGCAGACAAGGCCTGCGAGGTCATCGGGGCTGGCGCCCTGAAGCCGCACATCGGCTGCCTCAGCTACGGGACCACCGCTACGATCAACACGACCCACAGCCGCTATGTGGAGGTCATCCCGCTGATCCCACCCTACCCCGCTGCCGTTCCCTCCCACTACAGCCTCGAGCTTCAAATCTACCGCGGGTATTGGATGGTGAGCTGGTTCAAGGAGGAGTTTGGTCATCTCGAGCAATGGCTGGCCAACGAACGAGGCGTAGAGCCTGAGACGCTCTTCGACGACTTGGTGAACGAGGCCCCCCCAGGATCTATGGGCCTGATCTTGCAGCCTTACTGGTCGCCGGGAATCAAGATCCCGGGGCCGGAGGCAAAGGGGGCCGTGATCGGTTTTGGTGACGTCCACACGCGGGCCCATTTCTACCGTGCCATCCTGGAGGGCTTGGCCTACGCACTCCGTGAAGCGAAGGAGCGTACGGAACGCCGCAGCCACATCCCCATCACGGAGATTCGGGTGTCCGGTGGGGGCTCTCAGAGCGATGCCGCGATGCAACTGACGGCAGATATCTTCGGCATGGCAGCGGCACGCCCACACACCTTTGAAACCTCAGGTCTGGGAGCCGCCATCGACGCCGCGGTTGGTCTTGGCTTCTTCGCCGATTTCGAAAGCGCCGTGGCAGAGATGACCCGGATCGGACGCACCTTTGAACCCGACCCGAGCACGCGAGACATCTACGACGGCCTGTACCGCCGGGTCTACAAGCGTATGTACGGTCGCCTCAAGCCCCTCTACGAGGAGATCCGCAAGATCACGGGCTATCCCAGCCGTCCCGGCGCACCATAGCAGCCTACCAGAGGCCCGGTAGATCGCCGTCAGGGAAGCTCGTAGCCCACCAACTTCCCCGTATGCGCATCCGTGACATAGAGCGTCTCATCGAGCGCCAGCATTCCCTGGGGGAATGAGAGCGCAGCGCCAGCGTCGGCGCTTAGCGCCCACTGGAAACCACCCTCAGCGTCGAACGCAAGCACCCGGCGTCGCAACGGATCGGTGGCGAATAGACGGTTGTCGCCCCAGGCCACAAAAGGTTTCTCGTCCGGATTGACAACATCCCAGCTCGGAATGTCCCAATGGCTCAACACAGTGCCCTGCTCCGTAAAGAGCTGGACGCGCTGGTTCCACGTATCCGCGACAGCCACGATACCCGAGCGACTGATATCGATGCCCACGGGTTCGTCCAACTGACCAGGACCGCTACCGCCCCCGCCAAACTCACGGAGGAACCGGCCTTCCAGGTCGAAGACCTGAATCCGTTTGTTGCCCGTGTCCGCCACGTAGAGCTCTCCAGAAGGACTGATGGCTAGCCCCCGCGGCCCGAAGAAGAGGCCCTCGGCGCCCGGAACCCCGGTCTGCGTGACCTGCACCAGCTCCCCCCAAGTCTTGAGCAGTTCTTGGTCGGGACTGTACTTCTGGATGCGGTGGTTCCACGTGTCTGCCACATAGATGTTGCCTTCGGCATCCACCGCCACATCCCAAGGCTCGCTGAACTGACCAGGAGCCGCCCCGAAGCCGCCAAACGAGCCCAGGACGCCGTCAGGACCAACGTGCCACACGCGGTGGTTGGCCGTGTCCGCCACATAGAACGTGCCATCTTGTGCCATATCGAAGCCTCGCACGGCAGCACCGGGCATCAGCAACTCCGAGATCTGTGGTAACAAGCGATGTCCCGCCCTATAGGGATCCGGGGGCTGAGTCGCAACAGGTGCGACGTACCGGGCAGCGCCTGCTGGACGGCTGTAGGGCCAGATCTCCTGCGCCATCTCGCGGCGCACATACAGGCGAAAGCCCTTGCGGTAGGGCCAGGTCTTGAGCGTGAAAGGATCGCTCTCGTTCTTCAGCTCTGCGTAGGCGCGATAGTCTCGATCCCATACAATCTGCCAGAGCGCGGCCCGCATCTCGGAATCCGTCAAGGCGTATCGAATGCGATCCCAGGTAAGATCATAGTAATCCTGGATAGGCCACCATAGATACAGGTAGTCGAAGTGGACATAGTCATCACCCAGGATCTCCTCGACCACACTGTACTGCGGGCTTCCAGCGATGATCACAGGACAGGCCAGCAGCTGCTCAGGGTCGGGCGACGTGGCATAGAAGTAGTTGTTAGGATAGTCCACCATGTACCAAGTGAAGGGCCACGAACCGTCCTCCCCATAGGCGACCTTCACCAGGTTCGAGGTCCCGGTGACGCGCCACGAGACGTCGCGGATCTGCTCCAGCGCCGTCTTGATGTCGGGCGTCCCGTGTGCGTAGACAAGGAACTCCGTCGCGAGATCGTAGTTGATATAGTTGAGCATCGCCATCGTGCGCACGGTCAGCGCCGAGAGGGCCACCACGCTTAGGACGGCACCCAGCCTAAGGCTTCGCGAGATCCCGAGCCGGCTAACCGCCCACACCAGGGCAACACCGAAGGCAATCACAGCCAACAAGCCGCCCAAGGTCCTCCCGATAGACCAAAGCTGCGGGAGCGTGAAGCCAGCCGATGACACACCCGACGAGAGAGCGCTGCGAAGATCCCCGATGCCCCCAGCAAGAATCCCAATGCCGACGAGGGTCAGGGGCAGGCCAATGAGAAAGAGCCGTCCCGGCCGCGTCACTAGGTCCCGCCACCGGAGACGCGCAACTAGCTGGCCGAGCCCCCAGCCCCCCAGGAAGGTACTGGGCAACACGATGTGCACCAGAAGCCACGGCATCTTCTCCCCTGCAGCTGTGTAGGCCACCCAGGACATCAGCGTCCAACCAAGGAGGAACAGGGGGAAAAGACGCTTCAGGTCCAGATCGGGAATCTGAGGCTCATCACTCCCCGAAATCCGTCGCTCGCGGCCAAACCAATCAGAGATACTAGGGACCGCAGCAGCGGCCCCACCCCCAACCGATAGAGCAAGGGCCAGGTATTCATAGAGTGGACCAATGAGGAGATAGTAATATCGAGGCTGGTTGCCGCGCTTGACGCCCTGCTGGGCTAGCCAATAGGCAAGGCCTCCAATAAGCCCCGACAGCGCACCAAAGGCCCAAGTGAAAATCGTCGTGTAGAGCACGATGAAAATCGTGTAGTGGATCAGCGCGATGACGGGCCACCGTCTGCGGTCCCACCACAGGCCGAACGCGATGGAGACCACTAGTGTGACCACCGTGACAGCAAAAATCGCCACGACCGTCTCCGTGGGTACCGCTGCGAAGTTGCCGGTACGTACAGCGTCATAGACCTGCTGCATGTCGACACCAGCAGCAAACTTGATCAGGAACGCCGATCCCAATGGCAGCGTCAGCGTACCCAACACCATCAGCACGTCAAAGAGCCTGATCTGCCTCATTGCGTCTTCGCCGATCCCATAGCGGCCTAAGACCAGAGCCCCGCTGGCCATCACCAGGGCGCCCAAGGCGGCGACCCGTCCCCACACCGGCAGCGCCGCCGCGACAACGCGACTGTCCCCGGTCTCGTCGAGGCTCATCTCGCTGACCTGCGCGACTCCAAAGGACAGCACAAAGACGATGCCCAAGACGAGAGCGCCGATCAAGAGCAGGATAGCGGGCCTGGACAGCGAGGGCCTTTGCCAGGGCGCCCTCAGGACCTGAACCGCAAACGGGAGCACCAGGAGCACGCCGTAGATCGCCGTGTAGATATACGACGCCTCCTTCGTCGCGTACATAAGCGAGAACAGGGCCGCGAGCCAGTAGAGCCAGCCGGATCGGCCTGTCTCAAGGTACCGCATGATCACCCAGAGCAGCAGCACCGCCGTCAGCAGCAGAAGGACGTCATGCCGGATGTACCGGGAGTAGTAGGAGATGGAAGGAGAAATGAGGAGCAGGAAAGAGGTGCTCAGACTCCCCCACCGCCCAAGCCATTTGCGGAAGAGCAGAGGCGTCATCACCAGCGCGATGCCCACGAGAGCGGGAAAGACCCGTGACGTGAAATCGGAGACGCCCAAAAGATGATAGCTCAAGGCGGTGACCTCGAAGAGGAGCGGCCCGTGCATCATCGGGTTGTGCTGAAACCCATCACCTGCGTAGAGGTTCCACGAGAACTTCGTATGAATGCTCTCGTCGTGGCTAATGCCGCGCCTGCCTAGGATGTAGAACCTCGTGAAGACGGCTAGTAGCAAGATGACGATGATGACGATCCGCTCCCAGCGGTTCAGAGTACGTCCCATGCTAGCTCCTTGAGAAATGTTGTCTGCGACCTGCACTATGATACCAGAAATGGGTGACCAGGATATCCTGTCGACGCGAGCGTGACCTATCGCCCGAAGAGGCGTGGCCCAAGACGCCGCCTACCGGGGGCAGGCAAATCAAATCGCCCCTCTCAGCTAGGTGACGCCTTACTCAGGCCTAATAGAGAGCATAACCGGCAGAACGAAGACGTCGCGCCCGTTATCCCAGGTCACACGCGCTCCCGTTTCCTCTCGGTAGAAGCCCAAGCGCATCTCACCCGAACCCGACACGTCGGTGCGTCGCCACGTCAGCGGGTGGACATCGGCGACGATCTCGCCGGGCAACCAGCTGCCGGTCGGCCGACGCCAGTCGTCAGGCTTCGCATCATGCTGAGCTACGATCTCCCCATCCACCATCAGGTGGGTGAAGACCTTCAAATCAACCGCGCCCGCTTCCTCTCGAGCACGCCAATAGAGTGTGACCGTGACCGGCCGACCAGCGGTTAGCTCGGCAGCCGGCTCAAGATCGAAGCCTAGGAGCTCCGCAATGGAGCCGGCGCCAACGCCAACCTCGTACGTCATCTGGGGAAGAGAGAAAGTGCGAGCAACAGCGTCGACCACGAGCTCGCCCACCACAAGCTCCTCGTCACCAACGACCAATGCAACGTGAGCCGTGCCCTCTCGGGCCGTCGCCGGCAACGACAGCCTCACCTTGGACAGAAGGGGACGCCCTGCGGGCACAAATCCAAGGGATGCGCTTAAGTCCGCTACTGCCAGGTCGTGCCCCTCTTGACGTAGAACTACCTGGAGCCCATCGGACCGTACCTCTCCCTTCCACCGCCAGAGAACCGTGACGAACGCCTCTCCCCCCACGGAGGCGAACGCTCGATCGACGTGGCTGCCCTCCACAGAGATCGCAGAGTCAGACTCGATGTTGGGCCCGCCGAGAACTGGTTCAGAGCCGTAAAGAGACGTCTCGCGCCACGGCTGGATTGCGGGCACAACCTCGCCCACCGTCACAACAGTGCTCGGTTGGCCCTCCGGGTCCACAAGATTCACCGTCATCGCTGGGTCGACGCCATGGAGCCCAAGCTCCAGGTGGTGAGGCTTAGGCAGGGCCCCAACCGGCAAAGGCAAGACGTGATAAGTTGAGGTGGCCTGAGTCTCCCACATCTCAGTCGGCTGGAGCGCTTGGTCCATCATAGGCTCATCCGCTGACGCCAACAGCGCTCCGCCGGGGGCGTACAACCGCACCGTTACGCCATAACGCACGCTCGGCTCGGCAGCCTCCCAGCACAGGCGCACAGGGATCGCAGCGCCACTGATCGGCTCTGACCGATAAGCAGCCCCCACGAGACAGAGACTGCCATCACCGACACAGGATCGCGGCACCGGCTCGCAAGGCGGCACCTCCCAGCCACGTTCGAGCTCGTAGACATCGAGCAGCACACCGGCAAACTGGTGGGGTG
>JBNGDL010000050.1:0-9249 GCA_049975205.1 Anaerolineae bacterium | reverse complement strand
CCCCACGACGGTCCAGGGCGCCACGTCGGTAGTCCATCGCAAAGACAAGGCGCGCGCCCGCCCCTCCACCCTCGCCGGAGACATCCTGGGCGATCGGCGGCAAGAGGCCGCCTTCGGGTGGCACCATCACCACCGTGGCAGCCCCGACATCGTACTGCTCAAGCGACCAGTCCGTGTGGGGGACCAACACAAGGTCGCCCGCTCGCGCGTGGTCTCGTACGTAGGCTGCGACGCCCCTCACATCGCTACGAGCGTAAGCAGGGTCAATCAGATAGGCCTGCAGGCCGAGAAGAGACGTAACCAGGATCGCGCCGAGAAGGCCAAGACGCACCACCCTTGGGACCCTGGTCGCAGCGATCACAGCAGCAGCTACCAGCCAGCCGCCGAACACGTAGGGATAGATATAACGAGGATGGGACTGAGGGCTAAGATACCAAATAACGGGCACGCTGAGCAGTGGGCCTAGCCACAACATCAGAAGCCCGGGCACAGGCCGTGGGCAGCGCGCTTTAAGGAAGGCCAAGGCCAGACCGAGCAACAGCAAGGCCCCCACTAAGAGAGATGGCCTGGTGAGAGCCGGGTCGCTGAGGGCTTGAGGCAATCCCACCGTGTGAAAGATGCCTATCAGCCTGGCAACGTAGCCGGCAGGCGCGGCTTCAGCCGTCAGATTGGCGAGGCCAGCCTGCCGCCCCAGCCCCCCTACCCCGGCTCTAATCACCAGCGTCAACCAAGGAGCGACCAACAGAGCAGTGATTCCTGCCCCAACCAGCCACTCGGTCCACAGCGCTTTCGCTAGCTCGCGGTCACGAGCCCTAAACGCTTTCACAGCGTACGCCACCGCGGCTGCCCCGACCCCGATGACCGCTGCGTAGTGCGTACCCAGAAAGCCCGCCTGGACCAGGCCCAGGAGCACGCCCCGTCCAATAGGATCACCCAGCAGCCCCGATGGCCGGCGGCGAGCCACCGGCCAAACGAGCCCCCAGAGAGCAAGGGCCCAGAGCAGCAACAGGCTGTAGGCGCGGGCCTCCTGCCCGTAAATCACGAGGGGGGGCGCAAGCGCCACTAGCACCAAGCCGGCTCTTGCCGCTCGCGTCCCGGCTCGCGCGACCAGAAATCGGTAGACGAGGGCAGGCAGAAGGAAAGCCGCTAAGGCGGAGAGATAGCGCCCTGTGAAAGGCGTCCGCCCCACCAGGCCTGTCCAGGCCTTGAGGATCAAGAAATAGGCCGGCGGGTGGATGTTCGACGCGCGGTTCTGGAGAAGTTGGATCCAGGGCAGGCCGGCCAGGTGCAGGCTGATGCCCTCATCCCACCAGATGGACTGCGCCGTCAGGGTGGGAACGAGTATCCCGAACGTCAGCAGGCAGGGCAGGAGCTTCCTTACCACAGTCCCAGTTGAGGCTGATCGGGCGTATTCCATAGCGAGTCCGCCAGCGAGCTCCGGCCCATCGTCCCTGCCGATATGGCTACCTAACTGCTCATTCGAGCCAGTTCTTCCTCAATGACGCTCTCGTCCAGCTTTGTGAAGAGTGGCTTGGGCTTCTGCAATGGTTGGCCCGCGGGCAACTCAGTATATGCCCATGTTCCCATAGCCTCAGTGTCGTCGTAGCGTAACACGTTGTGCGCCCGTCCGTCACCCTCCACTGTCTCGATCGCCTGCTTGCCGAAAAGGGAGGCCTCATAGCCTAGCATCCGATGCAACGCCTCTGATGAGAAAGGCAGGAAAGGAGCTAACAGGACTTTCAGCCCATTGATCGCTTGTAGGGCCACGTGAAGTGTGGTGCCGGCAGCATTGCGATCGCTCTTGATCTCGGTCCAGGGTGCCTTGACCTCCAGGTAACGGTTGACCTCCCGGGCCAAGTTCATCGCCTCCCCAAGCGCGGCACGGAATCGTCGCGCCGCGAGCTGGCCACCAACCACGTCGAAACCAGCCTCGACCCTCTCCAGCAGGTCACGATCGACATCGCCCAACTCCCCGCGCTCCGGCACCTGCTCGAAGTGTCGATGAGTGAACGAGAGGACTCGATGGGCCAGGTTGCCCCAGATACCTACAAGTTCGCTGTTGTTCCGCTGCACGAAGTCATCCCAGAGGAAATCGCTATCGCTCGTCTCGGGCATCACAACCGTGACGTAATATCGAATCGCATCAGGACCATAACGGGATAGGAGGTCTGGAAGCGTGATCATATGTCCGCGGCTCTTGGAAAACTGTGTTCCTGCCAGATTCATGAACTCGTTCGCAGGCACGTCCGTAGGGAGATTGAAGCGTGTCGTTTCGTCCTGTTCATAGAGGCGCTCGGCGCCAATCAGCTCCGCTGGCCAGATCACCGTGTGGAAAACGATGTTGTCCTTCCCAATGAAGTAGTAGGTCTCTGCGGATCGATCGTACCACCAGGCCTTCCACGCCTCTCGATCACCTCTGAGCTTTGCCTCCTCAACGCTGGCGGAGAGGTAGCCGATCACCGCCTCGAACCAGACATAGAGCCGCTTCCCCTCATAGCCCTCCATCGGCACCCGGATCCCCCATTCGATGTCTCGGGTGATGGGACGTCCCTTGAGCCCCCCCTTTACGTAGTTCCTGGAGAAGTTCAACACAGAAGGGCGCCAGTCCTCTTTGTCCTGGTCCAGATACGCCTCGACTGCAGGCTCCAGCTTCGGTAGGTCAAGGAAGAAATGCTCCGTCTCTCGGACAACGGGTATGGATCCGTCGATCTTGCATCTCGGGTTGCCCAACTCCAGGGCGTCTAAGATCTTGCCGCAGTTGTCACACTGATCCCCGCGCGCCTCCTCGTATCCACAGTGAGGACAGACACCCTCAACATACCGATCAGGCAGGAACCGATCCAAGGTCTCAGAATAGTACTGCTTCTGAGTCTCGGCATAGACGTACCCATTATTGAACAACGCGAGAAACATATCCTGCGAAACCTGGTGATGGCTCGCCGTATCCGTATGGGTGAAGAGGTTATAGGAGATGCCGATGTCGTGCTGCGTTTCGAGGAACCGGTTATGGTAGCGCTCGAACACCTCCCGAGACGACAGACCCTCCTGATCCGCCCGTAATGTGACAGGGGTCCCGTGGGTATCAGAGCCGGAGACCATCAGCACGTCGTCTCCCACCAGACGGTGATAGCGAGCAAAGATGTCAGACGGCAGGTAAGCGCCCGCCAAGTGTCCAACGTGGAGATCCCCGTTCGCGTAAGGCCACGCGACGGCCACCAGTATCTTCTTGCCTCTAGTCTTGGGTTCGGTCATCGTCTCCTCCTCTTACACGGCCCTAGTATACCAAAGGTTCCCGAAAACAAAGTGCTTCGTGCACTCGCGGCATCCAAAGAGTACGAAGTCCAAATAAAGGCCCGCCAGCGTTGCTGGCGGGCTCTTGCCTCAGTTCTACGAAGCGTCGATCAGCGAAGGTAGTCCTTCAGATCCCGGCTCCGACTTGGATGTCGCAGACGCCTGAGAGCCTGACCCTCGATCTGCCGTATGCGCTCTCGCGTAAGCCCGAATTTCTGTCCGACCTCTTCCAGCGTGTAGCTGCGACCGTTGTGTAGCCCGAACCGCATCCGCAGAATCCTGACCTCGCGCGGGTTAAGCGTCGCAAGGACCTCCTCAATGCGGTCGCGAAGCATCCCCGTATAGGCAGTATCGGGAGGCGTCGGCGTCTGCTCGTCCTCGATGAAACTGCTCAACTCGCTGTCCTCGTCCTCGCCCACTGGGCGCTCGAGGCTCAAAGGCTGCCAAGACACGCGCATCATCCACTGGACTTTCCGAGGCTCCAGGCCCATTTCCTCGGCAAGTTCCTCCGCCGTCGGCCTCGTCCCCCGCTCTTGCTCGATCTCCTGCGCCCGCCGATAGAGACGTCGAATGCGATCACTCATATGAACTGGCACCCGGATCGTGCGCCCCTGATCAGCAATAGCTCGTGTGATCGTCTGCCTAATCCACCAGGTGGCATAGGTACTGAAGCGATAGCCTCGCTGGTACTCGAATTTCTCGACGGCCTTCATCAGGCCCAAATTGCCCTCTTGGATCAGGTCAAGGAAGGGGACGTTACGCCCAATATACTTCTTGGCAATACTCACGACCAATCGGGTGTTAGCTCTGATAAGATGATCTCGCGCCTGCAGCCCCTCCTGGACAATCTGCTCAAGGCAAGCCCGTTCCTCTGCGGTGTGTCCACCCTCCTGTAGCAAATGTTCCGCTTCGAGCCCCCGCTCGATCTGCTTCGCTAGCGTCACCTCCTCCTCATTCGTGAGAAGCGGTACACGAGCCATTTCGCGGAGATAAAGAGCCACGGTATCATCCACACCAATGCCATCGAGGTTGTAGACGTCGTCATCCCATTCGAGGTCTTCATCGTCCTCTAAAGCATCTGCAAAGTCGGAGTCGTCGTCATCCTCCTCGTCACCCACCTCAATCTCAACACCGGCTTTTCGCAACTCGGCAAGCACACGCTCAAGGGAATCACGCCCATCCAGAGACGCCAGGGCCTCCAATACCTCGTCGACGGTTAGAAATCCCTGAGCCTCCGCCTTTTCCAGCAGCTCCCCGATTATGTCCATAGGCCTCCTTGGATCTTTACGCCCGGTTCTGGGTTATTTGTCCCTTCCGACCTGGGCTGTAGACTACTAGCTTGCTAGCCTTTGTGATGCGAACTAAGATCCTTCACCATCGTCGACGAGAGCTCGAAGAGCGTCCCATCTAGGATCGATATGCTCAACGTCCTCGCAGACACACTCTCCTAGATTCCGGTTACCCCCGCACTCGGGACAGATGCCCTTGCATCCTGGGGAACAGACAGGGCTAACGGGCAAACCCAGCCAAGCATATTCGCGGATAAGGGGAACGAGATTGGCCCAGCCGTCTTCATCTACGCGGACGGGACGTTCCGGCGTAAGCTCGGCACCGGGGAGACCAATAGTGTCCTCGAGTTCTTGGGTGATGGGTTCCTTGAAGGGGGTCAAACAACGCGTACATTCTGTCTTGACATCGGCTTCGAGTTCGCCTTGCACCAATATGCCTTCTGCAACGCGGGTGAAGCGTAGGTTGCCTTGAAGATCCGACAATTCAAGCTCACCGACAGTAACTCGGTCGATATCGAGGTCAATCGACTCCTGCTTTCCCACCCTAGCGTGCGCTAATGTAGAAAGGTTCAGTCTAATCATTGCACGGACTACCTCCGTGTACCGCCAACAGTGCAATTATAGCACAGCAGCTGCGCCGCGTCAAGATTTTCTAAAAAACTCTTCTCGTTATTACGATCGTCATAGTCACTAATCTGACCACGCCAGACCTTATCATAGGCTTGCCCAAGGCTGACACCACACCTGTGCTTTCTCAGTCGTGAGCCCGACTCGGATCCGTGCTCATACATGCGCCAAGGCCACCGATATCGGTGGCCTTGGGCGACTACCCCTAGGGGTCTCGGCGAGTTCAGTCGCTGTTCTGCATCTCGGTCTGGACGTACGTGACAGCGTCCTGCACGGTTGCGATACTCCGTGCGTCGTCGTCCGATATGCGACCACCAAACTCGTCCTCAAATGCCATGATAAGTTCTACCAGGTCAAGGGAATCTGCGCCCAGATCCTCGCGGAATCGCGCATCTGGCGTGATGTCATCCTCTTCGATCGCCAACGTATCGACAATGATTTCCTTGATCTTATCGTACACTTCATTGCTCATCGCTTTCCTCCTCGGGTTTGCATAACAGCGTGCCACGACGGGGTGACGTTTCCACCCAGATCTTCATATCTGAAATTCTAACGATGGTCAGGCAAATGTCAAATCCTTGAAACGATGCGCCACGTCAGGCTGGTCGGCGCAGTATCCAACGAGCCTTGACCGGAGCCAATGGGTGGAGTATAGTTGCCGTGGTCAATGATCAGGACCGTGGTCCATGGCCATTGGGCAAGCGGTGCAGAGCAACTCAGGCAATCGGTGGACGCAATGGTATCAAGGGAAACCGGGGCGAGGAAAGACGACCACCTACGCATCAACCTCGAGGAAGACGTCTCCTTTGGACACGTCACCTCTGGCTTGGATGCCTATCGGTTTGTCCATCAGGCGCTGCCCGAGCTAGACCTCGAGGAGGTGGACACGACTGTCGAATTCCTCGGTCATCGCCTGTCCATGCCGCTCCTCATCTCCTCGATGACCGGTGGAACGCCTGAGAGCGGTCGTATCAATCGGATATTGGCTGAGGCTGCAGAGGAAGCGGGGATCGGTATGGGGCTCGGCTCGACGCGCGCGATGCTCGAGCGCCCAGAGGCTGCAGCGACCTTCCAGGTCCGCGATGTGGCCCCCCACATCCTGCTTCTGGCAAACCTGGGTGCTGTGCAGCTGAACTACGGTTACACCATCAACGATTGCCGGCGTCTCGTGGATCTCACCGAGGCCGATGGGCTCTATCTGCACCTCAACCCTCTCCAGGAAGCCCTGCAACCAGAAGGGGACACGCGTTTCGCGGGGCTTCTCCGGCGCATTGAGGAAGTCTGTTCGGCGCTGCAGGCGCCCGTGATCGTCAAAGAGGTCGGTTGGGGCCTATCAGCCCGTGCCGCCCGGAGCCTGATTGACGCAGGCGTAGCCGCCCTCGATGTGGCCGGAGCTGGGGGAACCTCTTGGAGCCAGGTCGAACTCCACCGGCAGATTTCGGTCGCCGATCAGGAGGTCGCTGCTAGCTTTCGTAACTGGGGCATCCCCACGGCGGAATCACTCAGGATGATCCGGTTCATAGATCCTGAGGTCCCGGTTGTCGCCAGCGGTGGACTCATCACCGGGATCGACATCGCGAAGTGTTTGGCGCTGGGGGCCAACATAGCGGGACTCGCCAGGACCATGCTGCGCGCCGCGGCGGTATCGGCCAAGGCCCTGCACGAGCGAATCGCGATCTTACGGCGACAGCTTCGGATCTCGATGTTTGCCACCGGCTGCCCAGACATTGCAGCGCTTCGTGAAGCCGAGATCATCCAGATCCCGATCAGGAGGAGCCGATGAGCTCGCTAGATCGCTATCGGCATGCGCTTGAAGCTGAGATGAAGCAGCTTGTGGGATCGCTGGATCGCGAGCCTACGCACCTCTATGGCATGCTGCACTATCACCTTGGCTGGGCGACCGAGACCTTCGAGCCAGCTACTGTCGACGGAGGGAAGCGGATTCGGCCTGCCATTTTGCTGCTTGCCGCCGAGGCTCAAGGCGCGGATTGGCGTCACGCGCTTCCCGCGGCTGCGGCGGTTGAGTTGCTGCACAACTTCACGTTGATCCACGACGACATCGAGGATCGCGATATGGTACGGCGTGGTCGCCCCACCCTGTGGGCGCTCTGGGACATACCCCAGGCCATCAATGCTGGCGACGCCCTCTTCGCCATTTCGTATCGCGGCATCCATGCCCTCAGTTCTCGCGGCGTGCCGGCGAGCCAGGTTCTTGAGGCATTGCACCGCTACACTGAAGTCGTCATCCAGATCACAGAGGGCCAGTGCCTCGATCTGGCGTTCGAGTCTCAGGACGTCGTGGATGAGGAGACCTATCTGCGCATGATCCGCGGCAAGACAGCCGCACTGATCGGCCTTGTAGCGGAACTCGGAGGCATCATCGCTGGCGCCCCGGCACCCAACCGGGACGCGCTGCGAGCGTTTGGTGAAGCACTGGGCATGGCGTTCCAGATGCAGGACGATCTCTTGGGACTCTGGGGAAATCCTGCTAGGACCGGTAAGCCGGTCGGCTCCGACCTTCGCCAACGGAAGAAGACGCTCCCAATCCTCCACGGGATGCAAAGGAGCTCTGCGTTGCGGCGGCTAATCGGCGCCTCGACCTTTGAGGAGTCGGATGTCCCCACGGCGCTGCGAGAGCTTGAGCGTACCGGCAGCCAGGACTACACCGCTGCGCAGGCCCACGCATACCACGAAGAGGCGGTCACAGCGCTTGCGCGCTCCAGAGGAACCGGGGCGGCGCAGGCAGCGCTCAGATCCCTGGCGGAGTCTTTGCTGGATCGCACTAAGTGACCCACACTACGAATCACTAGAACGCGCGCCGTCTCCGGGGAAACGACGCGCTGCACTTGGTCTCTCCGCTCGCACACGGGCCTAATCCATCACATCAGATAGCTCCAAGAGTCGCAGATCGAGAGCCCGTTGGCGGGCCACAGCCTCCTCTAGAGGGTGCGATGAGAGTTCGTTACCCTTGAGGGCCACCATATACCCGCTTTCGCCATCCAGAAGACGGCTTGCCGCGAAGGCTCCCATCCTGGTTCCCAACAACCGGTCGAAGGCCGAAGGACGTCCTCCCCTCTGGACATGTCCGAGCACCGTGACACGAACATCGAAGCCGAGATCCTCCTTGTGAGCGCGTAGATACGTCTCAACAGCTTGAGTCCCGGGTTTCCAGCCCTCCGCAATCACCATAATGCAATGGTGTTTCCCTCGCACATACGCGTCAACGACGACATCCGCGATCTTCTCGACCGACGGCCCTTGTTGTTCAGGGACCAAGATCACCTCAGCACCCCCGGCCAGCCCACTAGCGAGGGCCAGGTATCCGCAATTGCGTCCCATCACCTCGATCAGGAAAGCGCGCTGGTGCGACGAGGCTGTGTCCTTGATGCGGTCGATCGCATCAAGGATGGTATTGAGTGTCGTGTCCACGCCCACAGACATGTCCGTCCCGTCGACGTCATTATCGATCGAGGCGGGTATGCCGTAGGTAGGGAAGCCCATCTCGTGAAGCGCCAGGGCACCTCTCAGCGAGCCATCGCCCCCGATCACGATCAGCCCCTGGATGCCGCGCTGATTCATGTTGCGGATCGCTCTGCGCCGAACCTTGATATCCTTGAACTCGGGACACCTAGCCGTGCCGAGAAAAGTACCCCCACGCCCCATGATCCCGCCGACATCGCGGCTGTCCAGTTGCCTAATCTCACCGCTAATCAGTCCACGGTAGCCCCAGTACACGCCGTGAACCTCTGCACCTGATGTGATCGCCCGGCGAGTCACAGCCCGGATGCACGCATTCAGACCCGGACCGTCGCCGCCGCTCGTGAGTACTGCAATCGATCGCATATGAGAACCCTCCCAGATGTCACACATCCACAGCCAACGGCAGATGATCGCAATGGCCTGCTTCTCGAGCCTCCACTCCCTGCGCAAGCTCGTCTTGTTGGCGCGCTTCTATTCTAGATCGACAGAAGCTCCTGGCAAACCATTCGGACTCGGTTCTAAAGTGTGTTGGCGATTCGGAAGGTGTGTTGGTCTGCGACAT
>JBNGDL010000049.1:9975-23278 GCA_049975205.1 Anaerolineae bacterium | reverse complement strand
TGGAGAAGGCGCAGGAAGGGCGCCGGGCGTCCGACCATATGCAGGAACGCCTGGAGCGGGAGGGCGACAAGCTCAAGGCCTATGAGGACCTCTGCCGGGAGATTGGCGAGGAGCCCGCGAACGTCGCGTTGGCTTGGCTGCTCCACAACCCCGTGGTCACAGCGCCGATCATCGGTCCTCGGACGATGGCACAGTTGGAGGGCTCGATCCGAGCGCTAGAGATCGAGCTCTCGGACGAGGTGCTTGAGCGCCTCGACGAGATCTTCCCCGGTCCCGGCGGGCCCGCGCCAGAAGGGTACGCCTGGTAAGACGCGGTCGGGACCTGACCTGATCAGGTCAGGGAGAGAAAGGGCTTTGTCGATTCAGGGCGCCGATAATCGGCGCCCTGAATCATGGGTTAGGTACAATCCGTCCCCGGTCCTCCAGATGCATCACCGAGGGAATCAGGCGCAGCCCGAGGGCCATTAGAATGCTCACTATGCCGCCGAAAAGAAACCAGAGCTGAACGCCAAAGGCATCCGAAACCGGCCCGGCGATGGCCATGCCGACGGGTGCAGCTAACCCAGACAGGCTCATGATCGCCGTGAAGACCCGTCCCTGGATATCGGGGTCCACCACATCCTGGACGATGGCGAAAAAGGGACCGTTGATGATTGGGTTCATAAGGCCGGCTACAAAGAGGCCGCCCAAGGCAAGTCCAAACGCTGAGCTCGGGACCAGCCCGACGACGGCGAAGGCAACACCGGCGCCCAGAAGCCCAACCATAGAGGTGATGATGCGACGCTTGAAGCCACCCCAAACGCTCAAGGTGACGCCGCCAGCGATCAACCCGATCCCCCAAGCGGACTCCATCCAGCCCAGTTGAAGGGCACCCCCGCCAAAGTGGTTCCTGACCAGGACGGGCATCAACGAGAACGCGGGGTTGATCAGGCCATTCAGCAGAGCCGCTGTCGCCAGGACCAGTAGCATCCCGGTCCACTCCCAGATGTAGGCAAATCCCTCGCGGACATCTTTGACCAAGGCAGCGACAGGGTGTCCTTCACCCACGTGTTCCCGTCGAGCCGGCTCAGGAATGAAGACAAAAAAGAGGGGCGCGATGGCAAACGCTGCCGTACCAACGTCTATCCCCATGATAGCTTCCAGCGACATCACGCTCATCGCCAATGCCCCGAGTGGCGGCGTGATGATCGTCAGCGCCCCTTGAAGGGTCTGATTCATGCCAGCGACGCGCGAGAGCTGGGTCTTGGGTACCATCAGCGAGGTCGCGGCTTGCATGGCCGCCCAGTGAAAGGTTCCCCCCAGCGCTCGGACAAAGACGATGACGTAGATGTGCCAGATCTCCAGGGCTCCGGTCCAGGCCAGGAGGCCCAACGCGGCTGAAAATAGGGCGACGAGCGTATCGGCAACGATCATCACACGGCGACGCGACCAGCGATCCACCACAGCCCCGGCGATGGGGCCCAACAGCACGTGGGGGAGGGTCGCCACCAGGGATGAGGTCGCCAAGACCGTCGCCGAGCCGCCGGAGGCCTGCGTCAGCCACCAGACGAGGGCAAACCCACCCATACGGCTCCCCAGCAACGAGAGCGCCTGACCGGTCCAGATGGTGAAGAAGGGGGCGGCCCAGCCCCTGTCCGTCTCGGCCTCTTCAGCCGGGGCCTGAACCCCAACTGCGCCAGGCCCTGGCGCTCCAGAGGTGATAGCGTCAGCGGCTGCTGCTTGTGCGGTCAGCCCCTGAGTTGCTGCTGCCTCCGTGGTCGCAGATCCGCCGGCACCAGAATGTCCTTCGGCCCCTCTTGTCTCGTCTTGCATTGCACTCGCCTCCATGCGTGTAATTGCATTACAAATTACGCGTATTATTGTAATTCAGAAACGAGTTTCATGCAAGCCCTCTCCTGCGCTGGCTCGTCAGGTCCGGTCCTTCTGGAAGATCGCCGCGACCCGATCCATATCGAACTTCTCGGAGCGATCGTAGTTATAGATCCCATTCTGCTCCTGCTCGATATCGGTGAGCTGCGTGTAGCAGAAGCCACAGATGTGGTCGTGGCTCAGGACGGCATCGACCAGACCCTCGAGTCGCAGATAGAAGGCCTCCAGAGTCTGCGGATCCTCGCCATAGCCCCAAGAGTCGTCAGCAAAGACTTTGTCCTGGGTGGGAATCCACTTGATGCCGCCGAACTCATCTACGATGTAGGGCTGGCCCCCGTAGTCGACCTCGACCTCGGGGAAGTTGCGCCAGACCCCGCCCTTCTCGGTGGGCTGCAACAGCGCCCGCAGCACCTCTGGATCCTGAGTGTAGTTATGGACTGTCCACAGATCGGTCTTGACGTGTGCATAGCCGCTGGCATCGTTGACTGGCCTTGTCGGATCGAGACCGTGAGTCAGGTCATAGGCATCGACATGCAGGCGGTAGTGTTGGGGATGCCCGGCGCCCCCGCGCGTCTCGTTAAAGGGCGTCCAGGCGATGATCGATGGATGGTTACGGTCGCGGGTCACGATCTCACGCCACTCCGCCAGGAAGTTGCGCGCGCTCACAGGGTCCGTGACATCGATACCCCAGCTCGAGGACTCGCCCCAGGTCAGGTAGCCGAGCTTGTCCGCCCAGTAGTGAAAGCGGGGCTCGAAGACCTTCTGGTGAAGCCGGGCACCGTTGAAGCCCGCCCCCATCGCGAGCTCGATGTCCCGCCTCAAGGCCGCATCGGACGGCGCGGTCCAGATGCCATCGGGATAGAAGCCCTGATCGAGCACCAGACGCAGGTAGATCGGCTCGTTGTTGAGGAAGACCTGGTTGCCCTCGATGTGAACCTTCCGGAGGCCGGCGTAGCTGGTGACGGTATCCACGATCCCCTCATCGTCCAGTACCTCGAAGACGAGGTCGTAGAGAAAGGGGTCCGCGGGCGACCAAGGCTTTACGCCCTGGATCAGGAGTTCGGAGGGAACGCCATCGACGGCGAGACGCTCGCTCTGTGCCACCACCGTCTCACCCTCCTTGAGCGTCACCCGAAACCTGAGCCCCGGCTTGAGCGCGTAGAACTCGGGGACGACCACGAAACGGCTGCCGTCAAGGTCGGGGATAATCTGGACGTCCTCAAGCCCAAACTCGGGGACCGCCTCCATCCAGACCGTCTGCCAGATACCAGTGGTGCGAGTGTAGTGACATCCGCGCGAGCGATAGTCAGGGCACTGCTTTCCCCCAGGCTGCACGCCCGAGCGAACCTCGTCGTGGACGTAGACGACCAGGTCATGGGTGTCTCCAGGACGGACGTAATCGGTGACATCGAAGCTGAAGGCCACGGTACCGCCCCAGTGGCGCCCCACCGAGACCCCGTCGATGAAAACCTCAGCCTCGTAGTCCACCGCGCCGAAATGAAGATGTATCCGCTTCCCGGCGAAATCTGCGGGCACCGAGAGCTTACGATGATACCACATCGTTTCGATGAAGTCTTTGTGCTGAACGCCCGACAGGCTGGACTCGGGACAGAAGGGCACGATGATCTCGCCCCCATAGGCCATATCGCCAAAGCCCTCACTGGCCTGGAAGTTGCGCTGGCGCCCCGATTTTCCGAAATCGAAGACGTAGGTCCACGGTCCGTTCAGGTTGAGCCACCCGTCGCGGCGAAACTGCGGACGAGGATACTCGGGTCTGGGAAGGTCGGTCATCTTATCGTCTCCTGGGATCCATTCTTGTGGTGGGTTCCATCCTGTCCAAGCATACCCGACCCAGGTGCGCCGTCAAACCATCGGTGCTTTCGAATTGGCGGTGGAGCAGGTGAATTGAGAAGCACCTCGGCTGCCGCCCGTCTCACTTCTCGGGAATATCGATCTCCGCAAGCTCATCAGCAATGCCACGATCGAGGTCGTAGTAGAGACGTCCGATGGACGCTGTCTGCCCGGCAACCGTAACGCGACAGACCGGTTCGGTCGTCTCATAGAGGTCAACATAGAACTGGTAACCCGCCCTAGGAGCCTGATTCACCTGCCGCGTATAGGAGACCGATGTCAGCAGATGCAGGATGGTCGCAATCTGTTCCGGATCTGAGGTGGTTCTAGCCTCGCCAGTGGTACCATCACGTATCAGGACCTGCGTGATCTGCGAGCTCTCCAAATCGCAGAGAGAGGCAAGCGATCTCGGTCTGGGATTCACCCACCACATGTAGGCCAACCCCATCAAGACAACGGTTAAGAGCAGAATCGCCGCAATGGCACGAAGGTGTCTCATTGTTGTCCCTCCATGTCTGAGGTATATGCTGCCTGTATGATTGACGCAGGAAACCCGTGACAAGTTCCATGCTGCGCCTCCCGGGGGGCACCATCCCCAGATTAGCCGCTTGATCGGGAGGGGTTCGCGTGTATCATTCCAAATACTTACGTCGTTGAGCTTGGTGCTGAACAACGCTAGCCTCGGACAGAATCTGAGACCAGACCCCGGAGGGGAGCGATGGATACTGTCGGCGATATCCTGATTAAGCTGCTTCTTGCGCTCGTCGCCGGCGGGCTCATCGGCTTCGAGCGTGAGTATCGCGGCAAGATAGCAGGGCTGCGCACGATCATCTTCATCTGCCTGGGCGCAACAACGTTTACAATACTATCGCTCCAGGTGGGAGATGGTGCGGACCCCTCGCGCATCGCAGCCAACATCGTCAGCGGCGTGGGCTTCCTTGGCGCCGGCGCGATCCTACGTGGCGACGGGCAGGTGACAGGTCTGACGACCGCCGCGACCATCTGGCTTGCTGCGGCTGTCGGTATGGGCATTGGAAGCGGCGCCTACCTCGTGTCTGGTTTGTCCGTCGCACTCGCTATGGTGATCTTGTGGGTCTTCCCGCTCTTCGAGAACCGGATGGAGCGCCAGCGCGACGTCCGCCACTACGAGATCGAGTGCATCCCGAGCGCCTTGGCACAGCCCAATATCGAGCAGATGTTCCGCGAGGCGGGGCTGGAGATCCAGATCGAAGCTCACAGCAAGCAGGAGGGAACTGCGACGTGGGGCTTAGAAGCGCGGGGGCACAGTGATGCCCATGAGCAGCTCATTCGACGGCTCATTGCCGACGATCACGTTAGCAGAGTCAGCGTATCTCCATAGGCCGAGTACCATCGCAGCATGCGCACTGCTCACCCTCAGGAGGGGTCGAGAATGATAGGGAAGCTCTCCAGGTGGCTCTACAAAGTCTCACCCAGCTGGGTCGCACTGGTGGCGCTGGTCGGCTTTCTGCTCTTCGCCGCGCTGGTGCTGCCGGGGCAGGCTGCGGAGGCGGAGGCTAAGACCGGGACGTCCGTATCTCCCGATACTTCATTCTTCTACACGCCCACCGAGCTCTACGCGATGGCGGAGGCCTATGGCCCGGAGGGACGTCAAGCCTACATACGGGCGCGATTCACCTTCGACCTGATCTTCCCCGTCGTCTACCTCGTCTTTCTGGCGACCACGATCAGCTGGGTGTACACCAGAGCCTTCGACGAAGGCAGCCCATGGCGACGGGCAAACCCGGTGCCGGTGGTGGGTGCCGCCTTTGACTATCTTGAGAACGTCTCAACGTCGCTGGTGATGGCGCGATATCCTGCGCTTACGCCCGTGATCGTCACGCTGGCACCGGTCTTCACATTGATCAAATGGATCTTCGTCGGGGGGAGCTTCATCGTCCTGCTCCTGGGCGTCGTCATCGCGCTGATCCGGTGGGTCCAAGCGAGAAGAAGCCCGCCAACGACGTAAGCATGGTAGAATAGGCTTACTGGCAGCGACTCTGCAGCCGCACAAATAGCCAGGACGAGACCTACCCAAATGAAGACCTTTCTCATCATCTGGGCCGGGCAGTTGATCTCAACGCTGGGCTCGGCCTTGACCAGCTTTGCACTGGGCGTCTGGATCTACGAGACGACCGGCTCCCCCACCCTCTACGCGGTCACGATGGTCATCCACGTGATACCCCGCGTGGCACTCTCACCTATAGCAGGCGTGATTGTCGACCGCTGGGATCGACGGAAAGTGATGCTGATTGCCGACACTGGCGCGGCCTTGGCTTCCCTGTTCGTCGCCGTGATGTTCCTGACAGGACAATTGGAGGTGTGGCACATCTATATCGCCACCCTCTGCAACTCGGCCTTCAGTACCTTCCAGTGGCCCGCGTATAGCGCTGCGACGTCGCTCCTGGTCCCAAAGCGTCACCTCGGCCGAGCCGGTGGCTTGACGCAGATAGGCGATGCCGTCGGTCAGCTGGCGGCCCCCGCCATCGCAGGGGCGCTCTACGTCTCGACGGGGCTTCGCTCCGTGCTCTTTGTGGATGTCGCGACCTATCTCATCGCCGCAACGACGCTGCTAATGGTCCGCTTCCCCGCCCCCGAGACCACGGAGGAGGGACGGAAAGCAAAGGGCAGCTTGTGGAAGGAAGCAGCGTACGGCTGGACCTACATCCGGAAGCGACCGGGACTGCTGGGGTTGTTGCTGACCTTTGCGGGTCTCAACTTCCTCGTCAACATCACTTTTGCGCTCTACACGCCGCTGATCCTGGGCATCACGACCGCCGATGTCCTGGGCTACCTCAACTCGATCGGGGGGCTGGGAATGCTGGTGGGAACCTTGGTGATGAGCACGTGGGGCGGGCCGAGGCGCCGGATCTACGGCATATTCGTCGCCGAGATGGTCCTAGGGCTGACGACGGCCCTGTTCGGGCTGCGGCTCTCGATCCCGCTGATGGCCATCAACAACTTTCTCTTCATGCTGGCCATGCCTATCTCTAACGGGTGCAGCCAGGCCATCTGGCAGACCAAGGTCGCGGCAGATATCCAGGGACGCGTCTTTGCCGCCCGGCGTGCGATTGCTTTCTCAATCATACCCATCGCCTATGCGATCGCGGGGCCGCTAGCTGAGAAGGTATTCGAGCCTTGGATGGCTGAGGGCGGGGCCCTGGCTGCCACATTGGGTCCCATCATCGGGACGGGGCCAGGCTACGGCATCGCGTTGATCTTCGTCGTGGCGGGGGCGCTCTACATGCTCGGGGTGCTGGTGATTCTGCTCCACCCCCGCATCCGGCGGCTGGAGCTCGAGATTCCCGACGCCATCGAGGACACTATCAACCCACCCACGTCGAAGACCTACCAAACCGTGGACGGCTGAGCGCCGATCAGGCCTCGATTGGGCTGGGGCTCAGAACCCCGTGTGTTCGGTCCGGGCGATGATCTCGTCCTGCAGCGCCTTGGTGAGGTCGCAGAAGTAGTCGCTGTAGCCGGCGACCCGGACGATGAGGTTCCGATAGCGCTCCGGGTGGGCCTGAGCTTTGCGCAGCGTCGCCGCGTCCACAACGTTGAACTGGATGTGGTGTCCTCCGAGCCCGAAGTAGGTCCGGATGAGCTTCACAAGGCCTTCCAGTCCCTCGTCGTCGGCCAAGAGCTGCGGTGTGAACTTCTGATTCAGCAGCGTGCCTCCGGTGCGGACGTGGTCCATCTTGGCGACCGATTTGATCACCGCCGTGGGCCCGCGCCGGTCCGCGCCCTGCACCGGCGAGATCCCCTCTGACAGGGGCTCACGTGCGCGACGTCCATCAGGTGTCGCACCGACCACCGAGCCGAAGTAGACGTGGCACGTCGTCGGGAGCAGGTCGATGTGATAGTGCCCGCCTTTGGTGTTTGGACGGCCCTCGATGGCGTCGTAGTAGGCCTCGAAGACCCGCACCATCTGCGCGTCGGCCGCGTCGTCGTCGTTGCCATACTTGGGGGTCCGGTTGAGCAACAACTGCCGCGTTCGCTCATAGCCCTCGAAGTTGGCCCTCAGCACCGCGAGTAGCTCCGCCATCGTCAAGGCCTGCCGATCAAAGACCTGGGTCTTGATTGCCGTCATCGCATCGGTCATCGTGCCCAGTCCCACACCTTGGATGTAAGACGTGTTGTAGCGCGCGCCGCCGTCGTGGTAGTCTCGGCCCGAACGGATGCAATCGTCGATGAGGAGCGACAGGAAGGGCACGGGCATGTGCTCCGCATAGAGCCGCTCGATTCTGCTGTTGCCTTCGATCTTGATATCGACGAAGTGCTCAAGCTGGCGGCGGTAGGCAGCGAAGAACTCATCGAAGGTCTCGAACGTCGTCGGATCCCCGGTCTCCAAGCCTATCCGCTTGCCGGTGCGGGGGTCGACGCCGTTGTACAGTGTGATTTCCAACACCTTGGGCATGTTGAAGTAGCCCGTGAGGTTGTAGTTCTCCTTGCCAAAAGCGCCGGTCTCCACACAGCCGCTGGTACCGCCCTGGCGAGCGTCCGCCAGGGATTTTCCTTGGCGCAAGAGCTCCCGCACCACCACGTCGGCGTTGAAGACCGAGGGCTGACCAAAGCCGGTGCGGATGATCTCCCCCGCCCGCTTGATAAACCGGTCGGGGTTCCGCTCGCTCACCTGAATCGAGGAACTGGGCTGCAGCAACCGCATCTCGTGGATCACGTCCAGAATCAGGTAGGTGACCTCGTTGACGCCGTCGGAGCCATCAGGGGCTAGGCCGCCGGTGTTGATCTGGGCGAAGTCGGTGTAGGTCGCGCTCTCCTCGGCGGTGACGCCCACCTTGGGCGGGGCCGGCTGGTTGTTGAACTTGATCCAGAGACACTGTAGAAGCTCCTCGGCCCGCTCCCGGGTGAGGCTACCCTCCTCCAGGCCTTCCCGGTAGAAAGGATAGAGGTGCTGGTCCAGCTTGCCCGGATTGAACGCATCCCAAGGGTTTAGCTCGGTTGTCACGCCAAGATGGACAAACCAATAGGTCTGGAGCGCCTCCCAGAAGGTGCGCGGGGCGTGGGCCGGCACACGGCTGCAGACCTCGGCGATCTGCAGCAGCTCCTGCCTCCGCGCTGGGTCTTGGGTCTGCGACGCCAGCGCGCGGGCGCGCGCCGCGTGGCGCTCGGCAAAGGTAATGATGGCGCCGGCCACGATAGCCATTGCCTTAAGCTCCTCCCGCCTGGCCTCCGCCGCCGGATCGTCAACGCCCTCCAACACGCTGAGACTTCGCGCGATGTCGGCCTTGAAGTCCAGCATCCCCTTGTGGTAGATCTTGTCGTCGAGCGTCGTGTGACCGGGCCCGCGCTGCTCCATGAACTCGGTGAAGATCCCGGCCTCGTAGGCGTCCTTCCAGGCCGGCGTCATCTCGCTGAAAATCCGCTCCCGCATCGTCTTGCCCTGCCAGAAGGGGATCACGTCCTCGGCGTAGGCCTCGCGGGCCTTATCACTCACGCGGAAGGGGATCTTCTCGCGGGTGTCAAGAATCTCGAGATCCTTGAGCGTATGGCAACAGAGTTCCGGAAAGGTGGGCGTTGCCTTGGGCGTCGGGCCCTTCTCCCCAACGATCAGCTCATCGTCGCCAATCCAGATCGTCCGGTGCGCCATCAGATAGGCGAAGGCCATCGCACGGCGGACGGGGACCGAGACAGGCTCGCCGTGCTGACGGTGGAAGGCCGTCAATAGCTCCGCCCGCTCGGTGGAGAGAGTGGGCACCGCCTCCAAGCTCTGTCGCCTCAACCGCGCCACACGTTCTGTCATTGAACTGGACATCATACCTCTGATTCCTATTTGGTTACCTCAAGCCTACTCCAGCTCGCCTTCCAGCAAAGGCCAACGGTCAAAATCACGATCCAACGCCTGCTCGTCGACGGCGCTCATCACCCAGTGATCTCGGGGTGCATTCACATTATACGTCAAGGTTGGGCCGTCAGGCCATTGATAGGTTCTGTCAAGGAGGTCCGTATTCGGGTTGGCGCCGGAGACCGCCGCCAAGACCGTCTCGGGGTCGCTGTCGTGGAAAAGAGCAACCACCCCGTGCTCAGGGTCACTATGCACAGCAACCAGCAGAGCCTCGGAAGGCACATATACCGACCAGAGCTCGTTGGCCGCGGCCGGTAACCACGTTGCGGGGACGTCTACGGGCCCCGCTGCAACGGCGAAATCACGGTGGACGCCGGTGTTGTTCCACTCGGTGAAAGACTCACCAGGTCCCGAAAGATGGAGGACCTCACTCAAGTCTTGGGCGCCGTCGCTCAGCATCAACGTGATTGGGCGGGCCACAATCATCGACCTCGCGCCGCGGTGCACGCCACCGGCACTCAGCAGATAGCCCGGCCCACCCGAGTAGATCTCGGGCGAAGAGCGGGGGCCGTGGCCTATCCTCACGAAATAGCGCGTGGGCTTCTCGAGGATCCAACGGGTCGCCTCATCGGGAAGGCGGTAGGGCAAGAGCGCTGTCCAGAGCGCGTGGTGGCGTCCCTCGGTGATCTCGGGAATGTCGAGCCCGTCGGGATGAAGGCTCATCCACGCGCGAACCATAGTCGTCTGATAGTCGGCATCCAGCGCGGTCAGATCGGCGCGGCGCATCTGCCTGCGGAACGGTGCGAACCGACGCAGATCGAGACTGCCCAGGGCGTAGGTCCAGTTGGCGCGATCCAGCACATCGCGAGCTGCAGCCCGGACCTCGTCCGAGGCGAAGGCCTCGAGGTTCATCAACGCGGTCAGCGTGTAGCCCATATAGGGAATCGAGTTGAACTCGTAGAGCCCCGCCGTCTGCAGCTCCCCGAGGTTCTCCAGCATCCAGCGCTCCATGCCGTTGCGCGCGTTGTCGTGCCGGGGATCGGTGCTGCCGTGAAGCGCCAGCCAGCGATTCTTGAGGTAGCGCGAGCCCTCCGTCATCAAGAGGTGGTTCTCCGTGTCCCGGACCAGTCCAAGGGACCGGGGCACCGTGACCCTGGGATTACCGCCCTCCTCAACGAGCAGCGTATCCAGGAGGTGGGTGCGCGTCTCAGGATAGAGCACGTCAGCCTCGTCGCCGTGGAGCCAGAGGATCACGGTAAGAGCCGCCAGCGTGAAGTCGTAATCGCCCTCGGAGTGGAGCTCCCAGGTCGAACCACTGCGCCCCCAAGGCACCTGCGCTTGAAGGTAAACATTGGCCTCATCGAGGTCCTGCCGCAGGGCAAAGCGAGCCATCAACGCTCGAGGGGCCGTCACCTTCCCCTCCTCCTGCCAGTCCGGCAGGGGCTCGGCGGCCCAGTCCGCCAACAGCGCCTGGGTCGTCGTGGAGCTTTCGTGCCAGGCAAGGGTACGCTCGTGGGGCACGGTCAAGGAGCCGGAGGAGAGGGGGACATGGCGCCACCGCGCGGCGCTCATCAGATAACCAAGGACCTGCAGCCCGCCCCAGAGGGCAAGGCCACCGAAGACGAAGGCCAGCAAGATGCGAATGCGACGTCGTTTCATAGACACCCACCCATCATACCACTAAGCGCTGAAGGGTATAGAGAAACAAGGTAAGCCTTCCATCTTGGGCACATCCCGCGCCTCACCCGATTCACGCCGGGCGCTCACCCTCGGGTAGTGGCTTAGTCGAATGGCGCACGATTAGGTCCGTGGGCAGGACGATCTCCCTGGGTTCGGAGGCTGCCTTGGATGCATCTGTGAGGCGCTCCAAGAGGAGCTGCGTCGCGACCCGGCCCATTTCGTAGGCCTGCTGAGCCGCGACGGTGAGAAACGGCTCCATCGTGAAGGTGCCGGGCAGATCGTCGAAGGCCACCAGTGAGATATCGTCCGGCACCCGCAGGCCGGCCTCGCGAAGCGCGCGGAAGGCCCCGATCGCGATGAAGTTGTTGGCGGCGAAGAGCGCGGTTGGGCGCAGCGGCAATGTCAGTAACTGCCGCGTCATCTCGTAGCCCCCTTGTTGCGTGAAAGGACCATAGATCACCATCCGGTCGTCCAGGGGCAGGTCGGCGCCGGTCATCGCTTGGCGGTATCCGGCGACCCGATCCAGCGCCGTGGAGACCCCCTGTGGCCCACTGAGTACTGCAATGCGGCGGTGTCCCAGCTTCAGCAGGTGGCGTGTCAGTTGGTAGGCTCCGCCTTTCGAATCCGAACGGACGGTGTCCACCGGAGACGCTACGGTCCGATCCAGGATGACCAGGGGGACCTGCTGCTTCTGAATCAGAACGACCGAGCGGGACGTGCTGTTCGCGGGAACGAGAAGGAAGCCGTCGGCCTGTTTCTGCAGGAGGAGGCGGACATAGCTCTGCTCCTTGGCCCCCGACTCATCGGTGTTGCACAGGATGACGCTAAAGCCGTCCTCGATGGCGGCGTCCTCAACGCCCCGGGCCACCGTGGTCCAGAAGGGATTGGTGATGTCGGTCAGCACCAGGGCCAGGGTGTGGGTCTGTTTCGAGCGCAAGCTCCGCGCTACCCGGTTGGGGACGTAGCCCAGCTCCTCAATCGCCGCCTCCACCCGTCGCCGCGTCTCCTCACTGACATAGCCCGAGTCGTTGATCACGCGCGAGGCTGTGATGGGCGCAACGCCAGCCCTTTTGGCGACATCTTTGATCGTCGGCATACAGGAGCACCCCATTTAGCTAGGATCGGCTCAGAGGCCCTCGGCGAGGGTCAACGACGGACAGCAGCCCCATTGTACTTGATAGGAGGAGACGATCAATGCGCCGAGCATCTGGATGCAGCACTAGTTCGACTGCTGCTCCCACATCTCTCTGAACGAACCCTGAACCTCGACGAGCGAAGCAAAATCGCCGTCCTGCACGATCTCTCCTTCATGGAGGACCAGAATGCGATCGGCATTCTGGACTGTCTGGAGCCGATGAGCAATGATGATGACGGTCCGACCGGTGAGGAAATCGCGCAGATTCTGGCTCACAGCGGCCTCCGTAATGCTGTCGAGCGATGATGTAGGTTCGTCCATCACCACGATGTGGGGCTGCTGTACCAGGAGTCGTGCAAAGGCCAGCCGTTGGCGCTCGCCGCCGGACACCTTGATGCCGCACTCCCCTACCACGGTATCCAAACCCGCGGGTAATCGGGAGATCAACGGGGTGAGCTGCGCTCTCTCAATCGCGCTCAGCAAGATAGCCTCGTCAACCATCTCATCAAAAACTAGGTTCTCCCGAATCGTGCCATCGAAGACCGGCGGCTCCTGGGAAATATAGGCGATCTGCCGGTAGTAGTCGGGAAGGTAGATGCCGGCGAGGTCCTGACCGTCTACTAACACCTGCCCCCGGCTCGGCTTCACGAGATGGAGCAGCAGTCGTACCAGCGTCGACTTGCCGGCGCCACTGATCCCGACGAGGGCTGTCGTCCGACCGCCCTCAAGGGTGAGATTCAGGTTCTTGAGTATTGGCTGATCACCATAGGAGAAGGTCACGTCCTTGAACTGCACAGTACCACTGCGCACCTTCAGCCTGGCGCCGTTCGTGAGGCCAAGATCATCAGGAAGCGCGAGGAAGTCGGCGTGACCAAGGTCGTCAAGCTGCACCTGTGAGTTAAAGCCTTGATTCAGACAAATCGCGTTGTTATTATGAGGGTAGGACA
>JBNGDL010000049.1:1691-9965 GCA_049975205.1 Anaerolineae bacterium | reverse complement strand
GGTTTGCGTCCAAGGTTGGACCTCCTCCGCATGTTGGAGCCTTGATTGGGGTTTTGCGGGTTGCTACCATGAGAATAGGACGTTTGTTCTATTTACAGGGCTATGAAACTCGTCTATCTCTTCATCCCCCACCTGCCGGTGCAGGTGGAGCAGCGGAGGTTGAAACCGGCTCTCCTCTCCTACGGGCTGGTCGTCGGCGGGCGCCCCTGGGATCCCAGCATCGTGCTCGACTGCTGCCCCAAGGCCGAGGAGGCCGGCATCGCCCCTGGGATGCTCCTGGCTCGGGCAGCCTTGCGCTGTCCCGAGGCCCACTTTATCCCCGCAGACCACGCCGCCTACCAGGACGTCCAAACGCAGCTCGATGCCGCGCTGCGCCAGTTTACCGATCGGGTGGAGACCGCCGGGCTCGGCGCGTTCTTTCTGATGGTCGGGCACCTGGCCCGTCGCTTTGACGGGGATGCAGCGCTCATCGACACCTTGATCGAGAGGGTCCGAGAAGCCGTCGATCTCGATCTACAGGTGGGCTTGGCCGAGGAGCGTTTCACCGCGGAGCAGGCCGCGTCCGCGGCACGCCGCAATCACGCCGTGATCGTCCCGCCGCGTCGAGGGCGGAGCTTTCTGGCGCCGCTGCCCTTGAGCGTCCTGCCCGCCGAGGCAGAGATCCTGCGACGGCTGGCGCTCTTGGGCGTGCACACCCTGGGAGACCTGGCAGCCCTGCCCAGAACTGCTCTGATCCGGCAGTTTGGGGCTCAGGCCGGCTTCCTCCACGACCTGGCTGCCGGCGCGGATCCCCGCCCCGTCCATCCCGACGCACCGCCGCTTGAGCTACGCCACCAGATGGTCTTTGAGCCGGAGACGCGGGATCGCCGTACCTTGCTTGCGGGCGGGAAAAAGATGGGAGCTGCGCTGGCCCAAACTCTGGACGAGCAGGGCTATCAGGCCCAAGGGGTGCGCATTGAGGTCCTGGACTCAACCGACCAGACGCACGCTACCGGCACCTCCGTCGAGCCACCCACCGCAGACGGGGGTCGCCTCGTGCGCCGCATCCAGTTTCTACTCAACCGCCTGCCGCTGGCGCACCCAGTCGAGGCCCTGGAGGTCATCATCTACCCCCTGCGACCCGTCCATCTAGGCGCGACGCAGTTAGCCCTCTTCTCCGCCTCCGGGGATCAGCGCTGGCAACGCCTCCAAGAGGCCCTCCGCCGCCTGCGCGCTCGTTTCGGAGAGCTGATCGTGATGGTCGCATCGCTGATCAGTCCCCCTCACCCGCGAGAAATCGAGGTCACGTTTGGGCCGAATGGGCTCCCCGTTATGCTCAGCTGGGGGGATGGCAGGGACCTTTCACCCAACGCCGGGTCGCGCCGGATCACTCGGATTCGCCGGATCTATGAGCACTGGCGCGAGCGCCGCTTCTGGTGGGCTCAGCCCGTGGAGCGCAACTACTATCGCCTGGAAGACGCCACAGGCGCCGTGCACCTGATCTACCAGGATCTGCGCACCGGGAGCTGGTGGCTGGAACGGAGGAAGCTGTGACGACCTCAGCCTACGTCGAGCTTCACGCGCACTCGAGCCACAGCCTCCTGGACGGCGTCGCGTTCCCAGGGGATCTGGTCGCGCGCGCCGCCGAGGTCGGTATGCCGGCGCTGGCGCTCACCGACCACGATGGGCTCTACGGCGCCGTGCCCTTCGTCCGCGCTGCCGAGGCCGCCGGGATCAAGCCGATCCTGGGCGCCGAGCTAACCCTCGTGGACCAGTCTCATCTGCTTCTGCTGGCCGAGACCTCAGAAGGGTACACAAACCTCTCCCGGCTCATCACGCTGGCCCATCAGGACGAACCCAAAGGAAGCGCGCGGCTGGATCCAGCATGGCTCGTCGACTACCACGATGGGCTGATCGCGCTCTCCGGCTGCCGCAACGGCGTGGTCGCCCGACCGCTGATCGCCGGAGGTTCCCGGCAGGCCCTTGAGGCTGCCCGCCACTACGCCAAGCTCTTCGGGTCGGACCACTTCTTCATCGAGCTGCAACGCCACTACCATCCCGGTGAGGCCAGGCTGGTCCGGGATCTGCGAGCCTTGGCAATGGAGCTGGGCCTCGGTATCGTCGCCACGGGGGACGTCCATTACCTGGAGCCCGCACAGCGCGAGATCCACGACGTCCTGACCTGCATCCGGCTGCACACGACACTAGATCAGGCCGGCGAGCAGTTACGTCCCAACGATGAATACCTCTTCCTCTCCCCGGAGGCGATGGCGCAACGCTTCGAGGATATCCCAGAGGCCCTCGCCACGACGTCCCAGATAGCCGAGCGCTGTGCCTCCGCATCCACCTTCCTCACCAGCGGACACCAGATCCTACCGGCGTTTGAGACGCCCGACGGCAGCACCCCGGACGCCTACCTGCGGCGCCTCTGCGAACAGGCGCTGAAAGAACGCTATCCTCACAACACAAAAGGCGCGCACGCACTGCTGGAGAAGGAGTTGCGCACCATCCAACAGCTGGACCTAGCAAACTACTTCCTCATCGTGGGCGATATCGTGCACTTCTCACGTGCCCAGGGCATTCGCTGCCAGGGGCGGGGCAGCGCCGCCAACTCCCTGGTCGCCTACCTGCTCGATATCTCGCCCATCGACCCCGTCGCCATCGACCTGGTCTTCGAGCGGTTCCTCTCGCTGGAGCGCCCGCGCCCTCCCGACATCGACGTTGACTTTGCCGCCGACCGGCGGGAAGAGGTCATCCAATACGTCTACGAGAAATACGGGCGGGATCACGCCGCTATGGCCTGCACGTTGGTCACCTTCAGGGCTAGGTCGGCTGTGCGCGACGTGGCGCGTGCGCTGGGCTTTCCACCGGCGCTGGTGGAGCGGCTCGCGGGCGTCCTGAACATCCGTGATCGCCAGAGCATCCACGAGGCCAAGGAGATGGTCGGGGCCTTTGGAGCGGACCTGAGCACCGTACCCTTCCAACATCTGCTCAGGCTCGCGCCGAAATTGGAGGGCATCCCACGTCACCTCGGCATCCACAATGGGGGCATGATCCTCTCCGGACCGCCCCTCTCCACCCTGATCCCCCTGGAGCCGGCGACGATGCCGGATCGCACCGTCGTGCAGTGGGACAAGGACGCGCTGGAGGAGGCGGGGATCGTTAAGGTGGACCTGTTGGGGTTACGGATGCTATCCGCCATCGAGGACGCCGTCACCATCACGGAGCACCTCACAGGCCGCCGCCCGGATCTGGATCAGCTGACGCCCGACGACCCGGAGGTCTATGCGATGCTATGCCGCGGGGAGACGATTGGTGTCTTTCAGGTGGAGAGCCGCGCTCAGGCCAACCTGATCCCCAACTTCAAGCCGGAGTCCTTCGCCGACCTGGCGATTCAGATCGCGCTGATCCGGCCCGGGCCCTTGCAGGCCGACATGGTCCGTCCGTACCTGAAGCGGCGCCAAGGGCGCGCCCCCATCCGCTACGACCACGCACATCTGAAGCCGGCATTGGCAGAGACCTTGGGCGTAATCGTCTTTCAGGAGCAGGTGCTCAAGGTCGCGCGCGACCTGGCGGGGTTCACACCGGGCGAAGGGGAGCAGTTGCGGCGGGCCTTGGGCAACAAGCGTGGTGAAGAAGCCGTCATGGCCTTTCACGATCGCTTTGTACAGGGCGCCCACGCTCGGGGCGTGCCAGAGCCGGTCGCCGAGCGCGTCTTCGACCAACTCAAGGCCTTCGGCGGCTACGCCTTTGCGAAGAGCCACGCCGCCGCCTTTGCCGTGCTCACTTACCAATCGGCCTGGCTCCGCCGGTACTACCCTGCTGCATTCTTCGCGGCCCTCCTGCGCCACCAGCCGATGGGCTTCTACCCGGCGCACGTGATCGTCTCGGAGGCCCGGCGTCACGGGGTAGAAATCCGCGCGGTAGATATCCATGCATCGGAGGTGGGAGCAACGGTGGAGGTAGCACAGCCTGGAGGTCCTCTCTCCCTTCGGCTTCACTCATCGAAAGGGGAGAGGGGAGCGGAGGGAAAAGGCGCAATACGGTTGGGGCTGGAGATGGTTCGAGGATTGGGGGCCGAGGCAGGGAAGGCTATCGTGGAGGCTCGGCGACAGACGCCGTTTCAATCCCTGGCGGACCTCTGTCGCCGAACGGGGTTGGGACGCCGAGCTATGGAGGCGCTGATCATGGCCGGTGCCTTAGACCAATGGAAACGACCGCGGCGCCAGCTGCTTTGGGAGCTTCAGGCCGCGCTCCAGGAAGCGAAAGCCGCGCCATCGCTGGGGCTCGCGTCCAGGGGGGAGCCCGCCTTCGCCGCCCTCCCCCGCCACGAGCGCCTCTGGTTGGAGCAGACGTACACCGGCGCCACCTCGGGCGCGCACATCACGGCCCTCGTCGCGCGACAGCTACGCCAGATGGGGACCACGCTCAGCAGCGAGCTGCCCAAATGGCCCAATGGCACCCAAATCCGCATCGGCGGGGTCGTCGTCGCGCGGCAGCAACCGCCGACCGCCGGCGGCATCGCCTTTCTCGCCGTTGAGGATGACCGCGGCATCATTAACGTGATGCTTCAGCCCGAGGTGGTCGAGACCTACCGCCGAGCGGTCATGACCCGCTTTATCGTGGTCGAAGGGGAAATCCGTCGCGATGGCGCGGCAATGAGCGTGGTGGGAAATCGGGTGATCCCTCTCGTCCCCACGTAGCGATAAAGTTACGACCGAGAGGTATCTCCTCACTGCAATCAGAGACAAGCTCCGAGCGCCCGTGGAAATCCTGCGAGCGCTCGGAACGATGATGCGCCTGCCTATGCGCTGAACACAAAAGGCGCTTTACCGCCAACTTTACGGGAAGATGCCCCGCTCCTTGTAGACTCTCTCCAACCTAGCCAAAGCGACGACGTAGGCCGCCGTCCGCCAATCACACCCGTAACGCTCAGCGGTATCGCGCACGCGGCGGTAGGCGCCCAGGATCTGCTTGCGCAACTTGGCATCGACCTCGTCTAGATCCCAGAACTCACTGCGCTTGTTCTGGAGCCACTCGAAATAGCTCACGATCACACCGCCGGCATTGGCCAGCACGTCCGGCAGCACTTGGATGCCCTTCTCCTGCAGGATGCGATCGCCCTCGATATCGGTAGGGCCGTTAGCCCCCTCGACAACCAGCTTGACTTTCAGCCACGGCGCCGTCTCGACGGTGATCTGATTCTCCAGCGCAGCCGGGATGAAGAAATCTACCTCGGTGCTGAGGAAAGTCTTATGATCCACCGGCGTGCCCTCCGCGTAACCCTGGATCCGACCCTCCTCCGCCACGTATTGCGCTAGGTCATCGGGATCGATCCCCGCGGGGTTCAGCAATGCCCCGGAGTGGTCCTCCACCCCGATCAACACCGCGCCGAAGGGCTTGAGCAAGCGGGCTGCCCACGAGCCAACGTTGCCAAATCCCTGGATGATGTAGGTCGCGCCGTCCAGCACAAATCCGTAGTCCTTGGCCCACGACGTCAAGACATAGACCAGGCCCTGGCCCGTTGCCTTGTCGCGCCCCACACTGCCGCCGGACTCGACCGGTTTGCCCGTGACGACGTGAACGGAGCGGTTCCGCTCCAGCGGCGGCATCATCTGCAGATAAGTGTCCAAGATCCAGGCCATGATCTGGGGATTAGTGTTCACGTCCGGCGCAGGAATGTCGTACTCAGGCCCGATATTGCTCCCCAACGCGAAGGTGAAGCGACGGGTGATGGCCTCGAGTTCCTTCTGGCTATATTCCCAGGGTTTTATCTGGATGCCGCCCTTTGCACCGCCGTACGGGATACCGGCGATAGCGGTCTTCCACGTCATCCACGCCGCCAGCGCCCGGACCTCATCAATATCGACCTGAGGGTGGAACCGGAGTCCGCCCTTGTAGGGGCCCAGCACGTTGTTATGCTGTACCCGATAGCCAGTGAACATCTGAACACACCCATCGTCCATCACCACAGGAAAGTTCACGACAATCTCGTTCGTCGTGCTCGACAGGATCTTGCGGATCTCCGGATCCAGCTCCATGAGATCCGCTGCCTTGTCGAACTGCGTCAGTACCGTTTCATATAATCTCGTCATCTAGCCGTCCTCCTGACTTAGACAGATTCTCACTCCCATTAAGCACGAAATCGCGCTCGGTATCAAGTGACGATTGCCCTTTTCAACCGGCGGGATATCATCGTCATGAGGGCAAATCACAACAGGAGGTCAGTATGGACGAAGACTCCCGGCGGCGTGCGAGCTTCATCTCATCCCCAGATCTCTGGAAACACGGGTTCGGAGGCACCCATCCGTTGAAGCCAGAGCGACTAGCCCGCACGGTGGCACTCCTGGAGGCCTATGGCGCCTTTGATCGTACCAACGTCCAGGTGGTGGAGCCGCGTCCCGCGACGATCGAGGAGTTGGCCCTCTTCCACACGCCCGAATACATCGATGCCGTGCGGCGCCTGAGCGAGGGTGACAGGTCGATTCCGGCACATCTCTACGGCTTTGGTCCCGGGGACAACCCCGTCTTCCAGGGCATGTATGAGAGCTCCCGGCTGAAGACCGGCGGTGGTATCACGGGCGCCGAGATGCTGCTAGACGGCGCGTGTGATGTCGCCTTCAACTTCAGCGGAGGGCTACATCATGCCCATCCCGCCCAGGCCTCGGGCTTCTGCATCTTCAACGATGTCGCGGTCGCCATCCGTTGGCTGGTAGAACAGGGCAACCGCGTGGCCTATGTGGACATTGACGCGCATCACGGTGATGGCGTCCAGCACGCCTTCTACGACACGGACCGGGTGCTGACCATCTCGTTGCACCAGGACGGCCACACGCTTTTTCCAGGCTCCGGGTTCGCCGACGAAACGGGCACTGGAAGAGGGAAGGGCTACAGTGTGAACGTCCCCTTACGCCCCAAGACGGATGACGAGCTCTATCTCTGGGCCTTCCGGGAGATCGTGCCGCCGTTGATCAAGCGCTTCGCGCCTGACGTCCTGGTTACACAACTGGGCGTCGATACCCACTTTAGGGATCCTATCACCCACCTTTTCCTGACGACCCACGGCCACGAGGCGCTATTCAGGGAATTGGCAGCCCTGACGCCGGGCCGGTGGCTGGCCTGCGGTGGGGGCGGCTACAACCTCGACGTCGTGCCGCGCTCGTGGAGCCTGGCCTTTGGGGTGATGTCAGAGCAGACGCTCGATGGCGCCTTGCCGACCGCCTACAGAGAGCAGTACGGGGGACGGTGGCTCCACGACGAGGCATCTCCACAGTTGGATGAGGAAGTCCGCGCACGCATCCGGCAGCGTGTCGAGGAAACAGTGGCAGAGGTGAAGCGTCGATTTGGCCTCTGACGAATCGGGGCAGAGGTAACGTTCCGGACAGGGTTGCAGAGCCCTGAAGCGTGGATATGTAGAGAGAGGAGGCCAGGTGGCCTCCTCTCTTAGGTATAACCCTCGTTTCCGGCTAGGTTAACCTACTCTCGCTTGATCAGAACCCCCGCTGCGAGAGAGATTGTGCCCATCAGAAAGAGCACCAAGCTTCGCGGACCGAAGTCGAACGTCACCAGTTGGCTCCCGGTCTCGGGCAAGATCGTCGGCGGCTGAGGCGTCTCCTCAGGCTCGGACGTCGCCGTCGGGCTAGGCTCCGTCGGATTCGGTGTCGCGGTTGGTCCCTCCGACGGAGTATCAGGCGTTGCTGTCGCGGTCGGCTCCGGCGTGTTCGTCGGTGTCGCGGTCGGATCCGGTGTCGGGGTCTCCGTCGGATCAGGCGTTGGCGTCGCGGTTGGACCCTCCGGTGGCACATCCGGTGTCGCGGTAGGCGTGGGCGTGTTCGTCGGTGTCGGCTCCGGCGTACCCGTCGGCGTCGCGGTGGGTGTTGCGGTAGGCGTGTTCGTCGGCGTCGGCTCCGGTGTGTTCGTTGGTGTTGGCTCTGGCGTGTTGGTCGGTGTCGGCTCCGGCGTATTCGTCGGCGTCGGTGTCGGCTCATCACAGGGCGAACACTGGATGTTGTAACTAGATCCGGGATTAGCCAGATTGTAAGTCACACCATCAACAGTCACGCTTGCACTGATCAACGTATAGGTTCCGTTCACACCACTGATATGATCCGTGTAGTGAATCGCATTGCCCGTGTGTTTGTCAAAAGGGGCCGTCCCTCCGACAGTAGATCCATCGGGCAGTTGGATAGTGTATGACACAGAACCATAGCTCCCGATGTCGTCTGGTGCATTCACCAGCACAAAATGCACCTCGACATTGTTCCCTTGACCACCGACACACCCTACACAGCTCAC
>JBNGDL010000049.1:0-1591 GCA_049975205.1 Anaerolineae bacterium | reverse complement strand
GGAGTGACGGAGAAGGTGTCCAGGGGCGTCGTTCCCTGGGTCGCCGAGAGATCGACGGCGGACGTATCCGCAATGACCGTCCACGGCAGGGGAAGGGCAGACCCCACGTTCTGCGGGGTCACGGTATAGGAATCCATCAACCACTGCCCTTCTTCGATACTGTAAACAAAGGAGAGGCGGTCGGGAATCCCGCCCAAGGCAGACTCCCGCAGACTCAGATCCGGCGAGCCGACAAAGGCATTGTCGTATTTCCAAAAACCGTCCCAATAGTCCTTATCGAGCCACAAGACATCACCGGGATAAAGGGGGGAATCGACGCGCGCTACGGTGTTTGGGTCGAACTCGCGATAGGACTCGTAGGCCTGTCCTGCTGTCTGCCCTGAGAGGAGGTTCTCAAGTGGAGCAGCGAAGCCATCGTAGAACCAGTTAGCATAGTAGGCCCTGGCGCCGGCTTCAAAGAAGGGAGTGGAATACTGCAGCACCCGACGCTGTGCCTCCGTGATGCCGATATCCCCGGTGTCGCTGCTAGATGTGCCGGCTGTGTAACAGCCGTAGAGCATCACGATCGCGTCAGGGGCAAGGGTGAGCTCCGCGATCTCGCTGGGGGCGACGAAGCGATCCTTCAACCGAAAGCCACCGACGTCGGGAACATCGTTCCAGAAAACGCCGTGACCCCGGTAGAGCAGGAAGCGGGCGCCGTCGGCTGCCGCCTTGATCTCCTCCCAGCTGTTGTCGGGGGTGTAGAAGCGATGGACCGCGACGCCGTAGGCAACCAGAACGTCGGCTGCAAGCTCCATGTTGACCTTCTCTTGCGTCGTCCAAGGGCCATCATCGCCGTCGATCGGGCCGACAATCAGGACAGCCTTTGGCGCGACACCCTGGGCATCAGTGACCGCACCTAAGGTTGTCGGCGAGAAGAAAGAGCTAGAGCGGAGAACACCGGTTGGTCGGGGCGGATGGGACGAGACGCTTGGACTGTCGCAGGTCTGGGCCAGGAGGGCTGGACCCGTGAGACCCAGACCGCCAGCCAAGAAACCAACGACAAGGATTACGGCAACAACTCGCTTCACAAGGGACCTCCCACAGTATATGAGTCCCACGTCAGACCTACGTCACGATACGTTTAATGACAAACTATTGACGCCCCCGGAACCCATGGCAGAGTCGAACTATGGCACGACCTCTATCGTCTATCGGTTCGGTGTGCGCCTCGCCTGGGGTGAGCATACCACAGCTCGGGCTTGGGGCAATGTGACGGGCTCAGGTGGTTAGAGAGCTGACCTAGAATGAGAGCATAGCATCCAGGACCCCTCCGCGAGTATGTCGCGAGAGCCGGTCAAGATGAGTAAGATGTCCGCTCCTCAGGGCCATTGCCCATGCAACTGAAAGCCCATCCACCCGTAGTATATGTCAGAACTCTATTCAGGCGTGCTTCGCGCCCGTTATCGGGCCTGCAGGAGGCCTGCTTGCTTCGCAGCAGCGCCGAGCGCGGGAAGCGTCTGTACGTCAAGAGGAACTGCATCCTAACCAATCCAGAACCCACCAGGAGGTCAACGATGCACGTAGTCAAGAAAGAGTACCGTACGGAGGG
>JBNGDL010000048.1:0-23907 GCA_049975205.1 Anaerolineae bacterium | reverse complement strand
TCGATCCCTAGAGCGCGCGTCATCGAAAGCGAGGCCACAATCGTGCGAGAACTCATAGCCGGAGCTCGGGAGTTGAACATCACCCTTAAGTCGGGACACCTTGAAGCTCTGCGCACTTACCAAGAGTTGCTCGTGACGTGGAACGAGCGCTTTAACCTGACCGCCATTACAGACGACGTTGGGATTCAAATCCGCCACTTTCTGGATTCTTTCTCGTGCGTCTTGGGTCTCGAGCCAGAGGAGCGGTTCGGGGGGAAGCGGATCATCGACGTAGGGACAGGCGCGGGCTTTCCCGGCGTCCCGCTCAAGATCCTTTGTCCAGCCACACGACTGACCTTGCTCGAGGCCACAGCCAAAAAGGTCCGCTTCCTGGAGCACGTTGTGGATACCCTGGGGCTCCAGGATGTCACCGTCATCCACGGACGCGCCGAGGAGCTCGGGCGGGATCCTCGTCACAGGGAGCATTACGACTGGGCCCTAGCTCGCGCCGTCGCCGACCTACCGATCCTGCTGGAATATCTACTGCCATTTGTGCGCGTCACCACCGGTCGCGCACTGGCCCAGAAGGGAGAGAGCGCCCCGGTGGAGGTGCAGCGCAGCACATGGGCCCTCAATCAACTCGGTGGCCAGGTGCGGCGGTTGGTGCCCGTCGACCTGAGAGGACTCACAGAGACCCGATATCTTGTCTTGATCGACAAGGTTGCTGCGACCCCTGAGAAGTATCCTCGCCGGCCCGGGATGCCGAACAAGCGCCCCTTGCTCACGGAGTGATCGCGGAGGCCAGCGTCCCGCACGCCTGGCGACGCAGAGTCGCGGGTCCCATTCTCAGCCCCGCGTCATTGAGGCGCTGGCCTTCCCTTCCCGGCAGATGAATCTCGGCAGGGAACGCCCGATCAACTCGATTCGCGTAACGTAGGGGCCGGCACCATAAGCTCACCCGGGCGGGTGTAGAGCCAGCGATAGTGAGCATAGTGCTCTCGGATGAGCCGGATGTACTTCCTCGTCTCGGTGAAGTCGATGAGCTCCACAAAGAGATCAGTATCCCCATTCGCGGCGTCCCACCACCGCAGAGCATTGCCCGGCCCACCATTGTAAGCCGCCATCGCGACAAAGAGATTGCCGTCCGCAAGCCCCAGCTGCTCCACCAAGTACCAAATGCCGAACTTGACGCTGACCATAGGTCGATAGAGATCGCGTGTCCGATAGTCCGCGGGCCAACCGAGGGACTCCGCGATATACGCACCGGTCGATGGGATCACCTGCATCAGCCCGTGGGCCGCGGCGAAGGAGGTAGCGTCCCCCTCGAAGAGGCTCTCCTGACGCAGAAGGGCATAGATAAAGAGCGGCGAAAGCTCGTGAGCGGCGGCTTCCCGCGCCACCAGCTCGGCATAGTACGTGGGATATGCAAGGCAACCGATGAAGCGAGGAAGCCTCGCGAAGTCCTCAATAGGGGCATGCTGCCAGACCGTGGCAGCCGCGATGATCGAGGATCTGTAGAGTCCAATCTCACGGAAGTAGAGCGCCAGCCGGTACTGGATCAAAGGGTCATCGGCGGTGGCAATACGCAGTTGCTCCAACTCGGAGCGTCCATCCTCGAAGTGACCAAGCTGCAACAACAGCGTACCTCGTCGGAGGCGCTCATCGTTCAGCAAGGACGCGGGTAGGTCACCCACCACGGTCGTGGAATCGAGCTGCAGCCACGTCGCCAGCCACGACTCCGCCTCCTGTCGGGCCTCAGTGCTGTTACAGGAATTCAAGGGTTCGGCATAAGCCTCAAATGGGCTCCGTTCCGCAAGCCGGTCAGCAGCCTGCAGCCCATAGAACCCCCATGGATCCAAGCTCACAGCCTGGCTGAAGGCCTCTGTGGAGCTCAGCACCGTCCCCACCCCTAAGTCGTCGGGGGCCGGAGTAGGGGTAGGAACGTCGTCCTCCCCCATCGCGTAGGTCTTGCCAAGCCAATACCAGGCTGCCTGTGTAGCCTCTGCGTATGGATACCAAGCGGTCAGGGCCTGCCAGTCGGCCTGGGCACCGACGATGTCGCCGGCGCGATACCGCAGCAGCCCGGCGCGGAAGCGGGTCTCGGGCGCGCGCTCATCATCCGGGTAGCGTGTTGCAAGATCGACGAGAATCTGTGCCGCGGTCGCAAAGTCGTCATGGTCTGTAAAGAGCTCCACGGTATCCAGGACGACTTCAGGGATCTCCGGTCGCTCAGGATAGAGCTCGATGCCGGTGGAGTAGGCCTCCAGGGCCGTTTCGGCATTCCCCTGCGCCATCCTAACCGCCGCAATGCCCATCCACGCATCGGGAATGTAGGGATCTCCTGGGTGTGTCTCGATGATGAGCTCAAACTCGTCTAGGGCTAAGTCCAAACTGCCAGCTTTCAGGAAAGAAAGACCTGCGTAGTAATGCGGCTCGCCTGTATGAGCTGGATCGTCCTGAATCTGCCGGTAGAAGGCCTGCACGGCGGGGCCATAGGCCTCTGCATAATAGTCCACCAGCCCGCGCAACCCGTCATCGACGGGCACACCGGCCTCTACCAGGGTGACGAGCGCGTTATGCGCTCTTTCGTCTTCCGGATAGGCGATCACGAGCTCTAGCATACGGTCATAGGCCTCTTGGACCTCGCCGGAAACGAGTGCGGCTTCGGCAGCCTGGCTCATGATCCCAGCCCGGTACTCTGGGTACTGCGCAATGGCCAAGATGGCGTCATAGGCTGCCACCGCACCTGTGTAGTCGCCATTGCTCGCCAGAGAGAGAGCGACCTTCTCGTACAACCACGCCTTCTGGCTCGTCGCCTCGACCTCCGTGATCGCTGCGGTATAGGCCTTGACAGCCGCCGTATAGACCCCACTTGCGTGGAACGCATCGCCAAGCCATTCGTATGCGTAAGGGGAGACCAGCGGCGCTAGCTCCAGCACCTGGCTGTAGTGCTCGGTAGCCGCAATGGGCTGATCCGAAGCCAAGAGGGCATCCGCGAGCAGGAGGTGCGCGCCCGTCAACGTCGTGGGCTGCGCCTCCGTGACGGCCTCCGTCGCGGACAGCTCGGCGACAAAGGAGGACAAGAGTTCGACCGTCTTGGTGTAGGCTTCGTCGGACAGAAGCGCCTGTGCTTGACCCAAAACCGACTGTGCCCTGTCGTCAGCCGTCACCCCTGGCATGGTACGCAGGCGCCCGTAGAGCTGAGAGGCGGTCTCCCAATCACCGATGAACCGCGCGTGATCCGCCATCGCCAGGACCTCGGAGGGGACCGGTGTTGGCGTGGGTGTAGGAGAAGGGGTCGGGGTGGGGGTCTGAGTCGGCGTCGGCGTGGGGGTCAACGTCTGCGTCGGTGTCGGCGTCGCGCCAAAAGGGCCTAGCGGGAAGTCGACCGCGCCGCATCCAGCCAGCAACAACGATAGCATCAGAATCCCAAATCGCCAGGTCTTCATAGTAAGCGGGATTATCACAGGTTACGAAAGAGAGTCAACGACACCCGAGAGATCCTGCATTGCGTTCAGGATGACAGCTCGCCCCTGAAACAGAATGCATCCCCGGCAACTTGTGGTTTTTGAAGAGATGGACTATCTTAAAAACAGGGTAACTACCGATTGAGGAGGGAACGATGAGCGATCTATCAACGACCTATATGGGCTTGTCCCTTAAGAATCCTGTAGTGCCGTCTGCGTCTCCGCTATCTCGAGATCTGGACAATATCAAGAAGATGGAGGATGCCGGGGCCGGGGCCATCACTCTCTACTCACTCTTCGAGGAACAGATCGACCAAAAGGCCATGCTCCTCGACGATATCCTGATGGATCAACAGAACCGATACGCGGAGATGACCGATTTCTTCCCCGAACCCGAGGTCTTCCGGCGTGACGAGATGGAATACCTGGATCTCATTCGAGCAGCGAAGGAAGCAGTAGACGTCCCTATCATTGCGAGCCTGAATGGGTACAGCGAGGGCGGGTGGCACCGCTATGCCAACGACTTCGAACAAGCTGGGGCCGATGCCATCGAACTCAACGTCTACTACATCCCTACCTCTCACCGCTTGACGGGGGGGCAGGTAGAGGCGCTCTACTTCAACGTCCTTCGGAACGTGGCGGAAGAGGTCTCCATTCCTGTCGCTATGAAGCTCAGCCCCTTCTTCAGCTCGATCCCTCACATTACCACGGTCCTAAGCCGCAGCGGGGCCGACGGGCTTGTGCTATTCAATCGCTTCTATCAGCCAGAGCTGGACATCGAGGCCCTGACCTCCAAGCGTAACTTGGTGCTGAGCACGTCCGAGGAGATGCGCTTGCCCCTACGCTGGATCGGCATTCTCTATGGTCAGGTCGACGCTTCGCTAGCTCTGACGACCGGCGTGCACACCCCAGAGGATGTCGTGAAAGCGTTGATGGCAGGGGCGGATATCGCCAACGTCTGCTCTGTGCTCCTCAAGGAGGGAGTCCAGGAGCTCGAGAATCTGGTACGGGGACTGGACATGTGGCTCGAAGGCCACGAGTACGAGTCCGTCTCACAGATCAAGGGAATCCTGAGCCACAAAGAGACGCCCAATCCCGCAGCCTTCGAGCGCGCCAACTACGTAGAACTGATCGGCGCGGACAGATTCTAGCCGTCGAGCCTTAGTGCACTTCAGTGAGTGACTCTGGTTTCTACACAGGAAGGGGAGATCGGGGGGACACCTCCCGCCTGAAAGGCGCGGAACGGATATCGAAGAGCAGTGCGCTCGTCGAGGCCGTGGGCACGCTGGATGAAGCGACGTCCGCTATCGGGTTGGCCCGGTCACTCACACAGTCCAACGCCTTGACAGAAGCGCTGACCCTCGTCCAGCGACACATCTACCGCTTGGCATCGCACCTTTCGGCTGTGCCGGAGGCACGAAAGGAATACCCCGGACTCTCGCAGGGTGACGTTGACTGGCTAGAGGGCGTCATCGCGGAACTCGAGGCCGATCTTCCTGCACTCAAGGGCTTTGTCCTGCCGGGTGAGTCCACATCGGGCGCGGCATGCCACCTGGCACGCACTGTGGTTCGACGAGCTGAACGGCGCCTCGTCACCCTAGCCGAGCTTGAACCTCCCATCGGAGACGCCAACCTCGCCTACATCAACCGGCTCTCTTCGCTGATGTTCGTCGCAGCGCTCTCCGAGGATTTGATGAGCAGTCAACGACTGAACCCGGCCCGCGAGCAAGCAGAGAGCTGACATCGCTCGATACGGATTTGACAGCGACCCGGTATGTGATGCACCGGGTCGCTGAGTGTTTCTCCCTCCTCGCGCTATTAATCATATAGCTATCTTGAAAATACCCCATCCTCTGGTATACTTGCCGACATGAGCAAGAATTGAGACAGAAAAACTAAGGAGCGGGCATCAAGTATGGGACGCTACACGGGTCCAAGAAACAAACTATCGCGGCGAGAGGGCGTTGACCTCTTCGGAAACGGGGGGGCAAGCCTTGAGCGCCGGCTTAATCAGCCGCCCGGAGAGCATGGGCGTACAGCGGCCTACCGCCGGCGGCGTCAGAGCGACTACGATCGCCAACTGCGAGAGAAGCAGAAGGTGAAGCGCATCTATGGGTTGCGAGAGCGGCAGTTCCGCCGTTTCTACAAGCTGGCCCAGCGCACAGACGACCTCACCGGTCCGGCCCTGCTCAAGCTGCTTGAGAGGCGGCTGGACAACGTTGTCTACAGGCTGGGTTGGGCGCGCACGCGACCGCAGGCCCGACAACTGGTCACGCATGGACACATCCGTGTGGACGGCGCACGGGTGAACATCCCCTCCTATCTGGTGGAACCCGATCAGAGGATCGCGCTATCGTCTACCGCGCGACAGATCCCAGATATCGTGGATCTGTTGGAGAGCGGGGCACCTGTGCCCGCATGGTTGGCGCAGGAGGGTGCTGAAGGTCGGGTCCTGAGAGCCCCAGCCCGGGACGAGGTCGCGGAGGTTATTGAGGAGGAGCTCGTAGTCGGGTACTACTCCCGTTAAGCGTAGGTTCCTACCCGTCCCTCCTCGTCAATTGAGGTGGATTCGACCGATCGTGTCTCGCGGACACGATCGGTTTTCTTATTGCTTGCCCCGTGGCTGTTGTATGTTATCTTTGTGCCCGACCTAAGAGACGGCACAGACACGAGAGGACGGAGGTAGAGCTTGCAGCCCCCGCTTATTCTAGTCACAAACGACGATGGCATCCGCTCAGCCGGCTTACGCGCTGCGGCGGAGGCCCTCAGGCCCCTCGGGGATCTATTGATCGTGGCACCTGACCGACAATGGTCGGGCGCCGGACGCTCTATGCCCCGTACAGTATCCGGAGAGGTCACAGAGGCCTCGTGGTCGCTGCCCGATCAAGGGTACGTCCCTGCGTACGCTATCGATGCCTCGCCCGCGCTCTGCGTCATCCACGCGGTGATGCAGCTGGCGTCGCGCCGTCCTGCGCTCGTTGTAGCAGGGGTCAACTTCGGCGAGAACGTCTCGACCGAGGTCACCATCTCCGGCACCATCGGCGCAGCCCTGGAGGCAGCCGCCTTCGGAATCCCAGCGCTCGCCGTCTCTCTGGAGATGCCTGTAGAGAACCATCTCGCCGGAGACGAATCCGAGGACTACGCAGCGGCCAAGGCCTTCACCCGCCGGTTTGCGGCGAAGCTCCTCGAGCGCCCGTTACCCTTTGATGCCGATGTACTGTCGATCAACCTCCCTCGCGACGCCATGCCCCAGACACGCTGGCAGTTGACGCACCTCTCTCGTCGCCGCTACTTCGTGCCCTTGCCTTCGTCATCAGAGGAGAGCGATCGGGCGGGTTACCGGGTCATGGACAACCCGGAGGAAGCGGAGATCGGATCGGACATCTGGTGTCTGCACAATGCCAAAGAGGTATCCGTCACCCCACTCTCCCTCGACCTCACATCGCGGGCTGATTTCGGCGCCCTAGACGAGATACTACGGCGAGAGCAGTGAGTCTTGGTCGTCCCCTTCTGCCCCAGTCCTGATCCTTGACAGGAAAAGGTGGGGACCGTACACTTAGGCCAGACTGGTAAGCCATGGAATACCAAACCGAGATCCTGCGATTTAAGGAAGGTGCGCGCAGCCGGCATCCTTCGCCTGAAGCGACGCTGGCTGCGGCTCAGCCCAACGTGCTGACGGATGCCGGCAACCAGATCGCCGTCCTCGTCGATCTGACGCCGCCCTTGCCCTATCGTAGCCGCGAGATCCGCAGTCTTGTGGTCAAAGCTTACTGGGCCTCTTCAGGCAGTATTGTCGCTCGCCTTCGACGCGCCCTGTCTGCGGCCAACCGCCACCTGGTCGACTTCAACCAAGAGGCGACGAGTGGTGATAAATGCTCTGGGAGCATCACCTGTGCCGTTTTCTCAGATGATGAGGTCTTTCTTGGACAGGTTGGCGCAGCCTATGCTTATATTGTCCATCCTCCTACGTCGGACGAGCAGTATCTCGGTGAGCCTGCGTTCGAGATCTTCCCTAAACGGGATCGACTTCTGATCCCGCTGGGCGGGACGCTGCCCCCCGTCACCCATATTGGCTACACGGTGATGCGACCGGGGAGTGTCGCCTGTCTAGCGACCACGCAGATCGCGGAAGCACAGGCACGGGAGGCCTGGCAGCACGTACTAGGGCTCTCGAAGCTGAATCTGATCTCATCGCAGTTGGTCCGGGAGTTCGGAGGCCGGAAAATCTCGGGCAGCGTTGTCTTGATGCGGGCCGAGGCTTCGCCCGTCCCCAAACCCGCGCCTTGGGCTCATTCGCATCCCGTGGGGCGGGGAGCCCCCGTCGTGACAGAGGAGCCGGAACCAGCCGAGAAACCGGCGATGCTCAGACCGATTACGCCCTCGCAGGTCAAGACCTTGCGAGAAGACCCGCGGGAAGAAGCATCAGATGAAGCAGCGTCGACGAAGGAGACCGAGGCTTCTTCCGCAACCCAGGCCCCGTCTGCCATCGCGGCGGAGGAAGAGCCGGCTGAGGCCTCGCGCGCAGCCATATTGCGCCCACACGGGACATCGCGACCTCCTGAGGACTCACCGTCCATCAGCAGCGAGGAGACGGCACCCAAGCAGACCGCGCGAGCCAAGCGTAAACTACCTAAGATTCCTATACGCTCGTGGATGGCAGCCGCAGGCCAGTGGTGGGAGCGGCGACAAGCTATTCGAGAGGAGCGAAAGCAACAGCAGAAAACGGCAGCTACGACGAGTGAAAGGGCCCGGCTGCGGCAGGCGCTCCGCACCCTGCTCCCCGGAACCGTCGCAAGCACAAGCAAACCCTCGCGGACAGCGCCCAAAGAGCGTCCGTCGCTCCTGGGCGGCATAGCCCTTGGCCTGTTGCTGATCGTGACCCTGGTCACGCTCACGAAGTACCTGCAATTCGGCGGGCCGGCTAAGGCGGAGGAGCTGATGACCGAGCTCCAGGATCTCAGAGCCCGCGCCTACCGGGAGCAAGCCGACGATCCCGACATCTGGTCCGATGTCCTGACCCTGGCGACGCAGATCACGCGGCTGGATCCGGAGAACACGGAGGCGGAGGAGATCAGAGCCGAGGCCCAACAGGCCGTCGATATTCACGAGGGCACAACCCTCCTGCAGATGCTGCCCTTGCTGGATCTAGGGACGGCGCCCATACCACGGCGAATCCTGGTAACCGATGGCTGGATCTATATTCTCAACACCGCCACGGATGCCGTCTTGGCCCTCCCCCTCGGTGAGGACCCGCTCTCAGCCTCAAGTGAGAGCCCTGTCGTGATCCTGCAGCGCGGGGAAGAGTATCTGGGCGAGGTCGCGAATCATCTCGTGGACATCGCCTGGGTGCCGCCCGGGGGCAGCTATCTTGACGGCGCGGTCTTCATTTACAGCGAGGGCGGCACTCTCTTCATCTACGAGCCGGCGCTGGGACCCGGCAGCATCACAGCGCAGCGTATCGAGGGGGATTTGAAGCCGGGCAGTGTCACGGTGATGGAGACGTTTGGTGAGAAGGCCTACCTCATCCAGCGACAGATGAACCAGATCCTGCTCTACGAGCCGGTCAACGGCATCTATGAGACCCCGCGTCTCTACTTTGCTGAAGGTGCCGCGCCCGACCTTCATCTGGCTCAGGAGATGGCCATCGATGGTCGCGTCTATCTTCTGATGGGGGATGGCACGATCCGAACCTATTTCGCCGGAAGCTACGATTACTCCTTTGAAATCGATGACTTGCCCGAGGGCGATTTCTCCCCCATCGTGATGGCTATCGAAAGGGATCCGGACGTCGGTAACGTGTACTTGGTCGACACACAGCGCGAGCGCATTGTTGTCGTCAATAAGCGCGGTGACTTCGTACGACAATACCGGTTCCGCAAAGGTGAGTTGGAGCAGGTTGAGGCCCTTGCCATCAATGAAGACCTCAACGTCCTCTATTTGATCGCCAAGAATCAGCTGTATGCTGCGCCATTGCCAAACTACGGGACTGAGCCGGCGACAACCCCCTAGCGTGGCGAGCGCCACTTCAGCCAGACCCCGTCACAGTCGCTTAGACCGCGTCTAGTAACACAAAGGAGTATGATGGCCGATCTTGAGACGATTCGAGCGTTCATCGCCGTCCCCCTTTCTCAGGAGGTGATGCTCAAGATCGGCGCAGTTGAAGAAAAGCTGAAACGCGCCATGCCTCACCGGGTGGTGCGCTGGGTGGATCCAGCTTGTATCCACTTGACGCTTCACTTCCTTGGCGACATCCTCACGGATCGCGTCGCACCCGTAGAGGAAGCCCTGAGTGTCGTCGCCCGCAACGTGCCGCCCTTTGAGTTTCGTGCCGCCGAGCTGGACGCCTTTCCCAACACCAATCGTCCCCGCGTCATCTGGGTTGGGGTGGAGGATCCTACATCCTGGCTGCCACTCCTGCACGAGGCGGTCAATGAGGCGATGGAAAGCTTAGGATTTCAACGAGAGCGTCGACGGTTCTCGCCACATCTGACTTTGGGACGCGTCCGGCGGGGCGCCGACCAGGATGACGTCCGAGCTCTGGGAAGGACGATCGCCAGCATGGACATTGGCACGCTGGGCACGGTGCCTGTGACCAAGCTCATCTTCTTCAAGAGTGAACTCAAGCCTACGGGCGCGGTCTACACGCCACTTGCGACCTTCTCTCTGAAGGAACCCGAGATTTCGTCACGCGGCAGTTAGCCCCTGAAGACTTCTCCGATCCAAAAGAACCCACTCGCGGGCACTATCGATCCATCGCCGCGCGATAGGCACTGAGCGTCTGCCTTGCAGTCTCCTCCCAGTTGAAGCGTTGCGCCTGACGCAGCCCCGCCTCGCTCCGGCGCTTCCAGAGGTCATCGTCCGTGATAAGGCGCCAGCAGGCCTCGGCAATTGACTCAGGGGCCTCCGGGTCCACGAGCAGCCCCGCGCCACCGACGACCTCGGGCAGGCTAGCCCGGTCAGCGACGACAACGGGCGTGCCGCACTGCATGGACTCGAGCGCTGGCAACCCAAAGCCCTCATAGAATGACGGCATCACGAGTAGACGCGCGCCGTTGTAGAGCGCGACCAGTTCCTCGACATTGGGCCCCTCGACAAAATGGACCAGAGACTCTAGCTGATGCCCCTGGATTCTGGCGTAAATGTCGCCATACAGCCACCCTGGACGTCCGGCGATGACAAGTGGTGGGACATCGCCGCGGTCGCGCAGGAGGGCTAGGGCATCCAGCAGCCCCAGCAAGTTCTTGCGCGGCTCCCACACGCCGACAAAGAGCAGATAGCCAGGCTCAAACCCCAAGTGACTGAGCACCGCCTCCACGTCGCCGGAAGGCAGACTGTGGAAGCGTTCATCGGCAGCCAAGTGCGCCACCGTCACCCGCTCAGGCTCCACCTCTAGGAACTCGGCTAGGTCGCGTTGGGTCGCGTAGGAGTCAACGATGATAGCATCGGCGCGGTCCACAGCCCAGGCGATCTGATCGTTGTAATGGCGGCGGGCTTCTGCGGTGAGATAGTCAGGATAATGCAGGAAGTTCAGGTCGTGCACCGTCACCACCAGGCGGCGAGCTCCCCACGCAGGCGGGATGAAGTCCGTACTGTGCACGACATCCAACCGCAGAGGCGCCAATTCCGCACCGAGGAGCCATCTCTCCCAGGGGTGGTGCGGTGGGGTGAGGAGGCGCCGGGTTCGTACACCCGGCAGGGACAAGGTGGCCTGCTCCTTGGAATGGTAGAGCAACGTGAGTTGGCCCGGATCCAACTGCTCCGCCAAGGCACGTGCCAGCCGGCGTGCGTAACGTGAGATTCCGCCCGGGGCGTAAGCATGGAGGCGAAGATCGATGCCAATTCTCATCGCTAGCTCCCCATCAGTATCCCCGGGAAAGATCAATCACGTTGCGCAGGGGCCGATCTTGCAGAAACCGCTCCAGGTTATCGAGGAAGAGCTCAGCCTCGCGCTGTTTAAGGTAGGGGGTGCTCCAGCTGCTATGCGGGGTGATCATCACGTTGGACATAGCCCACAGAGGTGAGCTCTCCGGAAGCGGCTCTTCCTCGAAGACGTCGAGTGCGGCGCCGGCAATCCATCCCTGGGTCAAGGTTTCGATCAGCGCCGCCTCATCCACGATGGCGCCGCGAGCAATATTGATCAGCCAGGCATCCGGTCGCATCATGCGTAGCTCCGCACGCCCGATCAGGCCCTCCGTCTCTGCGGTCAGCGGGACCGCGATGACCACGAAGTGTGCCGCCACGAGGAGATCTCGTAGCCGCTCAGGTGCCAGCACGTCATCCGCGAAGGCTCCCCCTCTCTCTGGATGACGCCGCGTCGCCAACACCCGCATCTCCATCGCCTTACAGCGCTTCGCAATCTCGGACCCGATGTTGCCAAGGCCCACAATGCCCACCGTCAGCCCAGCGAGCTCCCGCAGCCGCAACAAGCGCCATACGCGGTTCCGCTGGTGGTCCAAGAAGTCGGGTATACGCTTTGCGATCGTGAGCATATAGGCAATCACCATCTCGGCGATCGGAACGTCGAAGATACCGCTGGCATTGGTGATCACGACCTCTTGATCCGATGGAAGGGCTTCCAATGCGTGATCGATGCCCGCCGACACCGTGTGCACCCACCGCAGGCTGGGTAGACCCAGCACCTTTGCGACGGTCGCGTCGGGGACCGCCCACGGCAGCATCACGACCTCGGCGCCCTCGAGGTCTCCCTCGATCGCGCCTTCCGCGTCGATCACGACAAGCTCACAGGAGTCAAGTAGATCACAAGCTCGGTCCGCTAACGTTGAGAGCACAAACTCCGGGACAATCACCTTCATAGCGCTGTCAGGGCCCCTCCAGTATCCTCTCGCCCGTTAGGCTTGGGCTGTGTGACTCGAGGATACCCGGATCAACATCAAGGGCAAGCTGACCTTTACCAGAAGGTCCTCTATGTTATCATGCGTCTGGAGGTACTATGGCAAGGAACTATATCGTCCACTATGGCGAACTGGGCCTTAAGGGACACAATCGGATCGATTTCGAGCGCCGGCTCGTCAGCAATATCCGCATGGCCTTTGGAGATCTGGACGGCGCCAAGGTGAGCCGTTTTCACAGCTATCTGATGGTCTCGCCGCCCGAGGAGGCTTCTACAGCCGAGGTCGAACGGCGGCTGCAGCGAATTCCAGGCATTGCCTACGTCGCCCCCGTCGTCGCGGCTCCCCTGAATATGACCGCGATCGAGGACGCGGCCGTGGAGCTGGCCCAGGGTGTGATCACGCCAGAGACGACCTTCAGGATCACCACCACCCGTGGCAATAAGCAGTTCCCCGTAACGTCGCCCGAGATCGATCGGGAGGTTGGCGCGCGAGTTCAGGCCGGAACCGGGGCGCCCGTGGACCTCACGAACCCTGACGTCACCCTCAACATCCAGATCTACGAGGAAGCCTTCCTGTTCGTACGCCGCATCCCGGGTCCCGGGGGCCTGCCGGTCGGCTCCAGCGGTCGAGTCATGGTGCTCCTATCCGGAGGCATCGACTCGCCCGTAGCAGCACATCTGATGATGAAGCGAGGCTGCGCAGTCGATTTCGTTCACTTCCACCTGTTGCGTGGAGAGGAGCAAATCCACACAGCAAAGGTGGTCTCGATGGCCCGGAAGGTGTTGGCCCCTCACCGGATCCCGGCGCGCCTCTACATGATCTCCGCGGCCCCCTTCGAGGCAGCGATGGCACCGCTGAACTCTAGGGTCGCGACGGTGGTCTTCCGCCGGTTCATCATGCGGGCCGCAGAGCGCCTCGCGCGTCACCGCCGGGCCGCCGCGCTGATCACCGGGGAAAGCGTGGGCCAAGTCGCATCTCAAACCCTCAGGAACATCGGCCTGATCGCCCGAGCGGTGAAGCTCCCTATCTTGCGCCCGCTTATCAGTATGGACAAGCTGGAGATCATTGACCTAGCCAAGGATATCGAGACGTACGAGATCTCGATCCAGCCCTACCAAGATCCGTGCTCGCTCCACGCTCGTAGCCCTGCGACATGGCCACGGCTGAAGGAGGTCCTCGCGGTCGAGGACGAGGTTGGCGTGAGGGACGTTTTGCAGGAGACACTGGCGGACTACGTCGAGGAAATCCCTATTGGGTTCGACTGAATGGTTTGCGGGTAACCCCATTCTGCTATACTAGAGGATAACGCCAGAGCATCGCGAATCTTATCTTGGCGAAACGGAGGCCTGAGGGATGGATGTGCGTACATTCATTGCCGAGCTGGACGCGGCGGGGGAACTGCACCACATCGATAGGGTCATATCCCCGCGATTCGAGGTCGCACGCCTCCTGGCCCGGCGCGACGGCCAGCCTCTACTCTTCGAGAATCTCACGGCCCACCCGGGATGGCGCTTGGCCTCCGGCTACGTCGCTCAGCGGCAGCACTTCGCCCGGGCACTGGACTGCGCCGCGAGTGATCTCATCCCTGCTATATCGGACGCGCTGGCACACCCCGTGAAACCGCCGTTACTCGACAGTGCGCCCTGCCAAGAAGTTGTGATGAGCGACGTTGACCTCGACCAGATTCCGATTCCGCGCTACCATCCTCAGGATGGAGGCCCCTATATAACGGCAGGCGTTGCTGTGATCGAGGATCCTGACTATGGGCGCAACTGCTCCTTCCACCGGCTGATGAAGATCGGGAAAGACCAGCTGGTGGGACGGATTGTGGAGCAACGGGGGACGCACACGGCTTGGCGCAAGGCCCCCGAGGGACTGCCGATGGCAGTCTGCATCGGTCTCCCGCCGCAGATCCTGCTTGCCGCCGCCCTATCACCCCCGAAGGGCGTGGATGAACTGGCCATCGCGCACGCCATGGCACCAACGCCCACCGTCAAGGCCACCTCGTCGTCCCTGGAGATCCCCGCCAACGCAGAGCTTGTGCTGGAGGGTTTCTTGACCCACGAGTATGCGAAAGAGGGGCCCTTTCCCGATCTGTCCGGCACGATGGACAGAGTGCGAGAGCAACCGATTTTCCACGTCACAAGGATCACACACCGGCGCGATCCCATCTTCCACGCACTGCTCCCAGCCGGGCTCGAGCACAAGAACCTGATGGGTATGCCGCGCGAGCCGACCATCTACGCGGAAGTCAGCAGGGTCGCGACCTGCACCGGCGTGCGCATCACCCCAGGCGGGTGCTCTTGGCTTCACGCCGTGGTCCAGATCGAGCCGAGCGGCCCCGATGACGCACGCGACGCAATCGCGGCGGCGTTTCGGGGGCACACGTCCCTGAAGCACGTCGTGATCGTGGACACCGACGTCAACATCGACGATCAGGCCGACATCGAGTGGGCGATAGCCACACGCTTCCAGGCCGATCGTGATCTCGTCCTGCTCCCCGACGAGCCCAGCTCGAGCCTGGATCCGAGCGCGCGTCAAAGGCCGAGACAGAAGACGCGCACAGCCAAGATGGGCCTGGATGCAACCATCCCGTGGGGAGAGCCCCGCGAGGGCTATCTTCGGGTTGCGTATGAGTAAGCATTTAGCGAATGTATAGGAGGACGCGATGAGATTTCTCAACACACTCAATCGGGTTGTCATTGTTGTGCTGTGTCTTGTATTGATGGTTGTCTTTACCGCCGTCCTGATCGTCCCACAGGCCGTGCTCACGCCGATTGGGCAATGGATGGTGGATTGGGGCAACTACTTCCAGAGGCAAGGCACGTGGCCCCGGCTCGCGATTGGCATTGCGATTGCCGTGGTTGTAGACCTCGTCCTCGCGCTCATCATCTTCCTTGAGGTCCGCCGCATGCGTCGGCGCTTCATCCGGGTGCAGCAGGTCGCTGGAGGCATGGCCACTGTCAGCACCGACAGCGTCAAGCAACTTCTCAAGCACAAACTGGACCCGCTGGCGGGGATCATCGACGTTGACCCCTACGTCGAGGCCACGGGCAACAAGGCTAGTGTGCGCGTGGAAGTGGGCGTGACCCAGGGGACCAACGTTCCCCAAATTGCGACACAGGTGATCAAGGCCACGCAAGAGGCGCTCACCGACGAACTGGGCCTACAGATCGCGGGCCAGCCGGAAGTCCGGGTCACCGTGGTGCGAGAGAAAGGCAAGGCCGAAGCGGCCCCTCCGCCCCCGCCGACTTCCTATAGAGCCGAGCCAGCCGCTGAGGAGCGAGCCGCGCCGCCGCCTCTGCCTGAGGCAGTGGTCGAGGTCTCTGAGGAAGAGGGGCCCGAGGAAAGTGAGGAAGAGCAGGCGACAGGGGAGACCCACGAAACGTGACCGAGCCAGTGGAGCTGACACCGCAGGCCCTCCTGGAGGCCCTGATCTTCGCGTCGCCTCAGCCCGTCTCGGTTCAGGACCTTGCCGGGGCGACCAACCTGTCGGCGGAGGAGGTTGAGCTTGCTTTGACCGACCTTGAAGTAGCCATGAAGGACCGCGGACTCCGGCTCCAGCGGAGCCGCAATCGTCTGCAGTTCGTCTCGGCACCCGAGGCTGCCTCATACGTCGAGAATCTGCTTGGCCTGGACGTGACAATACGCCTCACCCAGGCCTCCATGGAGACCCTGGCAATTGTGGCTTACGCCCAGCCGGTTACACGTCCGCAGGTTGAGGCTATTCGCGGTGTCAGCTCGGACAGCACACTGCGCACGCTGCTGTCCGCCGGGCTGATTGAGGAATTAGGCCGTGCCGACTCGCTGGGTCGGCCGATCCTGTACGGCACCACCTTCGAGTTCCTGCAGCAGTTCGGACTTGAGCGACCGGAGGATCTGCCGCCGTTGCAGCCGGCCGAGGTCTCGGAGACTCAGAATCCTGAATCGTGAGCCCAGGTGAAAGCGCGGCTTATTCACTGGCATCGTCGCTGGCTTCCTCGCCTGCTTGTCATCCTGATAGCCTTTGCGACCGGCAAGGCTCCCGTCCTGGCACAGACCTCGCCGGTCACCGTTGGCGTCTACTATGTGGGGCCCGAAGACGTCATCGCCGAGGCCATCAACCGGGGCGCTCCCTATCTCGTTCGCGTTGACCAACCTGACCTGGCTCAGGTCATCGTCATCAACAACGCGCCGCTTCGGGATACGCTCCAGATCTTCGGGAATGAGATACAAGGGGGACGGTTGGGCCTCGTGCTTTTCTCGGGCCCGCTCTTCCCCCAGAGCGTCGACGACTTACGCAACCTGCTGGGGGTAAGCACCTTCGGCCTCGACCAGGTCGCTGAACCAGCAGCGGTCCAGACGGCTGTCGCCGAGGACGCCATAGCCGAAGCGATCACCTGGCGATCCGCTCCCGAGATCCAAGCGCGGACCCTCATCGACAATCCCAATCTGCTGCGGACCATCATCACCACAGAGACCGAGCAGCCTCTCATTCAGCGGGTCCGGGGGCGAGACGAGACCCAGATCCTCATCGTTGGGGGCTGGCTCAACCATCCCTCAAACGCTCAATGGCCTGCCTGGGCCTATTTTGACTACTTGATCTACCGTCTCATCACAGATGCCGCAGGCCTCCGTCGTCCCCTCTCCTTTGTCAACTACCCTCCGTCACCTACGCCACAGCCCACGGAGCGGATCGTCATCCTGCTGATCGGGCTGGCGTTGATCCTCGGAACAGCGGCGATCTACTACACGGCTCGACGCCGCCTCTATCTGAATCCACAACTCGCTGACGCCTGGCGGCGCCTCACCGCGCGCCCGGCGCAGACGACCACCCCGGACGTATGGCGGGAGGTAGGATTCCATCGTCCGCTGGGCGGCCTGCTCGCGTTCCTGCCTGTGAGCCTGCTCCTTTTCGTACCCGCCGTAGCTTTCGCCCTGCACCTCTTGCCCAATGTGATCTTCACGAGCGCCGAAGGGCTAAAGAGCTGGACATTGGTCACCAACGGGACGATGGCCTTCTGGGTTCTGTTGGATGCGGGCACTGGCATCGCAGCAGTCCGATACTTCGCGGCACGTCAGATCCACTTCCCACACCAGGCCGCGCGCTATCTTCAGTTCTATGTTTGGTGGCAGTTCGTGAGTGGGGGACTGCAGATTGGCGTGATGTGTATGCTGATCGCGGTCGTGCTACCTACGTCGGGATGGGCTCACCTGGCCTACTATCTGCTGGCGCGCACAGCTCTGCAGTTTCCGGGATTCCTGAGCGTCTTTGCCTTGAGCTTCCGAGCACGCCAGCGGCTCGACCATGAGCAGGTCCTCAATGTAGTCCGCCTGGTCAGCGTGCCGCTCTTCCAGGCCGGGCTGATCCTCGCCCTGACGTCGTGGCGGCAGGCCCTCAGGGGTATCACCCCGGCGCTTGTGGGCGCCCTGGGGCTGGCTGGTGGACTCGTGGCGGGGGAGGCCATCGCCTTTGGGTTGGGCGCCTATCTCCATCACCGAACGGGCCACCCGCTGAGGTCGTTATTCCTGCCCACCTTTGACAACACGACCTCTTCGGAGATGCTGAAGTTTGGTGTGCCCTGGGCTCTCGGTGCGACCGTTCCGCTGGTTGGCTTCCTGATCCAGAGCAGCTTTTTCGGCACCACGCTGATGCCCGCGGACCCGAGCCTGAGCATCCGCGACTGGCGGCTGATCACGCTCTCCGCCGCCGGCTTCGACATCCTGCTGTTGGGACTGTACCGGGGTCTGATGCCCGCGCTGACCGAGGCTTTGACGGTGAATGCCAGGAGCTTGCTCCGTTACTACGTCAGCCAAGGGATTCGCTACGGGGCATGGGCCAGTTTCTTTCTTTTCGCGGCGCTGGGCGCGCTCAGCGAGCAGGGGCTGCGTGACATCTTCGGTGTCACCTACGATGCTGTCCCCTGGCTCATGCTGCTCCTCGCATGGGGCGCCCTGCACTGGACCACATGGCTACCTGATCGAGCTCTCGAGGCTGTGGGGCGTCCGGGCATCATCATCTGGTTAGCCCTGACCGAGCAGATCGTACGGATTGGGGGTGGCCTCGTTCTAGGCAGGCTCTGGGGAACGTGGGGGCTCATGTTGGCCTATTGTGCTGCGTCGCTGGTGCGCGCGATATTGGCGCGCACCGCCATGCGTGCCTACGTCGTTCGGGCCCGGATCTATGTCTGGCAGAGCTTGATCGCCACAGCCGGCGCGGCTCTGCTTATCCATCGGCTCGTGCGCGCTCTGATGGGGCGTTGGGCGCAGCCTTCTTGGACCGGCAACAGCCTCGTCGCGATGGGGCTCCTGCCTGCCGCGCTATGTGCCTATGGCTTTCTGACCGCGCTTCTTGGTGGATGGGACGACGGGTCCCTCGCAGAGCTCCGTCGAGCGGTCAGGATCAGTGGCATCGGATATCCCATTGCCTGGGCCCTGCTGCTGTCTGTCCGCTTGGGTGCCGGCATCTCCCCCTTGCACAATCGCTTCCCCATCGCGCTCTACGGTGTCGCGCAGGAGGAAGCTCGCGCCCTTTCCTTTGCGCAATTTTCATCTGAGTAGATAATGCAAGCATTTATCCCGATTGCTGGCCACTCATTACGACCAGAGTCGTGATCGAGGTGCAAAGCAATCACTCCGGGCCATTCATAGCGTGCCCGGTTCAGGCCATGGAAAGGAACCGATCCAATGTACCCGCACACGAGACTACTGTGGCTTAGCATGGGCCTTATCATGTTCTTAATCGTGTCGTGTCCGCTCATACAGACCGCGACTGAGCCGACAAGCACTCCGCCCGCCGATACGTCAGTCCCACCGACGTCCACGACCGCTCCCACGGAGACATCGGCAGCAGCGACGCCGATCTCGACGCCGCGCCCCAAAGGCAGCACCCTGGAGATCGTCAACAACTCGGGCCAGGAGATCTGGTATCTCTACGTATCGCCAGCGGACGCCGAAGAATGGGGAGAAGACCAGTTGGGCGAAGACATCATCCCCGCGGGCGCGACCTATATGCTGAGCGGTCTCTCTGATGGACTGTACGACGCCCAAGTGCGTGGCGAGAACGATAACGCCATTGAGACCGTCTGGGAGTTCGAGGTGCGGGGCACAACGACCTGGGAAGTCACCGGTATGGCGGCGCTAGAGGTGATCAACACGTCGGGCACGCCCCTCAGCAATCTCTTTCTCTCACCATCGGAGAGCGAATCGTGGGGCGAGGACCTCTTAGGAGACGAGACCATTCCCGCGGATGCCTCCTACCTCATCGAAGGCGTCGAGGTTGGTGACTATGACGTTCGCGTCGAGGACTCCGAGGGGGAGTTGGTCGAAGCCATCTACAACGTCAGCCTAAACGGCAACTACTACTGGTATGTCGTGGGAAAATCCGGTCTCCCTGAGAATGCCGTTCTACGCTTCGAAGACGACTTCTCTGACAACCGCAATAACTGGGGCCTGAGCGATCCCGAAGGCGCCGACTTTAGCCCTCCGACCAATGGGGAGTTCTGTGTGGAGATCATCGCCGACGAGATGACGGCTTGGGAATGGTATGAGCCGTTCCGAACGGACCAGTTCATCGCCGAAGTCGCATGCGTGGTCGATTCTGGCACCGATGGAACGTGCGGCCTGGGGTTTGGGCCCGATGGGGACAATCTCTACTGGTTTGAGATATCGCCGTACGATCAGACCTTCGCCCTCTTCCTCCTGCTCAACGATGAGTGGCAACCGTCGCTGATCGAGTGGACACCCTCCAGCAACATCAACCCCGGGGGCTGGAACTTTCTGAGTCTAGAGAGGGTAGGTGGAGTCGTATCGGTCTTCATCAACGGGGTGCTTCAGGGCGCCGTGGAGAGCGACCACTTTCCAACTGGTCGGATAGGACTGGGAGGCGCCACCTATTCGGACGGCAACGTCAACGTCTGCATCGACAACCTGCGCGTCTGGCGGCTGGAGTGACGTCCCTCAAAGACTAGAGAAGACTGAGGAACCACATCTACGTCCCGGGCTGGCGGCAGGATGACGCGTCATTGTGCCGTCAGCCCAGGACGTCTGGGGTAGCAGGCTTTCGGTAGACGGTCACCTTGGCGCCATCCACGCGCACCCAGTCGCCCGTCGCGATCTCGTCGAGGGGCACCTTGTCGACCATAGGGATGTCGCTGATGATAGCCCCCACCGCAACGATGGGCTCGCTCTCCGCGTTGATGATCGCCGCGGGGGCCATCCCCTCAGCCGCCAGCTGGTAGAGGACGTACGAGCCCACCGTACTCCCCTTGCCGGTGGGAAAGATGAGAACCTTACCGGCTACACAAGCGCCCTCCAACGGGTGCCCCCGCTCCGTCACAATGCCGCTCTTGCCATCGACACCGCCAAGAAAGCCGACGGGGGCTGGCGAGACCAAAGCCTCCCCCTCCGCGACGCCGGACTTGATGATGCGGGCGGAGAACTCCAGGATTGGCTCTGTATCCATAGCCATCACCTTTCCGACACCTCACCGCTGAGGGCAACTTCGATGCACGCGTCGAGTGTGCCGAACCACGTGCGGACGTGGGCCAGGTTCCGCAGATAGGTAGCCCCCTTCGCGGAGGGCGTTGCCACAGCCCGGAACCCAAGGTCGCGCACCGGGGCAATCGCCATACAGGCGTCGGCGAAGACTCTGCCGCCGGCAGCTTCGATGGTCGCAACAAGCCCGCGGCCCGCCGCCGCATCCCGCACAGGCCGCGCACACGTGACCCAGAGGGGAGTCCGCACGTGCTTGCCTTGTAGGCGCGCAGCGACCTCCGCCAGCTCCGGAAGCGAGGCGTGCGGACACCCAATCCAGACCAGCTCCACGCGCGGGATATCGTCGCTGAGCGCTGCATATCCCTCCGTCAGGTCGTCGACAACCATCCGCGCAGGCTTGGGGGCCAGCATGTTGGCGCCCTGCTGCGCAGTCAGCACCTCAGGCGTCACGCCCTCGACGTGGTAGAGCGCCACGGCGCCCGTCGCAGCCATCGCGGCTCCCAAAGCCTTAAGCTTCTCCTCGCCAAACGGATCGTCGTCGCCGAGACGGAGTCCTGCAAAATAGGGGACCGCCTTCTGAGCCTCCTGCCCAACCAGCGCACCCAAAGCACTGTAATCAGAGACCGAGGCAGGCTGGGCCCGGACCTCGACCAACAGAGTGGCCAGGCGGTTCTCATCCAGGTGCAGGCCGTAGGCAGCGGTGCGCCCCGTGATAGCGGCGGCAATAGCACCCGGCCCCCCTTCCCGGTTCGTGCGGGCGCCGAGGACGCTGTTGGCAAAGGCAACAGCCGAGGACTCGGCCCAGGCCACGTGAGCGCCCGCCGCGGGACGGTTGCCAATCAGGTAAGGGGTACAGGTCGGGACCGGCGTGCCTGCGCCGACGCCCATCCGCGCGAAAGTATCCACCACGAGCCGCTGCTTGCTGGCAAACTCAGGATCGAAGCCTTGGGCTTGCCATGCCTGCATATCCATAGCTGTAGGATTGAGCGTCGTTGGCACGCGAACATAAGCGCCCTCATCGGTCCATCGACGCAGGAATTCGAGCCCTGCATCGCCGATGTTGCGATAGGAGACGCCAGAGATCTGCACGCTCTCGACCGGGATGAGACGCTCGGCACCATAGATACGACCCAGCGCCAAGACAATCTCCATCGCGCGGCGCATCGCCGGGCCCTCCGCGCCCTCTAGCCAAGTGTGCTCTTGTTCTGTCAGATGCATGATCCCTGCCTAATGCCTCTCTAGGATGTGAAGACGACCGGCCTTGAAGCGCACCACCGATCGCGTGAAGGATACTTATGGATTCTATCGCGAAGGCGGGAGCGGGCCAGATACTCTCGGCGGAACCCTGGTCAGTCGTGACGGCCTGCAATAAGGACGTTCCGTGCTTGGAGTCCGCGGGTACCGCGAGAGCCAGACTGGCAGATCAGCTCGACGCACTCGCGTAATGGCGCAACCCCGTTCGAAAGAGCACAGTAGCGAGCGCTAAGAGCGTCGCCGCAAGCGCGACGCTGCCGATGATCACCTCGATGCGGAGTCCCCCAGAGAGCGCCTGAGCGGGCACCGTCGTCATCACGCCCACCGGGATGACCCACGTCAGCACGAGGCGCAACCAGCCCGGATAGAGGCCCACCGGATAGCGGGCCATCTGGAAGAGCGCGTTAAAGAGCCACGTAAAGAGGAAGCCAGGACTCCAGAAGACCAGCGCCGAGAATGCCAGAAGCAGCGCGTAGAGGATCACCACCGCAGCGACGAGGGCGACCAGAAAGGACAAGACCCGACCAGGGCTGAGGGTGGCCCCGAGATGGACGACGGCTCTCATCAACACACCGCCCCCCAGCAGAAGATCGAGGAGCGCCAGGGGCTCCCAATGGCGGATACTGGCATGAAACTGGACGTCGACGGGACGGAGCAGGGTGAAGTCAAAGGTTCCCATCCAGATCTCTCCGTCCATGCCGGCCAGCGCCTCCAGGCTAGGGCCGATGAAGAGACGACGCAACGCGCCTAGGACGAAGTAGGTCCCCAGAAGCGCCAGTGTCGCCGGCATCGTCCAACCACGGATCGCCTCAACCTGACTGAAGAAGATGAACACGCCCAGCACCCCCGTTCCCAGGTTCAGGATCGAGTGGAGCAACCTGATCCAGAAGTTGACCCGGTAGGCCAGCATATTGTGAAGAGCCACGCTGAGGTAGGTCTTGATCAACTTGAAGTAGCGCATCATACCTCCGGCAAACAGGAAAAAATGGACACAGAAGCTCCAGGATCGTCTCGATCCAGTTTCCCCTTCCGACTCGGTCGCTCAACCGCCCACCGCGGCATAGCGCTTTAGTCCCTCGCGCCACATCACGACGAAGAGCACGACGGCGACGGCCAGCCAACCCGCCTGAAAAGCAAAGCCGACAAGGAGTTCGCCCGGGCCTAATTGGTCGGTGAGGACCTCGACCGGGAAGCCGAGCATATAGCGAAAAGGAAGCACGGTGGCGGTCTGCTGCAGAACACTTGGGAGCAGTCTCGTTGGCGCCACTTGGCCGGCAAGGAGAAAGATCAAGGCATCCTGCACGGCCAACATCGCATCAGCCCGAGTGGCCCAGAAGGCCAGAAGGGCCAGGGCGTAGCCCCAGAAAAACCGGAGCGCCCACGCCAGCCCCAAGGCCAGGACAAAGGCCAGCCCGTTCGTCAAGGTCGTGTGCAACTCGGGGCGCAGAAGCAGAGCCAGCGCCCCCGTTACCGGAATCACGAAGGCCATATAGACGACTTTGCCTGCCACCTCACTCGATAAGGTGTCGAAGATCGGAGAAAGAGGCCTGAGCAGGATAGTGTTGAGCCCTCCATACCGGATGACGTCGCCGACGGTCCAGTTCGTCTGGGAATAGGTCAGTTGATTTACAAGAATCAGCACCAGGTAGTAGGCCACAAACTCACCACGGGTGAGCCCACCGGCCGTCCCACCTCCTGCCGCCGTCGACCAAACGAAGAGGTAGATCAGCGGCGGGATCATCCAGCCGAAGGCCAGAAGGAAGAAAAAGCTGCGATGCTGCAGCCAACTGAACCACGTGCCCTTGATCAGGGCCCAACCACCGCGTAGGTTCATGGTCTCTCCTTAACGGACTTCCTTATGGCTAATGACACCTAGGTTG
>JBNGDL010000047.1:9948-24826 GCA_049975205.1 Anaerolineae bacterium | reverse complement strand
GTCTCAAGCTTGGAGTGTCCTAGAAGGTGCTGAAGACTTATCAGATCCATACCTGCCCGCAATCGCAAGTAAGCCCCTGTGTGTCTGAAGAGGTGGGGATAGGCTCGGACGTTGGCGGCTTCACTGAGCCTATAAACAATCTTTCGTAGGCTGTGCCTATCCATCGGGTAGGCTTGCCGGCTCAGAAACACGTGCTTGCTCCCGAGTTGTAACGGCTCGGGCCGTTCCTGTTTCAGATACAACCACAGGGCTTGGAGTGCCCGAGTGCCCAAGTAGGTGAACCGCTGTTTATTGCCTTTGCCTGTGACAAGCACCTTTCCGGTCTTTATGTCAACCTGTGGGAGTTCCACGTTGGCGGCCTCGGATACCCGGCAGCAGGTATCCAACAGGAAGAGGATAAAGGCTCTATCGCGTCGGGGTTGCTCGGTTTCGCTTGCGGCATCCAACAAAGCGCCGATGTCCTCTTGGCTTAGGATCTTCACAACCCGCTTGGGCTCTTTCGGGATCGGCACAGGCTCAACAATGTGCTTGTCAACCAGTGCAATCCCTGGTGAGGTGAGCCAACTCCACAAAGCGGATAACAAAGCATAGTGCCTGCGGACGGTGCTTTCGGCAAGCCCCCGGGATCGCTGGTAGTTCAGATATCCAACCACGTCTTTGGGCTTGACGTCCTCAACTGTGCCAAGCTCCCGAGAGGTTGCCCACCTGCTGAATTGCCGGCATAGAACCTTGTCAGTTTTGAGAGTTGCGGGGCTCGCCTTACCGCTTTTGAACAACAGATAACCGTCAATCGCGTCTTGAAGTTCCATCGCTCTTGGCCTCCACAGGGGGTCTGGGGAGCCGCAAGCAAGAGGGTTTTTTAACATCGGTGTAGAGCCCAAACACAAAGGCCCACCTTTTACAGTGGGCCTTGCTTGGCCTCTACACTGGTAAAACAGGCTTACCCGTTCCGGTGTAGAGCCTAAAAGTCGGGGCGGACGGATTTGAACCGTCGGCCTCTACAACCCCATTGTAGCGCCCTAGCCAAACTGGGCCACGCCCCGTTCAACGATGGTGATTATACATCAAACCTGATGTTTTGGCAAGCGTCGTTCTCCCTCTTAGTTGGGCAACGAGGCGTCGAGCGGTTTGCCAAGCTTTCACATTGGCCGTACTATTGGGTAATTTCGAGCATATAGTGTTGATGCTAAGGGGGGGAAGAATGAAACCACGCATGACGTTGATCGACTCCAATGTGGGCAGCGAGGCGGGATCTGGTGAGCGCTCACGGCTAAGCCGACGTGCCTTCCTGAAGCTGGCTTCTGCGGCGGTGGTCCCGCTGCTCGCACCGAAGCTGGCCAAGGCGGCGCCCATCCCATCCGACCAGCGCTTGACTTCGGCGACGGCATCGCTTGCGACCACCGCACCGCCTGCGCCTCTGGGCAGGATCGCCACCTGGTGGCGCCAAGCCCTACGCGCGGAGCCTGCACCGAATGCAGAGGTGCTTGCCTGGAAGTCCAGGGACGACCTTGTTCCGCTGACGGCGGCCGTCCATGGCGAGCCGCCTTGGCCGACTAACCCTATCTGGTATCAGACCGAGGAGGGCTATATCCACAGCGGCTATGTCCAGCCGGTGCGGGATGAGCCACAACCGGTGGTCGAGGAAGTCATGGATCCTGGCTTCTGGGCCGAGGTGAGCTTGCCGTGGGCGGATGCCCGGTGGACGCCGGGGAGCGGGTATCGTGCTTTTCGGTTCTATCACGGAACCGTGTACCGGGTCATCGCCGTTGTGCAAGACGAAGAGGGCAACTCGTGGTACCAGCTGAAGGAGGGTGTGAACCCGTGGCGTCCAGGCCCTTACGTACCGGCCCACACGCTGCGACCGATCTCCCCTGACGAGCTCACGCCCCTGTCCCCAGGGAATGGGGACAAGAAGATTGTCATAGATCGACAGGCGCAATCGTTGAGCTGTCTTGAGGGCGATCAGACGGTTTTCACGACTCGTATCTCAACTGGCCACGCCAGCACGCCGACGCCGCGAGGAGAATTCCGCGTCCTCTACAAGCGGCACACGCGCCGCATGACGGTCTCGGATATTGCTGAGCCTTACGATCTGCCAGGCGTACCGTTCACGGTCTACTTCACCTGGTCAGGGGTTGCGATTCACGGCACCTATTGGCATAATGATTACGGGCGGGTTCACAGCCATGGTTGTGTGAATGCAACACCGGAGGCGGCACGCTGGATCTTCAGATGGGCGGACCCAGTCGTCCCGTACGCTGAGTACACGGCACGTGCCGAGCCCCCAAGTGTAGGTACGCCCGTGATTGTGGTGTGACACCCCACGCGTGGTCGTCGGTGACCACACTGGATCGTGGCTTAGTGAGGCCTTGAGGCCCCTCTGTGGTAGACTTAGGGCATACAAGTCCGAAAGGAGGCTGTACCAGATGGTTGATGGAATCCCAGTTACGATCGATCGAGAAGAATGTATTGAGTGCGGTGTCTGTTGGAGCACCTGCCCGGAGTTCTTTGAGCCGGGAGACGACGGTTGGAGCCAGGTCGTGGAGGAGTATCGTGTCGACGACGACCTGGGGGAGGGGGCTGCTCCCGCTGATCTGGAGGATTGCGTGATCGACGCTGCGGATGCGTGTCCGGTAGCCATCATTCACGTCGGAGAATAGCTACCCAACGCTAGCAACCAAAGGAGGGAGGGATGACAGAGGCGAGTCAGGACTCCTGCCGTGTCTTGATCCTCACAGCTGACGCGGGCATGGGGCATCGCAGTGCGGCTGAGGCCATTCAGGCCGCGATTGCGGAGCTGTATCCGAACTGCATTGCTGAGATCGTTAATCCGTTGGACGACGAGCGGGTGCCCGGTGTCTTGCGCGAGCGGCAGACATCCTATGACGACATGGTCAGATCTAGCCGGGAGTTGTACGAGCTTGGGTACCGGGCCGCCGATACGGAGGCCGTGGGTGTAGCTCTCGATGGCGCGCTTGTGTTGATGCTCTTCAGGGTTTTGAAGGATCTTATCGAGGCGCTACAATCCGATGTCGTCATCTCAACGTATCCCCTCTATCAAGCCGCGATGGACGCCGTCCGTCAGGTCGAAGAGGCATCCTGGCCTATCTTGAACGTTGTGACTGATCTGGCTACCGTCAACCGGTTGTGGTTCAGCAAGGCCAGCGATCTGGTGCTGGTGCCCAACGAAACGGTCAAGGAGCGGGCACTGGAATACGACGTGGCTGAGGAGAGAATCCGGGTCACCGGGCTGCCGGTGGATCCAGAGTTCTCCAAGGACCTGGGGGAGTTACGGAAGCTGCGAGAGGAGCTGGGCTGGGATCCCGATAGGGTCACGCTGCTTGTCGTGGGGAGCAAGCGCGTTCTCCATCTGCCGGAGATACTCGAAGTGGTCGATCATTCAGGGCACCCGCTGCAACTGATCCTGCTGTCTGGCGGTGATGAGGAGCTTCGTGACGAGTTTGAGAAACGGTCCTGGCATCTTCCAGTCCACATCTATGGTTTCGTTGACGAGATGCCGAAGTTCATGCAGGCGTCCGACATCGTGATGAGCAAGGCCGGTGGTCTGATCGTGTCCGAGTCGTTGGCCTGCGGGCGCCCCTTGCTGCTGGTGGACGTGCTACCTGGGCAGGAAGTCGGCAACGCGGAGATTGTCGTAAACGCGGGCGCTGGCGAGCTGGCTGAGGAGCCGGTGGAGGTGCTGAAGACGCTCTGCCACTGGCTCGAAGACGACAGAGCACTGCTCTCCGAGCGTTCGATCAACGCGAAGGAGCTTGGTCGACCGAGGGCAGCCTACAATGTAGCGGAGTTGGCCCGCGATGTTGCACGTCAAGGGCCCCCAGTCCCTCGCACGAACGACCATGCCCTGCGGGACAACCTGCTCCAGTTCCTTGACGAGCGAGGGATTCTGTCCGATTAGCTGCAGGGCGACAGTTGGTGTTTCCCTGCCGAGGATGCCAAGCGGCCTCGGTCGCCTCTGCTGCGCGCGAACAGGAACTCAGCTAGGTGACGCGATGGGCAGATGAATCGTGAATGTGCTCCCGCTTTCGGGACCTTGCTGGCTCTCGACGGATATCTGCCCGTCCATGCAGTTAACGAGGGCCTGCGCGATGACGAGGCCCAGCCCCGCGCCCTGTTGTTCTAGCTTGTCGCGGTCGATCTGGTGGAACCGCTCGAAAAGATGATCGAGTTTGTCCTCCGGGATGCCGATTCCGTGATCGCACACGCTGATCTCTACATCACCGTCAACCGCACGCGAGGTTACGAGAATGGGCTTTCCGGATCTCTTGGAGAACTTGATGGCGTTGTCGATCAGCCGTGTCAGCGCGTCAGTTAGGAAGTATTCGTGGATGCGTACGGGCGGCAGAGCGTCGGGGATGTCTTCGTGCAGCTCCATGTTCTGACCCTCGGCAATGACCTGCTGTGCTCTCACGGTGCGGCGGATCACGTTGGCCAGGTTGTCCTCTAGCCCTCCCAGGAGTTCGAATTCCCTCTGTAGCTCTCCGGTGTCGAGCTTGACCACGACGAGAAGGTCCTCGACAAGCCGGGTAAGCCTGTCTGCTCCCTTCTTGATGCCGAGTAAGAACTGCTGAAAGTCGCCCGGTGGCAGCACGGCAGCTTCCTCTAGCGCGAGCTCTGTGTATCCGTAGACGCTGGTCAGTGGCGTACGCAACTCGTGGCTCAGGAGCTGGATGATCTGCCGTTTGAGGTCCTCGAACTCGCTTTCGGCGGCTTCGCGAATGGCCTGAGCCCGACCGATCCTGGAGTTGACGACGACGACAAGCTCCTGAGGATCAAAGGGCTTGACGATGTAGTCCTCGGCCCCCATGGCTTTGCCCTTCAGACGATCCTCGCGTTCCGCACGGGCCGTCAGGAAGATGAAGGGAATGGGGACCCATTCAGGGTTGGCGTGGACCTCCTCGAAGAACCTATAGCCGTCCATGCGAGGCATGGAAATGTCCGCGATGATGAGGTCCGGCCTGAATCCGCTCATTTTCTCCAGTGCATCGACACCATCGGTAGCGGTGACCACCTCGTATCCCTCGACCTGCAAGATGTCGCGAATTGCCAATAGAAGGAGGTCGTGGTCTTCAACCACGAGTATGCGTTTTCTCATGATCACCTCTCGGGTTGGTCGCTATGTTGTCTCGTTGTGCCGTCGAACATGCTAGCCCGACTGCGAAGCGCGGTCATTATCGGTCACTCCCGCGGCGGCGCAAGTTGGATGAGGATCGTGAAGCACGCTCCGTTGCCCTCTTTGTCATCGAAGAGGATGCGGCCTCCATGCAGCTCTACGACGCCCCTGGCGATGGCAAGGCCCAGTCCGCTGCCGGGCACCTGTCGGGTGCGGGCCTGCTCGCCCCGGAAGAACCGCTCAAAGAGCCGCGGCTGCTCCTTGGCTGGTATGCCCACGCCTGTGTCATCAACCGCAAGCCACCCCCACAGCTTTTCGTCCAGTTTCCGGCTTCCTGTTGACAACGTGATCTCCCCGGCATCCGTGTAGGCGAGGGCATTGCTGAGCAGCTTGTCGATGGCCTGGATGAACCAGTGGGGATCGACGTACACGGGAAGCGGGGTCGACGGGACCTGACACAGCAATTCCAGACCCTTTGCCTTGGCTGCGTCGGCGTAGGCGGAGGCAACCGTCGAGGCCAAGAGATTGAGATCCATAGGTCTCTTGGTCAGCTCGAGCCTTCCGGCTTCGATCCGGGAGACCTGAAGGATACCCTCGACCAGACGCGAAATCCGGTCTGTCTCCTCCTGGAGCGAGGTAAAGTAGCCTTCCCGGCGGTCGGGCGCGCTTTTTCTCAGGAGCGAAGTGTAGAGTTGGATGGCGGCAATGGGTGTGCGCAGCTCGTGGGAGACATCGGAGATGAACTGAGATTTCATTCGGTCTAGGGCCCGAAGGTGGCTGACATCATGTGCGGCGACAACCACCGCCGAACTCGTGAGCTCCGATGCAAGCACGGGCGCGGCTCGGAGCTCCAGATCGATGCCGGTGAGCTCCACCAGCTGCTCGGACTGCGACGCGGCATCACTTGCGATGGCCCTGATGGCGTCCTGCAACACCTTGGCGTCCTCTGGGCTCAGCTCCTCCTCCAGCCAGTGGCGGGCAACCGGGTTCATCTGGATGATCTCGCCTGCTGAGTCGGTGACGATGATGCCATCGGAGGTGCTGCGCAGAATGGCCTCTGACCACGCCGTCCGTGCCTCAAGCTCCAGCGTGCGCATAAGGACTCGGTGCTCCAACTCCTCGGCATATCGACGACTCGCCTGATAGAGCCGAGCGTTGCGGAGCGCGATGGCAGCGTGATCGGCGAAAGCGCGCAGACGTTGAGCGTCCTGGTCTGAGAACTGGCCGACCTTCGAGCTGTTGATGTTCAGGAAGCCTTCGGTACGCCCAGCGATACGTATCGGTGCCCCGACATAGGCACAGTGATCGACCCTTCCTAGCTCCTGGATCCAGTCCTCGTGTACCGCGGTGTCATCGATGACAACGGGTTCCCCTGTCTCCATCATGGCGCGAAAGGTGGGATAGCGGCGTATGTCCGTGGGTGTGCGGCCGATGTCGGTTTCCGGGATACCCAGGTGATCATAGCCGCGCCATCGAAGGATGCGGCCCTGATCCCCCTCGATCAACATGATATTGTAGGTATCCCCAGGCACGACACGAGCAACCTGCTCGAGGATGCGGTCGAGGACGCGCTCGACGTGGAGCGAGCTGTTCACGACCGCCGCTGCCTCGGCGAGGGCTTCGGCGAAGGTCAGCTCTGCTGTATCTTCGTGGGAGTGACGCATACTATCCGGCTGTGGTGTCAGGCAATGAGGCTTCTCGCTTGATCGGCGGTCACCGTTGCCCCGGCCGCGATCTTGTTTTCCAATTCTTTCGCCAGCAGCTTGTCGTTGATGACGATGCTCCCGACGATGACGCCATCGCGAAGTACGATTTTCTTGTAGGTGCCTGCCGCCTCGTCGAGCTGCCGGATCTCCACGGCTCCATCGGAATCCGGGTTGACGTCTCCTACCGAACTGACGTCGATGCCGACAACCTTCAAGGTCGTAGAGGGCACCACAACGTCATAGATCGTTTCAACTCCGGCTATATTGGCGGCTGCCACCCGTCCCTGCGCTTGTGCGATCGGGGCGATGGCCCACGAGTGCCCCCTGTAGACGGCGACATCACCTGCGGCAAAGATGTCACCATCACTTGTCCTCATACAATCGTCGACGATCACACCCCGGTCGACCCTCAAGCCCGCATCTGAGGCGAGTTTGGTGTTGCACCGAACGCCCGCGGCCACCACGACGGTCTGGGCGGCGTAGATCTGACCTTCCGCCAGCCGCACACCCGTGACATGCTTGTCACCCTCGAACGCCTCCGTCTTCGCCCCAACGACCACGTTGATGCCCAGTGACTCGACGAAGTCCTGAAGTAGTCGAGCGCCCTGGACGTCCAGTTGCCGTGGCAACAGACGGGGGAAGTACTCTAGCACCGTGATATCTCGGCAGAAGCTCTTGAGCCCCCTCGCGGCCTCCAGTCCAAGGAGGCCGCCGCCGATCACGACGACCTGCTGGCATGACGCAGCGACCCTCTCTAACTCAAGGGTATCGTCAAGGGTGCGCCATGTGCGAACCCCCTCTTTGTCGGCACCTTTGATGGGGGGCACGAAAGGGGTGCTCCCGACGGCAAGCAGCAGCTTGTCGTAGGCTACCTCGCTTTCTCCATTCACCGTTACGACCTTGCGTTTGGGGTCAATGGCCGTGACAGGGCTACTCAGCCTCAGCTGGATGCCGCGTTGTTCGTACCAGGAAAGGGGCCGTCGCAGCAGCTCGTTGAGTGTCAGGTTGCCGGCAAGGAACTCCGTCAGTTGAGGCCGGTAGTAATAGGGATGCGCCTCGTCGGAGAAGACAATGACCTCGCCTAGGTTGCGCCTCGCCAGATCCATAGACGCGGTGATACCAGCTACGCCGCCTCCCACGATCACAAATCGCATTGATTGCTCCTCTCGTCCTCTGGGGGTGACTCAGCGTATTCTACACCGAAAGTATAGGAAACAAACCGCAGTGAAAGGCGTTCGCACGGCTTGACGTATAGAACATTAGTTCGTATAATAGGAAATGGAGGGTACGCAATGGATACCATCGAGAAGCTTCAGCTGTTGGGGCCTGCGGCCATGTTCGAACCCGCAGAGGATGTGGGCCTGTTGGGGCACCGCCTGCCTGCGCCTCCGACGTCGCGCGATCTCACGCACTGTATTGCCCAGGCGACGCTGCCGGGCGGTCGACGCGTGCCGATGCTCAAGACCCTGGTCTCTTCCGTATGCGAGAATGACTGCCGGTATTGCGCTTTCCGAGCAGGCCGGGACACCCAACGTGCCACATTCTCGCCTGACGAGCTGGCCGGGCTGAGCTTTCGGATGTGGCAGCAGGGCCTGGTCGAAGGCATCTTCCTGAGCTCCGGTGTCGCGGGTGGGGGGCCCCGCACGCAGGATCGAATCATCGCAACGGCCGAGATTCTGCGCCGCACCTATCACTTTCCGGGGTTCCTCCATTTGAAGTTGATGCCGGGTGCGGAACGCGATCAGGTAGCCGAGACGATGCGATGGGCGGACCGCGTATCACTGAACCTGGAGGCACCCAACGCGAGACGGTTAGGGGAGTTGGCACCACGCAAGGAGTTCTCGTCCGAGCTGCTCCAGCGTCTGCGCTGGGCCCACGAGTTGCGTCAGGTGGGATGGGGCCGACGACCTAGCCTGACGACGCAGTTCGTCGTGGGGGCGGTGGGCGAATCGGACGTGGAGTTGTTGGTCACATCGGCCTATCTCTACCGCGAGCTGGGGTTGGCGCGTACCTACTTCAGCGGCTTCAGCCCCGTGGCTCAGACACCGCTGGAGGAGCATCCCGCCATCGATCTTCAGCGTGAGCACCGGCTTTACCAAGCTTCGTTCCTGCTGCGAGACTATGGCTTTGATGTGGAGGAGCTGCCCTTTGAGGGGGATGGCAATCTCCCTCTGGCGACGGATCCGAAACTGGCGTGGGCGGGTCAACATCTGCGCGAGGCGCCGGTTGAGCTCAACACTGCTGAGCGCTCGCAGTTGCTCCGCATTCCTGGCATTGGGCCAAAGAGCGCCGACAGAATCCTCAGAGCGCGGAGGCAGGGCAGGCTCCGAGATTTGCAGCACCTGCGACAGCTGGGGATCGCCGTCAAGCGCCTCGCACCCTTCGTGCTGCTCGACGGTCATCAAGCCCCACAGCAATTGTCTCTGCCCATTCTCTAGCTGCTATATCTCTTCCGGATCCCGGCTTTGGCCCTACCGCGAGTGTGGTAGAATGGCGCCTGTCAATATCGTGCTACAGCAAGGAGATAGGAAGATGGCGATGGAGCTGACGATTTCGTTTCCCGGTGGTGCTTGTGTCGATGCGGCGTGCGGCGATGATATGGTGATTAGGACGGATCAGCCGGTGAGTGGCGGCGGAGAGCGGTCGGCGCCGACTCCTTTTGAGCTCTTCTTGGCCTCGATGGGCACATGTGCTGGCATTTACGTCCTGAGCTTCTGCCAGCAACGGGGCCTTCCGACCGATGAGATCCGGATCCGGGAGAAGGTCGAGATGGATCCCCAGACTCATCTGGTCAGCGAGGTGAAGCTGGAGATTCAGCTGCCACCGGATTTCCCTCGCAAGTATGAATCGGCCTTGGTCAGGGCGGCTGAGTTGTGCGCTGTCAAGCGTCATCTCGAGATCCCGCCGGCAGTCAAGGTGGAGACGCAAATCGGCTAAAAACAAAAGACAGACAGCCAACACGGGTGCTCGCTGCGAGCACCCGTGTTTTCGTCTTTGTCAGTGTGACAGTCTAGCCACCACTACCGTCAGGCGGGTACTTTGATATTCGGGAACGCGTTGTAGCCAGCGTAGACGGCCTGAGGGCCTAGGTCTTCCTCAATCCTCAGCAGCTGGTTGTACTTGGCGACGCGGTCGGAGCGACAGGGCGCGCCGGTCTTGATCTGGCCCGTGTTCAGCGCGACGGCGAGATCGGCGATCGTAGCATCCTCCGTCTCACCGGAGCGGTGCGAGGTGACGGCGGTCCAGCCGTGCTTATGGGTCATGCGGACGGCGGCCGTGGTCTCGGTGAGGGTGCCGATCTGGTTGAGTTTGATCAGCACGGAGTTCACCGCCTTTTCCTCAATCGCTCGCGCGATGCGCTCGGTGTTGGTTACCAGCAGGTCGTCTCCGACGATCTGAAGCTTGTCGCCCAACTCGGCGACCATCAGCTTGAAGCCTTCCCAGTCGTCCTCAGCCAGCCCATCCTCGATGCTGATGATGGGATACTTCTCGACCCAGTCAGCATAGAAAGCGACCATCTCGGTGCTGTCGAGCACCCGTCCTTCCTTCTTCAGGTGGTACTTCCCGTCCTCGAAGATCTCGGACGCGGCCGGATCCATCGCGATCCAGATGTCCTCGCCAGGTTCATAGCCTGCCTTGGCGACGGCCTCGAGGATCAGCTCGATGGCTTCCTCATTGGTCCGAAGGCTGGGCGCGAAGCCGCCCTCATCGCCCACGCCGACGCCGTACCTCTTGCTCTTCAGCACGCTCTTGAGCGCGTGATAGGTCTCCGCGCCCCAACGGAGGGCCTCAGCAAAGGAGGGAGCGCCCACCGGCATGACCATGAACTCCTGTAGGTCAGGTCCGTCCACGGCGTGCTTGCCGCCGTTGAGGATGTTCATCATCGGGACCGGCAACAGGTGTGCGAAGGTGCCGCCAATGTACCGATAGAGGGGCAGACCAACGTACGCTGAGGCGGCCTTGGCGCAGGCTAGTGAGACACCCAGTATGGCATTGGCGCCTAGGTTGGACTTGTTGGGCGTGCCGTCGAGCTCGAGCATCAGCTCGTCGAGCCCTTTCTGATCCGTGACGTCCCAGCCGACAAGCTCCTCGGCGATGGCGTCGTTCACGTTGTCAACCGCTTTCAGGACCCCTTTGCCGCTGTAGCGGTCTGGATCCCCATCCCGAAGTTCTAGGGCCTCGTGGATGCCCGTAGAGGCACCCGAGGGCACTGCGGCTCTGCCGAAACTGCCGTCTACGACGGTCACTTCGACTTCAACAGTCGGGTTGCCGCGAGAGTCAAGGATCTCTCGGGCGACGATATCTTCAATATAGGACATAGGTGGCCTCCCATCGTTTTCTTGTTCAGATTGGTATGATACGATTTTCCTTGCAGCGATTTCCATGATACATCAAAGGGCCTGGAGCACAAGACACTTAGGCTCAAGAGACGGAGGTGACGATGGACAGATGGAAGACCCTAGACAAGCGAACCGTTCTGGACCTCGGGATGTATCTGCGCGTGGAGGTCCACACGGTTGAGCTACCTGATGGAACCGTTGTCGACGATTGGCCTTGGGTGATAACACCCGACTTCGTGACCATTGTCGCAGTGACTGAGGATGGTGAGTGCCTGTGCTTTCGCCAGACGAAGTACAGTGTCGATGGGACGTCTCTTGCGCCGCCGGGCGGCTACCTTGAGGCGGGTGAGGCGCCGTTGACTGCGGCGCGGCGAGAGCTGCTGGAAGAGACCGGCTACGAAGCGGAAGGTTGGGAGCATCTTGGGTCGTTCCCCGTCGATGGGAATCGCGGGGCGGGGACGGCGCATCTCTACCTCGCAAGGGGCGCCTCTCGTGTCGCCTCACCTCAGGCCGACGATCTCGAGGCTCAGGAGCTGGAGAAGCTGTCACGCTCGGAGCTCGGAGGTGCTCTGGAGCGCGGGGAGTTCCGAGTTCTACCTTGGGCGGCTGCCGTCGCGCTGGCGCTCCGTCGTCTCGATCAGGAGGCAGCCTGCAACCCCACCGTCGAACTGTCGTAATAGGTGAGCTGGAGTTCGATTGACTTGGTGATGACCCACTCTATACTAGACGGTGATGTGTCTGGGGATGGACGGTCACGCTCGGATGGCGTTGCCACGACTGTCGATGTCCCACCTTGGCCCGGAGCTGCTTCGGGCTGTGTGAGCTTGTAGCCTAGCTTAGGAGGTTTGCGGAATGAGTAAACGACCTGGGGGTGAACTCGCGACTCGACCACTGCACTTTATCTGGATTGCCGACTGCTCGGGCTCGATGAAGACAGACGGCAAGATCCAGGCTTTGAACGTCGCAATTCGCGAGGCGATCCCGCATATGCAGAAAGTGGCTTCGGAAAACCCAAACGCTCAAGTGTTGGTGCGTGCGATCAAGTTCTCGAGCGGCGCGCAATGGCATATCTCACAGCCAACGCCCGTCGAGGACTTCAAGTGGGAGGACTTACAAGCGGATGGCGTGACGGACATGGGCAAGGCGCTGTCGATGGTGGCAGACCAACTCAAGATACCGCCTATGACCGACCGCGCACTGCCTCCGGTCCTGGTCCTGATCTCCGATGGACAGCCGACGGACAACTTCGAGAAGGGGCTCAAGGAGCTGATGGAGCAGCCCTGGGGGAAGAAGGCCGTGCGGATCTCGATCGCTATCGGCTCCGATGCGGACTATGACGTCCTCCAGAAGTTCATTGGTCACCCTGAGATCAAGCCCTTGCAGGCCAACAACCCGGAGGCGCTGGTCAACTACATCAAGTGGGTGTCCACCGCTGTATTGAAGTCGGCTTCGTCACCAGCGAGCCAGGCGGCGGGAGCGACTCAGGTCGGCAACGTGCCTGTCCCGGGCGTGCCACAGGTTGCTCCGGCGTCGGGTGACCAGGTCAAGGTGGACGACGTTTGGTAACCGGACGTCGCTCGTCACCCAGGTGAGGTCTGCCAGCCAGGCAGCATCCGGTGACGAGGTGTTGTTGCACACGAGTGAAAGCTATGACTAGACGTCGTGGACAGAGCGGTGGGCGCCCGGACAGGATCGTGGCAGAAGCCTCGGATTGGTGCGTTATGGGCCAATCGGTCAGGGGGGCTGCGCATCTCAGAGCAGGTCTGCCCAACCAGGATGCTATCCTGTGGGTGCCTGAGTCTGGTGAGGGTCCCCCGCTGATTCTGGCCGTCTCTGATGGCCACGGCAGCCCCAAGAGTTTCCGCAGCCACCTTGGCGCTTCCTTCGCGGTTCAGGCCATGATCTCTCTCGTTCAGGAGCTGGTCGACGTGCTGCGACCCGGACGCGATCTATCCTATGCCAAGCGGACCGCGGAAGAGCGGCTGCCGCGAGAACTGGTTCGGCGGTGGCAAGAAGCCGTAGATCAGCATTGGGAGAGCGCGCCGGTTACCGAAGCCGAGCTCACCCGACTCCTGGAGGAGCGAGGTGAGACCGGGCGACAACAGGTGGAAGAGAACCCTCGTATCGCGTACGGCGCCACGATCCTCGCCGCCGTCGTGACCGGTGACTTTCTGCTCTTTGTGCAGCTCGGTGATGGCGACATCCTTATGGTTCGCGAGAATGGAGAGGTACAGCGCCCGCTTCCTCGCGACCCCCGGTTGATCGCGAACGAGACGACGTCGCTCTGCATGAAGGACGCGTGGGCGGAGATGCGCACTCGGTTCCAGGTACGCCACGGTGAAGTGCCGGCTATGATCATGCTCTCTACCGATGGATATGCCAACTCGTTCGTGAATGAGGATGCGTTCCTCAAGGTCGGCGCCGATCTCTTGGCCCTGCTGCAGGAGGAAGGGGACGAGAGTGTCCGGCTCAACTTGCCTGGCTGGCTGGAAGAGGCTTCACACGCAGGCAGCGGTGATGATATCACCGTCGGGATTCTGTACCGGAGAGATATCCTCAATACCCGGCATGTGCCAACGGCGGATGGCGGCGAGCGTGGGTCCGTAGACGTCAGTGAGACCGGATCTCAGCCTGAGTCTGAGATGGGGGCGGACGACAAGGCCCTAGCCGGTGCGAGCGGGGAACGTTCTCCTGGCGAGCAGGAGCGGCTAGCTGACGAGGGTGGCCGAGGTGACAATCGACCCGAGGCAACGGCACCGGACGAGACGGCTGAGGCACATCGCAAGAAGGTCCTGGAGCTCAACAAGGGCGAGGCCCCTAGGGAGCCTGTGAGGAAGGGCAAACCCTCTGACATCCCCGACCATGTCTAAGCTATGCCCGAGAGTGTTGACTTCGTTTGACGTCTCTGGTCGTGCCTGGTATGCCTAACTATGCATGACACTCCCCGCGAACAACTGCAGAGGATCGTGGTTGACTATGGGCGTGAGGTGTTGCACGACCCGCGGCGCTGCCGAGCGTTGTTGATGGACCTTTGCGGTGAGTACCGTGCTGAGATCAACCTGATCGAAATGGCCCTCCGCGAGAACGTTGTTGAGGAGTTCGAGAAGACGTCTGGGCGGGTGCCTCGGGCGCTAGAGGTGGCAAGGTTGGCGCGGCGGCTGCGTGATGCCTACTATCTTCCACCGGAGGCGGCTCACTGGGCCGTCGAGGCCTGTGTGCAGGCCCTGGATGGGCGGCCTCCGGATGCTGGCCTCAGGATACTCCAGACGGATGTGGCTGCTCGTGTGCTGGGTCGCGATTGGTCAGAGGCGGGCGGGGATTGGGTTGAGTTGGGCGTTACGCCCGGGAAAGTCGAGGTTCCGGCTCAGCTGGAGGTGCGGATCGCGGCTCAAGTGCGGGGCAGGGCGGTCCAGCGACTTACCACATCTATCGAACGCTTTGGCCCCATTCAGCACCTCGACCTGAGCTACAGCGAGCTATCCGACACGACAGCAACGCACTTGGCGAAGGTGAGGGGGCTGCTCAGCTTAGATCTCTCCAGAACGCCGATCTCCGACAGTGCGCTGCGGGTGCTGAAGGCCTTTCCGCAACTTCAATCGTTGACGCTGCGGGGCTGCGAAGCGGTTACTGATGAGGCGTTGGCGCACATCGCACGCCTGCGGCACCTTGAGGACCTTGAGCTAGGCCTGTGCTCGCGG
>JBNGDL010000047.1:0-9848 GCA_049975205.1 Anaerolineae bacterium | reverse complement strand
GCACATCGCACGCCTGCGGCACCTTGAGGACCTTGAGCTAGGCCTGTGCTCGCGGATCACGGGCGTCGGGTTCCGGGGGTTCCGGAACCTGGACCGCCTCGCAGAGCTGGGTCTATCCGGCACCCTGGTGGACGATCAGGCTCTGTCCTACATCAAGTTGTTGGACAACCTCCGGCAGTTGGATCTTTCGGGGACGCCGATCACGGGGAGTGGTCTTGTTGAGGTCTCTGAGCTTCAGGATCTGACGACGTTGAGATTGCGAGGATGTGTCAGGCTGCGCCCTGAGAGTCTACTCAGCCTGCGGCGGCTTCCGCAGCTCGCCACGCTGGACCTATCCGCTTGCGGGCTCCTCACCGATGAGGCCCTGGTCTACGTCAGGTCGCTGCGAGGACTGATGAGTCTCGTGCTGGAAGGCCTGCCCATCACGGATGTTGGTGTGCTCTATTTGGCGGACCTGGTGGCCTTGGCGAGCCTCGATCTCAGTTGGACGCAGGTGGGAGATGCAGGGCTGGGTCGGATCGCGAGGCTCAGGGGCCTGCGCGAGCTGAGGCTCTCTGGAACGCCGATCACCGACGCCGGCCTAGCAGCCTTGGCAGCGTTGCCCGACTTGCGGGTGCTCGACCTCTCGAACACCCACATCACGAATGCGGGGCTTCGCGATCTGGTCGCCGTCCCCTCTCTGGAGGTGCTGGACCTGGAATCGACAGGCATTCACGACGCTGGACTTGTGCACCTTGGGGAATTACCCCAGCTAAGACGTGTCTACCTAGGGAGCACGGCGGTGACCGATGCTGGGCTTGACCTGCTCCAGCGAATCTGTGATCTCGAGTCCGTCGACTTGACACTGTGTCCTGGGGTCTCGAGGAACGCGATTGAGGGTCTCAAGGAGAATGGGATATCTGTTTCGTGTTAGGCCATGGGCGGGCCTGGCGCCGTCGTGGTCTGAGAGAAACGAAGGAGACAAGACATGCAGATATTACAGGATGGACAAGAGGTCAAGACCGTCTCATCCAATATGGTGGTCACGGTGGAGACCTTTCTCGGTGGTGGTGGTCAGGGAGAGGTCTACCGGGCCGCATTGGACGGGAAGCAGGTGGCCCTGAAGTGGTACTTCCCGGCGCAAGCAACGCCGGAGCAGCGAAGTAGCCTGGAGGTTCTGGTCGCGAAGGGAGCTCCCACGGCTCGGTTCCTATGGCCCATCGAGCTCACAGAGTCCCCCGATGTCCATGGGTTCGGGTACATTATGCCGCTGCGAGATCCCCGCTACAAGAGCATCGTTGATCTCATGAAGCGGCGCGTCGAGCCCTCTTTCCGCGCCCTAATCACCGCCGGCCTGCAGCTCTCGGACAGTTTCTTGGACCTGCACGCTGCCGGTCTGTGCTATCGGGACATCTCTTTCGGTAACGTTTTCTTCGAGCCCAACACGGGCGAAGTGTTGATCTGCGACAACGATAACGTCACGGTGGACAAGCAGGGGAAGGCGAGCGTGCTGGGGACGCCCAGGTTCATGGCACCCGAGATCGTGCGCGGGGAGGCCCTGCCCAGCAGCGACACGGACCTTTACTCCTTGGCGGTTCTGCTCTTCTACATGCTGATGGTTCATCATCCGCTGGAAGGAAAGCGCGAGCTCGAGATCAAGTGTCTCGACCTGCCGGCGATGAATCAGCTCTACGGGACCGATCCACTGTTCATCTTCGATCCGATCGATGACTCCAATCGTCCCGTGCGGCCCTATCACAGCAACGCGCTGGACTTCTGGCCCCTCTATCCTGCCTTCCTCCGCGACCTCTTCACCCAGTCCTTTACAGAAGGGTTGACAGACCCTGTCCACGGTCGTGTGCGCGAGAGTGAGTGGCGCGCCGCGATGGCTAGGTTGTTGGACAGCATCTTCTACTGCCCTCATGAGCACTGCGGCGTTGAGAACTTCTATGACGTCGACCGCCTGCGTACGACGGGTGGGCACGTGGGATCGTGCTGGTCCTGCGGCAACCGGTTGATACTGCCTCCGCGAATCAGGGTGAACGATATGGTTGTTATGCTGAACCAGGATACGCGACTCTATCCCCATCACATAGACGATGACCGGCGGTACGACTACTCAGATCCGGTCGCCGAGGTCGCGCGCCACCCCAAGGACCCCAGCATCTGGGGGCTCCGGAACTTGAGCGACGAGAAATGGACCGTCACCGTGGATGGTGGGCAGACCTTCCAAGACATTGAACCGACCCGCAGCGTGACCCTGAGAGAGGGCATGGTCATCAACTTCGGCAAGGAAGAGGGCGAGGTACGGACGTGATGCCTCCGTCCCGCTGTCTCAAGGCGACGTGACGGATCCACCCAGAGTAGCGATTGGCCTTCCCATCAAAATGCCTTCGCGTAGTGAACGCACTTTGGTCGCCAGGCCCCTTCTTCTGGTTCTCATGAAGAGGAAAATCAGACTATGCGAAGCGGCCGCGGCACGCGAACGGTGACCAGGAGTCGTGCTTGGGGATGCCTGCGTCAGTCTTGCTGATGGGAAGAGGGCACCGCGCGTGCGTTGGTGCCGACGCCCTGTCTACGCGTCGGCTAGGGCCACAACCTCGATCTCGACGAGGCCACCCAAGGGGAGGGCGGACACCTCTACGGTGGAGCGGGCAGGAGGTCCCGAGACGCCCTCTGCCTCGAGGAACTCGCCATAGGCGGCGTTGACCGCCTTGAAGTCGCCAAGATCCGTGACGAAGATCGTCGTCTTGATGATGTCTTTGACACCGGACCCGGCGGCCTCGAGGACCGCCTTCAGATTCTGCATCGCTTGTCGCGTCTGTGCGACGACGTCCGAGCCAGCGAAGCTGCCCGTAGCGGGATCGATGCCAAGCTGACCCGCGGTATAGACCAGGCCGCTGATCTTGATCGCCTGGGAGTAGGGTCCGACTGCAGCTGGGGCGTTGGGGGTATGTACGATCTCTCTCATTGTGGGCTCCTGTTGTTGGTTGGATTCAACAGTGTTGTAGCACGGGGGGTGGAAGACGTCAAACGCGATCGCGTAGTGGATCGCACCCGTGGGGCCGTGGTCTGCGTATCACAGAACGAACAAGCACATACCTAGGAGGATACTTCATGAAACCTGTTACTCTACTCATCGTTGGAGCGGGCAGCCGAGGGACGACCTATGCGCGCTTTGCCTCGGCCTATCCAGAGCGCGCCACGGTCGTCGGGGTTGCGGAGCCTCGGGATAGCTATCGTCTGCCGCTGGTTGAGGCGCACGGCATCCCGGCCGATCAGGTCTTCACGGACTGGCGGGAAGCTGCGGACCGTCCCAGGTTCGCCGACGCCGTCGTGATCGCGACTCAGGATCGAATGCACGTGGAGCCTGCCACAGCCTTTGCCGATCTCGGCTACGATATCCTGCTGGAGAAGCCGATGGCGCCGGACGCAGAGGGGTGTCACAGGATCGTGGACGCCGTCAAGCGCAACAACGTGCTCTTCGCCGTCTGCCACGTCCTGCGCTACACGCGCTTCACCCAGCAGCTCAAGGCCCTCATCGATGAGGGCGCCATCGGCGACGTGGTGGGCCTGCAGCGCCTGGAGCCGGTAGGCTTCTGGCATATGGCACACTCCTTCGTGCGGGGGAACTGGCGGAACGAGGCGGAGTCCGGCCCGATGCTGCTGACCAAGTCCTGCCACGACCTGGACTGGATTCACTATCTCATGGGCGTGCCCTGCCGACAGGTCTCCTCATTCGGCTCCCTCAAGCACTTCCGCGCTGAAGAGGCGCCCGAGGGTGCGGGAGAGCGATGCGTGACCTGCGAGGTGGAGTCGACCTGTCCCTATTCGGCGAAGCGCATCTACTTCGAGGCGTTGCGCCGGGGCCATACAGGTTGGCCCGTTGGCGTGCTGACACCCGAGCCAACGCCGGAGGCGGTCCTTGCCGAACTGCGCGAGGGACCCTACGGGCGCTGTGTCTACCGAGCGGACAACGACGTCGTGGATCACCAGGTCGTCAGCATGGATTTTGAGGGCGGCAGAACGGCTACCTTCACGATGATGGCGTTCACGGAGATGCGCCATCGGGAGACGCATATCTTCGGCACGCGCGGTGAGCTCGTCGGGGACGGGCGGTACATCGAGCACTACGACTTCCTCACCGACTCCAAAGAGCGGATCGATACGGAGGCGAATGCAGACGGCTCGATCCTCGGGGGGCACGGAGGCGGTGACTTCGGCCTGATGGACCACTTTGTACGGGCGGTCGCGGAGCAGGACCCCAGCCACATTCTATCAGGGCCGGACGAGACGCTGGCGTCGCATCTGCTTGTGTTTGCGGCGGAAGAGGCGCGAAGAGAGAATAGGATCGTGGAGTTGTTCTAGTCTAGTGCATTGTGAGAGCCCGGCACTCCAGAGTGCCGGGCTCTCACGTGACGAGATGATGTGTAGTTTGGCGACCAAGCTACTCCCAAAGGCTCAGGCCCACCAGGTCCTTGCCGGTGCAGACGCCATTGCGAATGCCGGCCCCTGGGTTGATCTGGGCCGCACCAATGACCCGATTGACAAGTGCGCCCTCAAGACCCTTGTCACCGCCGGTGGGTGATATGTCCGTCAGCCGGACAGCCACGAAGCCGATGATGTGGTAATAGTACTGTGAGGTGCCCGTGAACCAGTTGATGCCCTCAGTCGGGTCGGCCTTGCTGCCGAAGAACTTCGTCATGCAGTTGTTTTCCTCAGGGTCGCAATCGCCCTCGTAGATATAGTCAAAGACCGGCAGTATGACGATGTCTCCGACCCCGTAGCTCGCATCGATCTGCAGCATGCCGGAGTTGCTGCCGCCGGTCTCGCCGGCGATGAAGTCGCCTCCCAGCGAGCCAGGATCTCCGGCATAGACGTCGTAGGGATACGGGCACTCATCGCTGGCCCAGCCCTTCAGACCGGTCTGGCGGGCGTCAACAATACCGTCGACGTACTTGCAGCCATCGACGCCCATATTGCCTGTGAAGACACGATTCAGCGGTTTGGACTCGTCCCATTGGTAGGTTTGGTTGAAGATGTGACTCAGGTTGAGCCACCCGCGTTGGGCCATCGGGGGGTTCTCTGTATCGACGTAGCAGTAGTCGTCGTAGACCCGGCAGAACTCGCCGGTGTCATCCTTCATTCTGAACACCTCACCGGGGTCCAGATTGTTGACCACGACCTCGGGCACCGCGATAGGGAGGAGCCCGCCGCCGAACTGCTTAATCGGGCCGGTCATCCCGGTGGCCTTCCCCACGCCGAAGATGTTTCGCTGCCCGAAGAGCCGCATAAAGGTCGTTGTGTCGGTCATCCTCGTGCTGACACGAACCCCGGCTGCGCCGGTGGGGATCGCTTGGGTGGTTAGTACGTAGCCAAGTTCGTCCCCGCTGCCATTGACGTACCAGGCCGTGAGATCGCCGTTGGGGTCGTACTCGTCGACCTGGTTGAGGCGACCAAACTCGAGCACCTTCTCGACAACCACCGCGCTCTGCGCCGCCGTACCCGGCTCGCAGTTGGCGATGAGCGATGCTAGCTCGCGCGTCCCCGCCATCGCTGCTGCGTCGGCGGCGTTCTGCGCCTGCCTGCGCAGGGCATAGAGGCGGCCGCCGTCGATGGCCAGCCCAACCAGCGCCGCCAAGGCAATCACGGCGAAAGCCATAATGACCAAAGCCTGTCCTTGTTGATCGTTGCGTTGATGTTTCATTGCATACTCCTCCTTGTGTGAATCCCCGCGGACTCGGAGCGGCTAAGGTATGTGGTTCGTACAGGTCACTCCACAGCGATAAGCGCGTGACTCGCTTGCCCTCGCAATACGAGTTCATTATCAGGCACGAAGACGTTGGCGAACGGCGTATAGAGCTCTAGCGCAAACCGCGTGGTTACCGTAATCGATGCTCCGGCGTGGATGTAGGGCGGATAGATGACGTCCACGTCGTTGGGCTCAATGGGCACCAATTGCCGGGAGGCTTCCGACGCGCGCCGCCGGATCCCCAAGATGTCACTTGGGTTCATGGAGGCGTAGGCTGCACCCTCATCGGCTGCATCTTTAAGCGAGACCAGCGCGTAATAGGCGCGTCCGAAGTCCAATAGGCCCAGCATCAGCATCACGATGACCGGCAATGCGAGGGCAGCCTCAACTAGGCTCTGACCGGCTTCTCTCTTATTGCGCTTCCCTATGTGCATGATTCTCTCTCCACGCTTCTGATCCATACTGTATGGAACAGCTTCTTACAAGCTTACTGCTCATTCAGGACAACAGCGCCGCTTTCTGCGTCAACCTGTATGGCGAAGTAGTCCCCTTCACTGAAGGCCGATACCGTCCAGAGGGGTCGCCCGTCCTTTGGCTGCAGGCGAAACGACACCTGTGCTGACGGATGCCCCCTTAGAAACTCATCACCGCCGGCTGCCCTGAATGAGATCCACGCCACGTCGATGTCGTACTGAGGAGGAAACCCATCGATAGCCCGCGGTGGCGTAGGAATCTCGAAAGGCGTCGTCCATAAGAGATCGTCATCATCGATGACGATGGATGACACGGCTCTCGCGCCTGGGGAGTAGTAGTAGAAGGCCCAAGCCACAGGGGGCGTCTCTACCTCTCGCCAATTCTGCTGCGGGTACCATGCGGCTTCCGCCCTCACCAGCTTGACGTCCTCTGTCCATTCCAGAGCCCGCACCCGGGCCCGCGCCTCTGCATCCGTCAACGCCACCTGCGAGGTGACGCCAGTGCGAGCGGTCGGCGCCGATTGACGACCCACGTCGGCATTGGCCATCAAAGGCATCAGATTGACGAGCAGGACGACCAGAATCACAGCAAGTACGAGAATGAACAAGATCAATCCCACCCGCACGGACGATTTGGATTCCATCAGCCCTCTATCTTCCGCGCATGACTAGGGGCAGAGCGACGACGTGGACATCCATGTTGGCCGGGCCGGTTCGATAGTAGACGCCTGCGGGCTGGTCCTCAACGGAGATCTGATACTGTGCCCACAGCACATGAGCATTGTCACCTTCGTCAACCAGGACTACGGGATGGCTTGACCGTGCCGCTTGACCCGCCTCGCCATCTTGTGATACCGTGACACTAGGATCCCAGGTCTCACCCTTGTCAGGGGAGCACCGGAGTGTGATCTCATCATGACTTCCGGCGATGCTGGAGTCAAACCCATCCCAGGTGACGCACAACCGGCTTCCTGTCAGCGCGATGGTCGATCTCACATAGGGATCATATAGATATTCGCCTACGAACGAGGGCTCGAGACTCAAAGGTGCATCGCCACTGAGTTTCGTGATCTGTCCGGAAGGTGACCTATAGTAGACGTGCTGTCCCTTGATATCCCCTATCCCGCCTACGATTTCCGTCCAGACTACGTGGATGGCTCCAGTGGGTCCGACCGCAATCTGGGGTAGAGTTGTTGTCTGTGAATCAGGGGACAGAGGCAGGGGGGCCGACCATTGCATACGAGATTCCTCGGACTTCCATGTCCCAGACATATAGTAGATGCGCCACGAGTTGGCGGCGCGGTGGTTCCATACCACATAGACTGTGTCCGTAGCAGGAGAGCCTGCGATCCTGGGATACCAGACGGTGGCGGCACCGGTTACAATTGCCGTTGGCGCTGGCCAGGTGATGTTGTCTAGCTCCTTCCGCGAATAGTACAGGTCCATGTCTGTCACCTGCTCGGAATTAGTGGATGCAGGAAAGACAATGTGCTCCGCGTAGGGTGTGGCCGCTAGATCACTGACCACAGTACCGTAGATGCCAGCCATCACGACATCGGAGTCGCTGTTCTCGAGGGATTTATAGAAGACCGCTAGCTGATTCGTGGATGCCACTGTCCAGACAAGGGAAAGACCCCCTTCCACAAAGGCTAGGTCAGGAGCCCAATACTCCTTGTCCGTCGGGGCCTCAAGGGGATTGAGGCCCGAGAGGGTTGGGTCAGTTTGCCATTCGCCCGACGGTAACTTTGTCGCAAAGTGGATGCTGCTATGATCTGGCCCTGGCCATGCCCCAGCCAGGTTGCCGTCATCTGCACCTATGAAACTCAACTCGAGCCGGTTCCAACCGCCCGGGACAAGCTGCATGGCTGGATCTGCACCGGGCCATGGTAACGACGCGGCACTCAGCACCGTCGCGGTGATGGCAACAACCCACACAGAGACTACGCTCACTAATAGGCGCCGTGACCGTCGCTTAGTACGCATGGATGGATTCTCCTAATAGCCAAAGGCCGTCAGAATCAGCTCTTCTTCTTCCAGCACATCTTCGCTGATAATGATCGCCTTGGTGCCAGCATACGACACGTCGCCAAGTCTGAACTGCCCTTCCGCAACACAAGTCCCAATCGGTATCTCCGCGAACTCGCATTTGCCGTCTTCGTCCGACCTACCTGAGGCCACAGGACGATCGTCACAGAAGATGATGACGCTGACGTTGGACCGGCGGATGTAGTTGATGCCCTCCTTTATGTACGTTATCATGGTAACTCCACCCGTCGGCCCCGGTGTGACAACAGGCGTTGGCGTCGGATCCAGATTAGCCACCGTCAGGGTCACGACTTGAGTAGCACTAACGTTGTTGTCCTCGTCTAGTTCCTCTATCTGCTCAAACACGTCGACCATGCCCACGATGTTATAGGTGCCCACCTCAGGAAACCCACCTGGCACATACATCGTAAAGCTGATTGTCGATTGAGCTCCCAACACGTTGAGCGCAACAGTGTCCACGCTGAATTGATCCTCGAGCGGGGTGTCCTGATCCGGATCGACGAAGAGGTCGATCCAGAAGAGCTTAGTCACTGCGGTCTCGCTATCATTGCTGATGGACGCCACCAGATGGATCGTGTCGTAGGTGCCCAGGGGACCTTCGTCCGTGACCTCAAGGTTCCTGAAGACGAGATCGGGCAACGGTCCTGGCGTTGGCGTCGGTTGGCAGACTTCCACCGTCAGCTCAGGAGGGCTGACCAGTAGGTTGCCCTGTTTGTCGAACCCCTGCGCGCTCAATATGTGCGGTCCAGGCTCCGTGACGTCGACCTCGATGGCGTGATCGAAGGTGCTGACGTTGTAGTCGTGGGGCGCGCTCAGCACCTGCTCCCCGTTCCAGAAGATTCGGATCTCCTCGACCTTGCCGACATTGGCGCGATCGAAGTTTCCACCGTGGACGATCAGGGTTGTGGTTCCGGGCTCCAGACAGAGCTCATCGATGTAGATGTAGGAGGTGTCCGGCACAGGCGTCGGCGCCTCTTGCACGATGGTGGAGTCTTGCGTGCCGTATCCCTGAACCACGACGGTGTGTCCGGCAATCAGATCTGGAAGACCTGTAAACGCGAAGGTGCCGTCCGAGTTCACGGCTATGTTGCGCTGCAAGCCAGTCTGGATGATGCGCAGCGTGATGCCATATTCTCCCGCCGCAGTTCCCCTGACCTCCGTCTCGCCGGCCGTCACAGGTGTCTGAATGACGATGGGGGGGATCGACGTGGGCGAGGGCGTTGGCGTTGACGTCGGAGTGTTCGTGGGTGTGTTCGTTGCGGTGGCGGGAGGCGTCTCCGTCCACTTGGGTGTTGCGGTATACGTAGGCTCCGCGCCGGGCGTCGGCGTGTCGGTGGGTGGGATCGGGGGGGGCGCAGGCGCAGCCAGCGTGCTGGGCGCGTCGGAGCGGACCGTCTGGATCGTCCGCCGGTTCTCAGTTCGGAGGAGCAGACCGTCGGGCATAATCGGCCCCAGGATCGGCGTAAGGGGCTCGACGAGGTACTGGATGGTCACGATGATCCGCCCCCTCGGACCGACCGAATCCATCGTGGTTGGTCGGAGGGTGGCATCCTCATAGCTGATATTGAGTTGGATGTCGTTCGACGAAACCAGCTCTA
>JBNGDL010000046.1:17450-25156 GCA_049975205.1 Anaerolineae bacterium | reverse complement strand
GGGTAGCGCTCCAGCATCACCCGGATCTGGCCCGGCGACGTATGCGTGCGTAGAAGCCGACGTCTACCTTCCTCCCGATCTGCAGGCTCTTGTACCCAGAAGGTATCCCACATATCGCGGGCGGGGTGATACTCAGGGATGTTCAACAGGTCGAAGTTGTAGGCCTCGAGTTCCACGTCGGGCGCCTCATAGACCTCGAACCCCATCTTGGCGAAGATATCGTAGAGCTGGCGTAGAGACTGGGTCGTCAGGTGCAGGTGTCCAGGCACTACAGGCCGACCCGGCAGCGTCACGTCAATCCGCTCCGCCTCCAACCGCTCGGCGAGCTCCTCGTGTCGCAATGCTTCGAGACGTCGCTCATAGGAGGCTTGCAGGACCTGCTTGATCTCGTTGACGCGGCGACCAAAGTCAGGACGATCCTCCTTGGGCATCTGCCCAACCATCCGGGCCTGCTGCGTGATCTTACCCTTGCGCCCCAAATACGTATCGTCCCACGCCTCAAGGGCGTCGGTGCTTGAAGCCTCAGCCAGATCGGCCAGAGCTTGCTCGTGGAGCTGCTCCAATTCCTCGAATGTACGCATATGCGACCTCCCCATCTATGACTTTCAATAGGCACGCCACCCCAGAAAACGGCACACCTCATCCAAGACAAACAAAAACGCCCTCATCCCTGCCGGGACGAGAGCGTAGCTCCCGCGGTACCACCCTGCTTGTTCCGTGACGCACACTCACCAGCCACAGAACCCCTTATCCCCACGGTCAAATGACGATGGGTTGCCCTGATAACGCCGGGCTAGCGGAGCCGCCTACTTTGGCTTTTCCGGTCAAGCCTTTCAACGGTCAGCTCAGAGGCGAACTTCGCCGGACATTGGCTGAATGAGGCTCTCAGTCATCGGCCCCATCTCCCTGTCAGGTCACGTCCGGTTACTTCTCCCCGTCACAGCCTTTATAAAGATCAGATTGTCCTTATTATCGCCAAGAAACGGATCCTGTCAAATCTAGATCCCCAACGCCTCTCGCGCTTCCTTCTCCATCATGTCAGGTTTCCAGAGCTCATGGCCCATCTTGACCTCGACGGGCTTGTCGGTGAGCTCAGCGGCGCGCTCTCTCACCTGGTTCATCATAAACGAGGCCATCGGGCACATAGGTGACGTGAGGATCATCGTGATGGTCACAGCGTCGTCCGCTACGTCGATACCGCGAATCAAGCCCAACGAAACCACGTCGAGACCAATCTCGAAATCGATCACGTCTCGCAGCCCTTTACGAATCTCGTTTGCATCTCCCTGCATCGTCTGCCTCCTTAGGTCGTGTAGTACACCCATTATACCATGCGCAGACTTTAAATCCATAAACATCAACGATATTTATTAAAGTCGTGGCAGCACACCTACTCGGTCATGATCTCGACGCCGTTCTCGGTCACCCGGACGGTATGCTCCCACTGTGCCGATAGGGACCCATCGGACGTCACAGCCGTCCAACCGTCCTCAAGCACCGTTGCACGGAAATCCCCAGTGTTGATCATCGGCTCGATGGTGAAGACCATGTTGGGCAACAGGACCATCCCGGTTCCCGGCTCTCCGTAGTGTGGGATATCCGGGGGTTCGTGAAAGCGGATCCCCGTCCCATGCCCCACAAAGGCACGCACGACAGAGTAACCGAACGACTCAGCGTATTCCTGGATAGCGTGGCCGATGTCGCCCACATGGGCGCCGGGCTCAACCTTCTTGATGCCCCGATACATGGCCTCCCGAGTGACCTCGACGAGACGGCGTGCCTCTTCCGACACCTCGCCGATCAAAAACATGCGGCTCGAATCGCCATAATAACCATCGAGGATCGAGGTGACGTCGATGTTGACGATGTCTCCCTCCTCCAGAATCCGGTCTGGCGTCGGAATGCCATGACAGATAACCTCGTTGATCGAGGTACAGACGCTCTTTGGATAGCCACGGTAATTCAGCGGGGCCGGCGTGGCGCCGGCGTCCAGGGTCATCGTATGTACCCACGTGTTGATCTGCTCAGTGGAGATCCCTGGTTTCACCCTCTCCTCGAGCTCATCCAGGATGCGTCGAGTCAACCGACAGGCCTTACGGATACCCTCGATCTGCGCCTCCGTCTTGATGATGACCTCACGTCGCTTCTTGCGCGTTAGTTTCAGCACATTCACCCTACTCTCTCTAGTTTCGCAAAAGTGTAATCTGCTCTTAGGGACAGGTCAAGCTGCAACCATGGTCGCTCAAACGGACCTATCAAGCTGCTACCTCAGTTCTGGCCTCCCAAAACGAGGCCCGGAACTGCTCGAATCGACCCTCCAGAATCGCGGCGCGGATATCCTGGATCAAGGTCAGCATCATGTGGAGATTATGGATGGTCAGCAGCGTAGCGCCCAGGATCTCCTTCGCGATCAAGAGATGGCGGATGTACGCACGGGAGAAATGCCGGCACGTGTAACATCCACAGGCTGCGTCGATAGGCGCAGGATCCTCGGAAAACTGGGCGTTGCGCATGTTGAACTTCTCCGCCCTCAGCAACGCCTGACCGTTCCGGGCCACGCGGGTGGGCAAGACGCAATCGAAGATATCGATGCCCCGCGCCACCCCCTCCACCAGATCCTCAGGCGTGCCAACCCCCATCAAGTACCGGGGCTTCGTTTCGGGAAGCAAAGGCACGGTCACGTCGAGGATGTCGTACATCGCTTTCTTACTCTCCCCGACCGAGAGACCCCCAATCGCATATCCGGGGAAATCGAGCTTGACCAACTGCTGGGCGCTGCACGTCCGCAAATCCTCAAAGACCCCGCCCTGCACGATCCCGAAGAGGGCCTGATCCTGTCGAGTGTGCGCCGCCTGACATCGCTCCGCCCAGCTGTGTGTGCGCGGCAACGCATACGTTTTAAGGTACTCGTAGTCATCCGGCACGGCACACTCATCCAGCACCATCGCAATATCCGACCCAAGGTTCTCCTGGATCTGCACCACCTTCTCAGGGGTAAACCGATGACGCCGTCCGTCGATATGCGAGCGAAATGTCACCCCATCCTCATCGATCTGGCGCAGGGACTCCTTCCCACGCCGCCCCGCCAGGCTGAACACCTGAAACCCGCCGGAATCGGTCAGGATAGGGCCATCCCAACCCATGAACTCGTGCAATCCCCCCAGGGATGCGATCAGCTCATCGCCGGGTCGCAGATAGAGGTGGTACGTATTCGCCAACACAAGATTCGCGCCGACCTCCCTCAGCTGTGACGGCGTCACGGCCTTGACCGTCGCCTGGGTCCCCACAGGAGCATAGATGGGCGTCTCGATGGGCCCATGGGCCGTATGAAAGACGCCAGCCCGTGCCCGGCCCTCTGCCGCGATGAGATCAAATGAGAACAGCTCTGTCACTACACACTCCTTCTGACATCTACTCAGCACGCAACATCCAAACATGATACCATAAGGATACGTGAATCATAGGTCACGTTCCGATCCATTCACCATCATCGCGGTCGCAAAACACAGAGCCCGTGTCGCCATCGCTGCCGCCACTGGGCCTGCGCCACCTGGTTCGAACCCGCCTAGCGCCTCAGATCGGCATCTCAGTCGGCCCAAGGAACTTGCCACGAGGCCTCGTTGTGTTACAACGAGGCCATTCAGCGCTTATCGCCTTGCGCTCCTGGACGCGGAGGGCTCGACGCCGTAGCTACCTTGGAGGTAACAATGGACAAGCTGCGATCATCACTTCGGCTCTGGTCGACTGTGCTGATCTGTGCTGTCGTAGTGTTGGCGTGCAACCTGCCTGTGCTGCCCGGTCGAGACTCACCGGTCGGCACGCCGACCATGGAGGTCACCAATACGCCGCTGCCGTTCCTCGATATCACTCCGACTCCCAGCCCCGGCGCCTCCCCCACTCCCACGTCGGAAACCGAAGAGGCTGAGTGCACCCTGCGGGCGGCCTACGTAGAGGATGTCACCATCCCCGACGACACGACCGTGGAGCCTGGTGAAACGTTCATCAAGACCTGGCGCATCCGCAACAGCGGTACCTGTGCATGGGAATCCGGGACGAAGCTGGCCCATGTTTCCGGTGACGATCTTGGCGGCCCGGCCTCCGTCTCTGTCCCGACGACGGGGCCAGACGCCGAAATCGAGGTGAGCGTGTCGATGCAGGGGCCAGAGGAGCCCGGGACCTATCGCAGTGACTGGCAGCTGGAGACGCCCGACGGGCAGAGATTCGGCGGTGTCTTCTACGTCCAGATCGTGGTGCCTGGCGACGAGACGCCATCCCCCACGCCCACACCCTCTGGCGAGGTCTCGACACCGCCCGAGGATTTCCTAGGCGCTGTTTCCACGGACTGTCAGCTAGTCACCTTCAGCTGGGTCGACGGACGCGGCGAGAGCGCGTACCGTCTTGAGGGCCCAGGGCTTGAGGCCAATCTTGCGGCGAACACAACCACCTATCCATGGCGCAATCCCCCGTCGGGCGTCTCCGTCGTCACTCTCATCGCCCAAGACAGTGACGGGGACGAGCTATATCGTCGCAAGACCACCGTCGCCGCCAACTGCGGGGCGGACCAATCCGACCTTGCCGTGGTCTCCGTCACCTTCGTGCCCACGGTACCTGTCGCACTTCTTCCCGTGACGGTCGCCGTCGAGGTGGAAAATCAAGGAGCGGGCGATAGCGGCGGCTTCATGGCCCGCTGGTGGAGCGTCAAGACCGCGCCAGAGAGCACCTGCAGGTGGCTTGTCAGCGACGGCATCCCGGCCGGTGATACTGTAGAGCTGACCTGCAAGACTATTGCCTACAGCAGTTCCCACGCCACTCTGCTGACCAACGCGGAGGCCGATACCAACGACATCATCGCAGAGGTCGATGAAGAGAACAATGCCTTGGAGGCCACCATCAGCGTAGTGAATGCTGAGGTGGTCTACGATTTCGTTGACAGCGCCAACGACGCCGCGTGGATCGGAGGACCTCCTACCACCTCCCTGGGGTGGCCTGGAGATCCAGAGGACGACCAAGGCTTTGCCCGCTGGGCGACCGGCAACCTTGAAACCGGCGGAGCCATCCTGGGCCTATGTCTGGAGACCCACCCCAAACGAACGACCAATGGCTTTGTCCGCGGCGAGTACGAGGACATCGGAAGCCCGGACTATGAGATCGAGCCGGGGGATCACTTCAGGGCCACCGTGGCGCTGCTGGAGGGCGCCAATGCCGGAGACGTTGTCTACCGGGTGATGCTCATCCTCAGCGAGGCGGGCGGGCAGTGGATCTTGAGCGAGGCACATAGCTACGGGGACGGCATCAAGGTCCTTAACGTCGACCTCTCCTCGTACGCAGGGCAGAGTGCCTCAGCGATCCTGCAAGTTGATGGCGGCGAGACGGCGGAGGGCGACGACGCCTGCTGGCTAGAGGCCAAGATACTGCGCTATCCGTAGCCTGAGGGCGGTCGCGTGAGCCTTCTGACCTTGACTTCGCCCCGCCAACTGCTTATAATGTGTATAAGCTAACGTGCTGAGAAGCGCGGACAAAGCGAGGAGCGGGACGAGTACCCGGCAGACTGCGACAGAGAATGGAGGCCACTGGCTGAAAGCCTCCAGCACAGAAACCCGGCGAAGACCCCCCGCGAGCGGATGTTGGAAAGCGCCTTGAGCTAAAGCCCAAGGATGCGAGTATAGCGTCCCGGGTTCGCCCGTTATAGCGTTGAGAGTGCCTGAGGTTGACCACGGGGGTCAACACGGGAACTTGGGTGGAACCACGTGGCGCCCCGCGTCCCAAGAGGAACGGGGCGCTTTTGCATGCCTGTCACAGTCTGGGCCAAAGCTGAGATGCTTCGCTGTGTCTGGACCTGTGATGCTGGTCACGTCAAGGAGGTTGTGACGATGGAGAACATGAGTCCCGAGGAGTACCGAGAGAGCAAGCTGTACCGGATCCGCCACTCGGCTGCCCATATGATGGCAGCGGCCGTGTTGGAGGTGTTCCCGGAGGCCAAGATCGCCATTGGGCCTCCGATCGAGCACGGCTTCTACTATGACTTCGACCTGCCCCGCCCCCTGACCGAGGAAGACCTCGAGGAGATCGAGGTACGGATGAAGGAGATCATCAAAGAGGACCGTCAGTTCCACTATGAGGAGGTCACGCCGGAGGAGGCCAAAGAGATCTTCGAGGATCAGCCCTACAAGCTGGAGCTGATCCGAGACATCCTTCAGCGCGGCACCGATGAATACGGAGAGAAGACCGACGAAGCACCCAAGCTCTCAATCTACAAGAGCGGTGACTTCATCGACCTCTGCCGTGGTCCCCACGTGGACAGCTCCAAGGAGATCAACGCGGAGGCCGTGAAGCTTCTGAGCGTTGCCGGCGCCTATTGGCGTGGTGACGAGGATCGCCCGATGCTGCAGCGCATCTACGGCACCGCATGGCGTACGCCCAAAGAGCTACGGCAGTACCTCGCCTGGCTGGAGGAAGTGCGCGAGCGCGACCACCGACGCCTGATCCGTGAGCTCGACCTGCTCTCCTTCCACGAGGAGGCAGGACCCGGCCTCGCCTACTGGCATCCCCGCGGCGCCTTGATGCGCAACACCATCGAGGATTTCTGGCGCGCCCGGCACCTGGAGGGTGGCTACGACCTTGTCTACACGCCCCACATCGGAAAGGCGTGGCTCTGGGAGAAATCAGGGCATCTCGACTTCTACAAGGACGGAATGTACGCGCCGATGGATGTGGACGGGCAGGACTACTACATCAAACCGATGAACTGCCCCTTCCACATCATGATCTACAAGACGCAGCTACGCTCCTACCGAGAGCTCCCCTTGCGCTGGGCCGAGCTTGGCACCGTCTACCGTTACGAGAAGAGCGGTGTGCTCCATGGCCTGATGCGCGTGCGAGGCTTTACCCAGGACGACGCCCACATTATCTGCACGCCAGACCAGATCGAGGATGAGATCCTGCGCGTGCTACGCTTCTCGCTGTCGATGCTGCGAGCTTTTGGCTTTGAGGATTTCCAAGCCTATCTCTCGACGCGACCCGAGAAGGCCGTCGGTGAGCCCGCCCGCTGGGAGCAGGCACAGGAGTCGCTGCGGCGCGCCATCGAGGAGGAGGGGCTGGAGTATGCCGTCGACGAGGGCGGCGGTGCCTTCTACGGTCCGAAGATCGACCTACACATCAAAGACGCGCTTGGACGCTCCTGGCAGCTCACGACCATCCAGTTCGACTTCAACGAGCCAGAACGCTTCGATATGACCTACGTCGGCGAAGACGGTGCCGAGCACCGCCCCTACATGGTCCATCGCGCGTTGCTGGGCTCCATCGAGCGCTTCTTCGGCATCCTCGTAGAGCACTACGGCGGCGCCTTCCCCGTCTGGCTATGCCCCGAGCAGGCACGGCTCATTCCGATCGCCGACCGGCACATCGAGTATGCCAAGGCGGTGGAGGAGCAACTCCGCCAGGCCGGCATCCGGGCAAAGACCGACGCGTCTTCCTCGCGGATGGGCGCCAAGATCCGGGAAGCGCAGCTAATGAAGATCCCGTACATGCTGGTCATCGGGGATCGAGAGGTTGACGCTGGAACCGTCGCCGTGCGCCTGCGCACCGAGGAGAACCTCGGCGCGATGCCCGTCGACGACTTCATCGAGAGGGCAAAGCAGGCCATTCAAGAGCGAGCGCTAAACTAGCAAGCGCTAAACTAGCAAGCGCTGTCCAAAACCGGGCTCCTC
>JBNGDL010000046.1:9486-17350 GCA_049975205.1 Anaerolineae bacterium | reverse complement strand
TAAACTAGCAAGCGCTGTCCAAAACCGGGCTCCTCCCCCACCGGGGGAGGCTGGGAGGGGGCTTACGGCCGAGCGAGACTAGGTCGCCAGCGCCGTGAGCCCCCTTTGCACTCCTTCCCTCCGACGCTCAGTCGCGCCTCACACCAGGCGCTCCTGGGCCTCACGCTCCTTCTCGGCCTTGAGCCTTTCGAAGTGGCTCCGAATGTTGCCGGCCAGCACCTCAGAGATACCCGGCACCTCCTGCAACTGTGCCTCATCGGCCTTCTGAATCGCGTCCAAGGACCCAAAATGCTTGAGCAGAGCCTTACGCTTGACCGGACCGATGCCCGGAATCTCGTCGATCTGCGACGCTAGGCCTCGTTTCCGCCGCCTCTGGCGATGGTACGTGATGGCGAACCGATGGGCCTCGTCGCGGATACGCTGCAGCAGGAGGATTGCGGGCGCTGAAGGGTCAAAAAGCACCGGGACCCGCCGGTTCGGCAGGAAGACCTCCTCGTACCGCTTGGCAAGCCCGATGACCGGTACCTGGTCCCTCAGACCGTAGGTCTCCAGCACCTCAACAGCCATCCCTAACTGTCCCTTGCCGCCGTCCACCACCAAGAGGTCGGGGAGCTTGGCCCACGCTTGGCTCCCCCGTGTCCCCATCAACTCACCCTCGTTCAGGCGGCGCCAACGGTCAAAACGCCGCATGAGCACCTCGCGCATGCTGGCGTAATCATCCTGCCCCACAACCGTGCGGATCTTGAAGCGACGATAATGGCTCTTCTTGGCCACGCCGTGCTCGAAGACGACCATACTGCCCACGACCTCCACGCCTTGGGTCGTGGAGATATCGTAACACTCAATGCGAACCGGCGGTCGTGGTAGGGAGAGCTCTTCCTGCAGCTCCTGAAGCGCAGCCTCGCTACGGTGCTGATCCATCTCCCATTGCGCCTTCAGCATACGCAGGGTCTCCGCGGCGTTCGTCTTAGCCAGGTTCAGCAGCTCGCGTCCTGGTCCCTCGCGCGGCACGGTCAGATAGACGACGTCGCCCCGCTTGTTGCGAAGCCACTGCTCCAGCACCGCAGCCTCGGCGATCTGGGATGGGAGCAGAATCTCCGGCGGCACCGCGGCGGCCTCCGTGTAGAACTGCTGGAGGAAGGCCGTGACAATCTCCTCATCGTCATCACAGCCGCCCCCCTCCATCACGAAGTACTCACGCCCGAGAAGCTTCCCATTGCGCACGAAGAAGACCTCGACGCAGGCGTTGCCATTGTCGCACGCCAAGGCGATGACGTCCTGGTTCGTGGCGGCGGTGGTGATGATCCGCTGTCGCTCCATGACATGCTGGAGCGCGTTAAAGCGGTCGCGCAACTGGGCTGCCCGCTCAAACTGAAGCCCAGCTGAGGCTTCGTCGATCTCCCGGAGAAGATCCTTCATCACCTCCTCCGTCTCCCCTCCCATGAACTGGATCAGCTGCTCAATCACGGCATTGTAGCCGGCCTTGTCGATCGCGCCGATGCAGGGCGCCGTGCAGAGCTTCAGATCGAAATAAAGACACGCGCGCCGATCCTTGCCCGTGATCTCACGATCGCAGGTTCGATACGGGAAGAGACGCCGCAACAGATCCAGGGTCTCCCGCAGCGCGCTGGTCGACGTATAAGGACCGAAGTAGCGTCCGCCGTCCCGCTGCATGCGGCGCGTGATCAGCACCTTGGGGAATTCCTCGTTCGTCACCTTGAGATACGGATAGCGCTTGTCATCCTTGAGGCGCACATTGTAGCGAGGCCGGTGTTTCTTGATCAGATTGGCCTCAAGGATCAGTGCCTCGACCTCCGAATCGGTGATGATCCAATCGATGTCGGCGATCTCGCTCACGAGCCTTCGGGTCTTGGCGTGCTCCATCGCCGAGGCGTGGAAATAGGACCGCACCCGGCTGGCCAGGTTCACGGCTTTGCCCACGTAGATCACCCGGCCTTTGATGTTGCGCATCAGATAGACGCCGGGCTGCTTCGGCAGCGTGTCGAGCTTCTGCTGTACAGCTTCTTTCACGTCCATCACGCCTATATTATACATGGCAAACGCCCCGAGGTTAGTCCTCGGGGCGTTTGTCACCTGTGCCGCAGTCTAGAATGATCTTCCCAAGTACAACGTTACAGCAGCAGCGGCAGAGTGGCGCTCAGCCACAGCCCCAGCTCATAGCGGAGATCTGTGTTATAGAAGAGCGCCAACACAATCAAGCAACAGCAACAGAGAATCAGGAGCACGCCCACCACGATCGCGATGATCAGGCCGGTGTTATTCTTCTTGTCCTTCTTTGGCGCCGAGGGCGCCGAGGGGGTCGACGGGCGCGACGGCGAGACCGGCTCCGGAGAGATCGGCGTAGGCTGCACAGAACGCGGCGCCTCCGACTCTGCGGGCCCCTCATCCTCAAAGGGACTGGGGATCTCTGATATCTCGGGCTCTTCCTCTGAAGGTCCCGATGGTGTGATGACCTCAGCCTCTCCCCCACCCACCGATTGCGCACTCGGCGTGATCACCGTTGGAGATTCGAGCTGCTCCTCCTCATCTGGTAACGGTGGCGGTGACACCACCTCGGGCTCAGGAAGCGGAGGTGGCGCTTCACCCTCCTCTCCAGAATAGGCCTCTTCCGGAGACGTATCGTTCGGCAACGGCGGCGGTGTGACCTCCAGCGCTTCTTCCTCGTGCTTCTCTTCCGTCGACTCCGGTTCCTCTTCGGGGTCCAGACGTTGCGTCCTGTAGTCGTCCATGGTCTCTATCCTTCCTTAACTACGATAACCTGATGAGAAACGAGATCTTATCCTGCTAATCCGGATTCTCTTTGCTTTCGGCGCTGACGAAGCCAACGCAGCACCAAGTAGATCACGACTGCCAACAGAATCAGCCACACGATGACCAGATACGGAAAGACCACCGCGATGAACGAGGTCACGGCCGACACGACATCCTCGACTGTGCTCACCACCGGGTTCGCCGTGCCTGCCGAGACGGCAGTAACGACAGGACGAGCGCCGGATTTGACGGCGTGAACGGTGCCCGCGATGATGATGCCGAAACCAAAGGCCAGAACCGGGTGCAGCTGGATCGACGAACGCGTCGTCGCAGCAAAGAGGATCGCACCCGCGGTTGGGCGAACGAGCGTCTGGACAATATCGTTCGCCGTATCGATCGCCGGGATCTTGTCCGCCAACTCCTCCACGACCAGCAGAACCGCCAGTAGGCCGATGATCCACCAACTGGTAAGGGCATTCCAGGGCTCCTCCAGTTGAACCAGCTGGGTGAACTTGGCAATGAGCGCCAAGGTGAGCATCGGAATGTAGGCGTTCAGACCGGCCGAGGTCGACAATCCAAACGCCGACGCCAGATCTAATAGACCCTCAACCATGCCTTCCTCCTCTCTTACTTCCATTATACGGAAGGGCAATGAGTTGCGCAACCTATTCTGTCCCCGAAATGACAAGGGGACAGAGTTACGTCAACGACACACTATTCTCTATACGTAGCGCAAGGCACACGGTTGCACCCATCTGCCCAGCGTTACCATCGGATGGGCTGCCTCCCATGTTCCAACAGATAGCGGTTAGCCTTAGAGAAATGGCGGCAGCCAAAGAATCCTCGGTAGGCGGAGAGCGGCGAGGGATGTGGCGCCTCCAAGATCAGATGACGCTGCGGGTCGATGAGCGGTCGCTTCGACTGCGCGAACTTCCCCCAGAGCATAAACACAAGATGGCGCCGCCCTGCACTCAGCTGCCCGATGATCGCGTCGGTCAGGCGCGCCCATCCAAGGTCCCGATGGGAACCGGCCCGGCCCGCTTCGACGGTTAGGCTCGTGTTGAGTAACAGGACACCCTGCTCCGCCCAGCGCGTCAGGTCCGTCGAGGGTTCAGGTAGATCCTGCCCCCAAGCGTCGTCGGCCCCGATGATGTCGGGCCCGATATCATCGGCAATCTCCTTGAAGACGTTGCGTAGTGAGGGCGGCGGGGGCACCTCGTCGGGCACGGAAAACGCCAAGCCGTCGGCCTGCCCGTCACCGTGATAGGGATCCTGCCCGACAATCACGACCTTCACCGCATCGTACGGCGTGACCTGCAGGGCGTAGAGCTCCCGCCCTCGCGGTGGATAGATAGTGGACGTCTGCCGTAGGTCCGCTACCCTGTCCAGAAGCTCCCGATGATAGCCCTGATTCATCAGCGGCACGGCCGAGGTCCACGTCTCGAGATTTAGCGTTTCCATATATCCCCCCCCGTTATGTCCAGCGGGAAACCATTGCACAGCCCAGCCCCTGAGGTAGAATCCTACTCACCTTAGCCTGTATGTGCAAATCCAAGGAGACTAGAGTGATCAAGCTTTCCAGTACAGCCACGCGGATCTCGCCCTCGATGACCCTTGCCATCTCCAGCAAAGCCAAGGCGTTGAGGGCAAAGGGCGCCAACGTGTGCGATCTCAGCGTCGGCGAGCCCGACTTCGTTACCCCGTCTTTCATGCGGGAGGCGGCGAAAGACGCGCTGGACGCCGGGAAGACCAAATATGCCCCCACAGCCGGCTTACCCGAGCTCCGCGAGCGCATCGCCGAGAAGCTGGCCCACGAGAACGCGTTGCCCTACACGGCAGATCAGATCCTCGTCACAACGGGAGCGAAACAGGCTCTCTTCAACGTGCTCCTAGTCCTACTTCAGCGCGGAGACCAGGTTCTGATTCCGAGCCCCGCATGGGTCACCTACCCTGAGATTGTGAAAGTGACGGGCGCGGAACCTGTCCTTCTGAAAACCGACGAATCCACGGGCTTCCGGATCTCCGCCGAGCAGCTGGATGGCGCAATCACAGAGAGAACACGCGTGCTCATCCTCAACTCACCCACCAACCCGACCGGCGCCGTCTATCCGCCCAGCGAGATCGAGGCGCTGGCAGAGGTCATCGTACGCCACGGAATCGTCGTCCTCGCCGACGAGATCTACGAGAAGCTCATCTATGACGGGCTCGAGCACCGTAGCATAGGCAGCGCGGGTAAGGAGATCTTTGACCTCACCGTGACGATCAACGGCTTCAGTAAGGCGTACGCCGCGACCGGATGGCGCCTTGGCTATGCAGCCGGCCCGTTACCGGTGATCCGAGCAGCGACCTCTATCCAATCCCACAGCACGTCGGGGGCGAACACCTTCGCGCAATATGGCGCCCTCGCCGCCCTAGACGGCCCTAAGCAGAGTATCGAGGAGATGCGCGCCGTCTTCCAGCAGCGCCGGGACTTGATCGTCGCCGGTCTAAGGGACATCCCCGGCCTCACCTGCGGGACACCGCATGGGGCCTTCTACGCCTTTCCCAATATCCAGGCTACGGGTCTCGACTCGATGTCTTTCTGTGAACGGCTCCTGGAAGAGGAACACGTAGCCGCGGTGCCCGGCGTCGCCTTCGGCGCGGATGCCAACGTACGCTTCTCCTACGCGACGGACGCCGATACCATCCGAGAAGGTCTGAACCGCCTTCGGCACTTTGTCGCCAGAATCCTGGACGAGGCGTCGAGGGCCTAGAAGATCCAGGAAAGCATCGAGAAGACCATCTGTTGCAGCAGGCGCAGCAGGAAGAAAGCAACCAGCGGGGAGAGATCAATGCCCCCCAATGGAGGCAAAGCTCTTCGCAGCGGGGCCAGCACCGGCTCTGTGATGTTCCATAGGAAACGCATAATCCGGCTGGCATAGGGCACCCTGATCCAGGAGAAGAGGATGCGGACGAACAGCGCCAGGCCGTAGAACTCGAAGATGAGGCCGAGGAGATGCTGTAGGATACCCTGGATGTTGCCCAGCGGATCGGCAACCCACTGCGGCATCAAGAGGACCAAGGCAAGGGCCCACACGACGAGCGTGCGACCGGCCCAGAGAACGACTAACGCAGCCAATGAGCTCAACATGTCCGAGCGCGGCGCCGAGTAGGGGCGTGAAGAGGATCGATAGGAGGGGATCCCTAACAACCGATCGGTCACGCTCAGCACCGGATCGGTCAGTGCGATAATCACCCGCAAGACGGGATGATGCCCTCGCATCCCAAAGACCTGAAGCAGCACGCGCAGGATGAGCAACAACCCTACGACGCCGAAAAAGATATCTACAGCACGCATCACCGACTGTACGATCACGATGACCTCACCCTCTATTCGAAGCCCAAGCCCAGGATCTCAGACCAGGTCTGGGGTGCCCAAAAAAGTCTCGTCACGTGCCTAAACCCACGAACGAGGACCAAAGATCGCTCGTCCGACCCGCACGAGGGTCGCGCCCTCTTCCACAGCAATCTCGAAGTCATCCGTCATGCCCATTGAGAGGTGATGCCAGTTGGCCTCGGGAAACTGCTCACTCAGCAAGTCGCGCAGCCCCCGAAGCGAGGAGAAGAACGGTCGCACATCCTCTGGGTCATCCGAGATCGGCGCGACCGTCATCAACCCTTCAATGCGCAGTCCGGGCAGCGCCAGGAGCGCCTTGACCTCCTCAAAGAAGCTTGTCTGAACGGCGGGCTCCTTCTCCCAACCGGCAACGCTATATCCATACTTGCTGTCCTCGCCGGAGACGTTGCACTCGATCAAGGCCGGGATCTCTCGGCTGGCGCTCACCGTCAACCGACTAAGCCGACGGGCAATCTTCAGCCGGTCCAGCGAATGGACGATATCGAAGTGAGCCGCGACCATCTCCGTTTTCCGGCTCTGTACGTGCCCGATCATATGCCAAATTGGTATCGGGAGCACCGGCTCTGACCCTTCCGAGGTGGAGCTTGAGTCCGTCTGCGCCGGATCCACCGTGGTCAACTGACGGGCTGCGATCTGCCGCATGACCAAAGGGATTTTCTGGGCGCCTTCCTCGGGGCGGTTCTCCCCAAAGTGACGCTGGCCCGCCTCCCAAGCCTCCAGAATGACCTCGACAGGAAAGGTTTTGGTCACGGCGACTAAGCAGACGTCATCGGCGGCACGCCCCGCCCTCAAGGCTGCCTCGGCGATGCGCCCCTTGACCGCCTCCAGGTTTGCAGCCACGTTTCCGTTGCCTATGGAGCTCCCTCCCGACCTAGTCATCGCCACCCACTACCACCTGATCTCCGTGTCGTACCGACCCTGGCTGGTCAACCCCGGCGGAGCCCTGCGGTCACGGCGCCGGAAGATAGGCATCAGCAGCATCCCGGCAACAAAGCCGCCGATATGCGCCCACCAGGCAGTCCCGCCGGTCTGCATCACCACGTTGAGCGTCGCCAAGCCGTTGAGCAACTGAACCAAGAACCAGCCGCCCAGGACCAGCACCGCGGGAAGCCAGATGATCCGGACGAAGTAGAAGACCGGAACGAGGGCGGCGACGCGGGCCCTCGGATGAAGCAAGAGATAGGCGCCCAAGACACCCGCGATGGCCCCACTCGCGCCGATAATCGGGATGGTCGAAGACGGGCCTGCAAAAACCTGGAGAAGCGCCGCGATAAGACCGCTGAGCGTGTAGAAGATGAAGAAACGCAGCCGCCCCATGCGGTCCTCGACGTTATCGCCAAAGATCCATAAATACCACATATTGCCGAGCAGATGTGCCCAGCCACCATGCAGATACATTGATGAGAATAGCGTGAAGAGGACAAGCGGGTTCTGCCATTGGTTAATCAGCCGAGCAGGAATCACCCCAAAGAGCGTCGTTACCGCATTCGCCGCCGGCCCCAATGCCGCCTCGAGGAGAAAAATCACCACATTGACCACAATAATCGTCACCGTGACAATCGGGAATTGTCTTGACGGCACATTGTCCCGCAAAGGAAACATCGCAACTCTCCATCCGCCCCTTCCATGATGAGGCCTACTCGGCGCGCCCCACGGGGCCGGGTACTTCAGAGTATAGACGAACGCCCCCGTCCG
>JBNGDL010000046.1:6125-9386 GCA_049975205.1 Anaerolineae bacterium | reverse complement strand
GAAGAGGCCCTTCAGTGAAGGGGCCCTTCAGTGAAGGGGTACCACAAAAAAAGCCGCCCACGCAACGAGTGCGTGAGCGGCAAGGTCTCAGTGTATAGGCAACTACCCAGCCTGGTCCTTGAGGATGATCCGGGCATCGACGATGGTCACGCCCTCACCCTCCTCATAGACGATGACGGGGTTGGCATCGGATTCTTGTACCTCATCCGCGAGATCACAGATCATCTGGGAGTACCGGCTCAGAACCTCGGCCAAGGCCCGACGATCTTTGGGCTCCTCGCCTCGGGCTCCTGCTAGAATCGGTGCCCCATTGATATCAGACAGCATCTTGAAGGCCTGCTCGGCCCCCACGGGAGCCACGCGGAAGGTCACGTCTCGAAGAATCTCGACGAAGATGCCGCCGAGACCGAACATGACCGTTGGTCCGAAAGTGGGATCGTCGACGGAGCCCAAAATGACCTCAGTCCCCCAAGGCGCCATCTGCTGGACTGCAACGCCGTGAACATCGGCATCTTCTTTGAAAGCCTTTGCATTCTCGAGGATCGTATTGTAGGCCTCCCGCACCTCGGCGGCGCTGTTAAGGTCGACCTTCACGCCGCCCGCATCCGACTTGTGTAGAATGTCGGGCGACACGATCTTCATCACGATCGGATAGCCGATCTTCTCGGCCAATTCGACAGCCTGATCTTCGTTCGTGGCTAGCCGCGTGTGAGCCACAGGCAGGCCATACGCCTCGAAGATTGCCTTGGACTCGACCTCGGTCATATCGCGGTCGCCGTCCTCCCGCACCTTCGCGATGACGTCACGAGCTGCCTGCTCGTCGACGTCCCCAGAGCGCTCGAAGGACTGTGCGGCCATCTCACGGTTCCGGGCAAACTCCCGAAGCGCCGCAGCAGCGTTGACCGCGTTATCGGGCTCGTTATAGGCCGGGATGCCATTCTCCACCAACCAGCGCATCGCGGCCTCAGAGCGCTCACCACCGACGAAGGAAACCGACACGGGCTTGTCGTCCACACCGGAGGCGTCGATAGCCGCCTCAATTCCCTGGGCGATGTCCATCGGGTCGGTCATCGCCGTCTCACAGTAGAGCACCACCAATCCGTCCACCCACTCGTGGGCAAAGGCGTACTGCACGGAGTCCTGATACCAATCGCGCCCCGCCATACCCGTCAAGTCGATGGGGTTCTTTGCGGAGCCAAACTCCGGCATGTGCTTCTTTAGCTCCGCCTGCACATCGTCCGGCGCGAACCGCAACGGGAGACCATAACGCTCCGCGGAGTCCGTTGCAAGCACGCCCACGCCACCGCCGTTCGTGATGATCAGGAGATTGTCCCCCTTCATCGCGGGCTGCAGCGAGAGGGCCAACGTGCGATCAAAGAGATTGTTCAGTTCGGAGGCCATCACGACGCCGGCCTGTTCAAAAGCCGCGTCATAGATTTTGCCCGACCCGGCCAAAGATCCTGTGTGGGAGGCCGCGGCCGCCGCGCCATGCGCGGAAACACCCGACTTCAGAGCGACAATAGGCTTCTTCGCCTTCAGGGCGTTCTCCATGAACCGACGACCGTCCTTCAATCCCTCGATATAAAGAGAGATACACCACGTAGCCTCGTCCTGATCCAGCCATGGGATCATATCCGCAAAGTTGACGTCTGACATATTGCCTATGGAGATAAGCTTGTCAAAGCCAACCCGACGGATATAGGTGGATGCGTCCATCGCAATGAGCAGAGCGCCACTCTGCGACACCAAGGCCGCCCTACCGGGCAGCGGCAGGAATGGGGCGAAGGAGGCATTGCACTTGTCGGAGTTAGAAAGGATGCCGACAATGTTCGGGCCCAACACGCGCATGCCGTGTTCGTGTGCGATCTCGACAACCTGCTGCTCCAGGTCACCTCGCCCCACCTCACTGAACCCAGAGGCGATGATGATCAGGCCCTTCACACCCTTCTGACCGCACTCCCTGGTCACGTGAGGCACAATCTTAGCAGGCACGACGACCGCGGCAGCGTCGATATCCCCGGGCACATCCAATACCGAGGGATACGCCTTCAGGCCCTGTATCTCATCATCGTTGGGATTGATCGGGTAGACTGGGCCCTCGTAGCCGCTCTCGAGCAGGTTCTTGACCACGGTATAGCCGATCTTGCCAGGCGTGTTCGAGGCCCCAATGACAGCAATCGACTTGGGGCGTAGAAGACCATTAAGCACTTCGAGATCCACGTTTCTTACCTCCTGAGGTCTGCAGACTTCAACATAGAGTTCTTATGTGGTAGATGCCACCTGCATATCCGCCTGTGCGGCTCGCTCAAGCGGACACCATATACGCGACAGAAGCACCTCCTTGAAGCCTGGCAACGCGATCAAGAAAGTGCGATACAGCATTCGGGGGGGAGCGTTCCCCCCCGATAATGGGCCTATTCCTCCGTGGGCTCCAGGACCTTGTCTACGATACCGTACTCCACGGCCTCTGCTGAAGACATATAGAAGTCGCGATCGGTGATCCTGTCAATCTGCTCTTCCGTCATACCGGTGTGACGTCGCAGAATGTCGTTCAGCAGGTCGCGCTTCCGGAGTATCTCTTTGGCTGCGATCTCAATGTCGGTGGCCTGGCCCTGTACGCCGCCCAGCGGTTGATGCACGTGGATCGTGGCGTTGGGCAGAGCGTAGCGACGGCCTTCGGCGCCCGCTGTGAGGAGAATGGTGCCCATGCTAGCCGCCAGGCCAACGGCAATCGTAGAGATGGGCGCCTGAACCAACTGCATCGTATCGTAGATCGCCAACCCCGCAGAGATCTCTCCGCCCGGTGAGTTGATGTAGAACTGGATATCCCGCTCCGAATCCTCCTGATCGAGGAACAGCAACTGAGCCACAATAACGTTCGCGACCTGTGCATTGATCGGCGTCCCAAGGAACACGATTCGGTTCCTGAGAAGCAGCGAGTAGATATCGTACATCCGATCCCCACGCCCGGTGCTCTCTATGACGTAAGGGATAGTCATAACCGCCTCCTCCGCAACTTCACATCTGACTCCTATAGTAGGGGTCAGTCGTCACCTAACTGGAGCGACGACGAGCGAGAAAGAGAGATGCTCCTCCCGCCCATCCGCGCTGCGCTTGAAGTTTCTAAGCCTCTGTCTCCTCCGAAGCTGGCGCCTCCGCCTCAGGAGCCACCTCTTGAGAGGTCTCTTCAGCGATCTCCTCGGTGGCCTCTTCAGCGACGTCGACCGCCTCAGGTGTCTCGGCATCCTCGACAGGCTCGAC
>JBNGDL010000046.1:0-6025 GCA_049975205.1 Anaerolineae bacterium | reverse complement strand
CCTCGAGCTCACCCCGTCCGAGCCTTGCCAGCCGGCTCATCACCTTTCGCCCAAGCACGTTGGATTGGAGATCGCGCCCAAGTTTCGAATCCACGTCAACCTCGGCTTCGGGCATCCGCCCTCCCAGGCCCATCTGATCCAGTAGGTCGCTGTACTCCTGCACGACCTCGTCATCAGATACCTCGATATCCTCTTGCTCGGCAAACTCATGCAAGACTAGGGATCGCGCTACGCGACGCTCTGCCTGGGGCCGCATCTCCTCGCGAAGCTGCTCCACGGTTCGCCCCTCCAACCGCAACGCGTCCTCCAGGGACATCTGCCCCTGCTGGCGACGGAGGCGATTCCTTGCCTCCTCGATCATGTCATCCAGCGTGTCCTCGATGATCTGCGGCGGGTAGGCGATCTCGGCCTCTTCCACCAGCTTGTCCACGAGCTGGGATCTGTAAGCAGTCTCAGCTTGTTCGCGCTTACTGGACAGAATGCGCTCCCGGATATCCTCTACCAGCTCTTCCAGGGTCTCGAAAGATCCAACGGTGCTGGCCAAAGCGTCATCCAGTTCAGGGAGTCGCCGTTCGTAAATCTGCTTGGTCTTGACAGTGAACTCGGCCTCGACACCGCGCAGCGAGGGCTCTTCGATCGTCTCAGGCAACGTCGCCGTGAACGTGCGCTCTTCATCGACGCTGATGCCAATCAGGGCCTGGACGAACTCGACCGAGAGAAAGGGGCGTTCTTCAGACAACACCGCCTCGATGTCCTCTTCGTCAACGATCACATCGCCGTCAACGGTGGCTTGCACGTCAACCAAAATCTCATCACCCAACTCTGCAGGCCGGTCGACGGGCTCCAGCACCGCATGCTCCTCACGGACCTGCTCGAGAACCTGATCCACCTCTTCCTCGGAGACTGTGGGGGGAACCCACTCCTCTCGCAGATCGCGATAGTCCCCCAGATCGACCGTGGGCTCCAACGGAACCTTGATCCTGAAAGTCAGGGGAGAGGTGTCCATATCGACAAACTCGCCGGCTCCGTACGGGGAGACGTCTGCCTCCTCGAGGAACTCGGCGTAGTGCTCATTCAGAAGATGCTCCGCGGCCTCCTGGAGAATCGCGGGCTCGCCCACAACCTGGGACACCTTGGCGTAGGGGGCTCTACCTTTGCGGAATCCGGGGATTTCGACCTCTCGGGCTATCTCGCGGGCAGCTTGACGCTTAGCTTCTTCTACGACTTCATCCTCGAAGACAATTTCGAGGAGTGCTTCATGGGAATCTAGAATTTCTTTGCTAACTTCGAACACGACCTTACCTCCGATCACAAATCACGTTGATTATAGCACACCCTTAATGAAACACCAGAGAACAACGGCGCCATTTGCGCGTCCAGACATCACCTGCAACCAGGCGGTCGACCGCCCTGTAGACAGTCACCACTCCACAGCTGACGTCGCATACCCAACAGATCGTCAACCGTCGAGAACCGGAATTTCCACGAAAAAGCATATGGACATTTGACAAAACGGTCACGTAGTGTTAAAATGTAATTGTTTCACGTTAACCTTCCTTATTGAAGAACCTACGGGGATTGTTAGGATCCTTGGAGAAAGTGAATATGCAAGATACCCGACAGCAGATCCTGGAGATCATGAAGCGCCATGGCGAGGTCACCGTGCAGGAGCTCAGCGACGAGCTGGGCCTCACGAGCGTGACCGTGCGCCATCACCTCGAGATTTTGCGGTCTGAGGGCTATATCTCAGACCCTGAGGTGCGCCGCTCCAACCGCCCAGGTCGGCCTCGCTATGTCTATCACCTGACGTCGACGGCCGCGGATCTCTTTCCCAATAACTACAGCGGGCTTGCCTCAGCCTTACTTGACTCTATGGCCGAGTGTATGGCCCCAGAGGAGCGTGAGACCGTCTTGGAGGGTGCAGCTCAGCATATGTCGCAACGCGCCGGTCCTCTCCCAGAGGACCCCGAAAAACGCATGGAGAGCGTGGTGGCCTTCCTGAACCAGCAGGGCTACGTCTCACGCTGGGAGAAAGATGAGGAGACGGACGGACGGTACTTCATCTACATCAGCAGTTGCCCCTACCATCACGTCAGCCAGACCCACGATGAGCCCTGCCGGATCGACAAGCGCCTCGTGCGGTTGCTGGCTGGGGCGGACGCAGAGGTTGAGCGCATCGAAAACGCCGCCAAGCGGGGAGGACTTTGCGTTTACGTTTTGGACTGGTCCGGAGCCAAGCAAACGGCGTAACCCCAGTGCTGCGTGGGTCCCTTTCTGTAAGTCAGGCACAATAACGGCCCGGATTGTCACCGGGCCGTTTTCTTTACAGGATCGAAGCATCCGCTGAGTCCTACCCAGCTACGTCAGCCTCCGTGCTGAAGTGTCAACGGGCTCGGCGCTATCCGACGGCGTCCACGACCCACAGATGTGGCTGTGGCGGTCCCAGATACTCCGCTCCCTCCTCCGTCACCACCACGTTCTCCTCACGGCTCACGTACCCGCGACCCGGCACAGCGACCCCAAGCTCGATGGCAAAGGTGTTGTTGACCTCCACCACGCCCTCGATCGACGTGCCGTAGCGCTCCCACTTCGGCCCCAAGACGGTGGCACCATCGTGTGCCGTGCGCCCGATGTGGTGACCGAAGGCGTGCATGAACTCCGGGTACCCGTCCGCGACCAAGCTCTCGCGGGCCGCAGCATCGACCTCCCACCCTTTGGCGCCAGGCTTCAAAGCCGCACGCCCAGCCTCCAATGCCCGCGTCACAGCATCCCAAGCCTGCACGACCTCGTCGGGCACCGGCTCCCCCGGGGTAGCGCGCAGGTACCACGTGCGCTGGAGGTCGGCGACGAATCCCTGAACCGAGAGGCCAAAGTCGATATGCACGAGGTTGCCCGGCTCGGCGCGTAAGCCCGTCGGCATGCCATGGCCGAAGGCGCTCTCCGGACCCACCGTCACGTGCGGGCACCCATCCCAATCCCACGCCGTCCCGTAGTTGTGACGCCGTGCATAGTCGTGGAGAACATCAGCGATCTCCTGGTCAGAGATCCCTGGGCGGAGACTTGGGTGCAGTTCGGCAATCGCGGCTTGGCTCTCGGCGACGGCAGCCCGGATCAAGGCGATCTCTGTCGGTGTCTTCCGACCCCGCAACGCGCCGATCAGGTCTTCCGCCGAGACCAAGCGGGAGGTGTAGGGCGTGTCCCCCAGCGCCTTCGTCAGCCGGCGATAGAGTCCATGGGTCAGGCCATCCGCCGCCGGATCGTTCTCGGAGGTATTGATCGCGATGGTGCGCGGATCCAGCGACGCGATGGCCTCCGTCAAGGCGGGCTGGAAGGCCTGGTCGTAGGTCACGACCTCGTCATAGGCGTCCAGCTGCTCGAAGTTTGAGGCGTCGAACCGCCCCACGATCGCGGTGCAGCTCCCGCTTCGGTGGATCAGCAGGGCGGAGAGCCACGTCAGGTCGAAGCCCAGGATCAGGTCAAGGACCGGGTCCTTGACCTGGGAGGTCTCCCGCACCAGCGTGAGCCACAGGTCGGTGTCCAACTCGTTCAAAATGCCGACGGCTTGCGCCGTCTTCTCGCGGACGATGGCGGCCATCTGAGGGGATGAAGTCACGAGATCGATCCTCCTATCACAGCTCGTCACCGGTCAGCCGGTGATAGAGCGCTTGGAATTCCTCATCGGAGTAGTAATAGATCACCACGCGCCCTTGATTCTTGCCGTGCTTGACGCGAACGCGGGTCCCAAGGGCAGTCTGGAAGCGCTGCTCTAGCGCGCGGATGTGCGGGTCCTCCGGCTCAGGGGGCGGCGGGGAAGCCTCGGCGTCGCCCCGCAGCTTACGGACCAGCGCCTCGGTCTGCCGGACCGTCAACTCTTTCGCCACGACCGTCTGCAGGGCCGCATCCTGGGCCTCGTGCGTCTCCAAGCCCAACAAAGCCCGCCCGTGCCCCTCCGTAATCACGTCATCGAGCAGCGCCTGCTGCACGCTCGGCGAAGCACCCAACAGCCGCATCACGTTGTTCACCGCCGGTCGGCTCTTCCCGACGCGCTTCGCGACCTCGGACTGCGACAGGCCGAAGTCCTCGACCAAATGCCGGTAAGCCAGCGCCTCTTCCAAGGGATTCAGGTCGGCCCGTTGGATATTCTCAACCAAGGCCAACTCGAGCATCTCCTGGGGCGCGGCCTCCTTCACGATGACCGGCACCTGCTCGAGCCCGGCCAGCTTGGCCGCGCGCCAGCGCCGCTCCCCGGCGATCAGTTGATAGCCGCCATTTTCCACGTGGGTGACGATCAGAGGTTGGAGTATGCCGTGCTCGCGGATCGAGTCCGCCAGCTCGACCAGGCTTGACTCCGGGAGTGCCGTGCGAGGCTGATGCGGATTCGGCACAACCTCGCTCAAGGGGATCTGGCGCAGCCCGCCCGTCTCCGGCTCCTCCGCTGGAATCAACACATCCAATCCACGCCCCAACCCACGTCTCACCATGCACACCCTTTCTGAAGCACAATCTCTCGGGGACTCTCACCGCAACGAGCACATTATAGCATCGCAAGCGCTTGTGCCAAGACGTCACAGTGTCGCGGTGGCTGCAGACCCCAACGGTGCAGCGCGGTCGGTCGGGTTAGTAGGGCGCTGCACCTTTGGGGTCGATGGTGGTATGATCTATCCTTACCGCAGCCCAGTGAAAGCGTGCTTCTTCGACATCCCGAGACCAGACAAGGCCATCCTATGAACGACCGAGAGCGCTACATCGCCCACCTGCAAGGCAAGCCCACCGACCGCGCCCCCTTCCTCCTCTATTGGGGACCCTGGGCCAGGACGTGGGACCGCTGGCGGCACCAGGGGATGCCGGCCCACTTCCACGACTTCGCCGACGTGCGCGCCGCCTTCGGGGCCGACGCCGTGCCGCACGCCCTCCCGGTCAACACCGGCCCCTGCCCCGAGATCCCGTCCACGGTGCTGGAGGAGGACGAGAACTACGTCGTCTTCATCGACGGCTGGGGGATCAAACGCCGCGACTACAAGCACGGCGAGTCGATGTCGGCCTTCCTGGAGTTCCCCGTCAAGGGCCGCGAGGACTGGGAAGCGTTCAAGGCAACCTACCTGGACCCCGACCATCCCAATCGCCTGAGCGGCAACTGGCGCGAGCTCGGGCAGGCATGGGGGGCCAAAAACTTTCCAATCCGCCTGGGAGCCTACCCCAACGCTGGCATCTTCGGCCCCTACCGCTGGCTGATGGGCGACGAGGAGGGCCTCGTGGCGCTCTATACCATGCCCGACCTCGCCCACGAGATCATGAACCACCTCACGACCCTCTACCTCACCGTCTTCGAGAAGGTCGTGGCGGAGGTCCGCGTCGACGAGATCCACCTCTGGGAGGACATGTGCTATCGCAACGGCCCCCTTATCTCGCCCGCGCACTGGGAGGCCTTCCTTGGGCCGTGTTACCACCGCATCAAGGCCTTCGCCGACGCCCACGAGATCCCCCTCGTCTCCGTGGACACCGACGGCAACCCTGACCTGATCGCCCCTAACATGATCGAGGCGGGGGTCAACCTCCTCTTCCCGATGGAGGTCGCCGCCGGGTGCGATGTCACCATCTGGCGGCGGAAATATCCCACGCTCGGCATGCTAGGCGGTATCGACAAGCGCGCCCTCGCCGAAGGGCCGCACGCCATCGATGCCGAGCTGGCCCGCATTCAGCCCGCCCTTGCGGCGGGACGCTACATCCCTGCGCTCGACCACCTCGTACCGGACGACGTCTCGTGGGAGAACTACGCCTATTACGTTCGCGCGCTTAGGACCATGATCAGCAGGCCCTCGAAAGACCCCAGCCCGCCCGCATCTACCCTCTAGGCTCTACATAGGTCGCCCCTTCGCTCGACGTTCGCAGTGAGCGATCCCCACTTGCTGTGAATTCCTCAATTCCGCCAGATCTCCATATTTTGTTTAGACGGAATTTAGATTGGTTTGCTATACTGATAGAGTAAGCGGGGATGATAGCATCGCGGTCCACTACCGCGGTGGCT
>JBNGDL010000045.1:0-25825 GCA_049975205.1 Anaerolineae bacterium | reverse complement strand
TCGATTTGTCGGCGCCAAGACTCTGCCTATAATCGACCCGACTATGGATGAATGCCAAACTCATCGTCAGACCATCCGCACCCTTGAGCGGCTGCTCAAGATCAGCCGTCGCCTCAACTCGACACTGGAGATGCGCCCCTTGCTCGAGCAGATCGTCGACTCTGCCAGCGACCTCACCAATGCTGATGGAGCCTCGATTCTGCTTATGGAGGGGGACGAAACGCTACGGTTTGCGGCCGCTAACGGGCCGAGGTCCAGCTCGCTTCCTGGCACGGAGATCCCTCTGGAGCACAGCCTGGCCGGCTGGGTCGTCAGGCACAGGGAGATGGCCGTGATCGAGGACGCTGAGTCAGACTCACGGATGTACAGCATCCAGACCCTCGACACGACGCGTTCCATCATCGCGGCGCCTATGATCTTCGCCGACAAGGTGATCGGCGTGCTGGAGTCTGTCACCACAAAGACACGCCACCGGTTCACGCAACAAGACCAGGAGACGATGGAAACTCTGGCGAGCATCGCCGCAGTAGCCGTCCAAAACGCCCGGCTCTTTCAGCAGAGTGACTGGATTTCCGAGGTCATGCACGAGATTCGAACGCCGCTCACGGCCCTACTCTCTTACGCAGAACTCCTGCTGAGGCCCGACCTCGACGAGGAAGCACGCGAGAGATTCGTACAGACGATAAAGCGGGAGACGGAACGGGTCTGCGACCTGGCCACGCAGTTCCTCGATCTAGCCCGCCTGGAATCGGGACGGAGCACGCTGTCCCGGGAGCTTGTCGACATGGACGAGATCATCCGAAACGCTATCGACGTCCTCCGACCCGGCGCAGAGGAACGGGGCCACAGGATCGAGATCGATGTCCAAGGGGCGTTGCCCCCCGTGATAGGCGACAAAGCGCGATTGCATCAGGTCCTACTCAACTTGGTGAGCAATGCCATCAAGTACACTGAGCCCGGTGGCAGGGTTGCCGTGCGGGCAAAGGCAGGAGATGATGAGATCACCGTCGCAGTGGAAGACACGGGGCCTGGTATTCCGAAAGACCAGATTCCACAGCTCTTCAGAAAGTTCCAACGCCTGCCAGGGAGTGAACAGAAGGCTTGGGGAACAGGCCTCGGCTTGGTGGTGACACGAGAGATTGTTGAGGCGCACGGCGGCCGCATCTGGGTCGAGAGCGAGGTAGGCAGAGGAAGCGTTTTCTACGTGGCCTTTCCGGCAGCGCAGAAAGGAGATAGCTCATAGGTATCTTGGATCGCTAACCAGAATCCCCCGAATTCGTGAGGAATGCGGAAACCTTTACAAAATCGGAAGCTGTGGTATGATACTGCAACCTGTGAGCGCCCGAAGGCTCTCGGGTTTTTGTTTTTATCATGGCCCTGTGCAATGAGAGGGCTTGGAGGATAGCGTTTTATGAGCAGTCGCGCCGTTGTCTATTTGACCCCGGAAGGTTACCAGGCCTTAGAAGAGGAACTGGAATACCTCAAGACCGTACGCCGCCAGGAAGTGGCGGAGCGGCTACACAATGCCCTTGGCGAAGGGGAGTTAATCGAGAATGCCGAGTTAGAAGAGGCACGTCGCGAGCAGTCCTTCGTCGAAGGTCGCATCCTCAGTCTTGAGGAGCAGCTGCGTAAGGCCCGGATTATAGACAAAGCCGGGGGCAATAGTGACACCGTTGTGCTGGGTACCACCGTTACAGTTAGAGAAGAGGGCACAAGCGAAGACGAGGAGTATTTCGTCATTGGTTCGGCAGAGGCAGATCCCAGCAAGGGCAAGATCTCCAATGAATCGCCTCTCGGTCGAGCGTTAATGGGGAAGCGCGTGGGCGATAAAGCCGTGGTGCGCGCTCCCGACGGCGACCTTGTGTTCAAGGTGATCGCCATCAAGTAGGCTGCAGCGGAGATTCCGCCACACGCCAACAGACACAACAACGCAGCTGATCGAAGCAAGGGACCACGTCAGGCGGAAAGCCTCCGCGGAGGCTGACGTCCTGCAAACGATCAGAGAGAAGAGATGAAAAGGGAGCGTATGCAGACATCAGGGATGCATACGCTCTTTGTTTAGAGAATCCTGACGCTTTCGCCCGGCCCCATGATAAGTCCGGGCTCAGCCGCCCGCCAGAGAGGAGTGATGATGGAGCTAAATGAGCTAGAAGAACAACGGCTGGAGAAGCTCAACCGCCTCACGGAGGCCGGTGTCCCCGCTTATCCACACCGGACCTATCGAACGCACACGACGGAGCAGGCCATCCAGGCCTTTGAGACCACCGAAGCAGGGGGCCAGGGTGCGGAGACAATACCGATCCCAGAGGTCACCGTGACCGGACGCCTGGTGAGCCTGCGGGTAATGGGCAAGCTCTCCTTCGCGCACGTTGAGGACGCGACCGGGAGACTCCAACTATTCTTGCGCAGGGACGACCTGGGTGAGGAGGCCTACGAGCTATTCAGGCGAGCCGTCGACCTGGGAGACTTCATCGAGGCCAGCGGGCCGATGATGCGCACACGTACCGGCGAGGTCAGCGTGCGGGTTCAGGCGTGGCGCATGCTTGCCAAAGCCATCACCCCCTTGCCCATTCCCAAGGTATACGAGGATGAGGAGGGCAATATCACTCGATACAGCGCCTTCTCGGATGTGGAAGAACGATATCGACAGCGCTACGCCGACCTGGCGGTGAATCCTGAGGTTCGGGAGATCTTCCGGGTGCGGTCTCGAACCATCACTGCCCTACGACGGTGGCTCGATGACCACGGTTACCTGGAGGTAGAGACCCCGGTGCTCCAGCCAATCTACGGCGGCGCCGCTGCGCGGCCTTTTACCACCTACCACAATCAACTCAAGCAGGAGCTCTACCTCCGCATCTCGTTTGAGCTCTATCTCAAGCGGCTTCTGGTGGGCATGTACGAACGCGTCTACGAGCTCGGTCGGGACTTCCGCAACGAGGGGGTCTCCTACAAACACAATCCGGAGTTCACGCAGCTCGAGCTCTACGCCGCGTACACCGATCTCTACGGCATCATGGAGCTGGTGGAGGAGATGATCTCCTTCACGGGCAAGGAGGCTTTGGGCGCGACGACCCTGACCTACGACGGGCACCAGATCGACCTGACCCCGCCGTGGAAGCGGATCACGCTCCAAGAGGCAATCCTCCAAGGTACAGACATTGACTATCGAGCCTTCCCGGATGGCGACGCCCTCCGCGCAGAGATGCGGGGGCGGGGCTATGAGGCGTCAAGTAATGCCACGTGGGGACAGCTCGTGGATGCCTTGCTCAGTGAGGTCGAGCCCACGCTGATTCAGCCCACCTTTGTCCACGACTACCCGGTGGAGATCTCGCCCCTGGCAAAACAGAAGCCCGATGACCCGACGCACGTTGAGCGTTTCGAGTTGTTCATCGGCGGCCTCGAGATGGGCAACGCCTTCACGGAACTCAACGATCCTTTCGAGCAAGAGGAGCGCTTCTTGCAGCAGGGCCGCGCCTACGCTGCCGGGGACGAGGAGGCGCAGCCTATGGACGAGGACTACCTCCAGGCGATGAAGTACGGCATGCCGCCCAACGGGGGCTTTGGCCTGGGCATCGATCGCTTGACGATGCTGTTTACCAACAACCACTCCATTCGCGAAGTATTGCTCTATCCTCACCTGCGATCTAGGGAGGGATGAGCGGCTGGATCACCACTTACACGCAACGAGGGGCGCGGCTATCGCGCCCCTTTTGCTTGCAGCACGTAACAGGCGTCTAAAGCTCGCCTGTCACCTCAGCGTCCAGGCGGTCGAAGAAGGCTGCCATGTAGGCGTGACGCTCCTCGGCGATCCGCCGCCCCTCCTGCGTGTAAAGCCGATCCCGGATTCGTGACAGCTTGACCACAAACTCGTGGACCGGGGTATGAGCGTCGGGGTTGTCGCCCTCGGCGTCCCAGCGTGCGCGATCGACGGCGTCACGCGGAGCCCAGAGCGACTGACCGTGGGCGCCCCCATAGGCGAAGGCGCGCGCCACCCCGATCGCGCCGATGGCATCGAGCTTGTCGGCATCAAACAACACCTTGGCTTCCACAGTCTGGGGCCTGGGAAGCGTGCGGAACCGATGTGCCCGGATGGCGTGCAACACGGCTTCGACGACCTCTATCGGCGCGCCCCGCGCCTCCAAATACGTGCCCGCACGGTGGGCCGCCACCTCGGCATGGTCCAGATTCTGCGCCTGGGCCTCCGAGCGCCCCCAATCGTGGAGTAACGTCGCTGTCCGCACAATCCAAAGATTAGCTGACTCCGCCTTGGCAATCCGCTCGGCCAGCACCAGGACCCGGAGGATATGATCGAAGTCGTGCACACTGTCTGCCTCACTATAGAGCACCCTCGCTTCATCGATGGTCAGTTCCAAGTCGTGTCTCCTTATCTGGATAGGATGCATCATACAAAAAACGCGAGCCGTTCGGCTCGCGCAGGTCTTGTGCCGCGTTACCGCGTGATTACGGCAAGTAGATCAGAGGGTTGGTCGGGTATCCGTCGTAACGTATCTCGAAGTGGAGGTGAGGGCCTGTGGAGTTGCCTGTGCTCCCCATCGCGCCAAGGACTTCATTGACGTTCACCGGCTGTCCCTCTTGTACGAAGATATTGCTCAGGTGAGCATAGTAGGTCTGGAAACCTTTGTCGTGGTCCACCACAACCAGGTAACCGTAGCCGATATCGGTCCAGCCGGCAAAGCTGACAAATCCCCCATCCGATGCACGAATCGCCGTCCCCACCGAAGCTCCGATATCGATAGCGCGGTGTCCGTACCAATACCCCTGGGTCAGCGTGCCAACAGTGGGCCAACGGAAGGTACCCGAGGACTCGACGTCAACAGGAACTGGTCCCGTATAGGCCGTGACCTGGCGTGCCTCATAGGGCTTGGTGCCACCCGGCACAATAAGCTTGGCGCCAGTTGCCAATTCGCCGTCTTCGGGGATCTCATTGAAGGGACAGGAGCTAATGGCCTCAACATCGACCTTGTAGGACTTCGCCAAGCTTTCCAGCGTATCGCTGACGCCCACTGTATGATAGACCCCGTCCAACGGCAGGATAGTAAGAGCTTGCCCTATCATAAGCAGGTCCGGCATCTTCTCTAGTTCTGGATTCGACCAGAGCAGTGTCGTGGGCTGCAGGTCAAAGCGCTCAGCGATCTTCTCGGTCGTATCGCCGGCCTGGACTGTGTAGGTAATGATCTCCAGGCGCGGGCGCTCGGGGATAGCCGTATGGGCCTCAGCCAGTCGAGTAATGCGCGCCTGCGAGGCCCCGCGGTAGTATGGACGTTCTGAGATGACCAAAGCTGACGAGGCAGCATCGACGTTTTGGACAAACGCGTCGAGGAACGTCTTATCAGCCGTCCGCACGACGGCTGAGAGTGAATCGAGCCCAAGACCGCCCAGCAGAATCAAACAAGCTAACGTAAGGATCAGCCCGGCGTGCGCCGTTAAACGTCCCAGTGCAGGACGTTGTCCGACGTGATCGTCGCTCCAACGCCAGACTAGGGCCGCAAGACGCGCAGGCGCATGGGTGAGTAGCGTCCCACGCCAATCTGGAGAATACCCCGAAGACTGTCTCATGTCGCTGGAGTGTGTGTGCCTATGGCTCGTACAGCCTGGGATTCTGAGGAACGCCGTTCAGCCGAATCTCGTAGTGAAGATGCGGTCCTGTCGACCAACCCGTACTGCCACAGTATCCAATCACCTGCCCTTGGTAAACTGGATCCCCGCAGCTGACCGCATAGGCACTGAAGTGCGCGTAGTAGGTCTCATAGCCATTGCCGTGGCTGACGCGCACAAGGTTCCCGTATCCACCGTTCCAGCCAGCCCAGACGATCACGCCAGCATCCGCCGCATAGATGGGATCACCCAACCGGCATCGATAGTCGAGGCCAATGTGGCGGGGGTTGCGCGGATCCGCAAAGACCCAACCGGACACCTCATAGGACCCGGTCGGCAGGATGAACCAGCCATTTGCCCCATATCCGGATACAGCCGTAGCGCCACAATATCCCCAGCTGCCCGACGCCACTCCAACCGAGGGCGCGGAGGGCTCCGGTGGAGGTGCTTCCCACTCAAAGTCCTCACCCACGCCTTCCGGGATGACCAGCAATGTACCCTCAGCGAGGGGCTGTCCAACGCGGACGTCATTCCACTGATTGTAAAGCGCGTCGACGGGGACTTCATACTCCTCTGCGATGCTCGCCGGCGTCTCTCCCTCCATCACAGTATGGTAGGCGCCATCCACCGGGGGGATTGCCAACGTGAGCCCCGGCTGTATCAACCAGGGCGCACCCTGAAGGGTCTCCATATTTGACCAGACGATTGTTGCAGGGGAGAGGTTGAACTTCTCAGCGATCCAAACGATGTTGTCGCCCTCTTGCACCGTGTAGGTGATGACCTCCAGCCGGACCCGCTCAGGGATCGTGGTCAGAGGGTTGGCCTGGCGCACGATGACCCGGGGTTGTTGTGAAGCGTAGCCCAACGCCTGGGTCTCTCCAGGGACGGTAGGCGTAGCCACCGGCTCGGCCGCAGCGGAAAGGGATAATGAGGGAGGCGATGACGACCCGACGACGTCCGTCGGGCTCAGTGCAACTCGTCCAACGAGTCCCAGCAGGACCGCCAGCGCAACAATCGCAAGATGCGCGCTATAGCGTCCAACAAAAGCAGCAACGGCCTGGCGATCATACCCCCATCGCCAAACAGTTGCTGTAATACCTGCTACGATTCTACCCAGAATGTGAGACTCTGTCCGTCCGAGGTTGGGTTCGAAAACTAGGTCAAAACCCTCGTCAGAGCCCCCTGTCGCTTCTGGGGTCACGGAACTTGCGTTCTCACAGCCTAATTCTTCTGTCATAGGTTCTTTGAGTAGATTCCTTGCTGTCCTGGGCGAAGTTCGTCCATCAATTCCCTTCCATCCCGAAGGCATTCTGGAACCTCTACTCACCCATTATAGCACGGCAGCGTATAGGAGGCAAATGATATCGGTCGGTCGGCATCGATCCTTGACAACATCTGTCGCCATGCGATAATCACCTTATCACTAGACTGAACGCAAGGGAGGGAGAATGGGAAGCCTACAGCAAGTAGATGAGAACACCTTCGAGGACGTCTTGGGCAATAGCTCCGTGCCCGTGCTGGTGGACTTTTATGCGGATTGGTGCCCCCCGTGCCGCAGACTCGGCCCGACACTCGAGGAAGTGGCAGAGGAACTCGAGGGGCGGCTGAAGATCGTGAAGGCTAATGTGGAGACCACCAAGATCGCCGGTCAGTACGGCGTGATGAATATCCCCACAATGATCCTGTTTGTAAATGGCGAAGAGGCCCACCGATTGGTGGGGAATCAGGCCAAGCAGGCCCTCCTGCGGGAGCTAGAACCCTACCTAGACTGAGCCTATAGCCCCATCCCTTCCCAGAGTCGTCGAATCTCGTCCGGGGTCAGCGTGTCAATCGACACCCCATCTTGTCGGGACGCTGTCTCCAGCACATGAAAGCGCTCCGCAAACCGTTGGTTGGCCTCGCGCAGAGCGCTCTCGGCATCGATCGTATGACGGCGGGCCCAGTCAACGATCACCAACAGCAGATCGCCGAGGAGCTGCGACGGTATCCGGTTCTGCGTAGAAGGCAGCGATGCCGTAAGGGCAGCGATCAGGCCGTCTAGCTGCTCCCTTACGGGCCCCGGCAGATCCACCCAAACCCCATTCGCTCGGATACGATCAAAGCCGATACGTCCGGCGCGGTCGGCATAGGCGACAGCTTGTGCCAAAGCAGGAAGGGCTCTTGGTATACCGTCCAGCAGCGAGCGCTCCGCAGTGCCTCTGTCCGCACGCTCGCGTCGCTTGATCACCTCCCAGTTTGTGATGACCTCCCCGACCCCATCGACAGCTACCTCGCCCCACACGTGAGGATGTCGTCGCTTGAGCTTCTTGTCGATCTGGGCGATGACCTCCGTCATACGGAACTCCCCCTCCTCGACGGCTATCTGCGCGTGCAGGACAATCTGAAGCAGCAGGTCTCCCAATTCCTCTCGTAGCGCCTCAGAATCGTCCGCGTCGATGGCCTCGAGAACCTCATAACACTCCTCCAAGAGATTGGTCCGTAGCGTCTGGTGCGTCTGTTCGCGATCCCACGGACAGCCCTCCGGTGAGCGCAGCCTGGCGATCGTATCCTGGAATCCTTCGAAGCTCGTCACAGCTGGCAGCGGGGAGACGTACAGCGTCGTCAAAGGCGACATAGCGTGACGATCGATCTCGTAGAGGGGCAAGCGGAGAAGGCGCTGTTTGTCAGTACCCGCGCCGTCCAGGAGGACGGTGGGATGATCGTCCTCGTACTGGTTCATCAAGACCAACTTCAGCTCAGACGCCACAGCGCGGCTGTAGACCTGGGCGATCAGCGCCGGGAAGTCCGGATTCAGAGGGGGATGGACGCGCGCCACCAGGTCGAGGGCATCGAAAATCTGAAGCCCATCGAGACCATCCAGCCGAAGTGCTGTCAGCGCCGGCTCGATGAAGCTTAGGCCAGGGACGATGCGCACGGGTATGCCCTCACGGTCGGCCACGCTCAGGAGGCGGGTAACGGTCGCCTCTCCCACCAAGGGATGACCGGGAACTGCATAGACGACGCCTCGGGAACGTCGGCCCAGATCAAGGACTTCATTGACGATCTCTTCGTAGACATCCCCAAAGCGATCGGCTTGCTCATAGACCTTGTCGAAGGTATGTAGAGCCTCAGGGTCCGGCAGATCCGCCACTACGGGATGGTGACCGGTGCGTAGCCAGACTTCGTCGGCCTCTTTCAGGATCTGCCACGCTTCCAGGGTGAGATCATCAAGAGACCCTGGACCGAGGCCGATAATGATGATATGAGGCATGCGTCTCCTCCGAGAGAGAGTGGGAGCCTTAGAGCCTCGCTGGCGTCAGCAATCCGGGCTGCAGGCACGTCAGTCGCAGATGCTGTCGCCGCTTGCCGAACAAAAAAAGTAGGCAGCACTATCATACTGCCTACCTGAACGTTGCAACGATAACCAAGGACTAGCGCTTGGTATACTGCGGAGCCTTTCGGGCGCGCTTCAGGCCTGGCTTCTTGCGTTCCTTCATTCGTGCGTCGCGGGTCAGCATGCCGCCCTTGCGCAGCACAGGTCGGTAGTCTGGATTCACCTCCAGCAAGGCCCGGGCAACGCCCATCTGAACAGCCTCGGACTGTCCGGTGATCCCACCCCCCTCAACCAAGACGGTCACGTCAAAGCGTCCCTCTGTCTGGGTAGCCTTCAGGGGTAGCGTCACGTTCCTCCAGTCCACATCACGGCCGAAGTACTCCTGATACGGCTTGCCGTTGACTAGGATCTGACCACTGCCATCGGCGTGAAGCCGAACACGCGCGGTCGATGTCTTGCGACGTCCTAAACCTTCGTAATACATTCACATCTCCTTAAAGCTAGCGGCTATTGAGCTCAAGTGGCTCTGGCTGTTGTGCCTCGTGAGGATGTACTGCCCCACTATAGACACGTAGCTTCTTCAACTGCTGGCGTCCTAACGGCCCTCGCGGTAGCATACCCTTAACGGCATGCAGGATGACGCGATCCGGATGCAGCTCCAGCTGCCGGCGCAGCGATATACCGCGGATGCCACCGGGGTAGCCGGTGTGCCGATAGTACATCTTCTGATCGAGCTTGCGTCCCGTAACCTTCACCTTTTCCGCATTGACAACGACGACGAAATCGCCGACATCTTCGTGAGGCGTATACTGCGGCTTATGCTTACCTCTCAAGATACTGGCTATCTGCGTCGCCAACCGCCCCAAGGTCTGGTCAGTCGCATCTACAACATACCACTTCCGCTCAACCTCACCTGGCTTGGCGACATAGGTTTTGTGCCTTCTAATGTTCTTCACCTTCAAAACTCCCTATTTGAATAATGAGCGCTCAATGATCGGCGTACTGAACAGACTTCAGGCAAAGCCCTTCCGCTGACACAGCCGGGCCAGCCTTGTCTCGATTCCGTGTCTCAAGGATCTCGCGAAACTCAAGTGGAGACAAGCTTCCCGATCCAACGCGAAGCATTGTTCCCACAAGCATCCTCACCATACGGGTCAGGTAGGCATCCGCTTCGATCTCAAAGGTAAGCCACGGATCCTCTGACGACCACGATGCACGCTCAACGCGCCGCACCGAATTGTGTCCCTGAGGCGGTGAGCCGAACGCAAGAAAATCGTGTCGCCCCACCAGAGACTGAGCCGCTAACTCCATCGCCTCGACATCCAGTGTTTGATTAACGTGCAAGCTATACCTGACAAACATCGGATGCCGCACAGCGGCCCGATAGATCGTATACCGATAAATCCGTCTTAGCGCATCAAAACGGGGATGAAACCCCGGCTCGGTCTCTTTCAGCTCAAGAACAGCAATCTGTTCCGGGAGCAGCGCATTCATTCCCCGCTGCAGATCTGAGACCGGATGCTGCCAATCCGTATCGAACGCGATGACCTGTCCTTCAGCATGGGCGCCGGCATCTGTACGACCGGCGGCCAGGATCCGGGTTGGAACCCTGGTCAGGCGAACAAGGACTTGCTCAATCTCGGCCTGGATCGTGGGGGCGTTGCTCTGGATCTGAAATCCCCCGTATCCTGTGCCATCGTATGCAATGACCGCCTTGATTCGCACGTTCCGTCGCCGCGCATCGCACCATCTTCACCAAGCCTACCCACGCACGGCAAGCCAAGTCTCTTGGCGCTTAAGCGAGCTCTATAGAGCCTCTTCGACCAACTCAAGAACCACAAGTTCCGCAGCGTCGCCTTTGCGTAGGCCAAGGCGCAACATCCGCGTATACCCACCCGGTCGCTCCATATACCGGGGAGCAACCTCATCAAACAACTTCTGAACCATCTTGGGATCATTCAACTGTGCTGCAGCACGACGGCGTGCGTGCACAATCCGCGATGGTTCCTCTTCAGCAGCGGCTAGGCCGCGCTTTGCCAACGTTATCAGCTTCTCAGCCTGGCCGCGGACCGCTTGTGCCTTGGCTCGCGTCGTGCGAATTCTCTCGTGTCGGATCAACTCCGTCACCAGATTCCGGCGCAAGGCTCTCCGCTGCCCCGTTGTACGGTTTAGCTTTTTACCCGCGACACGATGTCGCATGGCTCAACCTCCTGATCAATGAATACGACCTGGGTCAGTGGGACGCAGATCTAACTTCGGATGCGGAGACTACTCTTCTTCCTCTTCTTCCGCTTCCTCTTCCGTCCAGAAACCCTTTTCCTCTAATTGCTCCAACAGCTCCGCGAGCGATTTCTCACCGAAGTTCCGGATGGCCAACAGCGCATCTGTTCCTCGGGTCAACATCTCCAGAATCTCACCGACATTGGAGATACCCGTACGCTTCAGTGCATTGTAGACACGCACACCCAGCCCCAGGTCTTCGATGGGAGTTGCGTAAGCCTGATGCGGAATCTCTTCCTCTTCTTCTTCCTCTTCGGCTTCCAACTCCTCCTCCAGCTCGGCTCCCGCAATCAACCGCAGGTGCGTCACCAGAACCCGCGCAGCACTCTTCAATCCATCAAGCGGTGCTATGCGACCATCGGTCCAGATCTCCATACTCAAGCGGTCGTAGTTCGTGAGCTGACCTACACGAGCCTGGTCGACCCGGAAATTCGCCCGACGAACGGGGCTGAAGATGGCGTCCACAGGCAGAACACCAATGGGCATACGCCCCCGGTCCTCTGCGGGTAGATACCCCCGCCCCTTCTCGACGGTGAACTCGAAATCCAGATGCACATCATTGTCATCGACCGTAAAGAGATAGACATCTGGGTTCAGCAATTCGATCTCCGGCGGTGCAATGATGTCACCAGCTGTCACGACACCTTCACCCTCAACACGAAGGGTCATATACTGGGGCCCCTCACCCTCCATCGTGAGGCGGATTTGTTTGAGTCGAAGGATGATCTGAACTACATCCTCGCGGACCCCAGGAATCGTTGTGAACTCGTGCGGAATATCCGTGATCCTCACCGCAGTGATAGCTGCTCCCTCGAGAGAGGAGAGCAAAACTCGCCGCAGGGAGTTCCCCAACGTAACACCATAGCCGCTTTCCAGCGGGCCGATCACATATCGCCCGTACTGTTCAGCGTTAACATCTACTTCTACCTTTGGCAGAACTGGCGCTGCTAACACGTTGCCTCCTGTCTGATCTAACACTCAATTACCTCCGCACACCACCGGGCGACCTCACGGCTCACCCGGTGGGGGAAGCCAGAGCATTAGCGCGAGTAGTAGTCCACGATCATCTGCTCGTCGACGGGAACATCGATCTCTTGACGCGTCGGCAGTGCCAGGACCCGCCCTGTCAGCTCATCTTCATTGAGACTCAGCCAAGCGGGCACTTCTCGCGCTCCCAGAAGGTCCCGGCGAGCCCGGAAGTACTGGTTGCGGCGGCTCTCAGGCCGCACACTGATCACGTCCTCGGGCTTGACCAGGTACGATGGGATATTAGTCTTGCGCCCGTTAACCATGACGTGACCGTGCTGCACCAGCTGACGAGCCTGCGCCCGTGAATCGGCTAGTCCTAACCGATAGACGACATTGTCCAGTCGCTGCTCCAGCACAATAAGCAGATTCTCACCGGTCAATCCCTGCCGTCCCTCGGCCATCTTTATGTAGCGCCGGAATTGGCGCTCTAGTACCCCATAAATGCGTCGTGCCTGCTGCTTCGCCCGCAACTGCAGGGTATAGTCAGATGCCCTGCGGCGACGGAACGCTGCCTGCCGGCCGTGCTCTCCGGGTGGATAAGAACGCCGTTCGAAGGGGCATTTGTCTGTGTAGCATTTTTCGCCTTTTAGGTAAAGTTTCAGCCCCTCACGACGGCACAGTTTACATACAGGCCCAGTCTGTCTTGCCATACCTTTGTCTACTCCTCTGCGACCTAGATGCGGCGTCGTTTAGGTGGCCGACACCCATTGTGCGGAATTGGGGTCGCGTCCACAATCGAGCGTACCCGCAGACCGGCAGCCGCAATCGCGCGCAGCGAAGCTTCTCGGCCGGGCCCTGCACCACGCACGAAGACATCAACCTCGCGCATCCCGTCATTGTTCATCGCGTCTTGAGCCGCCCGCTCCGCAGCAATCCGTGCCGCAAATGGGGTGCTCTTGCGCGTACCCTTGAATCCCACCGCTCCAGGAGTGAGCCAACGTAGAACGTTGCCATCTGGATCGGTAACTGTGATAATCGTATTGTTAAACGATGTGTTGATATGAATGCATCCACGAGGGACGTTGCGCCGCACGCGACGTGGACGCGACCCCCGCGAGCCCTGTCGACCCGAACGTTTAGCCATGGAACCTCCTCAGACTCCTTGCCTCTTACGCCTTGACCCGCTCTAGCGCCCGATCTTGCCCAGCGCCAAGCAGTCCAGCCCGATTACTTCTTCTTCGACCCACGACGCCGACCACGCCCGGGAACCGTCTTCTTCGGGCCGCGCTTGGTGCGTGCGTTGGTCCTTGTCCGCTGACCTCGTACGGGAAGGTTCCGACGATGGCGCAGTCCACGATATGAACCGATCTCAATGAGACGCTTGATGTTCATTTGGACTTCGCGGCGCAGATCACCCTCGACCATATACTCGCGCTCGATGATGTCACGCAGCGCACTGACCTCGGATTCCGTCAGGTCGGTGTCGCGCTTATCAGGATCGACACCTGCTCGCTCCAAGATTTCGTTGCTTCTGTTACGGCCGATGCCGTAGATATAGGTCAGTCCAACTTCGATGCGCTTGTTTCGCGGCAGGTCAACCCCTGCAATACGAACCATGCTGTTCAAACCTCCTCTAAACTACGCAGCTGACAAGGGTAACGTTTACCCCTGGCGTTGCTTATGCTTAGGATTCTCACAAATCACCCGCACAACACCGCGTCGGCGAATGATCTTGCACTTAGGACAGCGTTTCTTGACTGATGGTGAAACTTTCATCGCTAAGCTCCTCTTTCCAGCGAAACCGGGTTCTACCCAATTCCGGTCAACATCTCTTTCAGTATGTGTCTCACACGATATGTCTTGCACGCAGACTGCACGCAAGGCAGTCTTACATTATACCACACTTCGGCCTTTTGCGTATGGCCCGGTCTTAGCGCAGGAACCCCTCGTAGTTGCGCATGAGCAACTGGGACTCCAGCTGACGCATCGTGTCCATCACCGTGCCGACGACAATCAGCAAACCGGAACTCTGAATCAGCATCTGGCTCGAGGTCATGAAGAGCCCCACGATGTAGGGCAACACAGCGACGAGTCCCAGGAAGAGCGCGCCTACCAACGTAATCCGCTTGTAGATACCTAGGATAAACTCTTCGGTGCGCCGTCCCGGGCGCACGCCCGGTATGAACCCGCCCTGCTTCTGCAACATCTCCGGCAGGTTCTGCTGCTCGACCATCACGAAAGTATAAAAGTATGTAAACCCCACCACGGCTAGAAAGTAGACCGGCGCATACCACGGGTTCTTACCGCTGAAGTAGTTGACGGCGCCATCAGCGATATTCCGCACCGTGGGGTTCGTGCTGTTCAGGAAGAACTGCGCGATCACGGCCGGAAATGCCAGGATCGATTGTGCAAAGATCAACGGAATCATGCCGGCCGTGTTGATCTTGAGCGGAATGTAGGTACTGCCACCGCCGTAGACCTTCATGCCGCGTACCCGTTTGCCGTATTGTACCCGAATGCGTCGTTCGCCATCCTGGACAAAGACGATGAACAACATCGTAAGCACCGTGATCACCAGGAAGACGACCACGCCGAAGACCCGATCGCTGTCCCAAATGCTGCGCAGGTTCGCGGGCACACGCGAGACGATCCCACCAAAGATGATCAGCGAAAGCCCATTCCCGATGCCCTGCTCGGTGATCAGCTCACCGAGCCAGACGGCAAACATCGTGCCAGCCGTCATCGTCACAATCATTGCGATCGTGGGCAATGTCTTGCCGGGTCCCCAACCGAAGTTCGGGAGAATCGGACGCGCACCAACCGCCGCGGAACGGAACAGCTGTGCCTGGCCAAACGCCTGCAACGCAGCCAAAGGTACGGTCAGGAAGAAGGTCCACTGATTCATCTTACGTTGACCCTCGTCTCCTTCTTCTTGGATGCGCTGCTCAAGCTTGGGGAAGATAGGCAGCAGCAACTGCATCACGAGTGACGCCGTTACATATGGATAGACCCCGGCAGCCAGTACGGAGAAGTTCGATACAGCACCGCCCGACAGCAGATCCAACAACCCCGCGAATTGGCTGGTCGCCGTAGCAGAGTTGAAGAAGGCATTCAGCGCTTGCCGGTCGACGCCAGGTACCGGAATGTTCGACGCCATCCTGAAGATAACCAGGATGAGAATCGTATACAACATTCGCCGGCGCAGATCCGGCAGCTTGAAAGCGTTGCGTAGGGCCTCAATCATCACTATCCTCCATTGATCTAGGGGCTCGCCTAGAGACTTGGACTTTGGTAAGCACCCGACTTAGCGCGTGCGGTAACCGCCACGCTTCCAGGGCAACAGCTCCACCGAACCGCCAGCTGCCTCGATCTTCTCTTGAGCCGAACCCGAGACCCGGTGTACTTTGACGTGCAATGGACGATCCAGCTCTCCCCGACCCAGGACGACCACCAGATCGTCAGGATCACCGACCAGGCCAACTTCTACCAACGTCGAAGGGGATACCTCGGCACCGGCCTCAAAGCGCTCCGCCAGCTCGTCGACATTGACAGGCTCAAACTCAACCTTGTACGGGTTGAAGAAATTGTAGCCACGAACAAAGGGTAGCTTGCGAACCAGAGGCAGGTTACCGCCCTCGAAGTAGGGAGGAATGTTTCCGCCGCTGCGCGCCTTCTGGCCCTTCATACCTCGACCGGCAGTTTTACCCTGTCCGGCGGAGATACCACGGCCCTTACGCTTCCGGTCCTTCTTTGCACCCTCTGCTGGGTGTAGATCATGTAACTTCATCCAATAACCTCCAACCTGCTACGCCTCGATCTCCTCAACCTCAACGAGGTGAGTGATCCGTTCCACCATTCCGCGCACGGCAGAGCTATCGGGCTGCTCTACAGTTTGACGCACCTTGCGCAATCCCAATGCCCTGGCCGTTCGTTTTTGGCGCACAGAGTACCCAATTGGGCTCTTCACCAAGGTAATGCGCAGCTTCTTGGCCATCTACGACCTCCTCCGGCGCCAGAAGGGCATAACCTCGGCCACCGGCTTGCCACGCTCTTCAGCAACTTGCTCAACGCGACGCAGTTGATCCAGAGCATCGACGGTCGCTTGGACCACGTTCACTGCCGTGGCGCTACCAAGGGACTTCGTCAGCACGTCGTTGATGCCCGCAGCGCCCAACACAGCGCGGACGCCGCCGCCCGCGATGACGCCAGTACCCTGCGTCGCAGGGCGAAGCATCACACGAGCACCTCCACAAGTTCCGATCACCTCATGAGGGATCGTCGTCCCCTCCATAGGAACCGGATGCATATTGTGACGCGCACGCTGAGTCGCCTTAGCAATGGCATCAGGAACGGTACGCGCTTTGCCAATACCGACTCCCACCTGCCCGTTATTGTCGCCCACCACCGCGGTCACACGGAAGCCAAAGGTGCGACCACCCTTGACCACCTTGGCGACACGGGTAATGTCGACGACGCGCTCGTCCAGTTCTTCTCGCTCTTCCTCGACCCTTCGATTCCGGCGTCTGCCTTGCGATTCTGTCATTCCCTTTTTCCGTTCTGCCATACTTCCTCCAACGGAACGGGGCCGGTTTAGGCTCTCCGTTCCTTAGGCTTGTTAGAAATCCAGGCCGGCCTCACGTGCCGCCTCAGCGAGAGCTTTCACACGTCCGTGATACTTATAACCCCCGCGATCAAACACAACCTTCTTGATACCTTTTTCCAACCCACGCTCGGCAACGACCCTGCCCACGACGCGCGCCTGTTCAGTCTTGTTGAGCTCAGCCATTTGATCGCGAACTTCACGATCAATCGTCGACGCAGATGCCAGCGTCGTGCCGGCGGTGTCATCGATGATCTGAGCATAGATATGATTCAAGCTCCGAAAGACATTCAGACGTGGACGTTCTGGCGTCCCTTCCACCCTTTGGCGGACGTGCTTATGACGCCGAGCTCGGGCTTTCTCTCGATTGACTTCTGGCTTCATCTTTTCCGTACCCTCAGTACCACGTTCTCTAGTTTGTTAGTTAATCACACTGCGCAGACAAATCTCACGATCCTCTAGGCCGCCCGGCCTCGGAAGATCCTCTGCGCCTGCCAGGCCTTATCTGGCCCCAGACCTTATCTGGCCCCAGACCTTATCTGGCCCCAGGCTTCATTGGGCCTACAGAGCCTGCCCTGTCTTACCAGCCTTACGCCGAACGCGCTCACCCTGGTAGCGAATCCCCTTACCCAAGTAAGGCTCCACGGGACGCCAGGCACGAACCTCGGCAGCGATACGCCCAACCAACTCCTTGTCATATCCACTGACGGTGATCGTGCTGGCCCGGGGATTGGCCTCAAACTTGATTCCCTCCGGCGGCACTATGACCACCGGATGAGAGAACCCCAGGCTCATCACCAAGTTCTGACCCTGAACCTCCGCGCGGTACCCTGTACCGTGGACTTCCAGTGTCTTGCTATACCCTTCGGTGACGCCTATAACCATGTTGTTGATGAGTGCACGGGTCAGGCCATGGAGTGCCTTGAAGAAGCGCTCATCGTTCGGGCGCTCGACATGCACCTCCCCATCCTCAAGGGTGATTGTCAGCTCGGGATGGAACTCCCGGGTCATCTCCCCTCTAGGGCCTTTGATCGTGACCGCAGCACCCTCGATGGTCACATCGACCTCGGCGGGCACTGGGACCGGCATCTTTCCTATTCGAGACACAGCTTACCTCCTATCACAACGCCACAGCGAGGGGCGCTCGCCTGGAAGCCTTGCTTACCAGACATAGCACAGGATCTCACCGCCCACGTTCAGACGGCGCGCCTGTTGTCCCGTAAGGATCCCCTTGGGCGTGGAGAGCACAGCAATGCCCATACCACTGCGGACCCACGGGATGTCCTTGACGGATGTGTAGATGCGGCGCCCTGGCTTGCTGACGCGCTCCAAGTCTGTGATCACGGCACGCTGATGCTTCAAGTCACCTACATACTTCAGGTCGAGCACCAGGGTCTGGAACGACTTTTCATCGCGGACCACGCGATAGTCGTTGACATATCCCTCATCCTTCAGAATCTTGGCAATCGCCACTTTGATCTTGGAGGAGGGCATCGAGACCGTCGCTTGTCTAACGGTCAAGGCGTTTCGTATACGTGCCAGCATATCGGCAATCGGATCTGATGTTGTCATCCTAGCACCTCATTACCAACTGGACTTGACTAAGCCGGGGATTTTCCCCTCCAAGGCCAGTTCACGGACACAAATTCGGCACAGGCCGAAGCGTCTATAGTATCCCCGCGGACGACCACAGCGAGAACAGCGATTGCGCACTCTCACTTCGTACTTACGCCGGGTTTCGCGAATCGGCATACAAGTTTTCGCCATACTTCACTCCTTGTTCAGAACTCCCTTAACGCCGAAACGGCATCCCCAGCAGTTCAAGCAATCGCCGGGCTTCCTCATCGGTCTCAGCCGTCGTGTTAATCGAAATCTCCATTCCCCGAACTTTGTCAATGCTATCGTAGTCGATCTCCGGGAAGAGCAGTTGCTCTCGGAGCCCCAGCGTGTAATTCCCACGTCCGTCCAGCTTGTCTGGGACGCCGCGGAAGTCACGCGTACGAGGCAACGCGACACGCATCAGACGATCCAAGAACGCCCACATCCGTGCGCCTCGCAGCGTTACCTTAGCACCGATAGCGCGTCCCTCACGCAGCTTGAAATTCGCGATGGACTTGCGGGCACGGGTAACGATGGGTTGCTGCCCCGTGATCGTCCGTAGATCAGATACCGCGTATTCCAGCGCCTTCGGGTTGTCCAGCGCCTCGCCCACTCCGATGTTGACCACGACCTTGCGGATCCGGGGAACCTCCATTGGATTGTCGTAGTCGAACTCCTCCATGAGCGTCGACACGACTTCCTCACGGTACTCCTTCTCTAGCCGTTGCATTGTCCCCATCTCCTTAATCGATCGCCTCGCCGCACTTGCGGCAGACGCGAACCTTTACTCCATCCACCTCTTCGTACCCCACGCGAGTCCGTTGGTTACAGCTTGGGCAAACCAACATCACGTTAGAGAGATGTAGCGGAGCTTCCATCTGGACCCGACCCCCTTGCACCTGAGAGCGTCCGGCGCGCTGCGCACCCTGATGTTTGATCACGATGTTGGCTCCGGAGACCACAACGCGGTTCTCCTTCGGCAGCACACGCAAGACCTCCCCTCGGAAACCGAGGTCGTCCCCAGCGATAATCTCTACAGTGTCACCTTTTTTAATTCGATTCATCTTCTATTCCTCATCACCGGCACTACAAGACCTCGGGCGCCAGCGACACGATCTTCATAAAGCCCTTCTCCCGCAACTCGCGGGCGACCGGCCCGAAGATACGCGTACCTCGCGGGTTGATCCCCGTGGTGTCCAGGATGACCGCGGCGTTATCGTCGAACCGGATATAAGAACCGTCCGAACGGCGATATTCTTTGGCGACACGCACGATAACTGCTCGAACAACCTCACCCTTCTTTACCGAGGATGTCGGTGTCGCTGCTTTCACCGTGGCCACGATGGAGTCTCCGACAGAGCCATAACGGCGCCTCGAGCCTCCCAGCACACGGACACACAGCAACTCCTGAGCTCCGGTATTATCAGCAACCTTCAAACGCGTTTCTTGTTGAATCATGGCACGACTCCCTACCTAGCCCGCCCAGGCGGCGCGCTCCAGTATCTCCTCAACAGCCCACCGCTTACGACGGCTGTAGGGGCGCGTCTCCACGATCTGGACCTTGTCACCAACGTGACAGGCATTAGTCTCGTCGTGCGCCATGTACTTCTTCACCGAGCGCACAACCTTCTCGTAGAGCGCATGCCGATAGTGCCGCTCAACACTCACAACCACCGTCTTGTCCATCTTGTCGCTGGTCACCGTACCGACCAGCCTCTTCCGACGCTCTTTCATACCGTCGCTCCTTCCTTCGTCTCCCCAGCCAGCTCACGCTCACGCAGAACCGTCAGAATGCGTGCGATATCCTTGCGGACCTCACGTAGTCGATTGTGATCCTGCAGGCTGCCAGCGTACCACTGCTGGCGCAGGTTAAACAACTCACGACGGGTTTCCTGCAGGCGAGTACGCAGCTGTTCGGTTTTCATATCGCGGAATTCACTTGCGCGCATACCTACTCTCCTGCCTCTCCACCATACTCAATCCGTGTGACGACCTGGGTCCTGATCGGCAGCTTGTGGGCCGCCAAGGTCAGTGCCTCCTGAGCGATTTCCTCGGAAACACCCCCGACCTCAAACATCACACGTCCTGGGCGAACCACAGCCGCCCAGTACTCCACCTCGCCCTTCCCCTTACCCATCCGGGTCTCAGCCGGCTTACTGGTGATGGGCTTGTCGGGAAAGATACGAACCCAGTACTTGCCTCGGCGGCGCATATGACGCACGATCGCGCGCCGGGCCGCCTCAATCTGTCGAGCGGTGATCCAGGAGGGCTCCAACGCCTGCAATCCATAGTCGCCAAAGTCGACTCGAATGCCGCGGCTTTCCTTCCCCTTCATCCGCCCACGATGTTGTTTTCGATATTTGACGCGTTTCGGCATCAACATAGCTCGATCTCCTTAACCCCAACTTACGCTCCCCAGCGCCACAGGGCCTGTTGCCCTTGCAGAACCAGAGAAACCTGGACCGGGAATTAGCGTGCCTCTTCCACGGCTCCGGATCGCTGGGGGAGTATCTCGCCCCGGTAGATCCAGACCTTAACGCCAATTCGTCCGTACGTCGTGTTTGCCTCTTCCTGAGCGTAGTCGATGTCGGCCCGCAGCGTCTGCAGCGGCACACGTCCTTCACGCATCCAGGTTGTTCGGGCCATTTCCGAGCCTGACAGGCGTCCCTTGCACATGACCTTGACGCCTTCGGCACCGGCACGCATCGCCTGTCGGACAGCACGCTTCATAGCGCGGCTGTGGTAGATACGCTTCTCCAGCTGTGCGACGATGTTCTCGGCAACGAGCTTGGCGTCCAGGTCGGGCTGCTCCACCTCTTGCACGTCGATGTGGACACGCTTGCCCCCAGTCAGCTCCTCAACGTCGTGACGCATTCCCTTGACGTTTTCCCCTTTTCGCCCGATGACCACGCCTGGACGAGAAGTCCACACGATGATCGAGATCTGGTTCGGGGGGAATCGCTCGATCTCAACCCGAGAGATGCCGCTCTGCCCATCACGCGACCGCTCCCGCATCTGGTCGTAGATCAGATTGCGAATCCTGCGATCCTCGTCGATCAGTTCTGCGTACTCAAGGCCTTCGGCAAACCAACGGGACTTCCAGTCCCGGATAACCTTCAAACGAAACCCATAGGGATGAACTTTGCGCCCCAAGATAAGCCTCCTTAACTACGATTCCAGTCGTTCCTCAAGAACCACCGTGATATGGGATGAGCGCTTGCGGATGGGGCGATAACGTCCACGGCTTCCCCAACGAGCCCGCCAACCCTTACCGGGCATCACGCCCGGCCCCTCATCAGCAGTGATCTTGGCAATGTAGAGACTGTCGAGATCCAAGCCCTTTTCATCGGCATTAGCCACCGCAGAGCGGATCAGCTTTCGAACCGGTTGTGCAGCAGCCTGGGGCATCATGCTCAAGGCATCCATCGCCTGTTGAGCTTCCATCCCGCGCACGGCATCAATCACGCGCCGCACTTTCAAGGGTGACATAGGTATGTGTCTTGCTATAGCTTGAACAGTTTCCTGCATAGGACTACCTCACCATCACCCTAACTTTCTTCTCCCTGGCCACATGGCCACGGAAGGTTCGGGTTGGCGCAAACTCGCCCAGCCGATGGCCAACCATGTTCTCAGTGATGTAGATCGGAACGTGGCGGCGCCCATCGTGAACGGCCAAGGTGTGCCCAACCATCTGCGGGAAAATCACGGAAGCCCGCGACCAGGTGCGAATCACACGCTTGTTGCCAGTCCGGTTCATCTCCTCGACCTTATGCAACAGCTTCGGATCTACGTACGGCCCTTTTTTCAAGGAACGTGACATAATGACTTCCTCCCCTACTAACGACGACGGCGTTTGCGGGATTGACGCCGCCGAACAATGAACTTATCAGTGTCCTTATTGTGGCGCGTCTTCCGACCAAGGGTCCGCCATCCCCACGGGGACTTCGGCCCAGGCATCCCAATCGGCGAGCGTCCCTCACCCCCGCCATGGGGATGGTCGCGAGGACTCATCGCAGAGCCCCGGACACTCGGACGCCAACCCATCCAACGCTTTCGACCAGCCTTACCAAGCTTCACGTTCGCGTGCTCGACGTTGCCGACCTGGCCCACGGTGGCCAAGCAGTTCTTGCGCACCATGCGAATCTCGCCACTCGGCAGACGCAGCGTCACGTAGTCACCCTCTCGGGCCATCAGCTGCGCCGCGGCACCGGCCGCTCGCACCATCTGACCTCCGCGACCGGGGTGGAGCTCGATGTTGTGGACCAACGTACCCAGTGGCACGCGCTCCAACGGCAAGGTATTGCCCACACGAGCCTCCGCCTCGCTCTTCGAGCTGAGGACCGCGTCTCCAACCTTCAACCCCAACGGGGCAAGGATGTAGCGCTTCTCGCCATCGGCATAGACCAGCAGCGCGATGCGGGCGGAGCGGTTCGGATCGTACTCGATTGAATCAACCCGCGCAGGAATGTCGAACTTATCGCGTTTGAAGTCAATGACCCTGTACTTCCTCGCGTGACCGCCACCGCGGTGCCGCACCGTGATGCGACCATAGGCATTCCGACCGGCGCGCTTGCTCAGCGGCCGAACCAAACTCTTCTCAGGCTCGGTACGCGTAATCTCATCGTACGTCTGCCCTGTCATCCAACGACGACCAGGGGACGTCGGCCTAAACTTCTTCATCGCCATATTACGCCTCCAAGGCCTCTATTCGCTCGCCAGGGGCCAGCGTCACAACAGCTTTCTTCCAGGGCGCGCGGCGCGCCGTAGCGCGTCGTCCGCGCATCCTGTTCATCTTTCCGGGCATGACCATCGTGTGCACGTCGTCGACGTCAACGCCGTAGATTTCCTCCACAGCGCGCTTGACCTCTAGCTTGTTCGCGTACAGCTGAACGATGAAGACGTACTTGCCCTGCTCGCGCAGGAGGTAGGCCTTCTCAGTTTCCAATGGTCTCACGATAATATCGTATACACTGCTCATCAGACCTTACTCCTCGACCGCGACCTTACGGCTCACGTCTGCACCGAGCATCGCCTCGATAACCTCAAGGGATGCCAAGGGCATAACAAGCACATCCGCATTCAGAAGATCCCGGATATTCAAATAGCTCGCCCGCAGCGTCCGCGCCGATGCAAGGTTCCGCACCGACAACTCGACCGGGGTGTTGCGCTCCGGCAGCAAGACCAGTGCACTCCCCTCTACAGGCATGATCCGGCTCAAGACATTGGCCATTTCCTTCGTCTTGGGTGCTTCCATCTCAAGTTGATCAACCACCACGATTTGCTGTTCGAGAGCCTTCGCGGAGAGCGCCGAGCGCAACGCTGCACGTCGCATCTTCTTCGGCATCTTCTTCTCATAGCTTCGGGGCGTGGGTCCGTGCGCGATGCCGCCGCCCACGAAAATGGGCGCATTGCGGCTGCCATGACGAGCTCGCCCCGTCCCCTTCTGACGATACCACTTTGACTTGGAGCGGTTGTTCTCGCTTCGCGTCTTGGTGTCATGGGTTCCCCGACGCCCATTAGCCAGCTGGCGAACCAGGGCCTGGTGCATCAGAGGGACATTCACCGGGACCTCAAAGATACCCGGGTTCAACTCGACCTCACCAACCTGTTCACCCTGCGTATTGACGACAGAAACAAGCATCACTAACCTCCCCTGGCAACCCTTTGCTTACGGGCGCCTTTCACGAGGACCAGGCCCCCCTTCGGCCCCGGAACGGAGCCACGCACGGCCAGGAGGTTGCGCTCTGGATCCACCAACACGACTTCTAGATTCTGGGTGGTGGTCCGCTTGTTCCCCATATGACCGGGCATCTTCTGCCCCTTCCAAACCTTGCCGGGCGTCGCACAGGCACCGATGGAGCCCGGCGCACGCTCTCGGTCCGATTGACCGTGAGTGCGGGGGCCACCCGCGAAATTCCAGCGCTTTACGACACCGGCAAAGCCGCGTCCCTTGGAGCGCCCCTCGACATCGACACGCTCACCCGGTTCGAAGATGTCAACCAGAATCTTCTCGCCGACGGTATATTCCTCGTCGCTTCGCGTGCGCAGTTCGCGCAGATGGCGAAGCAGAGGCACATTTGCCTGCTCAAGGTGCCCCATTTGGCCCTTGGTCAAGTGCTTTTCCTTGGCGCCACCATAACCGAGCTGTACCGCTTGATACCCATCACGCTCTGGCGTGCGCACTTGTGTTATGTAGCATGGCCCGGCCTCAAGCACGGTGACCGGCACAACAGTGCCGTCCTCCCGAAAAACCTGGGTCATGCCAACCTTTCGTCCTAGAATTCCCTTCATCCCTATTCTCCTCGGGACTGCCAGCGCTCGTGCTCAGTCAAGTTCCTGCCCGGACAACGTGCAAGCTCTACCCGCACATCCTGCCAAAGCCGAATGACCGCTCACTTCACACGCCACATCATCCCTCATCTTCCCACACCATCCCCCTGGCCATCAGCCCATTCGTAGCACCGAGCTAACGACCAGGGGGCGGTCTTTAGGGTATGTGAAGACTAAACGAACTAAAGTTTAATCTCGATGTCGACGCCGGCTGGCATGTTGAGCCGCATCAGCGTGTCAATCGTCTTCGAATCCGGATCCTGGATATCGATCAAGCGCTTATGCGTACGAATCTCAAAATGCTCATGACTGTCCTTGTCGATGAATGTCGAGCGGCGAACAGTAAAGCGTTCAATCTTGGTCGGCAGAGGTACAGGACCCGCGACACGAGCACCGGTTCGTTCAGCAGTCTCGACGATACGGCGAGCCGACTCGTCCAAGATGCGATGATCGTATCCCTTCAACCGAATGCGAATTCGTTGTTTAGCCATAAACCACCTAGTTGGTTGTTAACTCGAACTTACTCAATGACCTTGGTGATCACGCCTGCGCCGACGGTCAGACCACCCTCGCGGATTGCGAAGCGGTGTCCCGCCTCAAGCGCGACAGGGCTGATCAACTCAACCGTCATTGTGGTGCTATCACCAGGCATCACCATCTCCACGCCCTCGGGCAGCGTGACGGAGCCGGTAATATCCATTGTGTTGATGTAGAACTGGGGCTTGTAGCCGCTGAAGAACGGCTTGTGGCGCCCACCCTCATCCTTACGCAGGATGTAGACCTCGGCCTGGAACTTGCGGCGCGCCTGAATGCTACCGGGCGCTGCCACAACTACACCCCGACCCACCTCGTCCTTGCCCACACCACGCAGGAGCAAACCAGCGTTGTCACCAGCGCGGACGACCTCAAGGGTCTTGTGGAACATCTCCATAGACGTCACGACCGTCTTCCGAGGCTTCTCGTACATATCACCGACAAGCTCGACCTCGGTGTTCGGCTTGAGCGTGCCGCGCTCAACACGGCCCGTCACCACCGTACCGCGCCCCTTGATGGAGAAGACGTCCTCAATGGGCATCAAGAAGGGACGATCCTCGTCGCGCTCTGGCGTGGGAATGTAC
>JBNGDL010000044.1:9995-26103 GCA_049975205.1 Anaerolineae bacterium | reverse complement strand
CTCCCTGCTGCGATCCTCGCCCTGGTTGGCCTTGTTGGGTTGGTGGCGGCACCGAAGACCGACGGTCTGGAGGGGGGTGGGCGCCTCGTGATCGTAGCGGGGATCGCGGTGATGATCCTCCCAAGTGCCCTTGCCACGGGTGAGATCACGCCGAGCAACCTACGAACGGTTGGCCTCTATCCCTTCTTGGCAGTTCTGCCGGCTTGGGGGCTACGTTTGGTGCTCCAGGGGCTTGCGGCGCCCGGACTCCGCCGGGTTCTTCTCGTGGTGCTCTTTCTCGTTGCGGGTCTTCAGGCAGCGTTGGTCTATGTTGACTGGGCCGGGTCCGATGCTCTCTTCCGGGCTGCTGATGGCGAGATGGTGCTTGCCGCTCAGGTCTTGGACGCTGAGGTCTCGAGTGGCGCGCCGTCGACGGTCTACATTGCCAGCCGTCATTACCGCCATCCCACGGTGGCAGCTTTGGCGGCACACTACAAAGAGGCTAAATGGCTGACCGGTGGCACAACCCTCGTCCTTCCAGCGGAGGGTGAGGCTGTCTACCTGATTCCCGAGAGCATGGCGCCTCCGGCACCCTGGCCCGATGCGATTGTGCAGGCTTGGACCTCTGCCAGTGTTCCTGAATCCTTGAATGCAAGCTTGGTCGTCCATCGGCTTTCGGCGGACGCGGTGGCTGCGCTGCGCACGGGGGCCTTGGAGCGCAGGTTTGGGTTGGCGCCGGGCAGCCAGGCCGAATTGGCAGAGGCCGCCGACTTTGCCCACGTGGTCCTGGCCCACGATGCTTACCCTCTGCTTCCGTGCGAGGTGGGTGCGCCGTGTCCTGTGCTCGTCTTGATGGAGGCACAGGCCCCGTATCCCTCCCTCCAACCGGTCTTGCGGCTCTTTCACCCGCAATCCGGGGAGTGGACGAGAACGATGGCGTTTCACTACGCATCAGAGCAGTGGGAACCTGGGGAGCTGATCCTCGACCAGCTGGTCCTGAGTCCGAGGGTCGGGACCCCGCCGGGCGACGGCTATCGCCTGGGTGTCGGGTTCTTCGATCCGACCCAGGATCGAGCGCTGCCCAAGCTGCAAGCAGAGCGCTTTGCCGGTCTGGAGGCCAGGTTCCCGCGGGCGAGTGGGGGGTTCTCCCTGTCGCCGATGCCACGACGGCCCACCCCAGACGAGGTGCAGGCGGCCTGTCCCGGTGTTCCGAAGGACGCGCCATTGGACCTTGGGGCGCTGTCTCTCCTGGGATGGACCACCACGCCGGAAGGTCCGTTGAGGCAAGGGGGTGAGGTCGAACTCCGGCTCTGCTGGTATGCTCTTGAGGCCGCCCCGCCCTACAGCGGGCTCGATCTCCGCCTGGTGGGTGTGTCGTCTCTCTACAATGGTCCCCCTGCTGGTGGTTATCCGTTCGCCTCCTGGCGCGAGGGGGAGGTGGTAGAGGACGTGTACATTCTTCGCCTGCCTCGGACGCTGTCTCCCGGTCGTTACGACCTTTTTCTTGAGCTCGACGGTGCCGACGCTGTCGTATTGGAGACGCTAGATGTGCAGTCGGTGACGCGAACGTTTACGGTGCCCGAACTAGCGCATCAGGTGAATCAGGAGTTTGCTGACGCGGCCTCCGAGATCAAGGTTCGACTGCTCGGCTACGATGTGGTCGCCGATTCAGAAACGTCTTGGTCCGTGACGCTCTATTGGCAGGCGGTCGCGGAGATGGACGAAGATTACGTAGTTTTCTTACATCTTGAGGAGTCTGAGGACGGGGCCTTGGTCGCCCAGGTTGACGAGATGCCCAGAGAGGGTACTTATCCCACGTCGCTGTGGATGCAAGGGGAGGTCATCTCCGATGTCCACACGATGACGCTGCCGCAGGATTTGAGGGTGGCCTCTTCTGGATATCGCCTCTGCGTCGGGCTCTACCTCCCGGTGTCCGGTGACCATCTGATGGCAGACGGGCAGCCCCGACTCTGTCTGGAAGGTGTTGCGCCGTAGCGGTTTGTGCCTCGGATCCCCGGGGATGGGGAAGGGAAGCCCATAGGTGCGAAAAGAAACGCGCGTGCCCATGGGGCGCGCGCGCTAGCTTCACAACTTGGCGTCCCTATCTAGTTCTGCCGCGCGGGACTACCTCAACGTCTTCGGCTGCGTATCGGAAGCGCTCACGGTCACGCCGGGGGCCGTCAGGGGGAATCTCGACGATCACGTCTCCCTTGAGGATATCAAGGTCAATCACCCTGCCCAGTCCACGATCGGTCTTGACTCGGGCTTTGACGCGTGGGAGTGACTTCGCCTCCTCCTGGTAGACCTCGTGCTCATAGGCCAAGCAGCAGCGAAGCCGACCGCACATACCGGTGATGTCCGAGGGCGCCATAGAGATCGCTTGATCCTTGGCCATACGGATGGAGACGGCTTGGAAATCCGTGAGAAACCGCCCGCAACAGCGAGGTTCCCCACAGACCCCGAGGCCATTCAGGACCTTTGCGTGATCTCGTGGGCCAATCGACCGCAACTCCACGCGACAGCTCATGCGGGAGGCCAGTCGACGACGGAGCGCGGAGAAGTCCTTCTTGCCGACATTGCCGGTGCAGAGAACGATCGCGCTGTTGCCATCGAGTGTGAACTCGGCACTGGCGATTTTGAGGTCGAGCTTGTTGCTCTGTACCTCTTCCCTTGCGATCTCAACCAGCCGCTCGGCGCGTTGCTCCATGACGTAGTAGCGCGCCATATCCAGGCCGCTGGCGCGGCGGATCACGTTTCTAAGCTTTCGGGACGAGATCTCGTCGGGCGTCGCCTCGGGAAGATGCGTCACCTGCCCGACCTGCTCGCCGTAGACGGTGTCGACAACGACCCAGTCGTCGGCCGTAAGGGCCAACTCAGGGGGCGCTACAAAATGATAGGGTTTGCCGGCGGGCTGGAACCGCACGCCAACCAGCGTGGGTCCGGAAGTTGAGGCGGCTTCAGCCTCGGTACGGTTCGTGTTGTTTACATCCATATGTGTCATCGTAGGAATACTATACCTGACACCACCGATTTAGCAACCGCTCGCGATGGGGGTTCCTTCGTCGGGGATCGATAAGACGATGCTTTATCTGTAAGAGACACCGGGAGTGGGACGCCCCAATTCCGGTGGCGTCCTGACTCTGGCACCATCTAGCGCTTCCGTTCCCTTTTCCAGAGTGGCGCCTTGTCCTCGAGAATGCCGCGCAGCTCGAAGATCTGATCGCGAAGCGCGGCGGCCTTCTCGAACTCCCAGTTCTCCGCAGCCGTCTTCATTTCTTTCTCTAGCTCGCGGATCAGCTTGTCGAGATTGCTGGGTTCCATCTCCTCCGGTGCGACATCCAACGCGCTCCCCTCCTGAGTGCGCGCCCGTACGCGGTCTGTGAGGTCGCGGATCTGCTTGATGATCGTCTTCGGCTCGATCCCATGCTCCTCGTTGTAGGCGACTTGGATCTCGCGTCGTCGGTTCGTCTCATCGATGGCTTCCCGCATCGCGTCGGTGACCGTGTCAGCATACATCAAGACGGTGCCCTCGGTATGGCGGGCGGCACGACCGATGGTCTGGATCAGCGCTGTGGCACTGCGCAGGAACCCCTGCTTGTCAGCATCGAGGATGGCGACCATGCTGACCTCCGGCAGGTCCAGGCCCTCGCGCAAGAGGTTAATGCCGACGACGACATCGTACTGTCCTAGGCGCAGGTCGCGGAGAATCTCCACGCGCTCGATCGTCTGAACCTCGCTGTGAAGGTACTGAACCTTGAACGACAGCTCGCGAAGGTAGTCGGCAAGATCCTCAGCCATCTTCTTTGTCAGCGTGGTCACCAGCGCTCTCTGACCGTTCTCAATACGCTCGCGAAGACGTCCGATTAGGTCATCGATTTGCCCCTGCGTGGGCAAGACGACGATCTCGGGATCCAAAATGCCTGTCGGACGAATGACCTGCTCGACTACCTGCGTGGCGTGGTTGAGTTCGTAGTCTGCCGGCGTCGCCGAGGTATAGAGGACCTGATTCACGCGTTCCTCGAACTCGGAGAACATCAGTGGGCGGTTGTCGAGGGCTGATGGAAGCCGGAACCCGTACTCGACCAAGGTCTCCTTGCGGCTGCGGTCGCCATTGTACATACCGCGAACCTGCGGCACGCTCATATGAGACTCGTCCATGACGAGCAAGTAGTCAGAGGGGAAGTAATCCATCAGCGTCCAGGGGGGCTGCCCGGGCTCGCGTTGATCGAGGTGTCGGGAGTAGTTCTCGATGCCGGAGCAATACCCGATCTCCCGGATCATCTCCAGGTCGTAGCGGGTGCGCTGCTCCAGCCGTTGGGCCTCAAGCAGCTTGCCCTGGCTGGTGAGATAGTCCAGATGCTCCTCGAGTTCAGCCTCGATGTTGACGAGAGCCTCTTTGACACGGTCCTCCGACGTCACGTAGTGCTTTGCCGGGAAGATCTGGATTTCCTTGGGCTTCTCGAGCACCTCGCCGGTCAAGGGATCGACCTCGGTGATGCTTTCGATCTCGTTGCCCCAGAAGGAGATGCGATAAGCAGTCTCGGTATAGGCGGGGCGGATCTCCAGGACGTCGCCCCGAGCCCGGAAGGTCCCGCGACGGAAGTCAAGGTCGTTGCGGTCATAGAAGATGTCTACAAGATGTCGCATCACGGTCTCGCGTCGGATCGGCTGTCCCACCTCCAATGGCAGGATAACCCGCCCCCACTCATGAGGGTTACCCAACGCATAGATCGCTGAGACAGAAGCCACGACCACGACATCGTGTCGTGTAAGAACCGAGGCAGTTGCGGCCAGGCGCAGCCGGTCGATCTCCTCGTTGATGTCGGCGTCCTTCTCAATGTAGAGGTCGTGCTGCGGCACATAAGCTTCGGGCTGGTAGTAATCGTAGTAGGAGACGAAGTACTCGACCGCGTTGTTGGGGAAGAGATCCCGGAACTCCGAATAGAGCTGAGCAGCGAGGGTCTTGTTGTGCGCCAGCACGAGCGTCGGTTTCTGCACCTCGGCGATCACGTTGGCGACGGTGAACGTCTTTCCCGTACCGGTCGCACCCTTCAGCACCTGATGACGGTCGCCGCGTTCGATACCCCTGACAAGCTGAGCAATAGCCTCCGGTTGATCGCCGGTGGGCTTGAAGTCAGAGACGAGCTGGAATTCTGGCATAGTGTCTATACTCGAAAATCGGTTTGATTGGCACCTATTTAGCCTGGCATCCCAAGGGATAGGTTGGGGAGCATCAGGCTGGGATCAGAACGGTTGTTCGAACCAGGTCATTATACCGCCGAATCGCCACGCGGCAACCGTTTCGGTTTGGAATCGACGCTCTCGGGCTCACTTCTGCGCGACGATGAAGACCCTACCATAGGCCTCGGGATCCTCCAGGGGCGTTGCGAGATCGTGAAACCGGGCGAAGTGGACGTGCTCGAACCCCGTATCCCGGAGTGTGGCATCGACGGAGTCTAGGTCAAAGATTGTGTTGTAGGCAACCTCGCTGAAACGCTTGTAGAGCCCATCCTCCCGTTTGAGAAACCCGGAGATCTGCGTGTAGGCGCGATCCTCTTCCTCGACGACAACGCCTCGGGTGATCAAGACGAGGTCTTCTTCCTCTTGGATGCTGATGCCGGCCCAGCGGCGCAATCCGAAGCGGGTGTTGAGGTCGAAGATGAACCAGCCTCCGGGCGCCACAGCTTTGTGGGTGGATCGAAAACAGCCGGTGAGCGCGTTCATGTCCGGCAGGTGGTTCAGCGCGTCGAAGGTGGAGGTCACGAGGCCGAACTGCTCCTTCAGGTTGTAGTCAGCGGCATCGGCCTCGATAAAGCGTGCTCTGCCTTCCTGGATGTAGGCTTCAGCGTTCTTGCGTGCATGGACGAGCATTGCAGGGGAGAGATCCAGGCCGACGACCTCGTAGCCATGGTCGAGAAAATAGATGGCTAGCTGGCCTGTGCCACACGCTAAATCGAGTAGCTTCCGGTTGTGCAGGCCGATCTCGGTCTCCTCATAGAAGGCCTTGATTCTCGGCGCAGCTTCGCTGACGAAGTGGGTCCAGCGGATATTGTAGATCTCCGCAAACCCCTCGCCGTATCCTTGCATCTGATGCCTCCCAAGAACCTGCGAAGTTACCAGAGTTACCCGTGAGTTGCTACGGAGTCAGGCTGAGGTACCTTCCGTCCACCCAGCCCTCAAGTCTCATCTCCGTTGATATGACGTGATACCAGTTCACCTCATCAATGATCACCGGCCCCTCAGTCACGATCACAGCGGCCCCCTCCTGCAAGCGGCCCATCACAACGCCGTCGGGTGAATACCGCACCCTCAGTCCCGCGCTGCCCACGTTGGTGACCGCGACGATCTGGGGCGTCGGGGTCATGGTGTGGGTTGGCATCGGTGTGATGGTAGGCAACGGGGTCACCGTGGGGGTCGAGCTCGGTGTAGGGGTCGAGGTTGAGGTCCGGGTGGGCACCGGGGTCGGTGTCTGTGTGGGGACGCCTGTCGACGTCGGCGTTGGCGTAAGCGTTGGCGTGGGTGGGACATAGGCCTTCAGTTGCTGTGCCGGAACCATACCCAAGGAGAGCGCCACAGTCATATCAAGCCGCTTGGCGATGCGCTCCTGGAGGTCGCGGGCCTGAGCATGGGTCAGAGTGTCAGCCGCTCGGATCGTCACATCGAGATTGATCACATCCTCACTGGTGCGCGTGTACTCCCACTCGACGACCCGGCTTTGGGGTAGCTGCTCGACCTCAGCACGAAGTGCTGCATCCACAGAACGCCTGAATCGGATCTCACGCAGCGATTGCTCTGTGATGGCCAACAAAGGGATTGTGACGAGCACTAGGAGGATGCCAAAGGTCGACAACCCCCGACGTTGGGTGGTGGCACGCTCTGGGTCGCCTGGTTGCGGGCGGAATCCCATAAACAAGAAGGTGAAGCCACTCGTCGCGACGATTGCTACTAAGTTGGCCAGGAAGATGAGGCTGGCGCCACCCGCAATCGACAGGTCGCGGAGCGCAAGGCCCAAGCCGATGTTGGCCAACGGCGGCGTCAACGAAGCGGCAACGGCGACCCCTGCGAGCGCCGCCGAGACTTCCTTCCGGCTGACAGCATAGGCGGCTGCGACGCCCGCTGTCAGTGCGACGGCAAGATCCAGAACCGAGGGCTCAGCAAGACTGAGCATCTGGCTGGTGACCTGCACCCCGGGAACGATGTGACCGACAATGAAGCCCATAGCGACGGCAAGCAGAATACCCCGCAGTGTCGTTGCCGTCGCTCGCCAGAAGAAGCGCGGATCTCCCAGGACGATGGCCAGGCCCATACCGAGAATGGCCATCATAATCGGCGCTACAATCATCGCGCCGATGATGATCGCCGGACTGTCCATCAACAGCCCCAAGGCCGCCAGAGCCGCAGCCAGTGTGAGAGTGACGAAGAAGTCTGGACTGGGTTGTGAGCCCCGTCGTACTGCCTTCTGGACCTCGGCCTGCTCCTGCAAGGTGAGGGGAGGGATGAGTCCGAAGATCTGCCCCCAAAGCCGCCGCCAGAAGGAGCCCAGGTAGCTAAGCCGTCGGCGTACGACCATCACAGGGGAATTGGATTGATCGAGGATGACCTGGGGAATGTCGCCAAAAAGGAAGCGATCAATGGGCCCTTCGTTGCCCGCCCCGAGGATGACTAATCCGTAGCCTTCCCGGGCCTCTTTAAGGATGCCGTCGACGGGGGTCGCGGCGCGGACGACCTTTGTCTCCACGGCTTTCTGATCCTTGGGATCAAGTCCATCCACCATCATATGGAGGCGGGCCCGTCCGACTAGCACCTCGGCCTCTCCCAATCGCTCATCCGCCACATAGAGAGTGGTGATCTTGGCATCCGGTGCGAGGCCACGGGCAAGCTTAAGGGCGTGAGGGGCGTTGGGCCCACCGGCCGCCGGGATCAGTATGTGCTCCAGATCTTCGCTGATCTCGCCGCGCTGGACGATGACATCGCAGATAGCACCTCGGACCACCGGATCCAGAGTGCGGCCCAGGAGATAGCGACCACGATTGAGTTGGCCACTCAGGCCAAGGATCAGAATGTCGGGATCGTACCGACGGGTTTCACTGAGGATTATGGCCCCGATATTCTTGCCGGCCCGGGTAACGGTCTCGGCTTTGACGTTCTGATACTTCTCAGGGACAGCGAGCCACGAAGGTGGGTTTCCGCTGTGCGTGACCGTCAGGATGCGGATCGCGCTTTCCTCGTGCATGCTGGCAATCGCAAAGCCGGTGCGCAGGAGGGCCCTTAGATCGTGCTCGTTGCCCACAGCCACGAGAACGCGATAAGGGGCCTTGCCGTGTCTGTTGCGACCGCCGATGCCCGTTTCCATCGTTCCTTGTCCGACCATAGACCCTAAGGTCAGGACCTCAAGGCCCTGACCTTAGCCAGTCACCTCGAGTACCATGAGATGTGACAGCCCCACTGCTCTCAATGGCGTCCGCTCAAGGGTGTAGGTGAGCTTGCGCAAGACTGCGGACATCCTTGGCCTACGGGCAGCGATGTTATCGTAGCCCGGGAAAATCTGGATATGGACCAGCCTGCGCACAGGTTGATCCGCAAAGAGCTCCCAGAGTGTCCGCGCTGTGTAGGCGCGGACGTGCGGCGCGAGCCGATTCCGCAGGACATCGGGCAGCCAGTTGACTAAGGGTTTGTTGCCAAAGTGGTATCGGCCCCGCCAATAGATGCCGTGTGTCTCGAAGGGGTAGAGTCGATTGGGTGCAAAGACGACGATGTGGCCCCCACGTTGGGTCACACGGACCATCTCGCTGGCACAAGTGCGATCCTCCACAACGTGCTCTAGGACTTCGTGAGAGAAGACGACATCGAAACGATTGTCGCCGTAGGGGAGGGCCTCTCCCACTGCTTGAGTGACCTTGGGTGTGACACCGTGTGCCTCTCTTGCTCGCGGCAACTCAACCTCCACGCCGTAGACGTGGGGTGTGTAGCGGGCAAAGGCGGCGGTGTACATCCCGACGCCGCAGCCAACGTCCAGGAGGCACTTGTTCTCAAGGGGGACGAACTGACGGACCAAGTCCAGTCGGCGCTCCTGACCGGCCCGCCAGACGAACGAGGGGTTGCCCCGCCGTGCTGCGAGCTCGCCGTGGTGTCCTTCGTCGGTCATGGGCCTCCTATTGGCCCGAGGCGACAGAAACTCCCTGGTCGACTCTCGTTCCATCTCAGTCTCAAAGCGAATCCCAAGTCTTCCTCCAGCCCACCCCCAGCCACATAGGCAGTCGGGTCGTGTGGACATAGTACCATAGGCAAGTGGTACCGCCCAGTCATTATCCCACACTCTATCCTTACTGTGAAATCCATGGAGGGGAAGGGCCTCGGGGATGTGAGGCTTTAAGGAACCTAATGGCTGCTTCGCCCTCTTAGTCTGTCACAAGGATTTCCTTGTTACTCAGCCTGCAGCGACTATAATCACGGTATGAGCACCGATGACACAACGCCACTACGCCAACAGTATCTAGACCTAAAAGCCCAGTATCCGGACACAATTCTCTTTTTCCGTCTGGGCGATTTCTATGAGACGTTCGACGAGGATGCGGAGGTCGCGTCAAGAGAGCTCGACCTGACCCTGACCTCGCGTCCGGTGTCCAAGGATCTTCGGGTGCCGATGGCTGGTGTGCCTCATCATGCCGTGGAGGGCTATATCGCCCGGTTGATCGAGAAGGGATACCGGGTTGCGATCGCCGAGCAGGTCGGGGAGCCTACGGGGCGCGGTCCTATGGAGCGGCGTGTTGAACGGGTCGTCACCTCCGGGACCCTGACCGAGCCCGCGATGCTCGATGAGAAACGACCGAACTACCTCGCCGCTGCCATCATCGACGGTGAGCGGGCCGGCATCGCCTACGCGGACATCTCCACAGGGGCCTTCGCCACGACGCAACTTGCCGATGGTTCTATAAAGGATGTCACGGCACTCGTAAGACAAGAGCTGGCGCGACTGCACCCTCGTGAGATCCTCATCCCCAAGGTTGGCTCCTGGAAGGAGCGGGGGTCTGCCGACCACGCTGCTGACGAACCGCCTTCACGACCGGAGCAATCACTGAGGACGACGCTGCCCGCGAACTACACGCCCTGGCCCGGGTACCGCTTCGAGGAGTCGAGCGCTCGACAGACGCTGCTGGAGCACTTCGGCGTGCGCACACTCCAAGGATTCGGCTGTGAAGGCAAGCCGCTGGCGATTCGTGCCGCCGGCGCGGTGCTGAGTTACTTGGAGGAGACGCAGCAAGGCCTGCTGCCCCAGATCACGGGGCTGCGAACCTATGCGACGGATCGCTTTATGGCGATCGACGCCTCGACGTGGCGAAATCTGGAGGTCACAGAAACGCTGCGTCGTGAAAAGGAAGGCTCGTTGTTGGGCGTTCTGGACGACACCATTACGCCGATGGGGGGACGGTTGTTGCTCACCCGGTTGGCACAGCCGCTGTTGGACATTCCCGAGCTGGAGGTACGGCTCGACCAGGTCCAGGGTTTCTACGACGACAGCGTGTTGCGCGCTAACGTCCGGGAGCTTCTCAAGCACATTCCCGATCTCGAACGGATGACCACACGCGTGGTAGCGGGTCGGGCCACGCCTCGCGACTTGGAAGGCATCCGCACGGCACTCGAGACCGTTCCCAAGATGGTGCAGCACCTGGAGACGGTAGCGCTCTCCTCATTGCTGGAGGGCCTTGGCCCGGTCTCCGAAGTCCGGGATCTCATCGCTGAGGCCATCGTCGATGAGCCACCGGCTCAACTTAGTGGCGGTGGTCTAATCCGCCCCGGTTTTTCCTCTGAGTTGGACGGCATTGTCCTCGCGAGCAAGGACGCGCGCGATTGGATCGCGGGATTGGAGCAGAAAGAGCGTGACCGAACGGGCGTCAAGAGCCTGAAGGTCGGGTACAACAAGGTCTTCGGATACTATATCGAGGTCACAAAGGCCAACACGGAGCTGGTGCCGGACGACTATATCCGCAAGCAGACGCTGGTCAACTCCGAGCGGTACATCACGCCGGAGCTTAAAGAATACGAAAGCATCGTGCTCAACGCCGAGGAGCGCATCGCCGAGCTGGAGAGTCGGCTTTTTAGCGAGATATGCCAGCGGGTCGCGATCCACGCTCCGGCCCTGCTTGGGACGGCGCGCGCCGTGGCCCGCATCGACGTCGCGGCTGGCTTGGCGGAGATCGCGGTTCGCAACCACTACGCTCGTCCCACCTTTGAGGAGGCGCCGGTCCTGCGGCTCGTGGGCGGGCGCCACCCGGTGGTTGAGCAGGCGCAGAGCGAACCTTTTATGCCCAACGATCTGGAGATGGATAGCGAGAGCCGGATCCACATTGTCACCGGGCCCAACATGGCAGGTAAATCCGTTTTTCTGCGCCAGACAGCACTGATTGTGCTGATGGCCCAGATCGGGAGTTTTGTGCCCGCAGATGAAGCCCATATCGGGGTGGTGGACCGGATCTTCACGCGGATCGGTGCCTCGGACGAGTTGGCCGCCGGGCAGTCCACGTTCATGGTTGAGATGGTGGAGACCGCTAACATCCTCAACCATGCGACGCCGCGGAGCCTCCTAATTCTTGACGAGGTGGGACGGGGGACGAGTACCTATGATGGTATGGCCATCGCTTGGGCCGTGATCGAGTACCTTCACAATCACCCAGAGCGGCGGGCCCGTACCCTCTTTGCCACGCACTACCATGAATTGATTGAGATGGAGGACCATCTCCCGCACGTGCGCAACTTCAATCTCGATGTGGCGGAAGAGGGACGCGATGTCATTTTCCTCCACAAGGTCGTGCCCGGTGGCGCGGATCGCTCGTACGGGATCCACGTAGCCCGCCTAGCGGGCATCCCGGCGCCGGTCGTGCACCGAGCCGAAAACCTCCTCGAACAGCTGGAGAGCGGCGAGTTCCGCCCGGGTGTCGCTGAACAGGAGGAGGAAGCTTTCCAGCCGATGCTGATCGCCAAGGAGCATCCCATCGTTGAGGAGCTGCGTCAACTCGATGTCAACAGCTTGACCCCTTTGGATGCCCTGACCCAATTGTATACTTGGCAGAAACAGGTCCAGGGTGAGCGACGAGGGGGAAAGAGGGAGACGAGAAAAAAGGGCTCGTGATCGCTGCTTTCACCGGGTGCTATCGTGAGGCCGGTCCGGGAGGCTGGCTGTCACGGTCTTTTCTACTTCAATGTCAGGAGGGATTTCAATGCCGCGTCCAAAGCCAAAAAACACCTGGGTGCTCGTCGCAAGTGTGGTCGTCGCCATAGCCCTCGTGCTGGGAGTGGTGTTACTGGATGAGATTGCTGCGCCCATTAATGGCATCATCCGTGTCGGCGCTCTGTTAGGTTATCTGACCGTCTTTTTTGCGGCTCTCTCATCAAACTATATGCGAGAGTTGACTCGGTATTTTGGGCGTCCCTTTCCCAAAGTTCACCACGTTGTCTCAGTGACGGCGCTGGTTGCTCTGACGATCCATGCTACGAGCGTCGCGTGGAACTCCGGAAGCCTCTTGGCGTTTGTCCCAGATTTCAGCTCCGTTCGGGGATTCTTCGCCTTGGGTGGTAGGCCCGCCTTCTGGCTGATCGCGATCACGTCGCTGACCGCACTCCTTCGGGCCAGCATCGGCAACAGCTGGAAGAAGATCCATTGGCTGAACTATGTCGCCTTCTTCCTCGGAACGATTCATGGGCAGCTGATCGGCACCAATTTCCAGCAACATCTGATCGTGCGTGTCGTCTCCGGCGCGATGGCGGCGGTCCTGATCGGGGTTTTCGTGCACAAGCGCTTGCAAGACCGACGACGTCGACAGCGCCGGCGCTGAGCGCTGCGTTATGGAGACGGCGTTTCTCTCTCGGTGGGGGCTTCCCCCCGACTCTGAGATTGCGACCGTCGGTACCAGGATCTTCGACCTGGCCTACTGCTCGACCGCGCTCCTGAGCGCCGCGGGCGAGGATGACGTGCGCCGTCAGATGTGGCCGAAATTGCTTCAGGGCTTGGTGGCGGGCTATCACGGTATCGAGCCATTGCGTCCCCTTGAGCGGGCGCGCTTCTGGCACGTGCAGTTGGCCATCCAGCTGATTTTCATTGCTTTCTTCTACGGGAGGGAGACACCTGACCTGGCGGCGGCGAACACGGGGGCGCTGCTATGGCTCTTTGCGCATCGCGATAGAATATGCGGCGTTCTGGAAGATCTTCAGAATCCTGGGTCATAACGTGGCCCGGGCTATGTCAGCACTCAGCTGGATCTATGAGGAGGTCCACCGATGACAGATGATACCGGTGCCCAGGTCGCGTCCGATGCCTCTGGGGAGGCAATGACGTCGGAGGGGCTTGAGACGAAGGTGGCGGAGCTCAATCAGACTGCGCAGGCCCACCTCGCTAAGGGAGAGTGGGAGCCCGCGGTGGCTTGCTACACGGAGGTTGTTGCGTTACAGACAGAGGTCGGGGATACCGCAGGGAAAGCGGAGACACTGAACAATATCGCCTCCGTCTATCTGGCGCTGATGGATTGGGACCAAGCCCTTTCCTATGCCTCCGAGGCTCGAGGGCTCTATCAAGAGATCGAGGATTCCACCGGGGAAGCCGTTGTTCTCAACAACCTTGCGGCGGCCCATGACGGGCTGGGGGATTGGCAGCAGGCTGCCACTCTGTACGACGAGGCCCTGACGCTGAGACAAGCAGCCGGTGATCAGGAGGGAGAGGCGAAGACGCTGCGCAACCTGGCGATACTTTTTGCTCAGCACGGCAATCGCAACAAGGCCAAGTCCTACCTAAATCGGGCGCTGGTCAGCGCGCGGCAGGCAAACTCCCGCGAGCTGCTCGCTGAGATTCGGAAGACGATGTCCCAACTCCCGAGGATGCGCCGGCGACGCTGACAGCCTTTTCCTGCGAGGGCGATTACATCAGCCGTTTGCGGAACGTGAGCAGCGCGATCGTGTTGCCGGCAAGGTACATACCGGTGAGAAAGAGGATGGGCCGTTGTAGGCTCTCGCATCCAAGTCCCTTCACGAAGATGCCGCGCGCGATGACCATATAATGGGTCGCGGGGAAGATGTCTGACGACAGGCGGCTCAGGCCCTCGTCCAACACTGGTGTCAGGAGCCCTGTGGTGAAGAAGCTCGGAACGAAGAAAAAGACGAGGACGACAAAGAAAGCGATCTGCTGGCTCTTCAGCACCGGTGCGAGTGCCGTCACTAGCCCAATGGTGGCAGCTAAGTAGAGCGCGGAAAGCAGCAAATAGAGGAGAAAGGATCCTCGAAAGGGCACGTCAAAGACTAACACGGCTACTGACCAGGTCATCACGGCCGCGACGACACCCAGGGATATGTAGGAGGAAGATTTCCCGAGGAGGTACTCGGTACCCTGGACCGGTGTCGCGATGAGACCTTCAAAGGAGCCCAGCTCTCGCTCCCTGGCGAGGGAGAGGCCAAAGGCAAGCGCCGGCATTGACAATACGATTGGGATCAGACCCGGCACCATGCCGACCATAGACTTGGCACTGGGGTTAAACCAGTTAGTGCTCCGCAACTCGATGGGCTGCCCGCTAACCTGCTGCCCTCGCAGCAGGATATCCTGGCTGAAGGCCGACGAGCGCGCCACGAGAGAGCCGTTGACCTGGGGCGTTCGGATCGCGTCGGTCGCGTCAAAGATTGCCTGAACGATGGCTGGCTTGCCACTGACCAGAGCTTCATCGAACCCTACAGGTAGGACCAAAACGAAGTCGCCGTGACCTCTTCTCAAGAAGGCCTCGGCTTCCGCGTAGGAGCTGACGCGATCCGCTATGGTGAAATCGCCGTCTGCCGTGAGTGACGCGATGTAGCGCCGACTATAGGTGGACCTGTCGAGATCCCAGAGGGCAAACCGAGCCTGGTCTGCCTCAACGACGAAGATATTGGCTAAGAGCAGAAGTAAGGCTGCAGGAGCTAGGATCACCAGGATGAGGGTTCGAGGTGCTCGGAAGATATGCCGGTACTCCTTGATCAAGATCGCGCGAAACCGGCGACGTGAGAACCGCATGGGCACCTCGCTTATAGGTGGAAGAGCCCTCGCTCCTCATCTTCCGTGCTGTGGGCGCGGACCATCTCGACGATGCCGTCATCCGCGACCGGAATCACGTGTCCATGCTCACAGACGAAGGTTTCGGCCTCTCGGGATACCTTCGCTTTGCACCGGGGGCATCTCAGGATCTCCTCGACACGACGTGGATTAACCGGCGTGCAGATGCCGGGTTTGAGCGCCCAGACCAGATCATAGTCTTCCTGCCAGGGACGAATCCGGATCATCTCAAGCGACAGGTTGCGTAGTTTAGTCTCCAGCTCTTCGGCAGTGTAGGTCCGACCGGGCAACAAAGAGGCATCTTTGCCGATCCGGTTTGTCGTCAAGAACAAGCCCCCAGGGCGGAGTACGCGGACCATCTCGACAAGCACCTGCTCCGGATCGGGCATAAACTCAAGTGCCTCGAGGCACGCAACGGCCTCGAAGGTATCTGCGGGGAAGGGGAGCTCCGATGCGTCATCCCAGATCAATGTAACCTGGTCGGACCAGCGTTTGATCTTGCCGACAGCCTGCTCCAGCATCCTCCTCGATAGGTCGAGGCCGACGACCTTGCCCCGAAACCCCGGCTCTGCCAAGAGCGTGTGAGCCAGACGCGCTGTCCCGGTCGCAACGTCGAGGACCACGGGATTGGGGAAGGAGAAGAGCGCGCTGGTGAGAGGGCGGGCCAGGAAGTACTGCTCGTAGCCGGTGTCGAAGTGCTTGATCCGATCGTAGACGTTGGCGGACCAGTCATAGAGGAGTGCGACGACGCGCTTCCCCAGGTATGCGCCCTCGGCGATGATCAGCTGCCAATAGAGGAAGCCAGCGATCAGGAGTGTCGCAACGATGCCGATGACCCAGAGTATGCTCATCCTACAGCACCCAGGCCATCAACGCGATCATAGCTACTACCCAGGGGCCTGTAGCGGCTCGGTGCTGTTCGTCCGTTGGGTTGTCGACCAACGAGATGAGCCCCGGCAGTGATAGGAGCAGAAGCCACCCCGTTGCCAACCCATGGCCCTCCCACACAAGGTAGGCAGCGCCCACAGCAGGTCCGCACAGAGAGAGCCAGGAGCGTTTGGCATA
>JBNGDL010000044.1:0-9895 GCA_049975205.1 Anaerolineae bacterium | reverse complement strand
CCGTCCCACCTCGACCCACCACGCTCGAGCTTGGGCGATCCTGTGATGGAGTGTCGCACCCGGGGTGCCGGGCTGTAGATAGGGCCACCGTGAAAAGGGCAGGGCCTTGCGCCATCCACGCCACGCCTTGAGCGGTGTAGTCCAATCCGTGGTGGTCAGGGCCTGCCAAAACGGCTGCCAGCCGCCCACGACCAGCGCCAGAGCAGCGGCGAGGCTAGTCAGGGCGTCAGCGGGCATACCGTCGCCGTAGGCGAGAGCTCCCCCCAGTGCCGACACTAGGGGGACGAATAGCCAGCCTCCGTCCAGGAATGAGACCATCGTCTCCGATTGCCGTTCGATTCGATCCACCATGGTCGAGTTCAATTATACCGTACCCGAATCAGAGGACGTGCCATCCGGTCCCACCTTCTGTTCCGCTTCTTGAGAGAGATTCTCGCAGGGCTCCACATGGACATAGGCCCGGTCGACGCCTGGGATTTCCTCGAGGCGGCCTTGGACCTCGTCAGAGATCCTGTGAGCGTCAAGAAGGGTCATAGTTCCTTCGACGTTGATATGCAGATCCACGACCAGCTCGGGTCCCACGTGGTCCGTGATGACTTGATGCACTCTTTCCACTCCGTCCACAGACGCGGCTTGGCTCACAATCTCGGCTCGGAGCTCAGGGGAGGCACCCGCACCGGTCAGATACCGCAGGTTCTCTCGCCAAACCCCGAACGCAGCTCTGAGGATCCAGATGGCGACCAATCCGCCAGCGATTGGGTCCGCGAGGGGATGGACAAATCGCGATCCCAGGGTGCCCACAAGCGCCGCCGTAGAACTCAGCACATCGGTAAGGTTGTCGGTGGCAGCAGCGTCGAGGGTCGAGCTCGAGATTGCACTGGCAATACGATGAATGAGGGCATACATGGCGACCTTGACCAACGCGCTTATCAGCAGCGCCGCTGTAGGCCATCCCAAGGTCACCGCCTGCCCCCCTTCGAGGAAGCGAACGATCGAAGCTCGCCCGGCTTCGTAGCCGGCGATCGTCATAGCAGCGGCGACGACGAGACCGGCCAAGGGCTCGAAGCGGCTATGACCTTGCGGGTGAGACATATCGGGTGGTCGCTGTGCCATCCACATCCCGAGGACCATCAACGCCGAATAGAAGACGTCTGAAGCGGAGTTAGCCGCATCTGCGTAGAGCGCTACGCTGCCGGTGAAATAGCTGACCGCGCCCTTTCCCACAGCCAGAGCGAGGTTGCCCAAGACCGTGATCCAGAGTGCCTGCCGGAGCTTCTTGCGTCGCTCGGGGTCGGGGCTTGCTTCGCGTACCAGTTTCATCTGCATCGGGGTAGATCAGCCAACCGGATAGCGGAAGTCGTAGATCCCATTCTCTTTGCGCCAAACTCGACCGCAGGTGCACACGAAGACGGCCTGTGGTGGAGCGCCTAACGGCGCCCCGCAAGCCGGGCAACGGAAGAAGCGCCCTTGCGGCGGTGAGGGACGATCGGCGCTCGCCCGTGCCCGAACGAAGACGCTCGGACTGAGTTGCCATAGACTGCCGGTCGGCTGTATGAGGGCGTCCAGGCGCGCCAGTAGAGGCGTCGGCAGCCAGCGCTTCAGGAACGGGATTCGGAAGTGGGAGACCGTGCGGATACGTTCCTTCCTGAGCCCCAGGCCCGCAAGCTGGTCCCACAGCCATCGGGGGTGGAAATCGTAATTCAGCTTCACAAACTCGACGGGCTCGCGGTCATAGGGGGACCAAGTCTGACGTCGCAGAAGGTAGCGCGCGATTGCCTTAAGGTTGCGCTTGTTAGCAAACTCGAGGACGAAGGCCCCACGTGGCCCTAGAATCTCGGAGATCCCCGTTAGCACGCTCGGGGCATCTGCGGCGTGGTGGAGCGTGCGGATCATCGTCACCGTATCGAACCGTCCCGGCACAAAGGGGAGATGGTAGAAATTCGCCTGCACAAAGACGTAGTGAGGTTCGCCCTCCCTGGGTTGGGTGCCGAGTCGTTCAACGGCTTGTGCTAGTTGGGTCTCCGCGTAGTCAAGGAGCACGACCGTCTTGTAGCCTGCGTAGAGGTCAGCCAGGCGCCCAAAGCCGGCCCCGACCTCCATAAGGGTGTCTCCCTTAGGCGGCAGCATGGCCCGGAGCGCGATCCGCTCCACGGCATCCTCATAGGCACGATCCTCGGTCCAGAACTCGCTACTATAGCGCGAGCCCTCATAGTTACAGATTGGACGCTCAGTCATCGACGTGGAGTAGCTCCTGGGCGGTATCGGGAAGGCCTTGGATCAGGACAGTGACGGGACGGAGGACGGCTCGCAGTTGCTCGATCGCTGGCGCTAATCCCGCCTCCGCCAACTGGATCTCCACCGGGGCCTCGATCTCTACGGGAATCGTTGTGCTGACCGGCAGGCTCATGCTCAACGCTACCGGCAGTGTTTGACCCTCAGGGAGCTGGAAAGTGACGGTCCCGTTGAGGGATCCTGCGCCCCCAGGCAGCACAAACATCGCGGGGACGCTGAGAGGCACGGGCTTACTCAGGACGGCGTCGGTGTCCTGCTCGAGGGGGAGGGTGAACGCGAGCGGCACGGTGTCGGTTACCTGGACGGTGGACGCGATGGTTGTCTGCCCAAGCGCGACAACCGCCTGATCTAGGTCAAGAAGGAGGGGTTCGGCGACCTGGCTCTTCACCTGAAAGAGGGTGCCGGCGTGCGAGAGGAGAAGCACCAGGATCAACACAAGGATGAAGTTGGTGATGAAAGAGAAGATGATCGCGAAGTTCTTGAACGCTTTCCACAGTCGTTGGCCGAACTGCTGACCTCGCGAAGTAGTGTTTTGCTCTGTCATGTCCCACCTCCTAGGTAACAGCCCGTCGGTGTGTCGTTGATGGTCGTTCCGCAGCCCTTGTTGACGAGGCCTTGTCTGGCGAGCCGGTTTGCATAGCCTGGTGAGCGAATATGCTATCATACTTCACGCCATTTACAACGTTCGATGTTGGGGGTGGGCCGTGCTGAATCCCTGATCTGTGCTATCATAGGTTGTGATCACGAGGCCAACGAGGAGAATGAGCAGATGGAGAGCCTAAAGCGCAAGATCCGCCAAGAGGGAAGAAACCTGGGGAGTGGCATTCTCAAGATTGACAGCGTGATTAACCACCAGGTGGACGCTACGTTGATGCTAGAGGCAGGCGCCGAGTTCGCGCAGCGTTTCGCTGAGGTTCATCCTACGCGTGTGCTGACTGCGGAGGTCTCGGGCATTATCCCGGCGATGGCAACCGCCTATGCGATGGGATTGCCGCTGGTGTACGCCCGAAAGCACAAGCCGGTTACGATGATGGATCCGGTCTTCGTCGAGTTCGCGCCCTCCCACACCAAGGGTGGCGAGGTCTCCCTGATGGTATCGCCGGAGTTTCTGCGCCCTGGAGACCGGGTGTTGATTATTGACGATTTCCTGGCGACAGGACAGACGATTGCGGCGATGGCACGCATCGTTGAGAGCGCCGAGGCTAAGCTGGTAGGGATCGGCACTCTGGTTGAGAAATCATTCGAGGGCGGACGTGAGGTCCTGAAGGATCTCGACGTCCCGATTGTCTCTTTGGTCATTGTCGACGAGATGCGGGACGACGGCACCATCGTTTTTGCCCGGTGAGTATCATGCAGATGCCAGCGCGTGAGACTGTCGTCATCCTCGATTACGGATCCCAATACACGCAACTGATTGCTCGTCGGGTTCGTGAGCAGCACGTTTTCGCCGAGATCTTGCCCTGGTATGTCGACCCCGAGCGGGTTGAAGCTCTGAATCCCCGTGGGCTCATTCTCTCTGGCGGCCCCAACAGTGTTTATGATCCCGGTGCTCCGACACTTGCCGAGTACGTGACCACAGTTGGTGTGCCGGTCTTGGGCATCTGCTATGGAATGCACCTGCTGGCCGAACGTCTCGGGGGCAAGGTAGTGCCAGGGACCCCGAGAGAGTACGGTCCGGCATTGGTGCAGGTGACTCAGCCCGAGGCTCAGCTCTTTTCAGACCTGCCCCCAGCGCTCTCCGTTTGGATGAGTCACGGCGACCGTGTGGAGATGCTCCCGCCCGACTTCGAGCTGCTGGCCCGCAGTGAGAATGGGATTGTGGCAGCTATGGGAGACGATCACCGTCAGATCTACGGCACACAGTTTCATCCTGAGGTGCATCATACGCCCCTCGGCCCGGAGATCCTACGACGTTTCCTCTATGATATCTGCGGTTGCGAGGGTAAGTGGACCCCGGCTCTCTTCATCGAGGAGGCGGTGGCCCGGATTCAGGATCAGGTAGATACAGGTAATGTCATTCTGGGGCTCAGTGGTGGTGTTGATAGCGCGGTTGTCGCCACGCTCATCCACAGAGCGGTCGGTGATCAGCTGACGTGCATCTTTGTGGATACAGGCCTTATGCGGCATGGGGAGGCCCGGCAAGTGGAGGCGACCTTCCACGAAGCTCTGGGAATGCGTCTCGTCATGGTGGGCGCCTCCGAACGGTTCTTCGGTGCTCTAGCGGGCGTTGTAGATCCCGAGGAGAAACGACGCATCATCGGGGAGCAGTTCATCCGCGTCTTCGAAGAGGAGGCGCGCCGCCTTGAGGGTGTGCGCTATCTCGCCCAAGGCACCATCTACCCGGATGTGATCGAGAGTGCGGGCAGTGCCACGGCTCAACGGATCAAGTCGCACCATAACGTGGGCGGGTTGCCGGAGGAGATGGATCTTGCCCTCGTGGAGCCTCTGCGAGATCTTTTTAAGGATGAGGTGCGACGGGTGGGCCTTGCCTTGGGATTGCCAGAGAAGCTGATCTGGCGGCATCCCTTCCCCGGGCCCGGTCTGGCAGTACGGATTCTGGGCGAGGTCACGCCGGAGCGCGTAACCACGTTGCAGGCTGCCGACGCGATCTTTCTGGACGAGCTGTGGAAGGCGGAGCGTTATCGGGAGACCTCACAGGCGTTTGCCGTGCTGCTGCCCGTTCGCAGTGTTGGCGTCATGGGTGATGGACGGACCTACGCGCACGTCGTGGCGCTGCGAGCCGTGACGACCGACGACTTTATGACAGCGGACTGGACGCGGTTGCCCTATGAGCTGCTGGCCCGTGTTGCTAATCGCATTGTGAACGAGGTCCAAGGTGTGAACCGTGTGGTCTATGACATCAGCAGCAAGCCGCCCGCTACGATCGAATGGGAGTAGTCTTCTGCTGCCAGACGTGCGTTGCGTAGGGGGTGTTGGGTTAGAATCTCTACCCAGATTCAGTTCTTGTGGTACCATGTGTTCGGCTCGAGCCCCTGTTGGCTCCGGCAGTAATGATGAGACGCAGAGATTCCCATAGAATATCATTGGATGAACCCAAGCGCGCGATAGCGTTGTGCCCTTTACGATGACACGATTTTTCCCTGCGGAAATCTCCAGCGTTGCTCCTCGCAGTGCTGGTAGACGATGTGGGCTTCGACCTGGCGACAGCTTACTTGCGATCAACGGCAGCCCTTTAAGGGATGCTATCGATGTTCAGGTTTATGGCGGAGAGCCTGAGCTTTTTCTACTGTTCGAGCGTGAAGGTCGGCGTCAGTCTTGCAGGGTCCAGAGGCGGTACGGCGAAAGGTTGGGTCTGACGTTCTCCCATGACATCTTCGATGGTGAGCTACGCCTGTGTCGCAACCGGTGTGAATTCTGTTTTGTGGCTCAGATGGCACCGGGGCTGCGGGGTTCACTCTACATCAGAGATGATGACTATCGGCTCTCCTTCCTGCACGGCAACTACATCACCCTCACCAATCTCACATCTGCCGATTTCGTGCGCATCGAGGAGCAGTTCCTGAGTCCGCTGTACGTATCGGTTCACGCCACTGAGCCTGACTTGAGGATCGATCTCATGCGAAACCCTCAGGCTGGAAAGATTATGAAGGATCTCCAGCGTCTCGCCAGCCTCGGCATTGAGGTCCATACTCAGGCAGTCTTGGTCCCTGAGCGCAATGACGGTGTCCATCTTGATCGGACGATCACGGACCTGGTAGGTCTGTATCCTGCTGTCAAAGATCTTTCCGTCGTCCCTGTCGGCTTGACCCGTCGGCACGCCCCCGGTTTGCGGGTATATGAGCGGGATGAGGCCTCAAAGGTGCTCGATCAACTGCTAGAGTGGCAGGCTCGGCTTCGGTCCGAGTTGGGCGCCGGGTTTGTCTACGCTTCCGACGAGTGGTACTTACTCAGTGGGGTTCCGGTGCCTGAGATTGAGGCCTACGATGGGTTGCTGCCTGCGATGATCGAGAACGGAGTCGGAATGGTGCGCCGGTTCTTAGATGGTCGCGAGGGCTTGGCGGCTGCAGTACGACCGCTCGGTCGCCACCAGACCTGGGTGACGGGCACACTTTTCGCCCCGGTGTTGGACACTTATGCCGCGTCCTTGGACAGGGATGCGGAACTCCGGATCGACGTTGTATCTGTGGCCAACCGATTCTTCGGCGAGACGGTCACGGTGGCAGGTCTGCTGACGGTCGAGGATATCCTGGACACTTTGCGTGGGCGCCACATGGGCGAAGCGGTCGTGCTACCCAGTGACATTTTCCGAGGTCCTGAGCGGAGGTCCCTCGACGGTGCCACGCCATCGACTCTCTCAGATCGGCTCGGTCGCCCGGTATGGCTGGCGACCTGTGAGGCTGGGAGCTGGTACGTTGAGCCCGGTGGATGAGGCCCCTGGGAAGGGGTGCGGCCCCTCGGAAGGGGTGCGGCCCCTCGGAAGGGGTGCGGCCCCTCGGAAGGGGACAGCTTGCGTGTTGTGTTGCCCAGGACACGATTCCAGAGATAATGAGATTGGGTGCAAATTTGTGAACTACGTGACAGAGCTGGCTCCAGCGGTATAATCAGAGTGACTTGGCCCTATTCGAGGAGATGCCCATGACAACTTCCGATTCCGCGGTCCCTTCGGTCCCTTGGTACGAAACTCGCACTTTCCGGCATATTCGTGAGGCCGTCCAGGCGTATTTGTTTCTCCTTCCCGGTACATTTCTGCTCATAGCGTTCAGCCTCTTTCCTATCGGGTACGCGTTCTATATCAGTCTGCACCGATGGCGCATCCGCAAAGGTGACTACCTCGGCTTCGACAACTTCCTGCGTGCCTTGGGAGAGCCAATCGATGTCCTCTACGTCTTGGGCGGTCTGGTGCTATTGGGCGCGTCGTGGATAGTATGGCGCAAGACACAAGAGGAGACCTCGACGCGAGAGCTGATCTGGCGCGTAGTCGCTGGCACGATGCTCATCATTGGAGGTCTGGGCCTCTTCCTGGGGTTTCCACGGATGCTTGAGAACGGAGATGGGGACCTGTTCAGCTCGCTCTTGATCACATTCTTCTACTCCGCCGGCACTGTGCCATTCCAGATCGTCCTGGCGTTTCTTCTAGCCTTTGTCCTCTTCCAGAATATCAGAGGCAAGACAACCTGGCGCATCATCTACTTCCTTCCCTACGTAACGGTCACGGTGGCCTCCTCCGCGGTATGGCAGTCGATCTTCGACCCGGGCAAGGGTCTGATCAATCAAATACTGATGGGATTCGGGGTGGCTGAGAGCGACCTACCGCGTTGGCTGTTTGATGCGACGCCCATTGGGGTTTATATTGGGGAGACGATTGGGGTCGACATCCCCAGAGCATTGGGCGGTCCCAGCCTGGCGCTTGTCGCCGTCATCATCTACAACATCTGGACCTATGTAGGCTACAACACGGTGATCTACCTGGCCGGCCTGGGCAATATTCCTAATGCCCTCTACGAGGCCGCGGAGATCGATGGAGCCAGCCGGTGGCAGCAGCTGCTGAAGATCACGATTCCTCTGGTTTCTCCGACGACCTATTTCCTTGTCATGATGGGGGTTCTGGGTACATTTCGCGCCTTCAACCACATCTACGTGATGACGCGCGTGGTGGGGCCGGTAGGGGCGCCTAATGGGACAACGATGACGGCAAGCATGTTGATCTGGAAGAACTTCTGGGAGGGCAACCGGTTTGGCTATGCCTCGGCGCTAGCCTTTGTGCTGACGGGGGTGATGCTCGGGCTCACCTGGATCCAGAATCGCGTCTCAGAGGGGAGGGTCTTCTATGGCTAGTACGTCGGCGGTACGAGAGCATACTGGGCACTACAAGCTACGCCAGACCATTGGTCAGACCCTTCTCTATATCGTGCTGGGGATCGGCGCGGTCATTGCTATCTTTCCCTTTATCTGGATGCTCCAGGTCTCGTTCAAGACCTATGGTGAGCACGGGGCCCGCCGTTTCTGGCCCGCTGGATTGACGCTAGAACCCTACATTGGTCGTCCTCCTGCGAAGGAAGTCGTTGTCGAGATGACGCCGACTGAGGGTTGGCGCAATGCGCCGCGCTCATTCGGTCCGAAGCTGAGCGGAACCATCGTCGTTGAGGAGGTAACCCCCTACATCGCCGAGCAAGTCGCGCAGGAAGAGGGTGCCTCCCTACCGCTCCGCATCAATATTCTCGCGTTGGATATCACCGATGACGGGATCCAGAACTATGATAACTTCTATCTTACGCTCGACACTACGGTTCTGCAGCAATTCACGACGCGGCTAAAAGGCAGTCAGGTGGGCGGCCCTAACTATTTCGCCTCGAATCGAGGGCGGTGGGGGCCGCACTTCAAGGTCGTGGATCCAGACCCAGAGCACTTTGTCGTAAAGCAGCACTGGAGCGTCTGGCAGATGTTGATGCACAACTACGTCGAGTCGTGGACCAAGGCGGACTTCAGCCTCTACATGCGTAACAGTGTCATCATCACGTTGCTAACCGTTGGCGGCGTCCTCGTCACGGGTGTCTTGGCGGCCTACGCCTTTGCCCGTATGTCGTTTCCGCTTAAGGGGCTGATCTTTACGCTCTACCTGGCGACTTACATGATTCCGGGCGCCGTGACCATCATTCCTAACTACCTGATCATCGTTGGGTTGGAGGGATTCTTCAACACGAGATTCGGATTGGTGAATGCGTGGTATGATAACTGGACGGCGTTGACAATTCCCTTTATGGTCAACGCCTTTAGCGTGTTCCTGCTCCGGCAGTTCTTTGCCCAGATCCCTGATGAGCTCTATGAGGCGTCATTGATGGACGGGGCGGGGCACCTGCGTTTCCTGACGCGGATTGTTGTGCCGCTTTCCAAGGCTCCCCTGATGTCGGTGATTGTGTTCAACACAATCTGGGCGTGGAACCAACTCCAGTGGCCCCTGATCGTAACGAGCACGGCGCGGTGGCGCCCGATCACGGTGGGGCTGACAAGTTTTATTTCGGAGGCGGCTGCGGAAACGCAGTTGATTATGGCGGGATCGGTGATCACAACGATACCGATTTTGGTTCTCTACTTCTTCACACAGCGGCAGTTCACGGAGGGTATCTCAACGACAGGCTTGAAGGGATGATAACTAATAGGGGATGTCGGCGACTCTTGCCGGCATGACTGTTTTCGTGCTGCCCCTGATGTCCCGCACGTTGTGGATTCCGTGATCGACACAGCTGACAATGGCTCAAGATGGAAGGAGGTGATGTCCAACTCGAGACGCGTGTATACTTATGATGGCGTAGCTTATGACGTTTTAGCCTAAGTGGATACATTGAGTGTATCTAATTCTGATTTTCTAAGAAGGAGGATTGTAGAATGAAAGGACGCAAGTGGTTTGCGTTTGTGATGGCCCTCGTCCTGGTCCTCAGTTTCGTCGCCGGTTGCCGCGCTCCTACGGAGGAGCCGACAGAGGTGCCGACAGAGGAAACCCAGCCCGAGGCACCTGCGGAAACTGAGGAGCCCGAAGAGCCCGTACAGGAACCAGAGGGCACCGAGGAGACGGTTGTTTACGACCAAGAGATCTACGGGGATCTGGAGAACCTAGATCCAAGCGGGCAGGAAGTGACCTACTGGT
>JBNGDL010000043.1:0-26633 GCA_049975205.1 Anaerolineae bacterium | reverse complement strand
GATTCGGGCCATGATCGACGCGGCCTTAGCTGCCCCGTAGCAGTTATGAGATAGTGGTTACCCTGACACCAAAATGGGGCGGCAACCTTGCCGCCCCGTCTTCAATTCACAGCAACGGTGTAACTATCGGGCGCGGGGCTCCGTGCTTACTGGTCGTTGAGGGTCCGGCGATAGATGTCTTCCAGATCCTCGCTGTCACGACCACCCGAGCCCGAGCGGCGCTTGTCTCCTCGTTCTCGGAAACGTCGCCCCTCCGCCTGGGCCTGAGCCTGGGCCTGAAGGAAAGCGATCTCCATTGGAGAGAGCCCGGCTTCCTCTGGCTCCTCAAGCGCGTCGTACTCGACTGACTCTGAGTGGAGGGTAAGATCAATCTGGCGCTTGCGGCGATCGACGCCCCGGATCTCAACCTCCAGCGTGTCGCCCATCCGGGTGATCTCCTCAGGGCGCCGTATGTACGTTCCCATCTCCCGAACGTGCAACAGCCCGGGGCGCTCCGCGCCGATGTCGACGAAGGCGCCATAGCGCTCCATCCGCACCACCTGGCCTTCATAGACCTGTCCTGGCTGGATCTCGTGCCAGTCCAGATCCGGTGGCTCGACCATCGTGAGGGCAATGCGGCCACGGTCGGGATCCACGCTCTGGACCCACACCGAGACCTTGTCGCCGACGTTCACGACGTCTGTGACCTTCCTGACCCGCCCAGGGGCCAATCGTGAGATATGAATAAGTCCGTCGCGATCCAACCCCACGTCAACAAAAGCACCGTAGAGCTCGGTGCGGGTCACCGTGCCCTCCAACTGCATCTTTGGCTCGACATTATCGATAGACGTGGGCTTGTTTTCTGTCTCTTCCGGCATTCGCGTGCTAGCTCCTTGGGATATAAACGGATGCAAATCACAACAATCTTAGATTATAGCCTACGGTCCCTGGTTGTCAAATCATCGTGACGCGCGGTCTGATCACCGCCGATCCTTGGTGAACTCTTTCCACTCCCGTCGGATGCGTCGTTTGGCATCGCGTGCTGCGATGGCCTCGCGCTTGTCATACTGGCGCTTCCCCTTGGCAACGCCGATCTCGACCTTAGCGTAGGAACCTTTAAGGTACATGCGGAGCGGCACAACTGTGTAGCCGGGCTCCTGCGCAGCCCGCTCCAGCCTGTCGATCTCGCGGCGGTGGAGAAGGAGCTTGCGGGGCCGTCGCGCGTCGTGTGTCCAGTGCCCGCCTTGCTCGTAGGGCGCAATATGGACGTCGACCAACCACAGCTCGTGATTTCGCACCGTGACGAAGCCCTCACCCAAGCTCACGGCGCCCGCGCGCACGGACTTGATCTCTGTCCCGGTCAGCGCGATACCGGCCTCGTATCTGTCCTCGATGTCGTATTCGAAGCGAGCTTTGCGGTTGGTAGCAACTACCTTGATCTCGTCGGAGCTCATGGATCCTCTCAATCACCAAGTTCAGTAAAGTATTCCACCGCACGCGCAAGCTGCGGGTCCTCGTCCGTCGGCGTGTCAATGGGGTAGGGGACCTCGATATCGGGCGTCAAGCCGTTGCCGTAGAGCTCCTGCTCATTTGGCGTGAACCAACGCGCGATGGTGACCCGTAGCTGGGACCCGTCCTCTAGGTCGTTCGGGAGTTGTACAGAGCCCTTGCCTACCGTCGGCATGCCAATGAGGACGCCGCGTCCGCGATCTTGGATCGCGCCTGCCACGATCTCCGACGCGCTCGCGGTACCGGGGTTCACGAGCACTACCATCGGGATCTCCTCTCCGATGTCGCCATCGCCAGAGGAAAAGCGCTGCTCTCCACCGGCGCTGTCGCGCTGGATGGCCACCAGCCCTTCGTCGAGGAAAAGGTCGGCCACCGCAATCGCCTGATTCAGCCAGCCTCCGGGATTGTCGCGGAGGTCGAAGACAAGAGCCTCAGCCCCGCTGTCCAGCAAGCCCTCCAGCTCCGTTTCTACGCGCTGCGCAGCATTTGCGTCGAACTCCGTCAGGCGCAGGTAGCCAATGTTGTTGTCGAGCATGCGGGATTCCGTGATAGGAACCTCGATCCGCGCTCGCTCGACCGTGATAAAGATCGACGCCTGCTCACCCGGGCGTAGGATCTCAAGCTCGGCCTCGGTCCCTGCAGGCCCGCGGATGTAACTGATCGCCTCGTAGAGTCCCAGACCGACGATGGACTGGTCTCCCACAGCAACGATAATGTCACCGGGTCGTACGCCGGCTGCCTCAGCAGGCTGGCCCGGAATGAGGCTGGCGATCTCCAGGTAGCCGTCCTCACGCATCTGCACCATTGCGCCGATGCCCTCGAACTCGCCCGTGGCGTCTTCGTTCATAATGGCCGCAATCGTCGGCTCGATGAAGGACGTGTAGGGGTCGTCCAGCGTCATCAGCAGGCCGCGAACGGCACCGTAAGCCAGCTCCTTGCCATCGGGGATCTCGCCGTAGTATTGCTCCTCCAGGATCTCTAGCACGGTTTGGACCAGCTCGTAGTCGAAAGAGTCGGTCGATGGTGCCTCATCGAGCGCCGCCGCCGTCGTCGGCTCTGACTCCGCCGCAGGTTCCGGTTCATCGGTGGTTGCAGGGAGAGGCGTCGACACGGGCGCCGCTGTCTCCACGGGGTCGGTGACCGACGGGGCGGGACCCGCAGCAGATCCTCGTGTCATACGCCCCACGACAAGCCCACCCGCGAACGCACTCGCGACGAGAGCGCCAGCGAGCACCAGGGCTCCAACAATAAGCATAGCCTTCTTCATGGTCGTCTCCTCAGGCAGCGGCCTGACTGCGCAGCGAAGGAGCACCCGCTTGGGGCACCCAACTTCCCCGAATCCGAATTCGTTAACGGTCTTCTATTTTATCAGAAACAGCCTCAGTTACAAGCAGAGGATGCCTGCGTCAAGAAGATCGTCGCCGTCACCGCCGACAAGATCCTCCCGCCCTGTGGACGCTGCCGCGAGATGTTGTAGCAGGTGGACCGCCGCAACCTCGACTGCGAGGTGATTCTCCCGGAGGGCCTCGTCTTGCCGCTCCGCGAGCTGCTCCTTCACCCGTGGCTATAGCCTTCTGTGAGCCTGCCGCGCTGCCCGTCTCTCTGGCGGGTCGCAAACGATCAACACGCTCGGCTCCAGTAGCTAACGCCGCGAAGTGCCGGATTTCGCCGGTCGAAGGGGGGTCACTGGCGCAGATGAGCAGTAGAAGGCCCGAACCACTGAAGTGCACCGACTCCGAATTCTCCGGTGGCAAGTCCAGTCCCGGTGGGTGACGGCCTCCCTACGGCTGTAGGCCTCGACCGCTACACCGCCAGTCCAGGGGTAGGGGGCCTGAAGTTGCGCCGCGGCCTAGGAGGACCGGAGCTACGGTGACGACTTGGATGACGCTACCAAGCTGCGATCCTCATAACACAAAGACGTGTCGGGCTGCCAGACAGCCCGAGGGTGGGGAGTAGAACGAACGTTCGTTCTAATATTCGATCTGACCGAGATGCTTTGGACCAGACGGCGCTTGCAGGAGCTCGAGAGCCCGACGATGGTGTCGACAAGATTGCAGTGAGTCGCGCAGAAGGGCGGACGATCGCAGGTGACCCCAGTCCAAGTCAGCGTGTTGAGGCCTATGGCAAGCGCCGCTGGATGCGGTGGCCTGCCGCCCTTATGGATCGGCAGGCCATAGGCACACGGCCATCGGTGTAAGGCCATCTCTGAGCCGACGGTCGACGCAAAAATCCTCGGTCGCGCAGCTAGGGCGATTCTGGGCGCTTGTCGCGCGGAGGTTGGCGACAATCCCGTCATTCTTCCTTCAGACGCGCCCTGCAGACGACCGCAGATTCCGCTTGGGGACACCGGTCGCTACAGGATTGCAGCTAAATTCGTGGTCAGCTAGGACCTCGAGGGCGGGCACGCCCGCGGGCTTCTAAGGGCTGTTATTAACTTCCGACTATATATGTTATGTAAACTTGGGATACCTAGAGACCCTCTCGCATCAACCTGGCTTCTGCATGTTGCAGGACACGGTCGGTCATCTTCTCTCGAGAGGGCTCACGCCAACGAGGTTTGTAAACTCAGTCTGTGCGGATGCCTGGACCTTAACCGGATCTACGAGCTAGCCCCCTAACACAGAACGTATGTTCTACTTCCCCCTACCTTGTTGGTGACCAGGTCGGTACTTGGCAGTCTCGACTCAGGTCCCCTACCCTACGTACTTCTGTAGTTAGCTTCGAAGCTTGACATCGTCCCAGTCCAGCTTCTCGTTCTTCGCTGCGGATCCGGCTCGACCGCCTCCACGTCCTGCGCTAGCGCGCCCGGTCGTCCCCGCCGGGGTTGCGGAGCTCGCCGGTGATGACGCCGAGGCCGTCAACATGCGCAATTCTTCCTTCGCCTCGGCCAAGGCGAGCTGTTCCGTCTCCAGGCTGCGCGACCACACCTCGAGCTCGCGCTCCCAGACGTCGAGCTCGACGTTCTTCTCTTTGATGTTCTGCCTCAATGCCTCGATCTCACTTCGACGCTCGGAGAGCAGGACACGATCCTGCCAGAGAAAGACGAAGAAGAGCACAGCGAGGAAGAAGAGCACAGCCCCAGCCAGGAAAAGCGCCGCTTCAAACATCATAGGGTCGCATCCCTCCTTTCCAGGGCTAGCCTCCCTCGGTGACGGTGGCTGCCTTCACAGACCCCGGTGAGGTCCCGAGAGGGGGCGGATCGGATAGAGCTCCCCCTCAATGAATCCCCGCTCCCGGTAGTAGACGCGGGTCCCGACCGCAGCGATCACGGCCAATTCCCTGAAACCCGCCTCCTCGGCGCGTCGGGCTGCCTCATCGAGCAGTTGCGTCCCCAGGCCACGGTGCTGGACGCCCCGCCGGCGCTCTCCCAGATACTGCGCCGGCCCATAGACGTGGAGCTCGCGCACCATCGCCGCGTCGCGGATTTCTGGGATCGGCAAGTCCGTCCGGGGCTTTGTCGGGAAGGACAGCCGCAGGAACCCGGCCAACCGACCAGAAGGCGTCAGGTACTGCAGCAAATGCTCCTCAGTGGCGTCGGTCTGATAGGAGACTACGGCCAGCTCTGCCTGCTCCAGATCGACCCTCTCCTTCCCCCGCACTTCGCGACAGCGGATGCAGTTGCATGACAGCCCCTGCTGATGCATCCGCTGCTGAACGATCTGGCGCAGGTTGCTCTTCGTCGTCCCAGCCACGATGTAGTTGGCCGGGATGTCGCGCATGACGCGGTTGATGCGGCAGTAGGGTTGCACCTGCTGCTTGCAGCCGGCCAACAGCTCGATGAGTGTCTCCTCGTCATACGGGGCGTACTCACCTGCCTCCCACAGATTATACAGCTCTGTGCCGCGCAGCAGTGCCGTCGGGTAGATCTTCATCTCGTCCGGGCGGATTGCCGGGTTCTCAAAGATCCGTCCGAAGTCCGCCAGGTCCGTCGCTGGCGTCGCGCCGTGGAGGTTTGGCATCCAGTGTACCACGAGCTTGAACCCAGCCAGGCGGAGAAGCCGGATGGCCCTCTCTGTATCGGCCACGGTGTGTCCGCGTCGGTTCAGCCTCAGAATCTCGTCGTCTAGGCTCTGGACCCCTAGCTGGACTTTGGTCACGCCCTGTCTGCGCAGGCGTAGGACCTCCGCTGGCGTGATCTCGTCCGGACGCGTCTCAATCACGAGGCCCACATTCCGGTGGGGTGCTGTCTCGTTGCGTTGCAGGGCCTCGCTCAGCGTCTCTGACGGCGTTTCGTTCATGGCGTCAAAGCAGCGGAGCAGGAAGTGATCCTGATAGGCCTCAGGATAGGCCGACCAGGTACCGCCAAGGACTAGAAGCTCGATCTTGTCTGTAGCGTGACCGATCGCCTCTAGCGCCTCGATGCGCGCTCTAGTCTGGTCGTAAGGATCGTAGGCGTTTTGGATCGCGCGGAGCACGCCGGGCTCCCCGTCGAGATAGCTCTTCGGAGCCCCCTCCTGCTCAGGACAGAAGATGCAGGTGCCCGGACACGCATAGGGCTCGGTCAAGACAGCGACCGGCGCCACGCCCGAGATGGTGCGGACCGGGCGACCCCGCAGCCTTCGTTCGACCTTAGCGCTTGGTTGAAAAGCCCCCTCTTCGACCAGTCGGCGGTAGGCGCCCAGGAGTTGCGACTTGGCGAAGGTGCCGTGAGGCCGTGGATATCGACGCAGAAGCGCCATTAGATCCCAGTCCTCATCAGGGGTCGACTGGATCGCGCATAGCGCGTCCAGCACCTGCTCGCGCTCCTCATCCTTCTTGAGATCGATCTGTTGGGGTACGCCACCTCTAACCATACCCATAAGTATAGCACGGGTTCTGCGTTTGTCCGCTTCTGCTGCTCCCGGTTCTGCACAATTCGGTGAGGTGGTCGGCGTGGCACCGGGTCCGACCGATGCTTGTCCCAGTCCACACTCGTGATCCGGGGGGTTGTCCAGCGGTGAGGCGTTGGTAGAATGCGTCCCATGCAAGAGAGCGTGGCAGAGAAGCTCCTAGAGCTGAACCGGCGCTTCTACAATCAATTTGCGGAGGCGTTTAGCGATTCGCGCGGGCGGACCGAGCCCGGCTTTGAGCGCGTCCTGGCGGAGATGCGCCCAGGGGAACGGATCCTAGACCTGGGCTGTGGTCAGGGCCGTCTGGCCTACCTCGTGCCTGCAGAATCCCCCTACGTCGGCGTGGACTACGCCGAGTCGATGTTGGCGGTGGCGTCTGAGCGCGCAGAAGACCGCCCTGGAGGGGCTCTGCGCTTCGTCGAGGCCGATCTCGTGGCTGATCCGTGGCACGAGAGTCTAGATGGGCCCTTCGACTGGATCGTGCTGCGCGCCGTGCTCCAGCACATACCGGGTTATCAGAACCGCCAGCGGGTCGTGCGTCGCGCTGCTCAGGTCTTGGCGCCGGAGGGTGCGGTCGTGATGGCGAATTGGCAGTTTCTCCAGATTGAGCGATTGCGCCGCAGGATTCTGCCCTGGTCCACGATTGACCTCACCGAGGATGACGTCGAGCCTGGCGACTACCTGCTGGACTGGCAGCGACAGGGATACGGTCTGCGCTACGTGCATCTTGTGGACGAGGCGGAGACCGCCCGGCTCGCAAGCGCTGCGGGCCTTGAGATCAGCCAGATGTTCCGCGCCGATGGACACACGAACGATCTGACCCTCTACGCGATCTTGCGTAAGAGCACCTGAGCTGGTCGCTCTTAACCTGCTCCGACACACCGATGGGGGCGGCGCTGCGTCGGTCTGCTATGCGCGGACTCGGTAGACGGTGGCCTCCTCGTCCTGATAGACTATTTCTAGCCACCCGTCTGCCACCATTCTCGCGAACTTCGACAGCCCTTCCGACTCCATGTAGGCGCGTTCGTACGGTGTCAGGATCACATATTCGACGTCGTACATCTGCAAGATCCTCAGGGCGCGCTCGGCGTCGTCTGTGTTGTAGAAGGTTCGCACCTCATGCTGTCGCAACTCGACGGTACCCGGCGGCATCACCATTCTCTGCTGAACTTGGTGCCAGCGCCAACCTATGACCGAGGGAAGTCCGGTATACGTCGCAATGCGATTGCCCCACAAGTACTCGCGCTCCCCCTGTGCCTCGATGATGGTGGGGCTGCCCTCGACGTTCTCCTGGAGCCAGCGGATGACACGGTAGTCTGGAGCCAGGGGGATCTCCGTGCCACGTTCGATCTGTGTCGCGTAAGGCATGTAGGCCATGCCATCCAATGTCTGTGGCGCCGTAGGCACCCAGCGATCGTGAAGCTTGGCCGGAATGGCGAACGTCGGATAGAGCGCTGCGATGAACACAAGCACAACCAAGATCACGAAGGCCGCAGGGCTTGTGCTAATCACCCATCGGGGCCACACCGACGAGGCATGGCCCCCAGTTGGCGGTGCCTCCGCCCAACTCTCCTCCCCGTCGACCAGGCGTGCGCGCTGCTCCGCTCCCTCGGTCTGCCTCTCTGCCGGCAGTGAGTCGTTGGCGAAGACGTAGATGATGCGCTCCGCGAAGACGGCGGCGCCAACGCCCAGCAGCATCCAGACCTGCAGGTGGAACTTGAAGACGGTGTTCATACGGCTGATGTCGCCCTCAAGCACGGCTACCTCCACCAACAGGCTGAGGGCCATCGCCGTGCCCACCCAGAACCACAGCAGGCGCCGTCGCGCCGAGGTGGTGCTGTCTGTGAGGATCAGTAGTGCCAGCCCGCCAAACGGCAGGACCAGCCAGGCGAGGGGTGCGTCCAGATACCCCCAGAAGAGGACGACTAACACGCCAACAGCCATCACAACCACGGTGGGCCAGAGCAGGTTATCGAACGTCCACGTCTCCCTATGATGTCTGGCGGATCTCACCACAGCCACGACCGCCCCAAGCCCCAAGGGGAACAGGAACTGACCGTACATCAGCAGGTAGATGCCAGGAGGGGTCCGGCTGCCGGTCCAGAACGCGAAGGACGCATAGGCGCCCCGGTATTCTGACGTAAAGGGTCGGAAGAGGAGCTCGGCCAGCAGGAGCAGCACCACCGGCGTCAGAAGCCCAGGAAGCAGCCGCGCCACAGCCACCGGCCTTCGACGTGACGGCTCGTGCTGTGCGCGTCCCACCGCTGCACCTTCATCGTTCTCTTCCAGGGTTTCCTGCTCTCCGTCGGTCGCATTCAGTGAGGATGTATCTCCCGCATCTCGCGAGCGCTCTCCGAGGACGCTCGCCAGGCCGATTGCGAAGCCGACTGACATCAGGATGAGGTACGTTGGGTAGTCCCAGGTGTTCGTTGCCCTCAGGGCACCCGCTACGAGGGCCGCGAGCCCCAGGCTCAGCAGCGGCGACGGCAACGCGGTGCGGAGAAGCGATCTGACCCGGGTCCCCCACCCTTTCGCCTCCCCGTTCTTGGCGTGCGCGATACCGCGGCGCCGAAACCCAAGCGCCCACTGCAGGGTGAGTCCGAGGGCGACCTGCGTCAGTGGCAGCGCCATCATATGGGCGTGGAGATCAGCGTAAAGGAACGTGAAGGCTGGAAACTCGTTGATCGGGCCAGCCTCGCCTTGGTTGTACGGGATGATCCGGGTTGCGTCCCAGTACCACCACTCCGGTCGGAAGGGGAACTGGGCGCCGCGGATCACGACCTTCCACAGGCCCACGAGGGCGGACACCACCTGCGGGTAGCCGGGAATCAGGCTCTCAAACTGGATATTGCCGATCTCGACCAAACCCCTGAAGAGCAGACGAGCTTCGCCAAGGTTGCCCAGCAGGAGGACAAGGGCAACACCCCAGAGGCCGGCCCGATGCCCTCGTCGATCGTCACCGCCTGCGAGGTTGTTGGCCAGAGTGTAGGCCCCTACCCCGGTCATGGCGAAGAAGGCGGGAACGGCCAGGTTGTACGCGATGCTCGGCACGATACCCAGCGCCTTGATTAGGGAGGCCACCATCACGAATCCAAAGTAGTAGTAGTTGATCTGGCCACCGGCGAACCACGGGTCGTAAGGCGGAAACCACGATGATTTGATAACAGCGTTGAGATAGGCGAAGTCCATGGGCTTCTCGCCCCCGCTGACGGGGTGCCATAGATCGGGGTTAAGCGCTCGGATCCCCACCCACACCAGGTAGAGCACCAGGAAGATCGCGTCAATGGTGAGAAGTGAGCGCCAGTTTCCCCGCACGAAGGCGCCAAGCCGCCTCCGCCGGCTGTAGGCCACCCAGAGGGAAAGACCCGCCAGAGCGACAAAGACCACCCAGAGGGTCGTCCGCGTGAAGGGAAGCACGTGTAGGCTAGCAAGGAGCCAGGCGACGTACGACCAGATCAGGAGCCCCAGAATCCGAGCCAGCCCGTAGCCTCGGTATCTCAGACTTGGCAGGGCGACATAGAGCAGCGGAAAGGCCATCCAGCCCAGGACAGAGAGCATCAGCGCCCACATGATGACACCGATCCACTGATAGCGGTTCTGGACACCCTCTCTGTTGAAGAGCTCCGACCACGTTCCTCCGCTCTCTTGTTCTTGCCGCATCCGCGGCGTCATCAACAGCGAGTTTGGCTCAGGACCTCGGCGCTGAGTTGCTTCCCGAGGCGTCATGAACTCTGTGTTGAAGGTCAGGGACCTGGGCAGCAATTCCTCCGTGCGGGCTCTTGAATAGTCCGGCGATTTCGCAAAAACCAGCACCGTGGGATGATCGTAGACACTGAAGGCCTCTTCGGCCGGCGGCAGGCGCACAGTGCACGATTCGGCATTCGTGTAGGCCGGTGCATCGAGCGGAAAGGGAATCTCCTGGTCGGGGAATTGGCACCCCGCAAGGGTTGGGAAGGAGACGAACTCGCCCACGAGGTCGAACCCCAGCTCTCCGCCAAGCAAGAGCCGGTAGTACTCCGTCGTCAGCGGATAGCGCTTCGGTAGCCTTGGAATCGAGGCATAGAGACGGTTGCTTGAGAGGACGATGTAGTCCGCCTCCTCGAGCCACGCCAGGAGGCTGGTCCGCTTATCCAGCTCGTCCGCGTCGTAGTTGTTCATCTGGCTCGTAGGACTTGTCTGCAGGCCCTGGTACCAGTCGCCGTAAGGATCTCTTCCGCCGATCGGCAGTGGCAGCCCATCGTCCCAATGCTCGTTGGCGATGATCGACGTCTTGAGCTTGACGGGCGCTCCCTCCACCAGAGAAAGCGAAAGGATGACACTGTCGCCTTCCTCCAAAACAACCGGCTCGTTGAGGGCAAATCGCACCTGTCGAGAGCCCTGATCAGCGAGCATGAATGTCTGCTCGCTGACCGTCGTCGCCAGCGTAGCAACAAGCGTTCTCACGCCGCCCACGGACATCGCGTCGGCCTTGGGTAGAACGATCGCTGTGACCGAGAGATCCCTAGGTGCCAGAACCCGTAGGTCGATGACGCTGTCATCCGACGACAGCACGGTGTTCGGCCTCAGCGGGACATTGACCGTCTGGTCAGTTGCCGTTTCGAGTGTGACGGCTGTTGGGACGTGCTGATAGATCCACTCCGAGGCCACGATTCGCGTGACCGGTCGCCGGTAGATCGCGGTGAAAGCCCACGCCCAACCGACTGCCCCTAACAGTACAATCGCGGGCGCGAGGACGCCGAGGAGGCGAACGAGAACGCCTCTCCAGGCTCGTGGGGCTTGTAGGTGTCTACCCTGACCTTCCAGAGGGGGCTTCAGTCTGTCGATACCCTGGGTCACGATCCAGCCTGCGAATAGCGCGAACATCGGGTAGACAGGCAGGAGATACCGCATCGACTTCACCCACTGCGTGGCCTGGTAAGCGAAGAATCCCGTCGCCCAAATCCAGGGGACGAGATGCCACCACCGGCGTCGCAGCAGCATGTCAACCCCGACGACCAGCCATCCTATCCATGCTGCCAATCCCAGCGGGATGCCGAGGCCCCAGACAACCATGTTGCGCCACGGGAATATGATGGGGGCTCTGGCCGTCCACTGGTGTCCAAACGGCACGTCGCGGAGGCCCTGCATCAGCTGCTGGATGTCCTTCATCGTAGCGATCCAGTCTGGGTTCAGACGCAGTCCCCAGAAGCCCGGACCGGTAAAAGCATATGGCTGCATGCAGCGGAAGGCTACGGCAGCCAAGAAGCCGGCTCCAGCGAGCGCGGCCACACTCGCGGATGTGAAGACGACGCGCCAGCGTCGCGATCCACCGTACGCACCCTTAGGCTCTGCGTCGTCGGGCCGTACGAACCCCGCAAGTCCCACAACCAGGGCCAGCGGCCAGACGCTGACCTTGGAGGCGATAGCCAGACCGCTCAGGAGCCCCGCGGGTAAGAGCAGCCATAGCCGGCGACTGCGAAGTGAGGCGACACAGAAGACAAGCGTCCAGATCACGAACACGGTCGCGAAGCTATCCACGACGAAAAAGTGTGCGTGCTGGATCGGGAGCACGGCAAAGGCATAGAGGGCCCCTGCCATCAGGGCCGTCCGGGAACCGTAGAGTATCTTGGCAAGGAGGATGAGCGCCACAAGCGTTGCGAGATCCGCGAAGGCCGATAGGGCTCGCCCAACCAGATGGATTCCGGCGTATCCGGTGTAGAAGCCCGGCGTACACAGCTGGGGCTGTCCCAGAATCGCGTGGGCGGCCAATCGTGGAAGCTGAGCAGGCGGCTGTTGGCAAGCTCGATCCACCCACCTCGCGACGGCCCGCGTCGTGAAGAGCGGCAGCGTCCCGTAGACGTAATTGGCGAACTGATCGTAGTGCGTTGGGTTGAGGGGCGAGACTTCTGTATCCCAGTAGATCTGCAGGCAAGACAAGGCCCCATCGCAGAGAGGCGCCCCACTCTCCTGGTGCACCTCTGCGGGGAAGCGGACGGTGCTGACAACCATCGTGAGGTAGCGCTCGTCAGGATGGAGGTGAGTCCCTTCGTCCCAATCGAGCCCTCCAAGGCGCAAAAACGCCGCCGTTGCGAAGATTACGACGACCGCGACAGCTGCCATCAAGAGCTTGACGATGTTGAGACTCGCCTGATTTCGCATAGTCTATTTCTTACTTAAAGGGAAACCAAGAGGGTGTGTTGGAGCCCAGGTGCTATGACTACGCGAAAAGAGCTATCGCCGAGCACGAGGTCTCGTCAGGGCCATGTCCCCACCAATTGGGCTGCCTCCGAAATTCGCCTGCGCCAGCAGCTCGTCCAGGATATCGGCGCCCGTTCGTCCGGTTCTCGAGCTGATCGCGACGCTGAGGTCTCGCTGGAACGCTCTCGTAAGATCGTCCCCGGTGGCGTAATAGATCAGCGCCATCGCTTGGACGGCATTGGCTATGGCGTAACGCGGCTCGATCCTTTCGAGCTCGTCAAAGAAGAAAGCGCAGCTCGTGAACATCCTTTGACGGTATACTTGCGACTCGAGCAGGCTTAACACCTGGCGCCGAGCCTCGTCCGACAGATGGCCGAGATCATGGTGGCTCAGGAACTGGTCGCGCGTGACCTGGCCCATCAACACGCGTATGTAGTCGTCTCGCAGCCGCCAGGGGCCCACATCGCGACGTCGGATGGCCTGGCTGTAGACCTCATCAACGTCTCGCGAGAGATTGTCAAGCGCTCTGCGCAACGCGCCTTTCCAATGACCGCAGCCCCGGGTGCACGCACATCCGGTCGCCCACCGCCCAAGACGATGGCTGCAGCTCCAAGCCGTGTTTTCACGGATGCCGAGCTCTGCCACAGGGGGATGATCGCGCAGGTAGCGGGTCAGCGTGGTCGTACGATAGCTATCCTCATCGCGCTCCTCGGTCAGGGCCTGGAGCACGTTAACCCCGTGCTGGTGATGATGGCCGAAAGTCTCTCCATCGGTTGCGATCAGTGCAAGGGAGCCCGGTCGCCTCTCTGCCATCACGGTGTTCATCCAAGCTTTCGCGTGTGCCGCTGACGGCATCTGGAATGAGAGATAGTCGGAGAGGCCGCGCTCTCGCACAAACACCGCGATCGACCGGTCAGCGCCCAGGGGGATCTTGTAGGGACCCGCCCCGTCGATCCGATCTCCCATCACCTGTTCTTCCGAGAGGATGACAAACTGGAGGCCGGCAGCGGCCACCATCGCGAGCGTCTCCACATCGACCGCCATCTCCGGCAGCCACATGCCGGCAGGCCGGTACCCAAAGCGATAGATGAAGCTGGCTATACCCCATTGGATCTGGCACCGCTTGTCACGACCGCGCGCCAGCGGAAGTATGGTGTGATGCACCGCCTGTGCAATCGCGTTGGTCTCGCCATGTCGCTCTCGGTGACGAGCTGCCGCTTCGACAATGCCACTGTAGACGTCGTGGGCCTGGCTGTCCATCCAACGGGCCAGCGTGCCCCCAAGGTTGAAGCTGATGCGCTCGAAATTGCCCGCTGCTACATTGGGCGCATAGCATTCCGCGGTGATACGTTCATTCCAGTTGGCATAAGGAGCAGCAGAAGGCTCACGCCGGACGGCACCTGTGAACGGATCCTCGCGGGGAGGTTGATAGAAGTGACCGTGAATACAGAGAAGGGGCTTATCGGTATGTAGCATCACCATCAATTTCCAGCAGAACTCGTTTCTAGCACAAGTAATCTATCGCTTCCAGCACTCTTCGTACACAGCAAACAGCGCAGCTCAACGTGGCTGCGCTGCGTGCAGTCGCGTGCCTACTGGCTCTCGTGTAATCGCCGGGCCCGCTGGTACAGGTCCAGGTAGGCCTTCGCTGAGGTGGCCCAGGAAGAATCCCGCATCATGGCTCGACGCTGCAGGCTGACCCAGCGAGCCTCGTCGTCATAGGCAGCGAGGGCTCGATCAGCAGCCTCAAGGAACGCCGGCACCGAATACCCGTCAAAGGCGAAACCGGTGCCCCGCTCAGGATTCCCATCGGCATCCAACACGGTGTCTAGCAACCCGCCGACCGCGTGGACGATCGGAACGGCGCCGTAGTGCATGGCCGTCATCAGCGCCACGCTCACCGCCTCGTACTCGCTGGGAAGGACGAACATGTCGGCGCTGCCGTAGATCCTTCGAGCCAGACGCTCATCGAACCTGATCAGCGCCCGAACGTTCCTTGGATAACGGGCCTGCAGGGACTGCAACTTCTCGGCCAACTCAGGCATCCCAGTCCCCAACACGACCACCTGCAACTCGCGGGCATCCATCATCTTCGGAAGGGCCTCAGCCAAGATGTCAATACCCTTAAGCGGATCGAGTCGCGTCACCGATCCCAACAGCGGGACGTCCATATCCACCGGAAGCCGCAGCTCTCGCTGAAGTGCCGTCTTGTTAACCGAGCGCATATTGAGCGACTCGGCGTCGTACTTCTGAGTCAGCGCCTCATCCGACGAAGGATTCCAGGCCTCCGTGTCGATTCCGCTCAAGATTCCAAAGAACCTGTCCTGACGCCGCTGAAGCAACGGTTGGAGATCGCCTCCCAAACTGCCTGCAAGCATCTCCTGAGCATACGTAGGACTCACGGTGCTCACTAAATCGGCATGCGCTATCCCCTGTGCCATCCAGTTGACCTTACCGACGGGCTCTACGTCAAGGTGCGGGAGATTGGGCATCTGACCGAAGCTCAGCAGGAGACGACCGCAGACACCCTGATAGGCGAAGTTATGGATCGTGAAAAGCGACGCCATATCACGATAGCCAGGATCCTGCCTGCCATAGACATCGAGCCATGCCGCGATCGGCGCCGCATGCCAATCGTTAACGTGTATGACATCCGGCACCCAGTCCAGAGCCGGAAGCGCCGCCAAGACAGCCCTCGAGAAGAACGTGAACCGTTGGGGGTCATCGTTGAACCCGTAGACACGCTCGCGATTCCCGAAGTGTTGATCGTTGAAGATAAGGTAGACCGGCACATCTCCGACCTGGGTCGACAGCAGGTGGGCTGGTTCTTCCCGCGACCCCACAGGCACAGGAATCGAGCCCCCTACCCTCTTGAGCTTTGGTGTCTTCGTGTGATCGCCGTCGCTGTACCGCGGGACCATCACACGCACGTCTACGCCAAGTCGGCGGAGCGCCTTCGGCAGGGCACCGGCGAACTCCGCCAATCCCCCCACCTTCACAAAGGGCACCGCCTCCGCAGCTACAAACAAGACCTTCAGCTCATCGCTCATCACTCACCTCAGGATATACCTCATCACGCCACCATTATAGCCAAGTTCCCAACCACGGCAATCAGTGTTATGATGGAGCGGGCCGGCCCAGCTCTGGCTTTCGACTTACTACAACCTTCATCCCCCCCGCGGGGAAGGGGGTGCGCGATGCGCTGGAGACAAGTCCTTGTAGTCCTGACGTGCTTCGTTGGTCTGCTGGCAGCGGGTCTTGTGGACTCGCCCGAATGGAGCTCACCCTCCCTCTCAGTGCGCCCAGTGCGTGCATCAGAGACCTCCGTTGCCGCGTCTGTCGTCGTCAACGAGGTCGCCTGGGAAGGGACACAAAGCGACTCCGCTGACGAGTGGATTGAGCTCTACAACACGACCGACCGGACCATTGATCTGACAGGGTGGACCCTGACAGCGGCAGACGGCAGCCCGGCACTGACGCTCGTGGGCACTGTGTCCCCCCGCGCCTACTATCTGATTGAGCGCACAGACGACGCCACAGTCAGCGACATCCCCGCAGACCTCGCTTGCTCCTTCAACTACGGGCTGCACAACGACGGTGAGTCGTTGACCCTGAGAGACGCCTTCGGACAGATCGTGGACACGGTCAATGCCGATGGTGGTCCCTGGCCCACAGCGCCCGAGGGAGAAGCACCCGCCTACCGGTCGATGGAGCGGCTGAGCCCCTACCTACCTGACGAGGATGGCAACTGGGCCAGCAACGACGGCCTCACGACAAACGGACTCGATTGCGCCGGCCTTCCGATCAACGGGACGCCTCGGGCCATCAACAGCACCTTCCTGCCTATCATCGGCACGCACGCCGATCTGACGATCTCCAAAGTCGGGCCGAGCGAAATCATGTTGGGCCAGAGGGCGACGTATCACCTAAGCCTGCATAACGCTGGAGGCTATACCGCAACAGGCGTCATCCTGACGGACACGCTGCCCCTGGACCTTCAGTTCATCACCCAAGAAAGCGACCTCTACTTCACCCAGACGTCCGCGAGCCTGATCTGGACCACGCCAGAGCTCGCACCTGGCGCGAGTCACCGCATCACGGTGACAACACTCCTGAGCGCTACTGAGCCCACCCTCGATCACGTGACGAACGTCGTCACAGCGTCCAGCCAGACGCCGGAGTTGAATCCTGCGGACGATACAGCCGCGTGGGCCTCGCTGGTGAAACCCACAGGTGCGAACCTCTCCGTCGTCAAACGCGGGCCTCTAACGATCAAGGCCACAGACCGTATCACCTATATGATAGCCGTGTCGAACACCGGCACGACCACGGCTACTGAGGTTGTGCTCCTGGATCAGTTCCCGGAGGCGACGGCCCTCGTGACGCACACAGCCTCCTTCACCTGCACAACTGCGCCCTCAGCCCTCTCCTGCGAGATCCCGGCTCTGGCTGCCGACGGCAGCGTCACCTTTGAGCTAGCGCTCCAACTGGCTGAGCCTATGGACTCCCCATCAGTCATCACGAACCACATCACGGTGACGATGCCAACGCCAGATGCCAACCCGCACAACAACTACGACCACTGGACCACGACGATCGACACCAGCCGCATTCTCATCGCTGGTGCCCTCTTTCACGGCTGCCAGTACGACCAGAGGGATGAAGCCGTTCAGTTGGTCAACGTTGGCACGATGACGAAGACACTGGATGGTTGGCAGGTGTGTAAGTTCGATGGCGGCAGTCTCCCATGCTGGTCACTCCCCACCATCGTACTCGGACCCGGGGGGTCAGCCTGGCTGGCACGCGACGGTGCGGCGTTCCACGCGTCCTTCGGGTTCTCACCGACTCACGTGCTACAGAGCTGGCCGAGGCTGGTCGACACCGGAGACGAGATCATCCTCCGGGCTCCGGGGAACGAAATCGTCGACACCTTGGTCTATGGAGCCGGATCGACACCCGCGCCTGGATGGTACGGCCCCGCACTCCAGCCTTACTACAACAATCTGATGGGCGAGCCCGGACAGATCCTCGCCCGCATCCGTGACGAGGCGAGCGGGCTACCCAAAGCTGACACGGACACGATAGCGGACTGGAGACAGGTCACGACGAACTTCGCCGAGGGGCGGCAGGTCGTCTATCCGGGCTGGGATCTCGACACGCTCTCCACCCCACTCTCCGTCACAGAGCCGGCGACCACGCTCGTCGGCGTCGCGCCCGACAACGCACTGGGTCTCCTGACGAGGACATTGATGGCGGCCCGGAGCAGTATCACCATCGAAGTCTATAGCCTCAGACATCCCGAAATCATCCGTCTGCTCGCCGAGAAAGCGCGGGACGGCGTCTCGGTCAACGTCTTCCTCGAGGGCGGTCCTGTCGGGGTTGCCGTCGAGTCCACCGACTGGCAGACGCAGCTCCACGCGTGTCAGGTGCTAGAAGCCGCGGGCGGCGCTTGCTGGTTCATGATTCACGAGCCGGAAGACCACGTCTACAACCGGTATAAGTACCTACACGCCAAACTGGCGGTCATCGACCAGACCTGGGCCGTCGTTGGATCTCAGAACTTCACCTGGCGCGGGCTCCCAGGAGACCCCAAGGGCAATGGCACACAAGGCACACGGGGCGTCATGGTCGTGACGGACGCCCCATCTGTGGTACGCCGCGCGTCCCAGATTCTCGCGGCTGACCTTGACCCCCGAAACCACAAGGATGTTCTGCGATGGAACACCCGATACACGGACAAGTACGGGGTGCCGATCCCAGCTTTGATCGATCTGTCGGAGCCTGACGGCATCAGCTACACGGTGCGGTTCAGCGAGCCATTCGTCCTCTCTGGGACGTTCGGCTTCGAGCTCTTCACGGCCCCAGACGCGGCTCTCCGCCAGTCGGACGCCCTGCTCGGCCTGCTTTCGCGCGCGGGTGACGGACACGAGATCTACGTCGAGCAACTCTACGAACTCAACGCGTGGGGCACGGACCCGATCACCGATCCAAATCTCCGCCTGGAGGCCTACATCGCGGCAGCGAGGCGCGGCGCCAAGGTCCGCATCCTCGTCAACGGCCGTAGTTATGTCGAGGGGTACGACGGCCCTGCTGCAGAAGGGATAGCCACCGCGGCCTACGTCAATCAACTGGCGAGAGAAGAGAGACTCGACCTTCGCGCTGCAGTGGGCGACCCGACGGGCGACGGCATCCACAACAAGATGGTGCTCGTCGATCTGGGCGCGGGCGAGCAGTATGCCCACGTCGGGTCCCTCAACGGCAGCGAAGCGTCCAGCAAAGTAAATCGCGAAGTCATCCTCCAGATTCGCGCCGATGACGTCTACAACTACCTACTGCAGGTCTTTCAGCTCGACTGGCACCTATCCAACCCGCTCTATCTGCCACTGGTGTTCAGGCGTTACACCCCGCCACCGCCCCCGGCAGACTATGTCGTCATCAGCGAGGTGGCCTACAGCGGTAGCGCCGCCTACGAATGGATCGAGCTGCACAACCCAACGGGGAAAGCCATCGATCTATCCACCTTCAAGCTGGGGGATGCGGAGTCACCCCAGGTCTACGAGCCGATGTTCCAGTTCCCTCCGGGGACAACCATCGCGCCAGGCAGCATCCTCGTCATCGCCGTCAATGCCAGCGAGGTACCTGCCGCTGACCTCGAGTTCTATGAGAGCAGCGCCGCCGTCCCCAACATGGTCCCCTACCCTGCCTGGGGCAGCCAGGACTATCCCATGGCGCTTCGGAATGAAGGCGATCAAGTGATCTTGCTGGACGCCAACGACCACGTCGTCGACGCCGTCGTCTGGGGAGACAAACACTTCCCGGGGACGGTACCGCACCCGGGGGTGGTTGTCATAGGGGCGTCTCTGGAGCGATATCCCGCCGCGCAGGACACGAACGATTGCGCCAGTGACTTCCGGGAGCGTTACCCGCCGACACCGGGCGTGATACCGACTGCGCCGTAGAGCGCCGTCCACAGCCGAGCGCTCCGGCAGCGATCCCGGCCCGCCGCGTCGTTAGTACTCGGTCGAGGAGACCATGGGATCAAACGGGGCGTACACATCACTGGCCCGCTCGACGCGGTGACGGGCCAGCAACCCGCCGCCCAGTAGCAGGACTGCACCGACCCACTGATACCAGATGAGGCGGTCGCCTAGGAATAGGAATGCCAGCGTCAAACTGAGGGCTAGCTCTATCAAGCTGAGGACGGCCGTCTGGGCGCCTCCGAGCTTCTCCAGACTGAAGAACATCGCCATCCGCGACAAGGCCGTCGTCAGGCCCAACGCGCCAATAGCCGCCCAACCTAGTGAGGGAATACGCTCGAAGCCCGCCCCGCTGCCCAACAACCGAGCCGATACCACCGTGACCGCCATGCCCGTCATAATGTACAGCGTCCCCGATCGCGAAGGGACGTCGGCGAGCACCCACTGACCCGTCACAATGTACCATCCGTTCACGGCGGCGGAAGCCAGCATCAGCATCGTGCCCAAGAAATCGGCAGGATTTCCCGAGCCCCACGGGGAGGTCACCAGTACCGCACCCACCAGCGATGCACCCAGATGCAGGAGCGTGGCGCGGCGAATCGTCTGTCCGGATGCAGCCAAGAAAATCACCACCCAGAGCGGGTACATCGCACCCAGGAGCGACGCCCGAGAGGCATCCAGTCGTTCGAGCCCACCATAGTAGAAGAGGGAGCCTATGCCGTTGATGGCACCTACGAGAAAACAACTGCCCACCGCTCGCCAACGGATCACGATCCGCTTGCGCCAGAACGCGAGGTAGATAACCCACAGGAACGCAGCCGCCACCACCGTACGAAGCGAAGCAAGAGTCAGCGGATCGACCCCCGCCCGATAGGCAAACTTGCCCAAGATAGGGGCCCAAGCGAGGAGAAATGAAGCCAGCAGGCTGCTGTAGACACCTGAGGTCCACCGCGCAGCCCCTTGCCTGCTCCAATGCCGTCTACGCAGCTTCACGCAGCCTCCTGAGTCGTCACGGCCTATCGCTACCGCCGCACCGCGACGGTGGTATACTGTCAGACATGAGTCGACGCCAAAAGCTCATCTTGGCCATTCTAGCCCTCGCCGATTTGCTCGTCATCCTGGGCCTGGGCGCCGTTGTGCTTCGCAGTGGCGCCACCGATCTCGATCGCGGGATTCCCGAACCCGACGCTACCCCGATGTCGGTCTGTGCTCAGACCGTGCTCGATGCGCTAGCTCGAACAGGGGCGGAGGCAACCGTCGCTTGGCCGGAGCCGGGCGAAGCAATGCCAGCCGTCGTGAAGGTGCACTATCGGCCCGACGCCCTGCCGCCTGACCTCAGCCCGCAACTGGTCTGGCTGGTTGTCGATAGCCTGCCGCCGACGCTGCTTGAGACGTGCACCGTGCCCTCCACCGTGACGCTGTTGGTGGAGGCGATTGCCCCAGACGGGACGCGGCGCTACGCTGTCGAGATCAATGGTGAAGCGCTGACAGCCTGGCTGCAAAACGACCTCGACGACGAAGCCCTGGCAGCCCAATCGCGCTATCGGGGCTGGTAGAGCGCCTTGCGTAGCGCTCCCGGGTCGTTGGTGATAATCCCGTCGACACCCCACCGGGCAAGCTGATCCGCTCGATCGGGATCGTCCACGGTCCATACCACCACCCTCCGCCCCACACGGTGCGCCAGTCGGACGAACCATTCGGCCACAAGTGACGACTCGGGATGCAGAGCCTCGAAGGGGGTGAAGGGCACCAGCCAAAGCGTCCCTAGATTCAGCGGGCCGTAGAGCAGGCCACACGGCACCTTTGGCGCGATCTGGCGCAGGCGCGCGAGCGAATAGGGCTTGAACGATGATGCCCACACGCGCTCTGGCAGCCCATACCTCGAAACAAGGTCGGCGACGGCACCCTCAAGGTCTCCCGTGGCGCGTGTCTGGGGCTTGAGCTCGATATTGATCAGGAGCCGGTCACCAAACGTCGCCAGCACCTCCTCCAAGGTGGGCACCGGTTCGCCACGAAAGCTTGGACCGAAGTGGCTGCCGGCGTCGAGCCTTCGCACCTGATCCAGCGTGAGCTCGTTGACCAGCCCACGCCCGTCCGTTGTCGCGTCAACCCGCGCATTATGGATCACCACGGGGACGCCATCTGCCGTCAGATGAACGTCCAGCTCCACGCCATCGGCTCCGGCCTCATAGGCCGCCTGGAACGCGGCCATCGTGTTCTCCGGGGCTCGCTGGCTTGCGCCACGATGCCCGAAGATGAGCGGTCTCTTCTGCCACCAATGCTTCGGAAATGTTGTCATATCAAAAGTCCACAAAGTATGAGAGCGCCGCCCGGTCGATCAGCTCTTTGCTCAACGTCGGCGGCACGTTTAGGTACTCCGCGATGTCGATAATCTGATCCAGTAGATCCCGCGCGTGACAGGCCCGCTGCTGGCGGTTCGGTTTGATGTAGTGCTCGCGGATCAAATAGGCCAGGGCCTGCTCCGAGAAAGGAATGGCCTTCAATTCGGCAGCCCGACGGAAGATCTCGGCGTATTCATCCCACGATGGGTCGTGGACCTCGATCTTATGGCGAATCCGCCGCAGGAAGGCCTCATCCACCAGTTCTTGCGGCTCGAGGTTCGTCGAGAAGACGATCAGCACCTCGAACGGCACCTCAAACTTCCGGCCCGTATGCAGTGTCATGAAGTCAATGCGCTTTTCCAGGGGCACAATCCAGCGATTTAGGAGATCCGTCGGTCGAACCGTCTGCCGGCCGAAGTCATCGATCAGGAAGACGCCACCGTTAGCCTTCATCTGGAACGGCGCCTCATAGTACTTGAAGTCCGTATTATAGACGAGGTCGAGCCCCTCCATGGTGAGCTCGCCACCGACCACAATAAAGGGACGGTGAATGCGTATCCACCGATCATCAACTCGGTGGGGCTGGCTCTCCTCGGCGACGACATGGTTGACATCGTCGAAGATCTTGATGATCTGGCCTTCCACCTCGATGGCATAGGGGATGTACATATCCCCCTCCATCAGCACACTCCCGATGGCCTCGGCAATGGACGTCTTCCCATTGCCAGGGGGACCAAAGAGGAAGATCGATCGACCGGAGTTCATCGCCGGGCCGATCTGCTCGAACGTGCTCTCGGCGAAGACGAGATGGCCCAGTGCCCGCCGAAGTTGGCGTTGGTGGACCCTCACGTCTTTGAGCTCCTGTCTCCTTATGGCGGCGATGTAGGCGTCCAACGAGACGGGAACGGGCCCCACATACTGGCCTCGATCGAGGGCGTCGCGAGCCATCTCGCGACCTCGGCTAGTCAACACATACTCGTAGGTGGACTCCGAGAATCCCCCACGACCCGTCGCACTGCGCACCTCGCACAGCTGCTCGCGCCTCAGAAACTCCAGGACGACCGATACGACGTTTGCGAAGGGTAGCCCCAAGCGGAGGGCTAGGTCCCGGCCCGACAGGAAACTCTCGAAGTAGAAAGTCTTGAGAGCAAGATCGGAGAGGAGCCCCAGGCTGATCCCCGTTTCCTCCACAGTCCGCGGCGCCAGTGGCACGAACCGCTCATCCTTGGTTTTTGTCTGAGTTGCCAATCGGTGCCTCCTAGTCTGCTGTCTCGACCACCTCAAATGGTGGCAAAAGGTTTGATTATGGTTTGTGCCCCATTATACGCTGTGATCGCTGAATGGCAAACCAACCTACTCACGATCCTACAGACGGCCTCGGGCTGACGTGACCCAGATGGAGCCATCTCTACTCCTACTCTGAGCTAAGCACGGTCAGAACCTTGGCGTCCGAGCGCCCCCACACCTCAGGAAAGAAGACCTCCTCCACCACCGCCGGCAGCGCTCCATATCGTCCGGGTGAGCTAGCTCGCAAGAGATAGACGACCTGGTGAATCCCGGGGGTCAGCTCCTCGGCGTAGAAAACCGCGCGGTTAGCGTAGAACTCGACGCGATCAAACCCCTGCATGGAGAGCCGCGCCGACAAACCCGGCGGCGCCGGCCCTGCCGGGGACCAGGGCTCCAGCACCTCGAAGCCGGCAGGCAGCGGATCTGTAAGTCTCACGTAAGCCCGCGTCTCCGGAACGATGACCGTCAGCTGAACCGCGAGCTGATCGCCCATCTGGACTCGATCCACGGGCACGCACCCCCCGAGAGCCTCGAGATCGGCGTCAGGCTCCACGGCACAGTAGCGCCGGTACACCGAAGCCCCCCGCTGCTCGGCAACAGCCTGCTCGTTAAGAGGCAGGACCTGCTCCAACAGCCCTGTATAGAAGAGCTCGCCCGTACCCGATTCGTGTGTCACCTCGATCACGTTCAGGCCGCTGCGGAGTCCGGTCTCCGATGAGGGCGCTACGTAGAGGACAACCGACTGGCCCGCCTGCGATGTATCCTCAGCGACGGAGCCCGCGATCGGCACGCCGTTTACCTTCAATTGCCACTCCACGGCCCCGCCAACGTCGACGCCGGTCCTAACATATTCGGCAATCGCGGCTGTACGCCACGCTGCCTCGTAGGCGCTCTGCTGCCGCACGAGGCTGTGGCTCGTCATCAGCCAGCGAATCGCCTGGGTCAGCAGGTTGTCGTTCGGGGCCAGGTGCGCCAGGGCATGGGCCACGAGCGCCGTGGCCTCGACATCCGTGGCGTTCGACGCTTCCTCAACATCCTCCCAGTAGACGCCTCGGCCCGTGACCAGCGCCTCCGACCGAAGCTCATCCAGCAACGTGCTGACGCGAGGATCCGACGGATCGACGGTGCCAAGCGCCATAACCAAGAACGCCCGACCCTCCAATCCTAGGTCGTCTCGTGCGCTGTAGAGCAGGCTGCTCGCGTTCCGGGGCCATGGATGCCCGGCCTCCGAGAGCACGTAGAGCGCGAAGGCGAAATGTGAGGACCGATAGTCTTTCGACAACCCAAAGGTAAGCGTGTCTGCCACATACTGCAGACCTCGCTTGAGCATGGATGGTCGGACCTCGAAACCGGCTTCCTCAGCCCGGAGCAGCCCGTGCACGACATAGGAGGTCAAATGCAGGTTGCTCCAGTCCCGCCACCACCCCCACCCACCGTCGGGATTCTGTCGGGACGCGAGATACTCGATGCTTGCCCTCACGCCAAGGCCCAGCTCGTGCATCTTGCTCGGGTCGACGCCCGTGCTCGATAGGGCCTCGAAGCTGGTGACGCCCGGTAAAAGCGCACTCACCCACGCATCGACCATCTTCGTCTGCGGCAGCTCAGGCAAAAGAGCGGCTTCAAGATGAGAACTCAGCGAAGGGTTGATCTGCAGCGTCAGGCGTGTACCCGGTTCGGCGTCTGCGGGCACCATCAGCGTCTCAACGCGCGTCGTCCCAGCTCCGACAAGGCCCGAGACCCCGGTCACATCACGCAGGGTATGGCGAAGCACGGGAATGCCCTCGACCACATCCCCCGTTTCGAGGTCACCTGTGAACCCGAGACCGCCACCGACGACGCCGCGCCCGGGCTGAACCGGCGTGCTCGCGTCTTGGTAGTCGTTCGAATGGAGTGTGAACACCGGCAGCACGGTATCGAGTTCAGAGCCCTCGACGTGGACCACCCAACTCACTCTGCGCCTGCTCCCTGCCGGAACGGAGATCCGCTGCGTCGAAGGTGAGGTCAGTCGCAGACCTGAGCCGGGTTCGATGCCCGCATCGATGACGACCTCCTCATCGGTGTCATTATGGACAACAGCAGCCAACTCCGCCACGTCGCCAGCGACGAGGAATCGCGGGGTCACGGGACGAATTGACACAGGCTTGGTCACCCTCACCTCGATCTCTGCCTCGCCGACCGCGGTTGCGTCCGTCATCCCCCAGACGCGCACCTCCCAAGTGGTCAGCGAAGAGGGCAAGGGGATTGCGAACTGCACCTGACCATCCTCCCCCGTCCGCACCCCTGTCTGCCAGAACGCCGTATCGACGAAATTGGAGCGGGCCCCGGTCTCGGTCTCCTCGGCTGTTGCCTCTTGCCCGCCCATACCAGCCGGCGCTACCGCATCAACCTCCGTCGTGAGCTCGTCCATCAAGGCAGCCAGTTGCTCGCCTACCACATCCATAGACTGCAGTAGAGAGTCGCCGGTGAGAACACGCAAAGCCCGCGCCCCGTGGAAGACCTCACGGATCAGCGCGCGCGTTGGTCGCAATCTGGCGGCAGCCAACAGCGCTCGGTCGACAGCGGCGACGGTCAGCTCCGCATCCACCGGCACCCCGTCGCGGTCGGTGGTCCGCACGGTCAGAACGGCCTCGTCTCCCGGGCCATAGACAGCCTCGTTCAGTGAGAGCTCGACATCGATCAACCGCGAGCTGGGATCCACGATGAGTTCGGTATAGCCGACCTCGACCCGCGCCCCACTCACCTCGGACGCAGGGCGAAGCGCAATGCAGGAGAGATAGACGTTAGGTGCAAACACCTCTGGGATAGGTACCTGTATGACAGCGCCCGGTTCGGTCAGCTCGTATCGCTCGACCCAGAGCAACCCATCACGCTCAGCCGTGAGAAGCAGTGGATACGTACCGGAGATGGTGGTGGGCACCAGGATTTCGGCAACATCGCCCACCTGATAGGTTGCACGATCGACGACGAGATCTAGGTGCGCGCTCCCTGAAGGCCACGAGGCGGCCTCATCACCGCTGACCCAGATCTCAGCTTGGCTCACGGTCTCGTTCCCCAGGTCATCACTGGTGCGGGCCGTCAAGACGTAAGTACCGCTGCGGGAGACGCTGAACGACGTCTGAGCAATCCCATCGGCATCTATCGTCACCGCTTCTTCCGAGACGACCGTATCCGTGTATCTGGGCTCCTCACCGTAGCTCAATGACTCCCAGAGTCTCCGGGCCAACTGGACTCGCACCTCCTGATCGGCCACGCTGTCGCCTTCCCAATCGACGACCTTCAGCTCCACGGACATCTGTTCTCGCGTCTGAACCACACGCGACCCCGGACGCAGCCCGATGCGCAGCCGGGAGTTATGCACGGTCAGGTCGCCTGTCCCGGTGACCGGGAGTCCGCTCTCATCGGTCACCGTGGCTCGAAGGATCCACCGCTCCGAAGATGCCGGCCCCTCAACCCCCGGTTGGGAGACGATCACCTCCGCCGGCACTCTGATGGAGGCTTTCCCCTCAGAGTCCAAACTCACCTCTCCCCGAGCC
>JBNGDL010000042.1:24928-26957 GCA_049975205.1 Anaerolineae bacterium | reverse complement strand
GCCGGCGCGGCCCTTTTTCTTTTGGGAGCCAGCGCCGGCGTTGCCAGAGGACTAGAAGAGGATCGGAAGCGCGATCAGCAGGAATAGGCCCCACGCCAGGTAAGCATTGGTCGCCCGGCTGAAGACCGTCTGAAGCGCCTCGCCCCACCCCTCATGGCCCTTGCGGATCTGCGTGATAACCAACACAAGCAGGATCCCGATGTTGATGCTGTTCCACCCGATGACGGTCAGGCGGTTGAGGGTCAGCCCACCCTGCAACGTGCGATACACCACGGCCGAGAGTGCATAACCGCTGACCAACACTGCGAGGATCGCCACCGCGATGATGCCGGCCCGCAGGTACTTCTGTAGGTCTGGCGACAGGTCATCGGCCCTGATGGGGGTCGCCCCGATCAGCAAGCCTACAATGGCAAAGAGCATTAGGTTGTAGACGATCAGCACGTCGCGGCGTTCAAAAGGCGCGAGGAAGTTGAAGGGAATCACGAGGATGTACACCGCCAACACGACCAGCGTCAGGGGAAGCAGCAGACGCATCATGGTGGCGATGAACTTGCTCAGGCCCTGCTCAAAGTTCTGATTGGCGGGGGCCGCGGTCGGATCGTAGACCGTCGCGACTGCCAAAACGGGTAGCAAGCCGACTCCCCCCGCCCCGATCAGCCGAAGCAGGAGCTCCGGCAATTCGATGCCCAAGGCCGCAAACATCCCGATTGTGATCCCGCCGAAAGCCATCCCTGCAGCGAGATACAATCCCGCGACAATCACGACCTCGATGGACTTAATCAGGAAGGCAAAGCGATTCTCCATACTGGACTTGACCCCCAGCACCCAGATACCCAGGGCGGCCCAACACAATAGCGGGATGTGGATGACCGCGAGGATCAGATACTGTTTGGGGGCCCAATCAAAGCGGAAGGCCGGGGCCAGCAGGACCGCATAGGCCGCGGCTGCCAGCAGGCCGAGTCCGAGGGCCGCTGCGACGCCGTAGCGCTTCTTTGCCGTGACCGCCATGAAGACCAGCGCGCTCATGGTCGCGATGGGGGACCACCAGAGGGCGATCTGCGGGATGAGGTCGAGCACGAGGAAGTTCTCCACATCACTGATGGCCCAGAAAGTCAGCCCGGTCAGGATACTCAAGGGCACCGCCGCGAGCCAGTTAGTCGCTCGTCCGGACTTTCGATCATCCTCAGCGGGCTCGCTCAAGCGATAGGTCCAAGCGGCAAACAACACGTTCTCAGGATCTGACCGATAGCAAGCGAACATCGCCAATCGAAAGTCCTCGATCTGGTCACTATCTCGTGCGTCCTGGTAGAGCTGTTCTAGCTGCTGCGGATCTGACTCCGCGGCCTGAATCTGTGCATCGTAGTTCATACCTACCTCCTAGATTACGGGGAGTACAGGATACGCTTGTCCAAGATGTCTTTCCAAACCAGCACCTCCATGCCGTGTGTGGGGAAGACCTAGAAACCATCAGAGGTCGTCCGAATCAGTGCCGCTCATCGTCTGGATAGGCTGAACGGCTCCGGTTGTGTGCTTTTGTCCAAGCTACTCGCACATCATAGCATGAGAGCGCTCTCAAGAGCTATCAGATTCCAGTTTCCTTATCCCATTTCCTGTCCAAACCCCGGTTTCGGGCTAGGATTTCGCCGGCTGCCGTGCGCCGGCAGCAGCGCGTCGGTGCTCACCAGGTTCGGTTTCAGGCGTTCGGGGCAGACGTAGTCCAGCGCTTCCCAGATCGCCCGCAGCACGGCGTCGACTTCCGGTCCGTAGCTCGGTTTCCGTTCTTGAGACCGTGGCTTTTGCGCTAACTGACGGTTCAGACTGCGAATCAGTGATATGCGGTGGTACCCGGTGAAAGCCGCCACTTCGTCCTGAAACTCTCTCTTGGTCTGACGATCGGCTTGGATGGCAGAAGCAATCACGGAGGGAACTACGGAACAGAATGTCGGGTGACGGACTACGTGGTCTTGACTGTCCCAAATCCTCTTCGTATAATTTACACGTGTTAATGACCACGGAAGCTCGTTTCGCT
>JBNGDL010000042.1:19065-24828 GCA_049975205.1 Anaerolineae bacterium | reverse complement strand
GTCCCAGACGGAGGCTTTCCCCGGATTGTACCCGCAGAACGGACCTATCCTTATATCCAAAAAGGAGACCTACGATGACGACGATGGACCTTACGCGCCTGGCTGAGATGGATTGGCCTTGGAAGAGTGAAGACCCTTCCATCCACATTATCCTCATCTCCGACGAGCAGTTCGTCAATATGGCGAACCATCAGGATGAGCCGGTGGAGAAGATGTATCCGTGGGCCGATGCGCCGATCAGCCTGCGCCAGTACTGCCGCGAGGGGGCCGCGAAGGGCGCGACAACCCTCCGGCTGGCCTACGATTACTTCTTCGGTGGCACCGAACGCAGCCTTTATCCTGACACCGAGGCCTTCCAGGAGACGCTGAAGAAGGTTCACGATGTCGCTCGGGAGTTCGGCATCGGCTTGGAGCCGAGCGTGCTCTCCCCGCTGGAATTGGGGGTAGGATTCCAGGCCAAGACTGGAGAGTCCGGTCGCTGGATGCACTACCGAGAGGGGCTCCGCGATCCCGAGACAGGACAATACTCGGTGTCGATGTGGCAGCAGACGCAGTGGTGCAATAACAAGGGCCCGACGCCGTTGAAGTTGGTCGGTGCCCGGGCTTTCGCCTTCCGCGAGGAACGGCTCCCCCAGTCACCTTTCTTTGCTGTGTCGCCGGATGAGATCGTGGAACTCGCGCCGCCGATTGTTGAGGCGCTGCCGGGGAGTGTTCGGGAGACAGGCGGCAAGCTTAAGACGGTGCGGGTACGCGTCTGGGGAGAGGGCGAAGGCGATGTCGGCCCATTAGATCGCGTGCTCGTGGTCCTGATCTATCAAACCGTCGAGATGGACTATCTGAGCCCCACGGCGGCGATCTTTCTCGATGAACTCGTGGATGAGTATCACGACCGCGATATCTCGCTTGTGGGGATCTACTCGGACGAAATGCACATTCAGCAGGACTGGTCCTACCACGCCCACATGGACAACGGTCAGTTTGCCGTCCGCTATGTCTCACCCGGTCTCGAGCGCGCTTTCTCCGATCGGTATGGTGAGCAGTACGCGGATCTGGGCAAGTATATGGTCTACTTCTGCTCTCATCAGCATGACTTCGCCCCCACGCATGAGCCCAAGCTGCCCAGTCAGCACGTCTTCGGGGCCAGCGTTGAGGATGTCTATGAGACGTTGAGGTTCCGGCGCGACTACTACGATCTGCTGGAGCACAGCGTCGTAGACCTGATGATCGATGCCAGGGAGAAGCTGGAGCGCCAGAACGGGCGCGAGATGAACGCTTTCTACCACGCCACGTGGGCCGAATCCCCCACCTGCGACGCGTGGGCGATTGGTGGCGTTCACGAGAGTTGGGGTGCGGAGGAACACCGCCGGAAGTATGAGTATGCTCCCGACTTCCTCTGGTCGAATACGGTGCACCAGGCCGCCTCGGCCTGTGCCAACTACTTTGCCTGGAACGAGTTCCTAACTGGTGGCAACGACGACACCCCCGAGGGAGGTTACGCCGATCGGAACTACTATGGGCGGACGCTGGCTTGCTCGCTCGCCGCGCTGAATCGTCGTCCGTTGCCCAGCGCCGGAATGTGGGGGATGCCGGCACCCGTCTTTGAGCGCATGTTGGCGGTGAGCCACGTCTTCGGTGCCTTAGGACACAGCGCTTATCGTTCGGTGGAGGACTATAGGGGCCGGAGTATCGAGGCCCTCTTCCTCTATCCTCAGGATCTGGTCTCCGTCGACGAGCGTTTCGGCAGTTGGATGGTCCAATATGGGTATGCCAACCTGATCACGGCAGAGAAGCTCGTCGAATACGGTAGCGTCACCGAGGAGGGGCTTCTCGCCGTCAAGGACGCCCGTTACCGCGTGGTCTGCGCCCTGTACGAACCTTTCCCCGATGAGGATCTATTGGCCCTGCTGACCGAGTTTGTCGACCATGGCGGCACCGTGGTCTGGTCGAGTACGCCGCCGATGGCAGCGTCGGTGCGTGAACAATGGCTGGAGGAGCTGTTCGGTGTGCGGGTGGAGCCCACCTCCGATCCCCTTGGGCTCGCGATGCCCGCGCGCATGGTCGAGTTCCACGGTGTGTTATCCAAGGTGGCGTCTATGTCCGTCCTCAGCGACTTGGTGGTCGACCGTGTCTTCCCGCTCGAGCCATTGGCGGGCACGGAGACCGTCGCCGAGATGCGGACAGGCGGATCGAAACGTATTTGCGTTGGGACCTGCAAGGCTCACGCGAGTGGGGGGCAGGCCATCTACCTGGGGTTCCGTCCCCGCGATGATCAGGCTGCCTCCACGGGTGTCGAAGCCCGCGCGTGGTTCGAAATCCTTAATGCCCTGGGTGCCTATCCTCCTAGCGGTGCGTTCTCCGAGAATGACAACCCGACGGTGATCTCGCGCACGACAGAGCTCTTGGCCTGTGCCTTTCCTAACGGCGCGGTTGGGGTCTGCCCCCACTACCGTCACCACGAGGAAAGCTGGCCCGGCGGCTTCTTCCGCGATGAGGAGCTAGATGCACAAATCATGGAAGCTAACCCAGTGCCCGATGACGAGATCGACCTTCAGACTTTCCATGTTGCAGGTCAGACCGTCACCTATCACGGAAGCCACGCCGTGGTCTGGCGATGCGATGACGCGGGGCACTTGATCGCGTTCTCCGGTCGTGAGTGCACGGGCATCGAGCTGAATGGACAGAGTTATATCTGGGCCGACGAGCCGACCCACATCGCTTGGCATCCGCTACCCCCTGAGCAAGCGACGACATCCTATCTACCTCTCCACCGTGTCTGGTGTGGCGGTGAAGGGCGTGTGCGGATTCCCTTGGATCTTCAGGATAGCGACGGATTGGAGCTCTGGGTGGGGGCGCTGCAGCCAGGCAACCTCAGGCATCGTCGCCGAGAGGCCCATGGGCGAGTGGGCTACGGCGAGCGGACTGTGCCCTTCGACATTGTTGAGGGTGCGCTCGAGGTCGACATCGATGAGGACCTGACGGAGCACTGGCTCTACCTTGTGCGCAGGAAATGAGCAACGCCGTCGACCTGGATTAGTGTCGAATCAAGAGGAAGCCAGAAACTAGAGAGGAGCACTACTATGACGAAGACGAGTAAGGCCGCCGTTACCTCGATCTCGGCGCAACAAGACCAGATCGTGATCCGCGGGCACTGTGACCCCGAAGCTGTGTTGCGCGTCTATGAGGTTGCGCCGTATGAGTTCAGACCTGATCCTGTGACCCGCTCACCCGTGGCAGAAGTTGCCGAGGACGTAGGGGCGGAGGGGTTCACGCTAACCCTCGACCGATTCGCCGAGGGACGGGACCGTCTCTACAGGGGGTTCCGCGTTGGTGTGGCCTCGGAGACGGGCGCGCCCGTGGAGTTTCTCGATGGCGTGCGTTACGTCAATGAGTTGTCCACCATCGCAGCCTATGACTACCCCTATCCTGCCTCGGAGACGATCAAGGGTCTGCAGATCAGGATGGTCGACGATGGGGTCGCCCTTGGCGTCGGACACGCGGCGCTCAATCTGAATTTGCCCACCATTGCCCGCGCCGCCCCGTCCGATCAGACCATCACCTATGTCTCTGACGGTCGCGAGTATTACTTCGATGAGCCTTATCTGCGTCGTTTCGACCAGAGGGTCAAGGAGCTGTCCGACCACGGCATCGTCGTCACGCTGATCTTGCTCAACAGCATCCGGTGGGACAACATCGAAATCGATCCGGAGCTGCGGCACGTCCTCCTCCACCCCGACTACGACACGGAGGGCCGGATCAGTGCCTTCAACGTCCTAACCAAGCAGGGCCTTGCGCACTACCGGGCCTTCTGTGAGTTCGTGGCGGAGCGCTACACACGGCCTGATGAGACCTATGGCCGCGCATGCGGGTATATCATCGGCAACGAGGTCGATGCGCAGTGGATCTGGTGCAACGCCGGGGAGAAGACGGTCGAGCAGTACGTCCGCGAGTATGCGACCGCCGTCCGCACGATGTTCTATGCAGCCCGCAAGCACTATGCTCATGCTCGCGTCTACCTCTCCTTAACGCATCATTGGGCGATGCGGCACCAGGACAACCCGCTGCGGTTCTACCCCGGTCGGGACGTGATCGAAGAGTTCAACCGGCTGTGCCAGAAAGAGGGCGATTTTGACTGGTCACTCGCCTATCATCCCTATCCTCAGGACCTCTTCCACGCGGATTTCTGGAACGATGACACGGCGATCGACAGTTTCGACACGCCCCGCATTACGTTCAGGAATCTCGATATCCTGACCCGCTATATGTCTCAGCCACACCTGACCTACGGCGGTCGCCTGCGACACATCATCCTCTCCGAACAGGGGTTTCACTCCGACGAGACGGAAGAAAGTGAAGAGCTGCAGGCCGCGGCGTATGCATTCGCCTACTGGAAGGTCGAGCAGAACCCCGACATCGAGTCGTTCATTCTGCACGCTCACGTCGACAACCGGGATGAGTTTGACCTGAATCTGGGGCTGTGGCGTCGAGATAAATCCAGCCCGCTGGGGAATGCGCCCGGCAGTCCCAAACCCATCTATGCCGTTTTCCGGGACATTGACGGCCCCAAACACGACGAGATCATCGCGTGGGCGAAGGGCGTCGTCGGTGAGGAGAACTGGCGATAATCCAAGTCGCAGGGCTTGCTAGCTGGTCAGCTAGCTCTGTCACGCACTGTGAGCAGGAGAAAGGCGAGAACGCAATGACAAAGACTTCGATCAACGCTGGCGTACCGTGGCCTGCGGTGGATAACCTTGGGCGGGTTCTACCGACGCCCGAAGAGGTTGGGCTACCAAAGCCGGACAGGTTCGTCGGCATCTTCTACTTCCTGTGGCTCGGTCAACACGACCGCGCCGATGCTGGCCCTTTCGACATCTCGAAGATCATGGCCGAATACCCGGACGCGCTGCAGACCCCGACGTCGCCCCCGTGGGCGCCTGAGGGGCACACGTACTTTTGGGGGGAGCCCCTCTTCGGATACTATCGCAACGCCGATCCGTGGATCCTGCGTCGGCACGCACATCTACTCGCCGATGCCGGCATCGACACGCTCATCTTCGATACGACGAATACCTCGACCTATCGTGATGTCTACCTTAAGCTCTGCGAAGTCTTTCGTCGAGTGCGCGCTGAGGGCGGCGCCACGCCGCAGATATCGTTTATGGTCAACACGGATGCCGGCGCGCGCGCGCAGACAATCTTCGAGGAGCTGTATAAGCCGGGCCTGTACGAAGAGCTTTGGTTTCGCTGGCATGGCAAGCCGTTGATGATCTGTGATCCCAAGGAGGCCAGCGATGAGCTACGGGACTTCTTCACGCTTCGCAAGGCGCACTGGCCTTTCACGCAGGTCAACACCCCTTACGCTTGGCATTGGGAGGCGGCCTATCCCCAAGTCTACGGCTACACCGACGACCCCGAGGTCCCGGAGCAAGTCAACGTCTCCATCGCGCAGAACCTACGAGCCGCCGACGGAAAGGTCACGGCGATGAGCCGGGGCGATGCCCGAGGGCGGAGCTTCCACGACGGTGAGGTCGATCGGACCCCTGGTGCTGTCAATTATGGCCACAATGCCCAGGAGCAGTGGGAACGCGCCCTGGAGCTGGACCCGCCGTTTGTGATGGTGACCGGCTGGAACGAGTGGATCGCCGGGCGCTTCAGCAGGGAAGGCGAACCCGTCATGTTCGTCGATCAGTTTGATCAGGAGTTCAGCCGCGATATCGAGATGATGAAGGGTGGGCATCAGGACAACTACTACTACCAACTCGTCGC
>JBNGDL010000042.1:2632-18965 GCA_049975205.1 Anaerolineae bacterium | reverse complement strand
GACAGCGATCAGGATCCTGAGACCGGTTGGCAGGGCTTCGACTTCATCGTCAACCGCACGGTTCTCGATGCGACGACGACGGTCGTGGAGCGCTACACTGCCGCGAGGAGGTGGGAGCGCGTGGGTGAGGCCCATTTCCGCGTTGCGGGCAACGAGCTGCACCTGGCGATCCCGCGCACATATTTGGAGCTCTCTCAAGGCGACGCTCTCTCGTTCGACTTCAAGTGGGCCGACAACGTGGCGTTGCCTCTCGACCTGATGGATTTCTACGTGAGCGGCGATGTCGCGCCGCAGGGGCGGTTCAAGTACCGTTACTTGGCGAAGCAAGAGACGGAATAAGGATGTGCTCAGCGGGCATCCACGGTCACCCCTCTCTGCTCGCCGACGGCGGCACATCTAGCGCCTGACATAATGTCCTTTGCGGATCGCGGGGTCCAGCATGCTGGACCCCGCAATCCCTACACAGCCGGACGTTGGTGGTCAGGCTTAAGTTTCCAGCCTTCGAGCGGCCCGCTCCCAAATAGGCCTCTGTGTTCTTGTGCTTCAGACCTCGATGTCTGCCACCGAGTCCACGATGTGCGATGGACGATAGGGGAAGCCCTCGACCATTTCACGCGTGGTCACACCGGTCAGTACCAGGATTGTCTCCATCCCACTCTCAACCCCGGCGACGATGTCCGTGTCCATCCGGTCGCCGACCATAATCGTGTCCTCGGAATGGACGCCTAAGTAGTTTAGCGCCGTGCGCATCATCAGCGGGTTGGGCTTGCCTACAAAGAAGGGGGCCTTGCCGCTGGCTTTCTCTATCAGGGCTGCCATCGCGCCACAGGCCGGTACGATACCGCGCTCCGAAGGCCCCGAGGGATCGGGATTGGTGGCGATAAAGCGCGCGCCGTCCACGATAAGGCGAATTCCTTTGGTGATCTGGGCGATGTTGTACGTGTGGGTCTCGCCCAAGACCACGTACTCTGGGTCGATGTCCGTGATCACATAGCCTGCGTTGTGGATCGCCTCCGTCAGGCCGCTCTCGCCAATGACGTACGCTGTGCCGTTGGGACGCTGCGTCTGGAGGAAACGGGCCGTGGCCATTGCGGATGTGAAGATGCGCTCCGCCGGGATCTCCAGGTCCGCAGCCCTGAGCCGGTGCGCCAGATCTCCGGGCGTGTAGAGCGGGTTGTTGGTCAGGACGAGGTATTCGCCCCCGGTATCTCTGAGTTTCTGGATGAACTCGCCCGCGCCGGGCACCACACTCTGCCCCCGCACCAGCACGCCATCCATATCCATAATGTAGTTTCTCTTCACGCCCAAAAGCTCCCTCCTTACCTCTGTGGACAATAGCCCCCTTTGTATTTCCCCCGCGGGGGGAGGAATTTTCCACCTTGCGTCTGTGGGACAGCGGCCCCCCTTTGTATTTCCCCCGCAGGGGGAAAACGTTTCTACCTCACGCGTGTGGAATGGTGGTGGAGGACGACGAGTCGCAGAGCCGACTGTAGAGATCCGGTCGACGATCCCCAACCGTGTCGAGCTCGAATTCGCCAGGGCGAAGCACGATACGCTTCTGTCGCGCAGCGGTAGGATCGATGTCGGCGTAGACGATGGCCTCCTCAGCCTCGGTCTCGGCCAAAACCTGCCCGCGCGGATCGGTGATCTGACTGTGCCCAAAGAACCAGAAGTCGCTTTCCTCCCCGCAGCGATTGCAGGCCAGGATGAAGACGCGATTCTCCAGGGCCCGGGTGCGCGTCACGAATCGCGGTGCGTTCTGCGATCCGTCAGGCCAGTTGGTGGGCAGCGCCACGATGTCCGCGCCCGACAGGGCGAGCGCGCGCAGCGCCTCAGGGAATCGGAGATCGTAGCAGATCGCGATCCCTACCCGTCCGATCTCCGTCTCCCAGACGAGAAATCCGGTGTCGCCCGGCGTCGTGAAGCGATCGACACCCAGCAGCGGTAGGTGTGCCTTGCGATAGAGGCCGACAAGACCCTCCGGACCGACCAGCACCGCGCTATTATAGACAACCTCGGGATCTTTCAGCCGCTCCAATAGGCCGACGATGACATACGGCCCCCCGCCCTCCAGTCGATGCGCCCGGCACAACGCTGTCAGGGCCTTGGTCGTAGGCCCCGGCACGGTTTCAACCACCCCCTGGGCAGCAGCTAGGTCCCCGAAGCCGTAGCCCGACGTTGCACACTCTGGAAAGACGGTGAGTTGGGCTCCATCGGAAACGGCTTCTTCAAACAGAGCCCTGATCCGACTCATGTTTCGGTCGTACGCCGCAAGTTGGGGATCCATCTGTGCTACGGCTACGCGGATGGTCATGCGCCTATCTCCCTCTTGTCTGTGCCAGATGCCGGCGCTGAGTTGCGCTACTGGCTAGCTCGGACTAGGATGTAGTTCTTTGATTCCGTCGTTCCGGCGCTTCTGATCCGCCAATGGCTTCCATCACGGTAGCGCGCAGATCAGCTTGAACCGCCTCGATGGAAGCCGTGGCGTCAATATAGCGCCACCGCGCCGGGTCCTGCTCAACGAGCGATAGGTACCCCTCTCGCACCCGACGATGGAAGGCCAGCGTCTCCCGATCGAGGCGATTGAGCTCCTCTCCGCTGATCTCCCGGCGGCGTAGCCCGATTTCCGGGGGAACATCGAGATAGAGCGTAAGGTCGGGAACCAGGCCTTGTGTTGCGAAGTCAGTAATGCGACGGAGGGCTTCCATTGGAAGCCCTCGTCCATATCCTTGATATGCGTAAGTGCTGTCAAAAAAGCGATCGCACAGGATAATCCGACCGGCGTTGAGGGCTGGGCGGATAACCTCTGCCACGTGTTGAGCGCGCGAGGCTGAGTAGAGCAGAATCTCTGTCTCGGCCGTCATATCGGTGTGCTCGCAGTCGTGGAGCAGCGCCCGAATCTCCTCGCTGATTGGGGTACCACCGGGCTCTCGGGTCACGACGATGTCGAAGCCCTGCGCGGTCAGCCAGGATGCTAACCGCTGAAGCTGCGTAGTCTTGCCACTGCCCTCCGGCCCCTCGAGTGTGATGAACCATCCGTGCATCGCTCCGGCACCCCGTATCGGTCAGCGCTCGCGGTAAATCCGCACGCTCCGATAGGGCTCTTCCCCAAAGGAGCGGGAGCTGAGGTTTGCCTTCTTCGCCATCTCATGTTGGTAGCGGCGGACGAAGGCATTCTGGGGTGATAGGTTGACCGCCTGCTCTCCCTCCAGAACCCGACCGATAGCATTCTCGGCCTCTCCCATCGCCAGGGAGAAGGCATCGGTTTCATCATCCGAGAGCTCGAAGGTATCTGCGAGGAAGGTCTCGAGTTGGGCCGACGTGTTGGCTCGCAGCACGTAGATGGGCACGCCGCGCCGCTCCGCATCGGTGACGACGCGGGGCCGCTTGCGATAGTATTGCTTGGTCGTCACAAAGACGTGGGCCTCTTTCAGGTTATCCACCACGCGGATGGGGACGCGCAGGTTTTGGGCTGCACGTAACAGGCGGTTGCGCGCCACGCCAAAAGGATAGATGCGCTTTTCCTGAAGTTTCCGGCGCCCACGTCCGGCACGAGTTTCAATGGGTGGGGCCTCTCCCCGCCCGTTGTACTCTCTACCTTCCTCTCTCGCGCGCTCCTCCCGGACCTGCTCTGTGTGGATCTCGCCGGCCTGATCTCGGTACCGCAGCTCCTCCGGCAACGATCGGCCTCGGAGCAGCGCATCCACGGCCTCGGCGACATCCCGGTGCACGACCAAGCGCTGCCGATCCTGGATCTCGACAAGTACGTCGAAGGTCGGAGGCGCGCGGCGCTCCAAAACCGTTTTCTGGGTGCCACGGCGACGCGCCTCTTCGTCGGAGAGCGTCACGCTTTCGATGCCGCCGACAAGGTCGGAGAGCGTGGGGTTGAGCAGCAGGTTATCTAGCGTGTTGCCGTGCGCAGTGGCGATGAGTTGGACGCCGCGCTCGGCGATCGTCCGGGCCGCCATCGCCTCCATCTCGCGACCGATCTCGTCGATCACGATGACCTCGGGGTTGTGGTTCTCCACCGCCTCGATCATAACCTCGTGCTGCAAGCTCGGCATCGCGACCTGCATGCGACGCGCGCGCCCGATGGCCGGGTGCGGGATATCGCCGTCGCCCGCGATCTCATTGGAGGTGTCGACGATCACGACCCGCTTCGTCTCTGCCAGCACGCGGGCTGCTTCTCGGAGCATCGTTGTCTTGCCGACGGCAGGACGCCCAAGCAACAGCACGCTCTCGCCTGATTCGATGAGGTCCTGGATGATCGTGATGGTGCCAAAGACGGCGCGTCCCACTCTGCACGTCAGGCCCACGACCTGGCCTCGCCGATTACGTATCGCGGCAATGCGATGCAGCGTACGGGCAATCCCCGCTCGGTTATCTGCGTCGAACTCACCGACGCGGTCCAGCACCCAGTCGATGTCCTGGCGGGTCACCTCGTGCTCTCGCAACACGATCTCTTCGTTCGTGTAGCGTGCGGTTGGCACCCTTCCTAGGTCAAGGATGACCTCCAAGAGGTCATCCCGACGTCCAATCTCATCAACGGCCTCCTGGATATCTGGCGGCAGTACCTGCATCAGCAGATCCAGGTTGTCGACGATGGATTGTGTCGTATCCGTCATATATGTGTCAATCTGTTCAGCTACTGTATTCATATCCTCTTAGGTTGGGCAAAGTATTGTACTGCCCACCATTCTACCACGACAGGGGTCACTCGAAAAGAGTCGAAAGAGCAACCACGAGCGTGTGCATCCATCCCAGCTACGATTGCTGTAGAGCTCCACACGCCAGGCGCAGGTTGAGCTGGCGGCATCAACGTCCACACGATGGGGGGCAGGTGTAGGTGGCCCGCCATCGCGGTATGTCTATAATGGGGCTGGACGCCGGATGCCTCGAAGGGAGAAAGACTATGATCATCACCGTGACCCCCAACCCCGTCCTCGATCGCACGTTGACCGTCCCAGAAATTGTGCTGGACGAAGTCACGCGTGCTGTGGGGACGCGCGAAGACTGGGGAGGAAAGGGGTTTAACGTCTCGCGTGCCTTACGTGCCCTGGGGAAAGAGAGTGTGGCGATCGGCTTCATCGGTGGCCCAACAGGGGAGAAGCTGAAGAAAGGGCTGGCAAGTCTCGGGATCGCCACCGATCTGATTCCGATCGCGGGAGAGACACGCACGAACATTGTGATCACCGACACCCCCGCTCGCCACTACGTGAAGGTCAATGAGGCTGGACCCACAATCAGGTCGGAGGAGGTCGCTGCACTCCTGGACAATGCCACGAAGCGGGCCAAGGCGGGCGACTTCTGGGCCTTGTGCGGCAGCTTGCCTCCCGGCGTACCGCCGGACTTTTACGCGGATCTGATCTCGCGCCTCCAGTCTCGCGGCGCGAAAGCCCTCCTGGATACCAGCGGTGAGCCACTCCGGTTGGGTATTGCGGCCCGTCCCTATGCCGTCAAGCCAAATCTGCAGGAAGCCGCCGCGTGGATGGGAAAGGCCGCGAGTTTTCCACAGGACGTAGCCCAGGCTGTGGATAACTTGCTCGAACTGGGGATAACTCTCGTTGCGCTCTCCCTTGGGGCCGACGGTCTGATGCTAGCCTCGCCATCGTGGCGGTGCTGGGCACGACCGCCCGAGGTCGTTGCGCGCAATCCTACCGGCGCAGGCGACGCCCTTGTGGCGGGCCTATTGTACGGTTTGAGTGAGCGAATGTCCCTTGATGAGGTCGCGCGCTGGGGCGTAGCTGCTGGTACGGCGGCCGCCGCACGAGAAGGCGTCAGTGTGGGCACGCGAGAGGAAGTCGTCTCGCTGCGTGCCCAAGTTCAGTTCGTGCCATGGCCCGCGGAATAGGTAGTGCTGGAGCCTGATCAGCCGAATGTGGGACGCTCCGCCAAGAGTGCTACCCACTCGTCCTGATGGCGCCGGCCCGTGACCCGCAAGCCTGCGCGCTGAAGGGCTTCGGCAACCTCCTCCGTCTGGGTGTCGAGGATGCCAGAGGCCACGAGGGCACCCCCGAGTTGCACGCGCTCAGCGAGACCTGATTCCGCCATATCAACAATAACGGGCGTGAGGATGTTGGCCATCACAAGGTCGTAGGCCTCAGCGACGTCGGAGTGTGTGCCGTGCCGAATAGCGATCTCCGAGCTTAGCTGATTGGCGCGGATATTGCGCCGCGCCGCGACCACAGCGTCCCGGTCGTTGTCGATTGCGAGGATTGGGTGAGCACCCAACCTCGCGGCAACCATCGCGAGGATGCCGGTGCCCGTGCCCAGGTCCAGCACACTCATCCCTGGGCTTACAAGGTCCTCGAGAGCTGCGATGCAGAGCTGCGTAGTCGGATGCAGCCCGCTGCCGAAAGCCATCCCGGGATCCATCTCCAGGACGATCTCGTTCTCTTTCGCCGTATAGGTGCGCCATGAGGGTTTGATCACGACCCGGTTTCCCAGATGAATGACGGGGATCTGCTCTTTCCAGGCGGCGGTCCAATCCTGCGCGACGACCTCTCGAAAGGCAGGCTCGGGGATGACTGACCAGATGTGGCTGAGATGGGCCAGCGCGGCTTCGACTTGGCGTCGCCGAGTATGGATCTCGTCATCGACGACCATGTACGCCTTGACCGTGACTTCTCTCACCTTGTCCACGTCGGTGCCCAGATCGAAGGCCACGCCCTGTGGGGCGTAGCGGCTGAGGACCTCCGCCACCGCTTCGGCTGCTTCGGGGTTGACCCGCACGCTGACTTCAAGCCACGTCATGCCGCCTCACTGGTTGGTCAGAGCCCCAGTGCCTCCTTCACGCGATCGACGAAGCTCTGCTTTTCCTCGACGACGACCTCGGTCCCCAGGGTCTTTCCTAGCTCGTGGAAGAGCTCCTTCTGCTCCTCGGAGAGGCGCTTAGGGATGGCAACCTGTGTGACGACGAGCTCATCCCCACGGCCGCTGCCGCGCAGGACGGGAATGCCCAGCCCCCGGAGGCGAAAGACGCCGCCGGATTGCGTCCCGGCTGGGATCGTGATCTCGCGCTCGCCGTCCAAGGTGGGCACGGTTACAGTGTCACCCAACGCGGCCTGCGCCACGTTGATCTGCAATTCCAGGAGAACGTCATTCCCCCGGCGTTTGAAGTAGGGGTGCGGTTTGACGTTGAGGGTGATGTAGAGATTGCCGGGCGGCCCGTTGAGCTCCCCTGGCTCACCCTGGCCTGAAACCCGGACGGTGATCCCATTGTCCACACCAGGCGGGATGGAGACGCCGATCTCCCGTGTGGCATAGACTCGACCCGTTCCGCGACACTCTTCACAGGGCGTCTTAACGATCGTACCCCGCCCATGGCAACGCTGGCAGGTGGTGATGTTCACAAAGGAGCCCAACAACGTGCGCTGGACCTGCCTTGTTTGCCCCGAACCGCCACACTCCGGACAGGTCTCTGGTGAGGTGCCGGGCTCAGCCCCAGAGCCGTCGCAGACGGGGCAGACCTCCTGCCGGCGGACCGCAACCTGCTTCTCAGCCCCAAAGGCAGCCTCTTCGAAGGTGATGTCAAGGGACGTGCGGATGTCGTTGCCACGACGTGGTCCGGGGCGCCCGCTGCGCCCAAACCCACCAAAGCCTCCGAGGTTGCCAAAGACCTCCGCGAAGATGTCGAAGGGGTCGCGCATGCCGCCGAAGTCGAACCCTCCTAGCCCGGGAGGGCCCTCGGTGCCATATCGGTCGTACATAGCGCGCTTCTCAACGTCGGAGAGCACCTCGTAAGCGGCATTGACCTCCTTGAACTTGTCCTCGGCGTTGGGCTCCGAGCTCACGTCCGGATGGTACTTGCGCGCCAACTGACGATAGGCTTTCTTGATCTCCTCGGGGCTGGCATCGCGCGAAACCCCCAATACACTGTAGTAATCTTGGCTCATACTAACTCCATCATCCCACGCTTGGCAGCATCGGCAGAGACTCGCGGCCTGCTGGCATCGTCTCTAAGGAGCCATCTGTAGGTCCAGCGTAATCGGTTGGTCGTACCGTCGCAACCATCATACTATGCCCGGTCACCAAGGTCTGACTCACGCTCCGACATTGGCTCTTTAGTCTCTTCCACATCCTCATTCTGAGACGTGGTCGCTTCAGCGCTTACCTCAGACTCTGGCATCTGTGCTGCGCCCTCAGCTTCCTCCGCCTCGACGGAGGTCTCCGCTGATGCAGGAGCCGCTGATCCCTTCGCAACAACCACGAGGGCCGGGCGCAAAATGCGGTCGCCGATCGTGTAGCCCGTCTCAATCTCCGCGACGATATCCCCCTCCTCGAAACCGGGCACCTCCTGGTAGAGCACGGCCTCGTGCAGGTTGGGATCAAAGGCGTCGCCGGGGCTGAGCTCCATAGCCTTGACGTTCTCCGAGTCAAGGACTGACTTGAGCTTCCGTTCCACCAGATGCAGGCCCTTGATCCAATCGTCCTCTTGGTACTTCTCTGGCACGGTCTCGAAGGCGCGCTTGAAGTCGTCGAGCACCGGCAGAATCCGCGACAGCAGGCGGGCATTGGCCCTGCTGGTCCACTCGCTCTGCTCTGCCTCGGTCCGCTTCCTGAAGTTGGCGAAAGCGGCCTGAGCTCTTTGCCAGCCATCCAAATACTCAGCGGTTATCTTCTCCGCCTCTGCAAGTTTGGTCTCGACCTCTGCCAATTTCTCCTCGAGGGCTCGGATCTCTTCATCGGTCTCCGTCAGTGAGGCCTCTTCCGCGCCCGTCTCATCGTCTTCGGATGATTGGTCACCAGCTGTCTCCTCCAAGACGGCTTTTTCCTCGAGATCATCTTTTGTCATAATCTACTCGCCTCCGATAAGTTGTTGTCATCAAGAACATCGTTATGATAGCGCGTTTGTAGGGAGCTCTCTAGTCTCCGAGTTCGAGACGGCATCTAGCCATCCGACGGAGTGGTCCCAGAATCGACCTGGAAATCTGTTCCGGTGTCGGGCTGGTAGATGTCGTAGACCAGCTCACCTAAGGCATTGGCCACAAAGCGAACGGCGGACACCGCACGACCATAATGCATCCGGAGCGGGCCCACCACGCCAAGGGCCCCGGTTGCGTAGTTGGCGACGCCGTAGCGCGCAACAATCATACTGCAGGTGCGGAGCTCGTCCCAACGGCCCTCTCCGCCGATCAAAACGCGGACGCTGCCGATGCCCACAGAAGGCGTTAACGTCTCGGCAAGGACTGCCTGGAGCAGACTCCGCTCCTCCAACACCCGGACCAGCGTCGTGGACGCTTCTTCCGTTACGGAAAACTCCGGCGTCTGCAGAAGCTCCGAGAGCCCATGATAGTAGATGTCGTCGGAGGGCTCTCCCTCAGCCTCGTGCATCATATCTAGAACGATCCGAGCCACATCGGTCTCCAAGGGTGGGAACTCGCTCATATGGCTTTCGATCTGACTGGTGTTCAGTCCTGCGCAGACCTGATTCAGGCGATCGGCGGCCTCGCGAAGCGCGTTCTGGCTCATTGACTCAGAGAGCACCAGCATCTGCTGCTCGATGGTTCCTCCGTCGAGGACCAGGATAAGCAGAACGGCGCGCCCGTGGGTGGCGATAAGCTCGAGGTGCTTGAACATAGGCTGTGTGGTTCGCGGTGCCGTGAGAATGGCAGCAGCTTGCGCCGCCCGTGCTAAGACCGTCGAGGCCAGGGGCAGCCACTCCTCGATGTGCTCCCGGGCCTGATAGAACTGGTGCGCGATCATTCGCTGCTCATTTTGCGGGAGCGAGCGCTCCTCCATCAACCGCTCCACGAAGTACCGGAAACCGGCTTCCGTGGGCACGCGACCTGCGGAGGTGTGAGGCTGAAGCAAGAAGCCAAGCTCCTCAAGGCGCGCCATCTCGTTGCGCACCGTAGCCGGGCTCACATCCAGGTGATAGTTGTCCACGAGAGTACGGGAGGCCACCGTGCCGGCCGTCTCCACGTGCTCTTTCACGATCAACCTAAGCAGGATCTCCTGCCGTGGTGTCAGTGTCTGTGATTCCGCCATAGCTCTGCTACCATCCCTGCGGCTAACACGAGAAGTGTGCGCCGCGACCGCTATAAGACCCATAGCATACATCCCCTGCGCATCTCTGCTCGCTGCAGGGGAAGGATCGACCCAATGCCTCCGCTTAGCACTCTCGAACCCGGAGTGCTAAGCCACTCCATAAAAATGATACCATGAAGGCCGCCTCTGTCAATATCTGGATGTGGTCCGGATAGAACATTTGTACCTAGTTCGACGGGCGAATGGTGCTATAATAGAGTTTTGCAGTTGGGTCAAAGAGGAGGCGCGGGAGATAGTATGGCGAGCGAAGAACTGATTATCCGAGGTGCTCGGGAGCATAACCTAAAGAACGTCAACGTTGATATCCCGAAGAACAAGCTGGTGGTGATCACCGGTTTGTCCGGTTCGGGCAAATCATCCCTGGCGTTCGACACGATCTTTGCTGAGGGGCAGCGCCGCTATATCGAATCGCTGAGTGCCTATGCCCGACAGTTCCTGGGGCAGATGAACAAGCCCGACGTCGAGCTTATCGAGGGGCTTAGCCCGGCCATCGCAATTGATCAGAAGGGTGTCTCGCACAATCCTCGCTCTACGGTTGGGACCGTGACCGAGATCTACGACTATCTCCGGCTGATCTACGCGCGGATCGGTATCCCCCATTGCCCTGAGTGCGGTCGCCCCGTGACCCAGCAGAGCGCTCAGGAGATTGTGGATTCTATTCTGGACATGCCTCCCGCCACACGATTTCAGGTCTTAGCTCCGCTGGTGCGCGCCCGGAAGGGCCACCACCGCCCGATCATCGAGGAAGCTCGTAAGTTGGGATTCGTGCGTGTGCGAGTCGACGGCAACGTCTATGACCTAGAGGAGGTCCCGGAGCTGGATCGCTACAAGCTGCACGACATCGAAGCTGTGGTGGATCGCCTGGTCGTGCCGGATCCTGAAGAGAGCGAAACCGAGGTCTATCGTGATTTCGTCAGCCGGGTGACCGACTCTGTCGAGACGTCATTACGTCTCGGTGACGGCGTGATGATCGTGAATGTGGTGCGGTCACCGGACAAAGAGGCGCAGCCGGAGGGCGACGTGCTATACTCCGAGCGTCTCTCCTGTCCTGTCTGCAACATCAGTATTCCTGAGATTGAGCCTCGCTCCTTCTCTTTCAACACGCCTCATGGGGCATGTCCCGTGTGCGAAGGTCTTGGGTACAAGCTGGAGCTGGACCCTGACCTGATCGTCCCGAACAAGAACAACGCTCTGAAGGAAGGGGCCATTGCTTACGGTATGCCTGAGGATCACGACAGCACCAGTTGGCAGATCCTGGAGAGCGTTGCTGAGCATTACGGGATTGATCCTGACCAGCCCTGGAAGGAGCTGAGTGACGCCCAACAACGGATCATTCTCTATGGGACGGGCCGGGAGCGTGTGCCCGTCTCCTATGAGACGAGCCGTGGGTTCTGGTCTGGGGTGCGTCGCTGGGAAGGCGTCATCCCGAATCTACAGCGCCGTTACGACGAGACATCCTCTGATTACATCCGTGGCAAGATTGAAGAGGTGATGAGCCGGACCCCATGTAAGGCATGTCAAGGCTCACGGCTGAATGATGTCGCCCGTGCTGTGACCGTGGCGGAGAAGCCGATCGATGAGTTGACGCGCTGGCCCGTCACGCGCTTGCAGGCGTGGATCGACCTGTTGATCGACACACGCGAGGCGCCGACCGACGGCACCACGCCGCTGCTCAGCAAGAAGGAGTACGCAATCGCTGAGCGCGCGCTGAAGGAGATCCGCAACCGCCTGTCCTTCCTCATTAACGTCGGGCTCGACTACCTAAGTATGGACCGCACGGCAGGCACCCTCTCCGGGGGCGAGGCGCAACGCATCCGGCTGGCAACCCAGCTGGGATCGCGCCTGACGGGTGTGCTCTACGTCCTCGACGAGCCGAGCATTGGGCTGCACCAGCGGGATACCGCGCGCTTGGTTCAGACTCTCAAAGAGATGCGCGACCTTGGCAATAGCGTCATTGTGGTCGAGCATGATGCGGAAACCATCCGGTCCGCCGATTGGATTTTGGACCTTGGGCCGGGTGCGGGCGAGCATGGGGGCGAGGTCGTCGTTGCCGGCCCGTTGGAGACGATCCTCGATCACCCCACATCGCATACCGGTGCCTATCTCTCAGGTCGCAAGTCGATTCCGGTGCCTGATGAGCGTCGTCGCGGGAATGGGAAGGCTCTGGTGATCCGAGGTGCAAGGGAGCACAATCTCAAAGATATCGATGTGCGGGTGCCTCTGGGACTCTTCGTCTGCGTCACCGGCGTATCTGGCTCAGGAAAGAGTTCACTGATCGTGGAGACGTTGTATCCTCGCTTGGCGCAGTTGATCAGGGGATCTCGGGAACCGGCTGGTGAATGCGACGCGGTCGAGGGCTATGAGTATATCGATAAGGTAGTCAACATCGACCAGTCCCCGATCGGTCGGACGCCACGATCGAACCCGGCGACGTACACGCACGTCTTTGGCCCCATTCGGGATCTCTTTGCCAAGTTGCCCGAGTCCCGGATTCGCGGCTATAAGCGTGGGCGCTTCTCCTTCAATGTGAAGGGCGGACGATGTGAGGCCTGTGGGGGGCAGGGCGAGTTGCGGATCGAGATGCAGTTCTTGCCGGAGGTCTACGTTCCGTGCGATGTCTGCCACGGGCGACGTTACAATCGGGAGACGCTGCAGATCCGATACAAAGGACTCAATATTGCCGATGTCCTGGACCTGACCGTGACGGAGGCACTGGAGTTTTTCTCGGCGATGCCCAAGATCACCCGACGGCTGCAAACCCTCTACGATGTGGGCCTGGGCTATATCCGGCTTGGGCAGCCGGCGCCTACTCTCTCTGGCGGTGAGGCGCAGCGGGTCAAGTTGGCGCGAGAGCTCTCCAAGCGTCCCACGGGGCGCACGCTCTATCTGCTGGACGAGCCGACGGTTGGGTTACATGCAGCTGACGTAGACAAGCTGATAGAGGTGCTTCAGCGCATTGCCGACACCGGCAATACCGTGGTCGTGATCGAGCATAACCCTGACGTGATCAAGGTCGCGGATTGGATCATCGACCTTGGGCCGGAGGGCGGCGACGCGGGCGGTGAGCTCGTCGCTCAGGGGCCGCCCGAGGATATAGCTCAGAACGAGCAGTCCTACACGGGTCAGTATCTGAAGGAGTGGCTAGAGGACGTCAAGACCTACTCCTGAGCTTTGGCCAGGTCCTCTGCCAAGCCGGCTAACAAGATCTCGTCGTTGACCGTCGCCATCTCTGCCGCCTCTACCAGGACGCCGCGGGCCTCGGCAAGGCGTCCTTGCTCCAGGTAGATGCGGCCCAGGGTCTGCAGGGCAACCGCCTTGTCGATCTCATTCTCCGCCCAGTTGCGGGCGTAAATGGCCAGTTGCTCCGCCTCGACCAGGCGCTCGGGACGAAAGTCAACGTAGAAGTGAGCTAGTGCGTTAAGCGTCAGGAACTCGTTAGGCGCCATTTCTTGAGCATACAACAGGTCGCCCTGGGCGCCGTCGACATCCGGTGGGTTCTCGATCCGACGCGCCCAGGACTGCGCAACGTAGACAATCGCTAGGTTGTCATTCTGCGCCATTGCGCGGAACACTGCGCCGTGCGCCTCGTCTAGGTCTCCTTGGCGCGCTGCCGCAATGCCGAGCCGGGCTTCAGCCTCGGCATCCTCGGGATTGATTTCTGCTGCTTGGTCGTAGGCCGCAGCGGCTGCGGCGTAGTTGCCCTTCAAATAGCTGAGTCTACCCAGGCCGTAGTAAGCCTCAATGAGGTTAGGCTGCAACTCTAGCGCTTGGTCGAAGGCTGCTTCGGCTTTGTCCCAATCCCAGAGGTAGAAATGCGCCCAGCCCAGGCCCGCGTAGGCATCGGGAACGGCGTCGTTGAGGGTTATGGCTTTTTCGAAGTCACCGCGCGCTGCCTTATAGGCGCCCATAGCCAGATACTCGCGCCCGCGTCGCAGGATGAGCTCGAGATTGGTAGGCTCCCGCTCGATCTGCCGGTCGAAACGGGTAAAGACAGCCGCGCCCGGCGTTGCGGTGGGGGTGGGCGTAACCGTGGGCGTGGGGGTTGGTGTCCCCTCGTCGACGCTGGGCGCGCCAACCGCGCCTTCCTGGGCTGCGTCAGCTATCGCCCCTGCCTCCGTCGATGGCGGTCGCGCAGCTGTGCCACGCGAGATGATGAACGCAACCACGACCCACACGACCAAGACCGCCAGACCAAGCCCACCTAACACGACCTTCTGCAGTGGGGTCATAGCCCCCTCTGGGCGCCCGCCCGGCTGGCGTGGCTCCTCAGTCGGTTCCTCATAGGTGATACCTTCCAACAGATCCTGCCAGGGGTTCGTTTCTTCGAAGACGGGTCTCTGAGTGACCTCTGGTTTCTTCTTCTGTGGCTGCTTGCTGGATTCCTGTTGGTTTAGAATATCGTCAAGGAACTCCATCGTAGCCTCCAGCTACATCTGCTATGAGGGCAGCGAGTGTTAGGTATGAATATAGTATAAAACCACTCGGGCAAAAACGCAACTTGTCTTTCTGACTCAAGCCCCTTTGTGCTCGACGTCTTCCTTAGGAGGGTTTTGTCCGGACCGGCATCTGCCCGGCCCTTGGAGTTTGGCAATCAACGGCTTCATGGCACAATGAGTTTTAGCATGAATGACCAAGTAAGAGAAAGTGTGCGTCACACTGGCTCGATCCTTCCCACGACAGAGGTCGAGGAGGCTTTTTGGGAGGAGGGGTGGGTCCGGGTCGCCGGCCTTGATGAGGCTGGGCGAGGTCCTTGGGCCGGCCCGGTCTATGCCGGCGCGGTTATCCTGCCTCACGACGCCGCGAAGCTGGCGGCATTGAGGGACCTGCCAGTGAGGGATTCTAAGACGCTCACGCCTCAGCAACGTGAAAGGTCCTTTGCAACCATCTGCGACGTAGCCTCTGCAGTGGGCATTGGTTACGCAGATGTGGACGAGATCGATACCCTGGGGATCGTCCCCGCGACCCAGCTCGCTATGCAGCGGGCCCTTAAGGTGTTGGAGGTTACCCCTCAGGCACTCATCCTCGATAACTTGACACTGCCCTTGCTCCGCTTACCTCAGAAGGGGTTTCCACGCGCCGACGCGACCTCGCTCTCCGTAGCCGCAGCCAGCATCGTAGCCAAGGTGTCTCGAGATCGCTGGATGGTCGAGACCGCCGAGACCACGTTCCCCGGCTATGGATTTGCTCAGCATAAGGGCTACGGAACTCCCCAACACCGCGAAGCTCTGGACCGATTGGGTGTCTGCCCCTTACACCGGCGAAGCTTCCGTCCTATCGCGGAGCGGCTGGCACCGCCGCCGGAATCTGCGCCGCTGCCTGGACTCTAACCCTATGACCGCGCCACAGAGGATCGTGATGGTTGGGCCCTTTGGCCTGCAGCCGAGAATGACGATGCGCGTGCGCGCTTTGCCTCTGGGTAAGGCTCTGGCTGCCCGCGGGCACACCGTCACGATGCTGCTCCCGCCATGGCAGAACCCCGACGACGCGGGACACAGCTGGTGTGAGGAGGGCGTCCGAATCGAGAACATGATGCTGCCGCGGGGGATACCCGGTTGGTTCCAGTGGCAGCTTACGCGAAGCCTGGTCCAGAGGATCCAGGAGCTGACTCCGAATGTGGTCCACGCGTTCAAACCCAAGGCCTATGCAGGACTTGTCCACTGGAGGTTATTCCGCCGGTATCCCGTGGTCGTCGACGCCGACGATTGGGAAGGGCCTGGCGGCTGGAATGATCAGGGTGACTATCCGCGGTGGCTCCAGCGGGTCTTCGCCTGGCAGGAACGCTGGGGACTGACGCGCGCGGCGGCGGTGACCGTGGCCAGCCGTGCGCTGCAGACCTTGGTCTGGTCCATGGGGGGGCCTTCAGAGCGGGTCTATTACCTGCCTAACGGCGTGCGCCCGCAGCAGGTCCTCCCCTTCGACAACGGTGGACGTCCGACGGTCCTGCTCTACACGCGGTTTTTTGAGTTTGAGCTTGATCGACTTTGGCGCATCATGCAGCTGGTGCGTGCCCGACGACCCGAGGTGCGTTTCTTGATTGTTGGCAAGGGCTTTGCCAAGGAAGAGGAACGACTACTGCGGATGGCCCAGTCCCACGGCTGGCATGTCATTGCCTCGACCTCTGACATACCCGACGCGGACCTGGTCTACGTTGGCTGGGGCACCGAGGCGACTTTGCCTCGATATTTCGGGGCTGCTGATGTCGCCATCTATCCTTTTGACGACACCCTTCTCAATCGGACCAAGTGCCCTGTGAAGCTGCTGGATCTGCTCTCCGCGGGCATTC
>JBNGDL010000042.1:0-2532 GCA_049975205.1 Anaerolineae bacterium | reverse complement strand
CTCAATCGGACCAAGTGCCCTGTGAAGCTGCTGGATCTGCTCTCCGCGGGCATTCCCGTCGTTGGCGACGCCGTTGGGCAGATTGGTGAAGTCATCGTGGAGGGGAAGACCGGGCGCCTGGTAGCGCCGGACGACGATCTCGCCTTTGCGGAAGCGGTCCTTGAGTTGCTGGTTGAGCCACAGCGGCTGAGGCCTATGGGAGCGGCAGCAAAGAAGGATGTTCACAGACGGTACAGCTGGGATCGCCTAGCAGAGGTGGCGGAGACCGCCTACCGCTACGCCATCGCGCATGGGACGGGGTGAGAACTCGGAACATGGTATAATCCAGTCTGGTTTGACTATAGGTTGTCAATCGGGCTCCGGCTTCTTACAGGAGCCCGGATCATTCTTGGAGAGTGTAAATGGGTCTAGCCGATATCCTGAGTGCGATCAATGAGTGGGCCTTGAGCATCATCCAGACCTTGGGCTATCCAGGTCTGGGCCTCGTCATGTTTTTGGAAAACGTCTTCCCCCCCATCCCCTCGGAGGTCGTGCTGCCGCTGGCCGGCTGGTTGACCTTGGACGATGCAACGGGTTTCACGCTGCTCGGGGTAACGATCGTGGGGGCGATTGGGTCCGTGGCGGGGGCCTTTTTCTTCTATGCTCTTGGGAAGTGGTTTGACGAGAGCCGGGTCCGGTATCTGCTCAAGCGGTTCGGAAAGTGGTTTATGCTCTCTGAGAGCGACCTCGATGTGGCATTGTCATGGTTCGATCGCTGGGGAGAATATGTCATCTTCTTCGGTCGGATGGTTCCGATCGTCCGGAGCCTGATCTCCGTCCCGGCGGGGCTTGCCAGTATGCACGTCGGGCGCTTTTCGCTCTATACGGCCATCGGCACTGCTTTGTGGAGCTTCCTTCTCGCGTATGCCGGACGCTTGCTGGGGGCTCAGTGGAGCCTGGTTGCGGAGTTCATCGACCGGTACGAGACTCTGGTCATCATCGCCGTCGTCTTGGCAGCTGTTTATTTCTTTGTCAATCGGTTTCGGAAGCGACGGAAGGAAGCACGACGCCTTGAGCAGCGGCAGCAGCCGACGCCAAATAATTCATAGACACGCGATTGAGGATCTCAGTAACTAAGGGTCTTCGAATCTGGCGGTTGATTCTGACCGCTGGCTTTCCTAAAGGAGGAGAGAGATGCCACCGGTGATTCGGGCAAGAGAGATTGCCGATTACGTTGGGGAGGACATCTCCCTAGAAGGCTGGGTCTACAACCGCACCCATACAGGAAAGCTGGTCTTTCTTCTGGTGCGGGACGGCTACGGGTTTGTACAGTGCGTGGCCTTTGAGCGGGACCTCGATCCCAATCTCTTCGATGTCATCGCGCACATTCCCCAGGAGTCTTCTGTCATCGTGACGGGGCGGGTCCGCGCCGACGGGCGCGCTCCCGGTATCCCCGGCGGATATGAGATCGGAATCACGGATCTTGAGATCGTGCAGGCTGTGGAGGGCGAGTACCCGATTGCTCTCAAGGAACACGGCGTTGATTTCCTCTCGGACCACCGCCATCTGTGGATCCGTATGCCGAGCCAATGGGCGATTCTGCGTGTCCGCGCCACCGTGATTCGTGCCATTCGGGAGTGGCTGGACACAAATGGCTTTATGCTGGTCGACACGCCCATTCTGACCCCGGCCGCCTGCGAGGGCACGACGACTCTCTTTGCCACCGAATACTTCGACGAGGGAGAGGCCTACTTGGCCCAGAGCGGTCAGCTCTACAACGAGGCCGACATCTACGCTTTTGGCAAGGTCTACTGCTTTGGTCCCACCTTCAGGGCGGAGAAGTCAAAGACCCGCCGGCATCTGACGGAGTTCTGGATGGTTGAACCTGAGATGGCCTTCTGCGACCTAGACCAGCTGATGGAGATCGAGGAGCAGTTCATCTCGTACATCGTCCAACAGACGCTCAAGGAGTGCCGGAATGAACTTGTCTCGCTGGAACGGGACACCTCCGCACTTGAGCGCATCGTGCCGCCTTTCCCCCGCATCTCGTATGACGACGCCCTGGAGAAGTTGGCCGAGATCCGAGAGCAGACTGACGACTCCGAGTTGAGGGAACTCCTGCAGATCGAGTGGGGTAGCGACTTTGGATCGCCTCACGAGACCCAATTGACCCAGCTCTTTGAGAAGCCCGTTTTCGTCTACGGTTATCCGACAGCAGCCAAGGCTTTCTACATGGAGCCCTGGCCGGGCCGACCGGATGTGTCAAAGAGCGTCGATCTCCTTGCCCCTGAGGGATACGGAGAGATCACCGGCGGGAGTGAACGCATCTCAGATCCCGAGCTGTTGCTGCGGCGCATCCGGGAGCACGAGCTGCCTGAGGACGCGTTCCGGTGGTACATTGACCTCCGCCGTTATGGGAGTGTCCCCCACAGCGGCTTTGGCCTCGGCGTCGAACGAACCGTGGCATGGATTTGCGGTATTGATCACATTCGAGAGACGATCCCCTATCCAAGGATGATCAATCGTCTCTATCCCTGAGCAACTTTACAACAC
>JBNGDL010000041.1:0-27040 GCA_049975205.1 Anaerolineae bacterium | reverse complement strand
GTGTGGGGCCACGCAGCAGGTCTGTCGGCGTCTACGGTTGTCCATCCTCAAGGTTTCGGCTACACTCTGCTCTGCAGTTGGCTCGCAATGGGCACTGTAACGCTGTCTGTGCTCGCGGACCGCGACCGAGGCCGCGCCTGCTAGGCTGAACTTTTCGCTAGGTGGGCGAGTCGCTCAAGGATGTGGAGGAACCATCTATGCGCTTCATGCACATAGCGGATGTCCATCTCGGGTATCAACAATATGGCTTAAAGGAGCGCTTTAACGACTTCAGCAAGGTCTTCCTGCACTTGACCGAAGAAGCCATCGCTCAGAAGGTGGATTTCGTCCTGCTGGCTGGCGACCTCTTTGAGAAACGCACCGTCGAACCGCTGGCGATGCGGGTCGCAATCGCTGGACTGACAAACCTCAGGGACGCTCACATCCCGGTCCTGGCCGTCGAGGGGAACCACGAGAAGGCCGACTACCGGGAGCAGACCTCGTGGATGGACTTCCTCGACGCCCTCGACTATCTGAAGCTGCTGAACCCTCGTTTTGAGGAGGGCCGCGCCATTCTAGAACCCCACGGTCCGGATGGGGGCGCCTATGTCGACCTTCCCGATGGAGTGAGGGTCTACGGGCTCAGATACTACGGTGCCTCCACGGGCAGGGTGGTCCAAGCGCTGGCCCAAGCCCTCGAGGAGGCGCCATCCAACGATGTCCGCTACACGATCGCGATGATGCACGCGGGCCTCGAGGGGCAGTTGCCGCACGTCGGAAAGCTGAAGCTCAGTGACGTAGCCTTGCTCCGTGACCACGTTGACTATGTCGCGTTAGGACACATCCACAAGCCCTACGTCGTTGGTGACTGGATCTACAATCCTGGCTCGCCGGAGACCTGCGGCATGGATGAAGAAGCGTGGCCTCAGCGAGGGTACGTGCTCGCGGAGATTATGCCGGGCAACGACCCGCCTCATAAGGCGGAGATCCTGGCACCCCCAAGCCCGCCGCGCCGCCCGTTTCACAGATTCCCGCTTAAGGTCGATGCCCTCATGGATCCGAACGCTGTCTACGACGCCGCGCGCCGCTTGATCCGCCGCAAGGACACAGCAATATCCCGTGACCCCCAGCCCGTGATCGAGTTGTCCTTAGTGGGCACATTACCTTTCAACCGCTATGATCTCGACCTGACCTACCTGGAGAGTCTGATTCATGAGGCATGGAAGCCCCTGATGGTGCGCGTCCGCAATGCCACAACACCAGCGGAGTTCGACATCCAGTTCGGCGAGCAGAGCAGCCGCCCCGAATTGGAACGCGCCATCATCCAAGACCTGCTGGAGCGTGATGCCCGCTATCGCGACCATGCCGAAGCCTGGACCGCTGGAGCCCTCGAGTTAAAGCGGCTTGTCCTTGAGTCAAGCGCGCCAGAGGCGATCATCCAGCACCTTGAGCGCCTGCGCGTCGAGCTTGCAACCGAACAGGAAGCGGCGGAGGCATAGGATGCGCATCACCCAAGTCGATCTGGAGAATGTGAAGAGCTACACGCGAGCTCGCGTGAGCTTCGCGCCCGGAACCAATGCCATCTGTGGTCACAACGGCGCAGGAAAGAGCACACTCCTGGAGGCCATCGGCTTTGCGCTCTTTGGCTATCTGGCTGTCTCCCAAGCTGATCTCGTGCGAGAAGGCGAAAAGGTGGCGACGGTCACGGTGCACGTCGAGGATCGCGACGGTCGATGCTACCAGGTGGTCCGGAAGTGCGGTAGCTACAGCCAACACTACGTCTACGACCCGGAGCTCGATCAAAAGCTCACCGACGGCAGCCGTGAATCCATGATCTGGTTACAGGAGTTCCTCGGCCTCGACCCCTCGGCGGACCTTGCCGTCCTCTTTCGCGACGCCGTGGGCGTTCCCCAGGGGCTCCTGACTGCGGCTTTCCTCGAGACACCCAGCCGTCGCAAAGACATCTTCAACCCCTTGCTCCGCGTCGATGAGTACGAGCGTGTTTGGGAAGGGCTGCGCGAGCCGGAGCGGCGGCTGAATCAAATGATCACCTCTGAAGAGACCCGTATTGCAGGACTGGCAGCGCAGGTCGAGCCCCTTCCTCAGCTCCGGGAGAGACGCGCCGCGCTACACTCGGAGATCGAGGGCGACCTAGCCGCAAAGGCAGAACAGGAGGCCGACCTCACAGAAGTTACGGCGCACCTTGCCGTACTCGCGGAACGCAAGGACCAGATGGATCAGCTGGATAAGGCAATCGCGCAGGCAGAAGCGACGGTGAAGGCGACCAGGGTTCGGCTGCAGAGTAGCGAGGAAGCGCTCGCTGCCTCACAGAGGGCTGAGAAAGTTGTCAACGAGACGAAGGAGGGCCACGAGGCCTACCTGGCGGCTCAGGAGACTTTGGCAGCGCTGGAGTCGCGGCGCGCCGAGCGAGATCAATTCCGATCCGAACAGCAGGACGTGGCGAAGACATTGGCGGTCACCCAGGAGCGGTACACCGGACTGGCTCAGGATATGGAGGCCATCGAGGAGGCAAAGGCCACGATGGCACGCCTCAAGCCCGAAGTCGACAGACAGACCGAGCTCGAGGCGGCACTCGAAAGGGCCAAGGCCAAGGTCCAGCAACTGACCGTCGCCGAGCACGATCTGAGCCGTGAGTCATCGCGCCTCTCTGAGTTGGAGCAAGCGCACGACGAAGCGTCCGTCGGGTTCAAGGCACGAGAGGAGAAGATCGCCGAGCTGAAGGCGTTGGGGGCGGAGCTCGACGCACTAAGACAGGAGCGCGAGCGGCTGAGCGAGAAGATGCTCACGCTAGAGCACGAGAGGGCACACGTTGCAGCCCAGATCGACGCCGCCGGCAGCCGGCTGACGTCCGAAAGCCAAGCTCTAGAGCGTGAAGAGGCCCGTTTGCATATGCTCAACTCCAAATTGACAGCTATCCGCGAGAGGTGGACGGCGCTGGCTAAACTCGACGAGGCTATCACGCTATTGCGTGCCGAGACCGAGGCGCTGGAGGCCGACCAACAGGAGCTCACCGCTGAGGTCGCTTCCCATCGGACCCGCGCTGCTCACGTTGCCGCACAGCTTGCGATGCTGTCGGCATCGGAGGAGCCTGAGTGCCCCGTCTGCGGGCAGCCGTTGACACCGGAACACCGCGCAAAGCTCCGCACGGACTACGAGGAACAGGCTGAGGCACACCGTCGGGCTGAGGCCGAGGCTCGAGCCGCGCTAGAAGAGGTGACCAGCCGGCGACAACGTAAGGCTCAAGAGATTGAGTCGCTGGAGGGAGAACGAAAGAGCCTACCGCGCTTGGAAGAAGTGATGGGCCTCGAGCAGCAGATCGAGGAGCAAAGCAGGAGCGTGAGAGCACGCAAGGAGACGGTTGAGGCCGTGGCAGAGGCCCTCGACACGGAACAGGAGCGATTGGCGGCACTCGAGGCACAGATCGAGGAACTGAAGCCACAGCTCGATCAGGTCACGGCGGCACGGGATGCGCAATTAGCGCGCGTGCAGGCACGCGAGGTCGAGGTTCATGCCCTCCCCCGTCAGGCAGACGTTGAGACGCTGGAGGCAGATCTGGCGTTGCAGCGCAAGACCCTCGCCGAGGTTAAGCAGCGAATCGTGGAGCTGGAGACAGCACCCGACGAGCTGGCAAGGCTAAAAGCCGAGATTGAGGCTCTCGGGGATCCGCGCCACGCCTACGAGCGTGCCGTCAGCATCGCCGATCGCGAGGCCATAGTCAAAGAGGCGCTCGAGCAGGCGCGTGGTACGATTAGGCTGCTGGAGGAGGACGCGGAGCAGATCGCAGCCCAACTAAAGGCCTATGCGGATTTGGAGGTCCAGCTAGCGTCTGAGCGTCAGGCCCTGACCGATCATGCCGAGGCACACGAGCGCTACCTGGAGCACGCCCGAGAAGCCGGTGCCCTTGAAGCGCGCCAGAAAGCAGTAGAGGACTTACTCGCCGCGCTGAAGAGCGCCGAATCCGTGTACACCGATCAGGTTGAGGCCCGAGCAACCGTCGCCGCCGATTACGACGCGGACCTACATCAAAGCTTGCTCCTGGAGCAGCGCGAGTTGGACACCGCATTGGCCCGATGCGAAGAGCGCATCCAGCAACGTCACGCACAGCAAGAAGAGGTGGTCGCACGAATTGAGCGTCTGGAGACCGCAGAGAAGGATTTAACCGCAGCGCGCACGCGACGCGAGGAACTCGACGAGACCCACAGACTCCTAACCTATCTGCGGAGCGTGCTGCGCAGCGCCGGACCAGAGATCACGCGGGCCTTGGTCGAGATCATCTCATTGCACGCTGATCGTCTCTACGCCGACATCATGCAGACGACAGGCTCACGTCTGCGCTGGACCGAGGACTACGACGTGGTCCTCAAGACCCAAGGTCGAGAGCGCACCTTCCAGCAGCTCTCCGGGGGCGAGCAGATGGCAGCCGCGCTCGCGGTGCGCCTCGCGTTGCTGCGGGAGACCTCGACGATTGATATGGCCTTTTTCGATGAGCCGACGGCTAACCTGGACGCAGAACGACGGTTCAACTTGGCCCGCCAGATTCTGAACGTCAAGGGATTCTCACAGCTCTTCGTGATCAGCCACGACGACACCTTTGAGCAGGACACCGATCACATCGTGCGCGTCTGGAAGGAGAACGGGGTCAGCTTTGTCGACACCGGCGAGCCATCGCGGGAATCGGCTGCAGCCTTTGGATTGGGCGAGGAGTAGGGCAAAGAGACATGTTCCACAGAGAGAAAGTCATCGCCGCGCTGGAGGCAAAGGCCGAGCGCTTTGCCAGTTACGAGGCGAAACATGCCAACGCCTTGGTCGCCTACGAGACGGCGCTGGCGGAGCTGACGCAGCTCAGCCGTGAGGAGGTCGAGGCGCGCCTCGCCTCGACCGTGTGGCCCGGGGCCCGGCCCACCGCTGAGCACGACGTCTACCCGCAGCTGATCGTGCCCTTTGAGCACGACTGGGAGAACCACGAGCAAGCACGCGCGTGGGCGCTTGAGGTGCTGGCGGGCGTGCCCACGATCGCCGTTGACGGATCTCAAATTGCGCCCAGCACAGAGCTTTCGTTCCCTGTGGGTGCCATCCAGATCGGGTGGTTCGTCAACCCTCACACTGCCGGCGGCGATTACGTCAAGAGCATCGAGTTCGAAGTGTTGGCCCCGGACGAGTTGGGGGACGAGACGGGCGCCCAAGGCTTTCCAGACTGGCGGGTCAATCTCCAGCGCTTCATCGGGGAGTGTGAGTACCTGATGGTCTGGATGGAGACCTACGCCGAGGCCGCTCCGAAGCCGGTGTGCTTCTTTGACGGCTCTCTGATCGTCTCTTTCGTCCAGCAGATGCGTCCGGAGCGACAGCGCCGCTACATCCAGGCTGTGAAAGCACTGATGGCAGCCTCTGAAAGGACCCGGGTGCCGTTGGTGGGCTTCATCGACACCAGTATGGCCAGCGACCTCCTGACTATGCTCAATACTTTGACGGAGAGCCGTGGTGCCCGGACCCTCAGTGACGGGGCGCTGATTCGCCCTCGCATGGGTTGGGGCGAGCGGACCACCGCCTGGATCTGCGCTCGCGACGACCAGGTGGAGCCCCTTGAAGGAGACGGAGGCGGCAAATACTATGAGGACGTGGTCTTTGTCTACCTCAAGACCACGGCGGATGGGCCTCCAGCGAGGCTGGATCTACCAAGGTGGATTCTTGAGGCTGGCGAGCTGGAGCGTGTGGTGGACATCGTTCGCGCTGAATGCATCGTGGGCAACGGCTATCCCTACGCTGTTGAGACCGCCGATGCCGTCGCCGTGATCACGCACCAGGACCGGGAGCGCTTCTACCGCGTCCTTCAGGAGTTCGTGAGGCGGCGCCACCTTCCGCTGCGATTCCGGCGTAAGGCGATCAGCAAACGCGGACGACGATGACGGTTCTCAAGCTGAGGGCTCCAGCCTGGCATGAGCCGGAGCTGCGATCCTGATAGTGGGAGTGTGTGGCAGACGCTTTTTCTTAGTTCAGAGTAGAATGTGTGAAGCATATGTACATAGGCAAACTGGTCAAATCCAACTCACATACTGACTATATTTGTCAGATCTACGGCGAAACCGAGGTAGCAGAGCCCCCGGCACCGGAAGACTATGCCTTCGGCACCTTCGTCCGGGTCGCGCTAGGCGAGGACGGACGGTATCTCGTCGGCGTGATCTACGACACGGTCCTTCTCAATCCGGACTTCGGCAGCTTAGGTCCGCGGCTGTCACCGGAGCCCGATCTGGCGGTCTTCTCGCCGGATTATCTGGCGGAGAAGGTAACGCTGGTCGGCATCACGGCCTTGGGGCTTGTGACCCCCGATGGAGGCGCTGTTCAGGGCGTCCCCACGCTGGCTGCGCAGATCGACGCCCAGGTTGAGCCGATGGACGACGACGCCGTACGCACGTTCCATCGCCCCCCGTCGAGCGCGCACCCTGGCGTGCGCCTCGGCTATGCGCCACTCCTTCTGGCACAGGGAAACCCCTTGGCGCACCATCTCCTCCGCGGCATCATTGGTCGGCTCCGAGAGCTCTTCCCGGACAGCGCTTCTCAGCTTGACGTGCTGCAGAACGAGCTAAGCTGGCGCGCCTACGTTGGGCCGATGGGGGGTGCCCGATGATCGATCGAAGGCCTCTCGGCACAACCAAAGGGCCTGGTGAGAGCGCCCACGAATACGTCTTCGTCACGCCAGATCGCTCGGAGACGGCCAAAGTCGGAGAGTTTGTCTACTATGACGCCGATGTCGACGGAGAATCCCGGCGCGTGCTGGGCCGTATCACGGGCCGCATGCCAGCCCGGCTCCTGCCCGACAGCTTCCTGGCCGAACCCAGCGTCCCGCCGCAGCAGTTAGCCGCGATGATCGGATATGAAGGGCAGGACAGCGAGCTCTTCACCATCACGGTCAACGTCCTCGGTTACTACGACAACGCTTTGGGCGATTTCATCAATCCCCGCCTGCCGCCGCGACTGGGCACGCGCATCCACATCGCTGATAGCGAGATGCTGGCGAGCGTGCTAAGCAAACGGGCTGTGGGTCAGGTCGGGAGCGCACACATTGGATCCCTACTGAGCCGGCCCAAGGACGAGGTGCCGATTGTGCTGGACCTGCGGGCTATCACCAGTACGCATCTCGCGATCATCGCCAGTACCGGCTCCGGCAAGAGCTATCTGGCGGGCGTCCTTCTCGAGGAGCTGATGCGCCCGACAAGCCGGGCTGCGGTCCTCATCGTGGACCCCCACGGGGAGTACGACACGCTGACCCAGATGGAGAGCGCGCCTGAGTTTCGGGACGGCAACGACGGCTATCAGCCCCGCGTCGAGGTCATCCGCCCGGAAGACGTGAAAATCCGCATCAGCTCGCTCTCGATCGGAGACGTGCGCTATCTGCTCCCAGATCTCTCGGAGCGAATGCACTACGTCTTAGGAAGGGCCTACAAACAGGTACCACGGAAGTTTGGGGAAAAGTGGACGTTGGCCCATCTCCAGATTGCTGTAAGGCAGGCTGAAGAGGAGATCAGCGGCAAACAGCGGAGTCCAGAGGAAGAAGCCGAAGCGCTGTCACAAGGCGACGACTACGGCACTGCCACCGCGATCAACTGGCGTCTGAGCTCGCGCTTGGGGAGCTCGCGGATCTTCGATGACTTCCAGAGTCTCTCCCTCGACCGCCTCTTCCGACCCGGTCAGTGCACGGTCCTGCAGCTCAACGAGGTGGACCACCGGGAGCAGCAGGTGATCGTTGCCACGCTGCTTCGCCGTCTCTGGATGGCACGAATGCAGACCGAGAGAAAAGAAGCTGTGCCGGGAGATGATGCGTACCTCCCTTATCCAGCCTTCGTCCTGATCGAGGAGGCCCACAACTTCGCGCCGGCCTCCGCGGACCTCGTAAGCTCGGAGATCCTGAAGCAGGTGCTGGCTGAGGGGCGTAAGTTCGGGGTATCGGTCGGGCTGATCAGTCAACGACCAGGTAAGCTCGACTCAGACGTCCTCTCCCAGTGTATGACGCAGTTCATTCTGCGAATCGTCAATCCCATCGACCAGAGCCGGGTAGCGGAAAGCGTCGAGAGCGTCGGGCGCGACCTCCTGAAGGAGCTACCCGCCCTTTCCAAGGGACAAGCTATCATCGCCGGGGCCGCGGTGAACACACCCCTGCTCTGTCGGGTACGGCGGCGCATCACCGAGCACGGCGCTGAAGACATCGACGCGCCGGAGCTATGGCGCGCCTGGTTCGAAACAGGGGGTGGATCCCTAACAGCGCGGGATCAAGCACTCCCAGCGGAATCCGACCGCGGGAAGAATAAGCTGTTTAAGTCATAGCCATTCAATCCGTGGCGACAGACACTATATCGTTGGACTTCTAGGAGATATGATGGAGATAATTCGGCGGAGACTCGATCCCACTGTGTGGTCCACCAACCTCATCCTCTTTGCCACCGCGCTCTTTCTTATGCGCTTTGGAGAAGGGCTGCTCAATGGGGCCCGTATGAACTTCTTTATCGAGACCTTGAGGCTCAGCGAGAGCCAGGTCCTGTGGCTGGAGGGTATCCGCGAGCTACCGGGTCTGGGCCTGATTTTTCTGGCAGCACTGACGATGCATCTCAAGCTCCCACGCCAGGGCACGCTGGCGCTCGTACTAGCGGGTCTTGGCTATGGGTTATTCGCTTTCGTCGGCTCCTATTCGGCTCTCCTGCTCGTCGCCGTCATCGCCAGTTTTGGCTTACACCTGTGGATGCCCCTGAACAGCTCCCTAGGACTCGCGCTGAGCACAAAGGAGAACGCGGGCAGGGTGCTTGGGACGCTCACCTCGGTGGGCTCGCTCGCTGCGATCGCGGGGATGGGTGCGATCTCCCTTATTTCAGGACTCTTCGAAACGATGCCCCTGAACCGGTACTACCTAGCCGGAGGCGCCTTTATCCTGTTGGCTGGGTTGCTGCTTCTCAAGCTACCCCACGAGATCGGCTCCACAACCACGAAGCCCGCGCGTATCTTGGTCAAGGGGCGATACTGGCGTTACTATGTGCTCGTCTTCTTCTCGGGCGCACGCAAGCTCGTGCTCGGCAGTTTCATCACGCTGATGCTGGTGGAGAACTTTGGCCTCAGAGTATGGCACATCAGCACGCTCACATTGGTCAGCAGCGCACTCGTGCTGCTCCTGGGCCCCCACCTCGGGTCGCTGATCGATCGATGGGGCGAGCGGATCACCACGCCAGCCTCTTACGTCATCCTAGCCCTCTGCTGTGTAGGCTACGCCGTCGTCAGCAACCTTTGGGTCCTGATCGGATTCTGGATCTTGATCAAGCTGGTCACGCCCCTCGGTATGGGCCTCTCCACCTACGTCTACCGGACGGCGCCACCAGAGGAACTTACACCAACTCTGACCGCCGGTGTGACCTTCGACCACATCAGCTCCGTAGGCATGCCCTTTCTCGTTGGCGCCCTCTTGCCCATCGTGGAGTATCGGGGCATCTTCCTGGCTACGACTGCCCTCATCCTGATCTCGATCCCCTTTGCGCGATCGCTCCAGGTGAGCCTGGGCAGGACTGAGGCGACAGCTGCGTTGAGCGGTGCGGAATGATCCCGGGCATGGACCGTCGAACCTTCGAGCGCCTGGTCGCAGCGGCGATAGATGCGCTGCCGCCCGACTTCCTTCAGAAGCTTGACAATGTGGAGGTCGTGATTGAAGACTGGCCCGATCGGCAGACAATGCATCGGGCAGGGGTCAGACATCAGACCCAACTCCTAGGCTTTTATCACGGGGTTCCGCAGACGCGACGCACGCGAAGCTACACGCTGGTACTTCCGGACAAGATCAGCATCTACCGCTATCCCATCGAGATGCGGTGCCGTACCCCAGCGGAGGTCCAGGCCACGATCGAGCACGTGCTCCGCCACGAGATCGCCCACCACTTCGGCATCGACGACGACCGCCTCCGGGAGCTAGGAGCCTATTGATGCAATATGCTGCGAGATCTCGGGGAGCGGTGCCCGCGCCGTGACTCAGAGGTCTTCGTCTGGTCAAGAAGGCAGCGCCGCCCGACTTCGGGCGGCGCTGCCGTTGTGTAGGGATGGTTGAGCGGGAGGCTATTCGGCACTTACCTCAAGAGCTTCCGCCTCGGCCTCAAGCTGCAGAGATTCTCTAATCGCCGGAACATAGTATTCGTCCGTGTATTCCTTCACCATCCGCCGCGTCGAGAACTGCGGACCGATGGTCCGGATCGCTTCTCTCATCATCGCAACCCAACCTCGTGGGACGTAGTCGCGATCCCGCTGATAGAAGAGGGGAACGACTTGCTCCTCGAGGATCCGGTAGAGCGCGGCTGCGTCGGCCTGATCCTGCGCCTGCCAGTCGTTGGTTTCAATCTTGGGATCGATGGCCCAGCCGTTACGCCCATTATAGGCCTCGGCCCACCAACCGTCTAGGATGCTCAAATTCAGGACACCGTTGAAGGCGGCCTTCATCCCGCTCGTGCCACTGGCCTCGTTCGGGCGTCGGGGTGTGTTGAGCCAGACATCGACGCCTTGGACCAGATAGCGGGCAACGTGCATATCATAGTCGTCGACAAATCCGATCCGCCCGCCGAACTTCGGATCCCGCGCATAGTTGTAAATCTGCTGCAGCAACAGCTTGCCGGGATCATCGGCAGGGTGCGCCTTGCCCGCAAAGATGACTTGGACAGGGCGATAAGGATCATGAACCAGCTCGAGCAGTCGGTCCACGTCCTTGAAAATAAGATTGGCCCGCTTGTAGGTAGCAAAGCGTCTCGCAAACCCGATAACCAGTGCGTTGGGATCCAGAAAGATACCTGAGGCCAACAACTGCTCTGGCGGTGCGGTCCGACTGATCCAGTCCTGACGAGCCCGCTCTCGAATCGTCGAGAACATCTTCCCCTTCAGGTAGACGTGGGCTTCCCACAACTCGTCGTCGGGGATCTCCTCGATGCGAGACCAGAGTAGGGGATCATCCTGCCGTCGCATCCAATCGGGACTGACGTACTTGCGATAGAGACGGTGGATGGCCTCACCCGTCCAAGAGGGCAGGTGAACGCCGTTGGTCACCGACCCAATGGGCACCTCTTCAACCTGTCGGTCGGGCCACAGATTGTGCCACATGCGCCGGCTCACCTCGCCGTGAAGCTCGCTGACACCGTTGGCCCGTCCAGACATCATCAAGGCCAGCTTCGTCATGTTAAAGGCGGGGCCGTATCCCGGATCGTGGCTGCCCAAAGCAAGGAACTCATCACGGCTCAGGCCCAACTGCGGCCAGACATCGTGGAAGTACTTATCTATAAGGCCGAAATCAAAGGCGTCATGACCCGCGGGCACCGGCGTGTGGGTTGTGAAGACCGTGCTGGCCTGAACACGGGCTCTGGCCTGCTCGAAACTCATACCTTGAGAGACGTACTCCCGGGCACGCTCGAGGACCATAAAGGCCGAGTGGCCTTCGTTGATATGCCAGACCTGAGGCTGGATGCCCAAGGCCCGCAGCACACGGACCCCACCGATACCAAGAAGGACCTCCTGCTGGATACGCATCTCACGATCACCGCCATAGAGGCGCGCCGTGAGTTGGCGGTCCCAGGGCGCGTTCTCGTCCACGCCAGCGTCGATAAGGTAGAGGCGGGCCCGGCCTACCAACACCTCCCAGAGCCGTAAACAGATCATACGATCGCCGACCTCGACCAAGATTGCGCCACACGCATCCTCTTCGGCCGTGATCTGTCGCAGCGCGACCTCATCGGGGTTCAAGGGAGGGTAAATCGCTTCCTGCCAGCCGCTGTGGTCCAGCCGCTGACGGAAATAGCCTTGTTCGTACAGGAACCCCACAGCGACAAAGGGCAAGCCGAGGTCACTCGCTTCTTTAGTGTGGTCGCCAGAGAGGACACCCAACCCACCCGAGTAGATCGGCAGAGAGCTGTGTAACCCGAACTCTAAGGAGAAGTATGCGATTGGGAACTCGCCCAAACCCGGGTAAGCTTGTTTGTACCACGGATGACCATCCTTGGTCTCGCGATCCAGTTCCATCATCACGGCATCGAAGTCGCGAAGGAATGACGGATCTTTCGTCAGTTCGCGAATGCGCTCGTCCGGCGTCTCCCGAAGGATCCGAACCGGATTGTGACGTGTTGTCGTCCATAGAGTTCGGTCAAGTTGCTTGAAGAGGTCCCGGGATGGACGGTGCCAGGACCACCAGAAATTGTATGCTAACTCCTTAATGCGAGCGAGACGGGGGGTCAGCTTTTGCGCTATCACACCGTCATCTTTTCTTTCCATTTTTCACCCCCTGATATAGGGACTAGATCATAAGAGCTCTACGGGCGGATCCACATAACAAGGATCAACATAAGAAGCCCGATAACAACAAACTCGACGACAATGCGCTGCGTAAGTCGCCCCAAAAGATACTGATAGCCAATGCCACTCCAGACATAAAGCCCAAGCGTCAAGACAGTCGCAGCCGTCCACGTCGAAATCGGCCAGTAGCCCACAACCCACGCCAGCTGGCTCTCCAGCAGAGCAATCGTACCGCCATAGAGCAACACCTGTCCGGTTGGTGCACCTGTGGCGCTCAGCAGATCGAGGGCTAGGAGACCGCTCAGGATTAGCACGGCCGGCGCCGTAATCAAAGCACGGCCCTGCTGACCGAGACTCAAACTAAAGAGCACAAAGCCTACGAGGTAGTTCATCACGTTCAGAAGGGTTCTGGCCCCGGGATACGCCGGACTTCGCGGAGAGAGCGCCTGATAGCTCAGATGAACAAGTACCCCGATGAGGAAGCCCCCCAGGATGAGGGCTGCCAACCAGAGCGGCCAGGTCGATGCCTGAACGAGGAAGATCGAAACCAGCAACGCGCCGACTGAGGGCGCAATTAGGGCGAAGAGCAGAGATCGCTCCCGGCTTTCGCGCAACGGATGCTCCTGAATGATGGACAAGGTACCCGTCGCAACTAAGCCTACGACCAAGAGCGTCAGTAACGTTCCACCGCTAAAGCGAAATCCCAGAGGAGATCCCAAAACCTGGACAACGCCCCAATCCAGTGCGGGCAACTCCACGAAACGAAAGAGCGTTACGCTCGAGAGGGTTACAGCTAGCAGAATGCTGAGCTTACCCCATTCCGGGCGTAAGCGCTCTCGAACTTGACTAGACATGAGGGTTATTCTACCGGTTGAGGGCCGTTTGTCAACCCACCGGCCCAATGGTTCTCAAAACAAATTGCAGAAACCGCCCTAGAGTTAACACCGGCCCCAACCGAACCATTGGGTTCGGCAGGGGCCGGATGCGGTGCAGTCCGAGCAACCATCCACTCATGCTCTGTTCGGGCTACGTCAGATCCCGTGTCAGAACATCGAGGAACTCGCGATTGGTGCGGGTCTTACGCATCTGCGACATCAGTGCCTCGTGGGCAGCGGTGATATCGTACCCGGGGGTCGTAGCCGTGCCGCTCATCATCTGGGAGATCATACGGCGCATCAGCCAGACTTTGCGGAGCGTGTCCTTATCCAGCAACAACTCTTCGCGGCGCGTACCGGATCGGATGATATCGAAAGCGGGGAAGATGCGGCGTTCCTCAAGCTTGCGGTTCAGATGCAGCTCCATGTTGCCGGTTCCCTTGAACTCCTCATAGATCATATCATCCATACGGCTTCCGGTGTCAATCAAACACGTAGCCAGCACGGTCAGGCTGCCGCCTTCCTCGATGTTGCGCCCAGCGCCGAAGAAGCGCTTTGGCGGGTAGAGTGCCGCCGGATCCAGACCACCCGAAAGTGTGCGCCCGCTCGGTTGGACGACCAGGTTGTAGGCTCGCGTCAGTCGGGTAAGGCTGTCCATCAAGATCGCGACGTCTCGTCCGATCTCGACGAGACGCTTCGCGCGGTTAAGCGCCATCTCAGCCACGTGGGCCTGATGTTCCACCGCCTCGTCAAAGGTCGAGCTGATCACTTCGGCATCGACCGACCGATCCATATCGGTGACCTCCTCAGGACGCTCACCGATGAGCACGACCATCAAGTGGACATCCGGGTGGTTTGCCGAGATGCCGTTCGCGACCTTCTTGAGCACCGTCGTCTTGCCTGCCTTGGGCGGCGAGACAATCAGGCCACGCTGTCCGAACCCGATAGGTGCCACCAACTCCAGCAGGCGTTGGGTCATCATACGGGGGCCCGTGGTCAGATTGAAGCGCTGATTCGGGAAGATCGGGGTCAGACGCTCGAAGTGTGGGCGCTGTTTCGCGAGCTCTGGGTCCATGCCGTTGACGGCCTCGATCCGCAACAGGCTACGGTATTTCTCCGTATCCTTTGGCGGTCGAACTTGCCCGACAACCATATCCCCTGTTCGAAGGCCAAACCGTCGAATCTGACTTTGGGAGACATAGACGTCATCGGACCCCGGAGCATAACGTGAAGAGCGTAGGAAACCAATGCCTTCATCGGTGATCTCCAGAATGCCGCCCCCGAAGCTGAAGCCCTCCCGTTCTGCCTTCGTCTTCAGGAGCAGGAGGATCAGATCATCCTTCTTCAGCCCGCTGTATCCAGAGGCTCTGTAGTCCCGCGCCAACTCACGGAGCTCCTGGAGACGCATCTGCTCCAGATCCGCCATATCCATTTTGCGCAAGACGTCCGTCCGCGATTCATCTCGTTGTCCGGTGTCACCGCCATCACTGCTGGTGGTGACTACTTCAGCCGTGCCTGTTTCGGACTCTTGTTCTGCATCCGAATACTCAAGTTCGTCTTCTATTTGTAGTTGTTCTTCTGACGTCACGTTGTTCCTCCTAAATGGTTGTCCAAACCACGGAATATCTACTCAAAGCTTCATATCATCCACTGAGCCAACAGATGTCCAAGCATCGCGGCCCACAAAATACTATCAATGCGATCAAATACGCCACCATGTCCCGGAACGAGATTGCTCGTGTCCTTGACGCCAACCTCACGTTTTATCATGGACACGAAGAAATCACCCACGGGACACAGCGCACTCACCACACCCCCAACGATCAAACCATACACGGGCGTCAGCGTGAGAACGTCACCTGAGATGACCGCCCACAGCCACACCACGAGATATCCTGTTGCCAATCCACTCACCACCTGAGCTGCGTACCCCTCCCAACTCTTGCCGGGGCTAATCGTTGGCGCCATTTTCCGGTGTCCCCAACGACTGCCCACCATATAAGCCGCTGAGTCACCGACCCAGACGACGATACACGTCGTAAGAGTCCACCAGAGCCCGTCCGGAAGATCTCGCAAGCCTATCAGGTGGAGCCCTCCCAAACCGAGATAGGTCCCACCCGCCAGCGTCAACGCCCACTGCTCAGTGGGATTAGGCCGTTGACCGCGGCGAACCTCGACCAACTCCCAGAACACGATCGCCAGGGTTGCTAAGGTCACCGCCGGCACAAGCCAGGTATCCTCAAGCACGCCGTCGGGCCGGAACGCGCCTACCTCCCAGGCTATCGTCATTCCCATCACTGAGAGCAGGCTTAGCCGGAACTCTCTCCGGCGCAACATCTGCACATACTCCAATCCCGCCACCAAGGTCACAGCCAAGACCAGAAGACGATACGGCCAGTTGCCGATGATGAAGATGGCGATGATAAGAGGTAGCAGGATAGCCGCACTGACTATTCTCTTCTTCAAGAAGTGGTGCTCCTTCAGACCTTGGCTCTCGCCTAAACCGCCACGGCTCCAAGGGCTTGGATATATCCCGCGCACGCTGACCGCGCACGCTGACCGCGCACGCTCAAGAGCCAATGCTACCAAAGCATCGAACCCACATACGCGGTCCGGTCACGCCGTCAGTCCGCGTCAACGTGAGGTACACTTCAACGTTGAGCTGAACTATGGTCTCGGATGAGATGATAAGTCAGCGCTGATTTGGGGGATAAAGCTCCCGGGGGGAGACAAGCGTAAAGAAACCTACAATCGGCTGCTACGTTACTCTTAGTCCACCATATCGGCGGTCGCGCTGGGAAAAGGCCTCAAGCGCGCGGTAGAACTCGTCCTTGTCGAAATCCGGCCAATAGAGCGGTGAGATAAAGTACTCCGCGTAAGCACCCTGCCACAGCATGAAATTGCTGATTCGGAACTCACCACTAGTCCTGATCACCAGATCAACGTCAGGCAGTCCAGCCGTATATAGATGTGACCCAATAACCTCCTCTGTGATATCCGTGGCTGGTATTCCTTCGCGGACGATATCTTGGACGGCCTGGACCATTTCCTGACGCCCACCGTAGTTGAACGCGATGTTAGCAATGAGGCGATCGTTGTTACGGGTCAGATCTACCGCCGCATGAATCTGTGCTGTGAGGCTGTCGGACAAGGGGGACAAATCCCCTATATGCCTTAATTGTACACCATTTTGGTGTAATTCGTCAACCTCTTTTTCCAGCGCCTCGGCGAGCAAGTGCATAAGTCCGCGCACCTCCTCCACCGGGCGCGACCAATTCTCGGTGGAAAAAGCATACAGCGTAAGGATCGGCACGCCCAACTCAACAGCCGCAGTCAATACGCGGCGCAGGTTCTCCACGCCAGCACGATGGCCCGCCAAGCGGGGCATCCCGCGTCCCCGGGCCCATCGACCGTTGCCATCCATGATAATGCCAACATGCTTCGGCATCGGGGAGAGCAGCGGATAGGTATCTCGCAACTTTTCGGTCATGAATTGTCTAATCTCAAATGGGTACCCGAACGTCGGGCTGAAAGTGCCAGAGCAGCCATCCTGGGATGCGTGCAGAGGAGGGTTTGTCTTCCAACCGCCTCGCCGCCCTAGATCTGCATGATATCCTCTTCTTTGCGGCTGCCAACCTCGTCGACCCTCTCCACATGCTTGTCGGTGAGCTCCTGCAACTGATCCTGCCCACGCTTTAGGTCATCCTCAGAGATCAAGCTCTCGGATTCGTACTCACGCATCTCCTCCAACGCATCGCGGCGGATATTGCGCAGGGCGACTTTGGCTTCCTCTACACGCCGGTTGACTAGCTTGACCATCTCACGGCGACGCTCTTCTGTGAGGCGGGGGATTGGGACGCGAATGAGGCGCCCATCATTGCCGGGGTTGAGACCCAGGTCCGCCTGCATAATTGCCCGCTCGATGTCGTTCAGGGAGCTGGGATCATAGGGGCGCACCACCAACAGGTTAGGTTCCGGCGCAGAGATCACAGCCAGCTGGTTGAGCGGCGTTGACGTACCGTAATAATCGACCATCACGCGCTCGAGGAGCGCAGGAGACGCACGTCCGGTACGTACGCTCCTGAGATCCATTTCCAGCGCCTCCACGGTCTTGGCCATGCGGCTCTCAGTCTCTTGCAATAAATCCCTGATCATTCTGCCCTCCTTAAGTCAATGAGTCTGGTCTGCCTCCGGTCCAGGAAGCGCTTTGAGGAATTACGTGCACGCTTAGCATCGGTCGTCGAAGACCGTTCTTCAGGTACAGCTCACCAAAAAAGGAAATCGGAAGCTTTCTCAGCCACCGATCAGCGTGCCGACAGACTCTCCGCGCACCACACGCTCCATGCTATCGCTCTCCCAGAGGTTGAGCACGACGATAGGGATGTGATTATCCATGCAAAGCGTAATCGCGGTCGAATCCATCACGCGAACCTGGAGGTTGAGGGCCTCCAGATAGGTCAACCGATCGAAGCGCCTGGCATCTGGATTCTTGTGAGGGTCCTTATCGTAGACGCCGTCGACTTTGGTCGCCTTGATCAACAGGTCAGCATTGGTCTCTGCTGCCCTCAACGCAGCCGCGGTGTCGGTCGTGAAATAGGGGTTACCCGTCCCAGCACCAAAGACTACAACGCGTTCCTTCTCCAGGTGGCGCACCGCCCTCAAACGGATATAGGGTTCGGCGATCGCACGCATCTCGATCGCCGTCTGCACCCGCGTGATCACACCCTCCCGCTCGAGCGCGTCCGCCAAGGCCAAGGCGTTCATCACCGTGGCCAACATGCCGATCTGATCGGCTCGAGTCCGATCCATGCCATGCGCGATACCATCTGTGCCGCGCCAGAGATTGCCAGCGCCGATCACGACGCCTACCTCTATCTCCTGCGCGTGAATCGCAGCGATGCGTGCTGCGACCTCCTCAGCCCGCGCCGGATTGATACCAGACCCACCCGGATTCGAAAGGGACTCCCCACCGATCTTGATGATTACACGCCTGTAGAGCGGTTGCGTCACGGCTCCCCCTAACTTGGAAAAAAGCCTGGGGTCACTCCCCCAGGCTTTCACCTAGCTCGTAGCGGCTAAAGCGTCGGATCACCATGTTCTCGCCCGTCGTGTTGATCTGACCCTTGAGCAGCTCCTCGACGGTCATATCCTCGTCTCGGATAAAGTCCTGTTCCAGCAGGCAAACCTGCTGGAAGAACTTCTCCATCTTGCCCTCGACGATGCGGTCAATGATCCGCTCGGGCTTCCCTTCTTCCAAAGCCTGATTGCGATAGAGCTCCCGCTCGTGCTCCAGCACGTCCTCGGGAATCTCATCTCGGCTAATGTACAGGGGCGACATCGCAGCGATCTGCATCGCGACATCATTGACGAATCCCTGGAACTCATCGGTCCGCGCGACGAAATCTGTCTCGCAGTTCACCTCGACCAAGACACCAATTCGACCGCCGGCGTGGATGTAGGCGTGAATCAACCCCTCCTCCGCCTCCCGGTCCATACGCTTAGCCGCCTGGGCCAAGCCTTTTTCCCGCAGATAGTCGACCGCCTTATCGAAATCCCCCCCAGCGGCTTCCAGTGCCTTGCGGCAGTCCAGAATGCCAGCCGAGGTGGCTTCACGCAGCTCCTTCACCATCTCTGCCGTGATCGTCATCCCTAGTCCTCCTCGTCCTCATCCTCATCTTCATAGTCGTAGTCCTCGTCTTCGAGGTCCTCGTCTTCGAGGCCTTCGTCTTCGTAGTCCTCGTCCTCGTCCTCTTCCTCGCCCTCATCCTCGAACTGGATGCGACGGAGGCGAGCTAACGTCTCGGCGCTGAGATACTTCTCATCTTCGGCGTAGACCTCTTCCTCTTCAGGGGCCACCTCTTTGCGGAGGGCGAGACCTTCAAGCGCCGCATCAGCCATTTTCGACGTCAGCAGACGAATCGCACGAATCGCGTCGTCGTTGGCCGGGATGACGTAATCGATCAGGTCAGGATCGCAGTTCGTATCCACGACAGCGATGATGGGGATCCCGAGGCGGTCGGCCTCCCTCACGGCCGTCTCCTCATTCTTCACATCGATCACAAAGACCACGCCGGGTAGGCGCTCCATCTCCTTGATACCACCAAGCCGCATATTGAGCTTCTCGATCTCGCGATCGCGCATCAAGGCTTCCTTCTTGGTGAGCAGCGCGAACTCGCCAGCATCTCGACGCGCCTCAAGATCCTTGAGGTAATCAATCCGCTCGCGGATGGTTCGCCAGTTCGTAAGCGTCCCACCAAGCCAGCGTTGATTCACGTAGGGCATACCGCAGCGCGTGGCCTCTTGGCGGATACTCTCCTGGGCCTGTCGCTTGGTTCCCACAAAGAGGACCTTCTGGCCCTGAGCGACCGTATCACGCACGAGCGCGTAAGCCTGCTCGAGAGCCCTCACCGTCTGCTGAAGATCAATAATGTGTACCCCGTTGCGCTCCGTATAGATATAGCGCGCCATCTTGGGGTTCCACCGTCGCGTCCGGTGACCGAAGTGGACACCGGTCTCCAACAACTGCTTCATTGTCACGATTGCCATAGAATCTAAAACCTCCTAATTTGTTTTGGGCCTCCGCGATGCTCGTCCCATCGGAGGACCGACCCAAGCTGCAGCGAACCATCTCTGCTGCTTGCTAGATCGGCACGCCCTCCACTGGTCCCATCGCGTGTGTATTGGGTTGTTTGCCCGACTGAGCATTGTACCATAAAAGCGTACCCCGACAACCAGACAAGAAACCATCCACATAGCTCCCAGTTGTTGTCCTGATCGACCCACGATGGCGACTCTGGCGGTTCTCTGAGAGTCTGGTAAGATGTTGGCGGCGCTGCCCGCAGATGCAGGTGTGCCGACGTCGTGTCAGGATTCGATGTGCGATGTCGCGAGCAGAGACAAGCGCCCTATACTGCACAAGGAAGAAACCAGACCCGGAGTCAACGATGGGACCGAACGCACCGCTGCCACTCGACCCGATGGCCTTCAACTGGCTATGGGGTTATTTCATGCCTATTGGACTACTGCTGTTAATCTGGGGAGGGCTCTCGCCTGAGAAGGCACGCAGGGTCACCCCCATCGCAGCAACAGCGGTTGCATTGACCGTCCTGGGCTACTGGGCCATTGGCTTTGCGCTTCATATGGGAGGGGCCTATCCCGTCACACAGGATCCGGCCCTTGAGGGGCTGAACCGGATGTTCCCTATCGTACCAGGGGATCCTGGATGGGGCATTTCTGGGTTATCGGGATTCTTCCTTTCAGGCCAAACCGCCAACAGCAGGGTCTTTGACCTCTTTCTCGCCTACCTGCCGCTGATGGCGTCAGCCGTCCTATTGGTCACGCTGGCGCTGGCGCAGACCCGACGGTGGATTATGGTGACGGCAGGGCTGCTAGCAGCGACGGTCGTCGTGCCCGTGGCGGCCTGCTGGATGTGGGGAAGCGGCTGGCTAGCCCACCTCGGTGAGACCTTGGGGCTCGGCCATGGCTTCGTCGACTTCGGCGGGAGCACGCTCATCCTCTGGCTGCCCGGGATGATGGTCGTGCCCATTCTCCTGTTGCAGCACCGAGAGCCGCCGTCAACCCCTCCCGAACCGCCTGAGACCTACGCACCCTTGATGGCCAACGTTGGAGCCCTCCTGTTGGGGATCGGTTGGTTGGGATGGGAGCTCTCGGGGCCCTTCCACGCCAGTGGAGCCGTATTGGACTGGCAGCATATCGCGATCAACGTTCTCCTGGGAATGGCCGGCGCCACGGTGACATCCCAGCTCTATGCCTGGCTGATGCTTGGGAAACCCGAAGCTCTCTTGGCCTCCCAAGGCCTGACGGCAGGATGGGGCGCCGTCCTGGCGTCCGCGGCCTTTGTGCCCTATTGGGCCGCGCTGAGCATCGGGCTGCTGGCTGGCCTCCTGCTCCCCCTGGTGCATTACGGCGTGCGCGTATGGCTGCGCATTCAAGATGCGGCAGGGGCCGTAGCGTTGGCATTCGTGAGTGGGCCTTTAGGTCTGTTGAGCATCGGGATTTTGGCAAACGGTCAATGGGGCCAAGGCTGGAACAGAATGGGCCTGTCGCCTGATGGATCCGTGTCGGGCCCGGGTGTCTCGGGGCTGTTCGTGAGCGGCGGTGCGCAGCAGTTGGTCGCCCAAGTCACCGCGTTGGTGTCGATAGGTGCGTGGGGCCTCCTCTGGGGCGGCATCCTGGGCCTGATTGCTAGCCCCCGCCTGCTGGGACGTTGGTCACCTCGGCGTGCGCTGCGCGGTAAGACGGAGGAGCCGACGCTTGTTGCCGTCGAGGAAGGGGCTCAAGCGCCAGAAACGAGCGCTACGGAAGCGGTCGCAGCCTCGACCAAGGTGGAACTCCCACCCACAGATACCGAGTTAGATAGCTCGAAGGACGCGGACTGGTCGCGTGATGACCTGAATGACGAGGGATCACCGACCGAGGATGAAGCATAATCTTGTCAACCATCGATTGGGAAGGATATGAGGGATGCGTGTTATAGCAGGAACGGCCAAGGGACGACAACTCTATTCGGTTCGGGGTCCCGGCACGCGACCGATGACCAACCGTGCTAAGTCCGCGCTCTTCAGCATCCTTGGCGTTCACCTCAAGGGGTCAAAGTTCCTAGATCTCTTTGCGGGCACTGGGCAAGTGGGCATCGAGGCCCTGAGCCGCGGCGCGGCGGAGACCACCTTCGTGGAGCTCGAGCCCGCGGCGCTTCGCGCGATCCAGGCGAACCTGAAAGTTACGGAGCTAGAAGCGCGCGGGACGATTGTCAGAGCGGATGTCTTCAAGTACCTGCAGCGCACCCCCGAGCCCTTCGACTATATCTTCGTCGCCCCCCCTCAGTATCGCGGCTGGTGGGCCCAGACGCTGGAGCTGATCGACGCGCACCCTGGCTGGCTCTACGATGATGGGTGGGCGATCGTCCAGATCAACCCCACGGAGTACGAACCTGTGACGCTCTCAAATCTGATCCTCTTCGACCAGCGGACCTACGGCAGCGTCATGCTCTGCTTCTACGCACGGCCGCCGGAAGAGTGGGAGGGCTCGAACAGCGAGGAAGAGGCGGGTGCTCCTTAGGAGAGCCGGTCTGAAGCGCGAACCGGCAACCGTTATCCTCAAGAAAGGGCGGACCTAGCTAGGTCCGCCCCGTACGACTTCCCCCGATCGGGAGCACACGCTACCTGGCCTCCACCATCTCCGGAATGCGCGTCTTGCGCTCCACCCAGCCGAGCAGGCGGTTCGTTCCGAAGGTCAGCACGAAGTAGAACAGCCCCGTCACAGAGAAGATCAGCAGGGGAGCGCGGAGCGTGCCGTTGATCTGTTGAGCACGGCGCATGAGCTCCGCGAGCCCCACTGCGTAGACAAGCGACGAATCCTTCACGACAACAGCAGCCTCATTCGACCATCCGGGGATTGCGTTGCGCAAGGCCTGGGGCAGGATGATGCTAAGAATAGCCTGCCCCTGGGTCATCCCCAGAGCGCGCGCCGCCATCATCTGACCGCTACTGACGCCCTGGATCGCTCCACGGAAGATCTCGGCTTGGTAAGCGCTACTGCAGATGCCCAGGGCAGCGCAGCCGGCCAGGAAGGGTGGCAAGTTGACCGCGGCCGCCAACACGTAGTAGGCGATGAAGAGCACGACCAACGAGGGAAATCCCCGCAAGACCACCGTATAGCCCGCAGCAAGAAGCTGGGCAAGCTTGCCCCCATAGACACGCACAAGCGCGATCGGCGTCCCAATGAGAAAGCCCACCGCCAGTGCGATCAGCGTGATCAGCACCGTATATCCGATGCCTCCCAGCATGTAGGGAAGCGCACGCCAGACTGCTGCCCCCATGGTTTAGCGCCTATTCACCCGTCAGGTACTCCATCGCTAGTTCGTCGATGAAGCCCTCGGCCTGCAACTCGTCGATGACACCATCCAACTCCTCACGCAACTCAGTGTTGCCTTCCTTGACCGCAATCGACATATGCTCACCAGCGAACTCGGTCTTCAGCGCTAACTCGATACCACCCTGCTCGATGAAGGAGAGGGCCGTGAAGTAGTCCATCGCGACGATGTCGATGCGCCCGCTCTTCAGGTCCATGATGGCCTGCTCGGCGCGCTCATAGGTCGAAAGGTCCGTCTCGATGTTCTCTGCTATCCACTGCTCCTGGATCGTGCCGGACTGCACACCAACACTGTAGCCCGCCATATCCTCATTCGCATTGATGGTGATGTCGGAGCCCTCGGCGACGATGATCGCATCAGCGCCAATGAAGTAAGGGTCGGTGAAGTCAACCTGTTCTTCCCGCTCAGGAGTCGCGCTCATCGCAGCGATGATGGCATCGATCTTGTCGCTCTGGAGGGAGCCGATCAAACCATCGAAGGCGATGTCCTGCCACTCGATCTCCCTGCCGAGGCGCTTTCCAATCTCCTCCATCAGCTCGATATCGAAGCCCGCGTAGTTGCCGTCCTCATCGACGTACTCGTAGGGTGGGTAATCTGCGGACGTCCCGACGACTAGGGTCTGATCCCCAGCCTGACAACCGGTGGCCAAGAACATAGCGACCACCATCAGTGAAGCCATAAGCAAATACCAGCGTTTCATGAGATAATCCTCCTTCTGTAGGGATACCTGCGCACCGATTATACGAGCTACAATGAGACAAGGCAACCGACGATACACAATTGGCGAAAGCGGAAGCTGGACAAACCGTCGAAGTGCGGTATACTCTTGACTCGAGAAGTGAGAATCAGCAGTCTTGGAGGAGTGAGCGTGGCAAATACTCAATCAGCAAAGAAGGCAGTCCGCAGTTCTTATCGAAAGTGGCTGCGAAATCGTTATGTGAAGGGCAAGATGCGTGGCGCTGTCAAGACCGTCCGTCAGGCCATCGAGGCCGGCGACTATGAAACCGCGAAGCAGTGGATGCCACGTGCGGAAAGCGAGCTCGACAAGGCCGCTCGCAAGCACGTGATCCATCCCAACAAGGCCGCGCGGCTGAAGTCACGTCTGATGAGCCAGATTCACGCGCTGCAGGAATAGCCCTAGCAGCCATCAATAACAAACCCAAAAAGCTAAGAGAGCGGGATACCGTCTCCCGCTCTCTTTTTGCGTTCCACAAATAGCCCGCAGCTACTCGTCGCGCCCCAATTGCTCCGAACGCACGTAGGCCGCCCAAATGGCCCGCGAGAGCACCGTCCGAAAGCCCCCTTTATCAAGATGATAGAGCGCTTCCGCAGTGGTCCCACCTGGCGAGGTCACCTGATTCCTCAATGCGGTAATGTGCAAATCGGACTGCTGGGCGAAGTTTGCGGAGCCTATGACGGTTTGGTAGACGAGTTTTTCGGCCACATGGCGGGAAAAGCCCAGGTGCACACCAGCATCCACCATCGCCTCCATAAAGAGGTAGACGTAGGCCGGGCCCGTGCCTGAGAGCGCCGTCGCCATATCCAGGTAGTGCTCATCGTCGACGTAGACGGCCTCTCCCAGCGCTTTAAGAATTGCCGTAGCATAGGCTCGTTGCTTCTCCGTGACCTCTGGAGTCGCCGTCCAGACCGTGATGCCCTGCCCGATCTGGGCCGGCGTGTTAGGCATCGCTCGGATGACGCTTTCGACTTCCGCACCCCGGCGTATCTTGTCCACCGGAACGCCCGCTGCGATAGAGAAGACCAGCACATCCGATGTCAAGCGACCCCGAAGATCCGCCAAGACGGCATTCATCACCTGAGGCTTGATCGAGAGGAAGATAATATGGGCCTCGGCTACCGCCGCCGCGTTATCCGACGAGGTTCGCACGCCGTAGGTCTGATGGAGAAAGGCCAAGCGCTCCCTCCACGGATCGGACGCGATGACGTTCTGGGGATCGACGAGATTCTCCCGCAAAAGGCCCTTGATCAGGGCTTCCCCCATCGTACCAGCACCTATGATCGCGGTTGTCGGCAACATACCAGACTCCTTTCCTCGCTACAGGACAGAAAAGGCCATGTCATCCGCACCCCTCGCACGCCCCGACACGGCTTCACACAGAACTAAGGTTGAGGACGCAGATCGAAGATCATCTGCAGGAAAGCGGCCCGATCTGCGGCCGGATCTGGATCACCCACCGTCATCGGCCGGGGACGGCCATATTCCTCTAGAATCGCCGTGCGCAGATCGATGCTGAGCAGCTGGCCCTCGTAGAAGGTCAAACGGTCCACGAACTCCTGCCGCGTCCCATCACTCCACATCTGGTCAAAGAAGAAGTTACCCAGGCCGTAATGGACAAAGGCATTGCTATGGAACTCCATCGTCTGAGCCTGATGGGCCTGGCTGCCCTGTACCACGACGGCCCCGGCCTCTGCTAGCGCGCGAAAATCCCGAATCTGCGCCGGCGTAGGGGCGTAGTTATAGTCCTCGAGGTACTGGATTGTCACGATCGGCTGGTAGCCTTGAGCGCGAAGCTCTCCAATCGTCTGCTGCACCTCGGGGAAGTCACAGCGGGCCGCGCCACCCGAGTCCTCGCCAGCGAAGGGCCCGACCGTGTTGCAGCCAATGAACGCAATGAGATTACCATTGTGCGTCAGCGTGATGGGCTGGCTTCCCTCAAGCTGGTTAGCCCCACCGCCATACCACTGCCACCCCCGCTCTCTGTACATATCCAGGGAGTAGTCGACCCATTGCGCTCCCTTGTCCTCCAAATGGTTACCGGTCAGCTCGATGATATTGGCGTTGATCGCTTCCAACAGTTCGATGTAGCTATCGTGCGAGCAGAAGGACATCGATCCTGAGCCCTCGGTGACGCAGTCTGGCTTGAACGAGACCTCGTTGCTGATATGAACAAAGTCGGCATCTTCAAACCAAGGCAAGACGTCGGTTGCCGGGTACGTCACACCTTTGACGTCCATCAGACGCGCTGTCGCCCGCGTCATCGCCGTCACCCCCGTCATCACCACGAGCGTCATCCGCGATTCGACGCGATTGGAGAGCGCCTCAGCGGGATCGATCAGGCTCAGCACCTCGGGCCGGGTTTCGGTGTAGAGATCAAGTGATATCCGAAGTGGATACTCATCCAAAGGTGTGCCCTTCTCCAGAAGTGAGACACCATCGACCCTAAGCACCTTCCACTGCGGTGATAGCGCCTCAAACGGTAGGAGGGCCCACCCGTCGGCGGTCTCAGCCTCACTCAGAAGCTGGTTAGGTGGCAAGATCTGCACGGCCCCCTCGGCCGGCGGTCCCCACAAAGACAAGAGTGCCTCGACAGTGTCCGTGGTCGCTAGGAGGGGATGAACCGCAAAAGGCCCGGAGGGCGTTCCTGTCCACGTTGCGAGAAGATCCTCGCTGCCGACCTCATCTTCCACCGTAAAGAAGGGAGCAGCGACAGCATAGGTCCATACACCAGCCGTCTCACCAGTCTCATCTTGCCGGACGTTCAGAGCCACCTCGGGATGTCCCGTCGAGTCCCAAGCGAAATGCCCGGGATCCTGAGCGATCAGCCCCTCCAGGCGAACGCAGGCCTCAGCCGGCACAAGCTCGGAGCACCCCACGGTCACCGGGAAGGCAGGCGTCGGGGTCGGCGAAGGGGTGGGCGTGAGCGTCGGTGTGGGGGTCAGCGTCGGCTTGGGCGTCCGGGTGGGCGTTGGAGTCGGCGCGACGGTTGGCATTGCACAACTGCTCATGCCAAGTAGCCCGAGGGCCAAGAGAAGCATAAGCCATGCTCTGGCAGTATGCCGTTGTCTCTCCTGATCGTTCATAGGCATATCCTTATTTCGGAGGGATTGTCTGTTCTTGTCAGATATTGTCAAGGCTCAACGCTGCTTCAGAAGCAAAGAAAAAGGCCGGGGATCCCCGGCCTTCGGTAGGTGGGCGATACAGGACTTGAACCTGTGACCTCCACGATGTCAACGTGGCGCT
>JBNGDL010000040.1:22031-27226 GCA_049975205.1 Anaerolineae bacterium | reverse complement strand
CGTGTAAATATCCAGGAAGTCGGGGCGGACAAAGGGCTCGCCGCCGGTCATCAGCAGCCAGAGGGTGCCCATGTCAGCCATCTGGTCTAGAAGATCGTACCACTCCTCGGTGGTCAGCTCTTCCTGGCCCGGTATCCCATCGTGCACCCCATCGAGATAACAGTGCTTGCACCGCAGGTTGCAGCGAAAGGTCAACTCCAGAGAGCCTGACAGCGGCACCCGCTTCCCGGCAATGCGTTCACGAAGGCGCGTACCGAAGTCGCTGTAGCTCAGCTCGGGGATGTACGGACAATCCATCACTCAACCCGCCTGACGGCCTCGATGCTCTCCAACTGCGCGACGAGCTCCACGAGGTCCGCCTCCGCCTCGTCGGCCTCTACCTCAAACTCCGCCACGATCGCATCACGCACCTCGGCGAGGGTGCGCTCACCGTCCAATAACTCCCAGATCCGGGCCGCGGTCTCGTTGAGGGTGTAGATGCTCTCCAGGTCGTTGACGTTGTTGCGGATGGGAACGAGGATGACCTCGCCGGCAATCTCGCGGCCGACGATGTTCGGATCGTGTTGGTACCGGCTATCTAGCGCCACGGTGCCCCCCTTCTGCTGCAATGGTTCCAACAATATATTCTAAGTCCGACGACGGATACGGCATCCACAGAGGGTCCAGGGCCAGAGCTCCCGCCAACGACATCCTCGATGTGACACACGACGCCGAACGTCCTACTAAAGTTAGAGACGCGGCCCCCACATCAAGTTTCAGAAGGTCCGCCTCCCCCCAAAGTCATTATACACGATAATCCCTTATATGCGCAAGTATATATCAGAAGGTCAGGAAATGAAATGGCGAATTAGTCCTATTCGCTATTGAGTTTGGCGCCTGATGGTGCCAGCGGGGATGCCAATCGATTGCAGGCTGCCTCAATCGACCGACCAGATCTGGCCCGCCGGGATGACGTCGCGACCGGCGCCGATGGGGAGGTCGCGGTAGGCCTGCTGCCACAGGTGCTTCAGGCTGCGCAAGGCTTCCTCACCCGGGACGAGATCCGGCGTATGGTCGTATTGGACCTGCAACTGGGTCTGGGCGGCCTCGATCTCGTCCAGGCGCACCCGAACGGCTGCCACCACGTCGGGGTCATCGTCGTGGCGCTTGCCATAAGTTGCCAGGTGCGCGGTCCACTGGTCCAGACGGTCCAGGAGGGTGTCCAGTTGGGGACGGAGGGTCTCGTAGGCCTGATAGCGGGCCTCGGCCTCCGAGGTGATGTCGGTGTAGAACCGGATGAGGTCGGAGATGATCTCCAATGCTCGCCTCACCGTCGTGCCATCCTGCAGCAGATGCGCCTGGGCCTCTGTCGCCATCTCGAACTGGGCCTTGATGGGGCGTGTGCCGCACGCGATGGGGGGCCATTGGCGGGCGGATTTCGTCTCGAGCACCTGGAGACGTCCAAAGGCGGCGTCAGCCTCCTGCTCGGCTTTCTGCCAGCGTGCCACCGGCCCGGCGAGGGTTGTCAGCACGGCGGTATGAAGGGCGCTGGCGGTCTGATCCAGATCGGCCAGGCTGCGCAGCCGGCGAGCGATGGCATCTGCCAGTTGCGTGACCCTGGCGCCGATGTCGGCCGTTTGGCCGGTGCGGGTGGCCAGGCTGCGGGCCGTCTTGTCCGGGTTCTCGACACTCTCCAGCATATCGCGAGCACGGCGCACCGTTGCCTCCGCAGTCAGGGGCGCGATGCCAGCGAGGTCATCGAGATCGTTGTGAAGGGCCTCGATCGCTGTCTTGGCCTCTTGGCTGAGCGTTCTGTGCCAGTCACTCAGGGTTGTCTCGCAGGATGCAACCCAGGCGTTGATATGGTCGACCTTTTGCCAGACGCTGCCCACGGCCTGGTTCTCCAGGGAGAGCTCAAGGGTGTAGCCCATGTCCAGGCTCTCACGAATGGCGGACCAGTGGTTGTCCTGCGTGGATAGGTCCGCGGGCAGGATGCTGGCGGCGATGATGTCCAGCCGATCCAGGGCCCCGTACACCGCCTCGAGTTTGGTCCGAGCACGCTCCTCCGCCGACTGCACTTCCTGGAGCTGCCGCGTGATGCGGTCCAGACGGACCTCAAAGGCATCGATCTCGGCGCTGAGCTGCTCGACCTCGCGGACCCGCTGTGCGAGGGTGCCCGGTGAGAGGAGTTCGTCGAGCTGTTGCGGGACCCACCGCTGCCGTCGCTCCTCCAAGGCCTGTGCGTCGGCGAGGATCTCCTGGACGCGCAACTCCTCTCCCGCGGTCCAAGACTCCGGGGAGTAGATGCACGCCCGCTTATGCAGGTCGTGGGCCCAGGTGAGCCAGTCCAGCTGTGGGGTCGAGGCAGGCTGAGGGCCTTTATCGTCGAGCAACCTGATCAGCCGGCGCCGCTCTTCCCGGGCCTCAGACACCTGTTCCATCACGGCGACAACCTGCCGATCGAGGACCTGGACGGAGGCCAGATCGGCTTCTAGACGCTTGGGTGAGCGGGGTTTCGCGACGTCCCTGACGCCGGCGAGCTCCCGACGCAGCTGATCCAGTTTCGCCTGAAACGGTACGCGATCCAGAGGGAACCGACTTGCAGCGGCCAGTTGCCGGAGTTGGCGTTCGGTCTCGTCCAGGCGGTCGGCGTTCTGTCGTAGTTTGTCCTCGAGGGAGGTGCGCAGTGCCTCCAGCGAGGCCAGGCGTGCCACGAGCCGGGTCGCCTCTTGGGTCACATCGCCGATCTCACCTACACGATCGAGGTCCTCGGGTGAGGGGGTCTCGTAGAGGGCCGTGAGCTCCTGCGCCAAGCTCTCCATAGCCTGCCAGTCGACGACGAGCTCTGAGATGTCGATATCGGGGTGGACCTTACCGAGGTGGGTGGTCGCGTTAGCGACAGCTTGCGCCATCTCCTCTAAGTCGCGCCCATACTGCGCATACGTCTGGTTCCAGTGCTCTAGTGTATCCGCGTTGGCATAGACAATGGGCTCCAGCCGGGTCAGCATGTGCCAGGCATCGACGATGGTCGAGGGTTGGGCATAGCGCGCGACACGGCTCTCGCTGGACGCCAGAAGATAGGCCGGAAGTGACTTGATCTCGGCGGATTGCTCCGAGAGGGTATTGGCTATCTCGGTGAGGCTCTTGCCCCGGACGCCGGCTGCGCGCAGGGCTGCTACCAAGCCTGTCGCGAAGTCAAGGGTGGCCCAAAGCGCCCGAGCCTTCTGCGCCGTCTCCCAGGGCTTGCTGCGGAGGTCGCGCAACAGGAGCTCTGCGCGGTCCAGCTCCTCCTGCCGGGTTGCGAGCTGGCCTGCCAGTGCCTTGAGCTGTGTCAGCCGGCGGTAGCGGCTGCGAGGCTCAGACCAGAGCCGAGACTTGATCCGAGCCCAGAGTGCGGTCGGGGGATCCTGCCAGGTTGGCGCTGCCAGCTGTGCTTCTGCCTCGGCTAGTCCCTTGGAGATCTGATCCAGCAGCGTTCCAAGGTGGCTGGCGGGTGCTCCGTAGGGCTCTCCGATGTCCGAGGGGTAGAGCTCGGCCTCGGCCTGGGATCCAGAGAGCACCGTCTTTAACGAAGCAAGCGTCTTTCCCAGTTCTGCGGCAAGGCGACGGGCGCGACGTTCCCAGTGCTCGGTCAGCTTGCGCAAGCCGACCCAGGCTAGGGCGAGAACGCCCAGGGCGATGGCAACGCCGATCCCCCAACGCAACAGGCCGCTAGCGATCTCGGCCTCGAACAACTTCGCGGTCCGGTTCATGCTCTCCCTTGCCGATCTCCCGTTCGTGATCGAGCATCGAGTTGCCCGCCTGTGGATACCGGCGGGGGAAAATCCGTTGCTCGATCAAGCCCCAAGCTCTCTCAGAATGGCGCGTGCTGCAATGACGCCCGAAGCTGACGCCTGGATCAGACCCCGCGTTACCCCCGCACCGTCGCCGCAGGCATAGAGGTTGGTCACCTCGGTCTCAAGGTCTGGCGTCAGCGCCAACCGGTTGGAGTAGAATTTCACCTCCACGCCGTAGAGTAGCGTGTGTCGTGACGCAACCCCGGGCGCGATCTCATCCAGAGCGTGCAGCATCTCCAGAATATTGGCAACGTAGCGATAGGGCAAGACCAGGTTCAGGTCCCCGGGCGTCGCGCTCGGCAGGGTGGGGCTGACGAGCGAGCGAGCGAGCCGTTCGTGCGTGGAGCGTCGCCCGGACTCCAGGTCACCCAGTCTCTGGACCATAATACCACCGCTGAGGAGGTTCGCCAGTCTGGCAATGCTCTTGCCATAGGCAATCGGATTGTCGAAGGGTTCGGTGAAGTTCTTGCTTACGAGCAGGGCGAAGTTTGTATTCGCCGTCTTGTGCTTGGCAAAGGAGTGACCGTTGACGGTCATCACGTCGCCGGCGTACTCGGTGCTCACCTCACCGTGGGGGCACATGCAGAACGTACGGACCTTGTCATCGAAGGCCTTGGAGTAGTAGATGAACTTGGACTCATAGACCAGGTCGGTGATGGGCTCCAGGACCGGCGCGGGGATCTCGACACGCACTCCAAGGTCGACGGGGTTGCGGGCCAGGGTCAAGTCCAGGGCTTTCGCAGTCTGCTCAAGCCAGCTGGCCCCCTCCCGTCCGGGTGCGACGATGACAGTTCCGGCGTCCAGGACGTCACCAGCTTCGGTTCGTACACCGACGACATCGCCGTTCTCGGTGAGGATATCTTTCACGGGGGTTCGCATCCTGATCTCGACGTCCTGCTCCAAAAGCGCATCGCGCATGCGGCGCAGGATGTCAGTGCAGCGCTCGGTCCCCATGTGACGAATCGGTACCGAGACAAAGCGCAGGCCGGCCAGTGCCGCACGCTTCTCCAGAACCTCAATCTCGTCTGAGTACTCCCCGTGCACCGTCTCCGGAGCCCCGAAGGCACGGTAGAGGGTGTCGACCTCCTGTATCAGCTCAGCGGCTTTCGCTTCCCCCACGATCTCAGCGAGGTGACCGCCAACGGCGGGGGAGAGGGTGAGCTTGCCGTCGGAAAACGCGCCGGCACCCCCCCAGCCATCGAGAATCGCGCAGGGCTCGCAGTGGAGGCAATCCGTGCCCGCATCCCGCATGGGACAGTGACGCTTGTCGATGTCTCGGCCCTTGTCGAGGATGACGATGCGGAGTCCCGGCACCTTGCTCAGTTCGAGCGCAGCGAAGATCCCGGCCGGGCCGGCGCCCACGATTACGACGTCATACGC
>JBNGDL010000040.1:17996-21931 GCA_049975205.1 Anaerolineae bacterium | reverse complement strand
TACTCCCGCAGGTCGAGGTGCTCGTGGGGCGTGTGGTCGAGCGTCGAATCCCCGGGTCCGTAGGCCAGGATCGGGCACTGCCACACGGGGCCCACTACGTTCATATCCGACGTGCCGCTCTTGACCTTGAATTGGACGCGGCCACCCGCAGCGTCGATGGCCCTGACGAACGCCCGTGCGAGGGGCGTGGCCTTGGCAGCGTGATAGGCTGGCTCTCGCCCTCGGAACGTGAGCCGGGCGTTACCGGCCATCGTGAGCAATTCCGTCTCCAGCGCGTCGATGTCGATTTCGGGCGGGAGCCGGAAGCCGAGGGTCAGGGTCGCTTCCTCGACAAGCCCGTCGTTTCGCGAGGCTATGGCCCGCAGGGAGGGGCTCAGCTGGTCGAACATCCGCTGCTTCCCGGCGTTGTACGCCGCCGCATACGCCTGCACCTCGGTCCAGAATGCGAACGCCTCGTCGCAGACGCCGTTGTCAGGGCCCGCGGTATGGCCTATCTCGGCGGTCAGGGCGTAGTGCGCCAGCAGCCGTCCCTTGTAGCCGACCGTTAGCCGGTCCCAGCCGCTCGGCTCGCCGATCACCACGGCGTCGGGCGATAGGCGGTCCAGGAGGAAGCGAGCACCCTTCGAGGTCGCTGCTTCCTCCTCCACAGCTCCCACGACGATGATCTGCGTCCCGCGCCGAGCGCGGACTCGGGCCGCAGCCACGGTGAAGGCTGCCAAGGGGCCCTTGGCATCGACAGCGCCGCGCCCGTAGAGGAGGGGGCCCTCTCGCCGGACCTCGATGAAGCCCGGCACGGTATCGATGTGGCCCAGCAGCACGACCACGTGGTCGCCCTCGCCGAGACGCCCCACGGCGTTGCCGGCCCCATCGATCTCGGCATCGAAGCCGAGATCCTGCATCTGCCGGACAAGGTAGGCGACGGCGTCTCCCTCCTGGGTGGAGGGGCTGTACCGCTCCAGCAGGCCAACCAACAGCTCGTCGGCCTGGGTGTCTGTCGGTCCTTCCCCAGTCATCGTCCAGAGATCCGGTTAGCTATGTCATCCCCTCCGCTACATCCAGTACGTAGTCGATCACCTTTGCTGGAATGTTGACGCCGGTGGTGTCGATGCTATTGCGGAACTCCATTGTATAGTTGATCTCGTTCACCAGCAAGCCGCGATCGGGATCTTCGAAGACGTCAAGGGCCACGACGCCGCCGCCCACAGCTCGAGCGCCAGCGAGGCAGAGGTCGTTCAGGTCCGGCGTGATAGGGCAGTTGGTCGCCGCGCCACCCCGAGCCGTGTTGGTGATCCAGTGAGGCGAGGTCCGGTAGATCGCGCAGATGGTCTCGTCACCCACCACGAAGGCACGGATATCGCGACCAGGCTTCTCCACGTACTCCTGGATGTAGTAGATGGAGTGGTGGTAGGAGCCCAGGACCTGTTTGTGCTCTAGGACGGTTTCGGCACCCTCACGATCGTTAATCTTGGAGAGCAGGCGCCCCCAAGAGCCTACACCGGGCTTGAGGACCACGGGGTAGCCCATCTCGTCGATGGCGTCCAGTGCCGACTCGGGCGTGAACGCCACCTTCGTGGTCGGCGTGGGCACGCCGGCACGGACCAGGGCGCTGGTGGTGAGCAGCTTGTTGCCGCAGTTGTTCGCTACCTCATAGGTGTTGACGGTAGGTATGCCCCAGTCTCGCAGGAGCAGAAGCGCGTAGAGTGCTCGGGAATGGCTGATGCACCGCTCCAGGATCACGTCGTACTGCTGCCATCCGTTTTGGTGAATGTCGAAGACGACCTGCCGATCGTCGATGGTGTCGTAGTCCACGCCCCGTCGCTCCAGCTCCTGGATCAGCAGCTTCTCCTCGGTGCGGACTCGGGACAAAAGAATGCCAACTTTAGGTTTCACGGAAGTTCCTCCATCTGTTGTGGACCGGTGCTGCCCGGCAGCACGATGCAGTCCGAGCAGCACCGCGCCGTCGGGTGCTATTCACCCCAGTCCTCTTCCTCCTCCGGTGCCTGAGCCAGGGTCGGAGGATCGAGGTCGATGACTTCCAACTCGATACCGCAGTCGGGACAGACGACGATCTCGTGGACGATGGTGTCTTCGACCAATTCCACGTCAGCGCCACATTCGGGACATTCTGCAAACATCACTCTCTCCTTTTGCCGTTTTGGCTGGTTTGGTTATACACGTAAGACTCTACAACGTCCGTTATCTCGGTTGTGGTTGCTGCACCTCCCATGTCTGGTGTGTGAGGGCCGTCGCGAATGACGGCCTCTACTGCATGACGTATCTTGCCTGCTTCCCTTTCTGCGCCGATGTGGTCTAGTAGCATCGCGACTGCAAGGATCGCTGCCAGGGGATTCGCGCTGCCTTGCCCGACGATATCGGGAGCTGAGCCATGGACAGGCTCAAAAAGGGCAGGCGACGGCGCCGCCCCGACGTTCGCGGAGGGTGCCAGCCCGAGCCCGCCCACGAGGCCCGCCGCTTCATCAGAGAGGATGTCGCCGAACAGGTTTGTCGTGACGATCACGTCGAATTGCTCGGGGTTCCTCACCAACTGAAGCGCCATCGCGTCCACCAGCATCTCATCGACGGTCAGCGTCGGATAGTCGGCGGCGACGGCAAGCGCGGTCTCCCGGAAGAGCCCGCAGCTTTCCGGAAGGACATTCGCCTTGTGGACAATCGTCAGATGGCGCCGCCGCCGCATCGCCCACTCGCAGGCGACTCGAGCGATGCGGGCCGAGCCTCGGCGCGTGATGACGCGCTCGGCCACGGCCTCATCCTCGTTCCGCCGCTCCCGACGCACGTAGAGACCTTCACTGTTCTCTCGGACGATCAACAGGTCGACGTCGGGTCGGGACGTCGACAGGGGCCACGACCTCGACGGCCGTAGGTTGGCAAAGAGGTCGAGCTCGCGACGCAGGCTCACGATCGGGCTTGCATAGCCGTGAGCCCGGTGTGAGGGGGACGAGACCGCACCAAACAGGACGGCGTCCGCGCTTCGCGCCGCCGTCAGGGTCGCCTCGGGAAGGGCCGTGCCGTACATCTGGAAGCAGTCCCATCCAGCCTCGGCATGGTAGACATCCAGGGCGAGGCCTGTGGCCTCCAGTACCCTCAGAGCAGCCGGGATCACCTCGTGACCGATCCCGTCCCCCTCGATGACGCAGAGCTTTAGTTTGGGGTGATTCACGCTGACTCTCCCGGGAAGCGATGATGCTTCCGGTAGTAGGCGACGATGCCGCCCTCGGCGCGAATCTCCGCGACGAACTTCGGCGGGCGCGGCAGCCGATAGATGCCGTGGGCCGTCTCGAGGCGGCCATGGTCCAGGTCCAGATGCGCTGATTCACCATCGTCCACGCAGCCTGTCAGGTCGGCCTCAAAGAGGGGAATGCCCAGATTGATGGCGTTACGGAAGAAGATGCGGGCGAAGCTTGGGGCGATGATGCCCGCGATGCCGCACTTCTTAAGGGCGCGGGGTGCGTACTCCCGCGAGGAGCCGCAGCCGAAGTTTCTGCCCGCCACGATGACATCACCTGCCCGAACGTTAGGCGCGAAGTCGGGGCGTCGCTCGATGAAGGCGTACTGGGCAAGATCCTCCTCCGACGTCATGTAGGGTGAGTAGCGGCCCGGGATGATCTGATCGGTGTCGATAGCGTCGCCAAAGAGCCAGATGCGGTTCATCTTGTCTCCTCCCCGTGGGTTTCGTTCTGGGCGATTTCTCGTGGATCGGTGATCACACCGCGAAGTGCGGTTGCGGCGGCGATTTCTGGTGAGGCCAGGTAGATCTGGGCGTCCGGCGCCCCCATCCGACCGGGGAAGTTGCGGTTGCCCGTCGAGACGCAGACCTCGCCGGACCCTAAGACGCCAAGGTGGCGCCCGATGCAGGGGCCACATCCCGGCGTGCCAATCGTCGCGCCGGCCCCGAGCAGCGCAGCCAGCGTGCCGTC
>JBNGDL010000040.1:0-17896 GCA_049975205.1 Anaerolineae bacterium | reverse complement strand
CCGGCCTTGGCCCCCATCTCGGTGCTCATGCTGCAGAGTGTCATCCTCGAGGCCAGCGACAGCGCTTCGGCGCCGTGGTATTCCACGGCCTGATAGGTGAAGCCGTCGGCACGCACCCGGCTCAGAAGATGGAGGACGAGGTCCTTCGCGTCGACGTGGGGCCGTAGCGTTCCGGTCAGGTCGACGCGCACCGTCTCCGGAACTCGGAGCCAGGTGCGACCGGTGGCGAATGCCAGCGCGACGTCGGTGGTGCCCATCCCGGTCCCGAAGGCTGCGACCGCGCCATAGGCTGTGCTATGGGAGTCCGAGCCCACCGCCACGGTACCGGGGCGGACGAGGTGTTCCTCCACCATCAGCTGATGGCAGATGCCGCGCCCGGCGTCGTAGAACGCGGCGATGCCCTGTTCACGGGCAAAGCGGCGGGCGCGAATCTGCCCCTCCGCGGTCGGCAGGTTCGCAGCCGGTGCCACATGATCGATGAATAGCGCGCATCGATCTGGATAGGGGAGCTTGCTGACCTGGAGCTGCTCGTGCAGGACATCGATCACCTCCGGTGCAATGGAATCGATTGTCATTGCCCGGCTCACCTCTACGACGGCCAAGTCTCCGGCGGTCACCGTGTGGCCGGCCGCGTGGGAGAGGATCTGTTCGCTTAGTGTCTGTGCCATTTGTTGTCTCCTTGGGAAGGGGCGCCAATATCAATCCCGGTGGTCTGGATTGCTTGTGTGAGAGGCCTCGGTCTCGGGTGTTGCTGTGAGGTGACCGTTGCCATTTGCCCAGCGCCGCAACAGGCCATCGACATCGTCGAGTGAGAGCTGCTTCTCGTCGGCAAGCGTCTTGATGTGCGCCGTGACGGACTTGAGCGTCTCATCGCTGAGTGCGAGGCCCAGTTGCTCAGCCCGGTTCTTGATTGCATTCCAGCCTGTCAGGCGGTGCGCAATGCTCACATAGCGGGTCAGGCCGAAGGCCTGTGGGTTGAGGATCTCGTAGGTCTCTGGGTTGTTCAGGATGGCCTTCGCGTGGATGCCGGCTTTGTGGGTGAAGGCCGTGATGCCGGTGATGTAGTTGTTGAAGGGGATGTCCACGCCGACCATCTGGGCAACGGTGGAATCGATCTTACGCAGCAGGGGGAGGTCGTACTTCTCCACCAGTCTTGGCGAGATGGCATAGAGACGGGCAATCAGGCCCCCGAGCGGCGTGATGCCGTTACGCTCGCCGATGCCCAATACCGAGGTGTCGACGTGGGTCGCGCCGGCATCCAACGCCTCGAAGGCATTGGCGATCGCGCACCCGGAATCGTTGTGTCCGTGGAACTCGATATCACACGAGACCGTCTGCCTCAACCGCCGCACCAGGTCATAGACCTGCCTTGGGGTGGCAACGCCAACCGTGTCGGCAATGCCCACACGGTTGACACCGATGGCATCTACAGCTCTGTAGATGCGAAAGAGATCCTCGGGATCGCTGCGGAAGGAGTCCTCGGTGCTGAACCGTACCTCGACACCTTGAGTGAGCACAAAGCTAACGACCTCCAGCGCCATGTCCGTGATCTGGTCGATGTCCTTGCCGTGGCTGAAGCGGCGCAGCATCGACGAGGTACCGATCACCACATCGACCCCGTTGACGCCCGTGTCAATGGCGCGCTGGGCATCCTCGATGCGGCAGCGGGTGTGGGTGAGGATCTTGGCGCGCAGGTTCAGGTTGGCGATGGTTCGGGCATCCTCGAAGCTCTGAGGGGACGCCAGCGGCGAGGTTAGCTCGATGCACTCAACGCCGAAGGCATCCAGCAACCTCGCGATCTCGACCTTCTGGCCCGGGGTGAAGCTTGCACCTACGAACTGCTCACCCTCTCTCAAGGTGGACTCGATAATATGGAACTCTCCCAATGGCATGAACTCGCTCCTCATTCCTGGCTCTACATGAGAAAACGCCAGCTTCCGGTGGCCTGGAAGCTGGCGTTTTGTGGTCGACCTAGTCGTCCGCAACACAGCTATCCAGACCCAGGGTCTGGCTTGCTGCGCTTCGACTTCATCTCAGATTGTGTTGATGCGATTGAACACGGTATGGTCATGGCGATGGAGATTCCCCTCAAAACAAAAAAACCGGCCCCCTCTAGTGAAGCTAGGGCCGGTCGTGGTCTGTTCCAGCACGAATCTCCGGACCTAGCGGTCCGGCTTCTTCATGCCTCCCTGGACTACGAGTAGTTGTCTCATGATATCTCCCAACGCTGACTATTCTAATAGAATCGCTCGGATTTGTCAAATCGGATCGCTTGTGGAGATGCGCCAATGTCTTTCTAATGCGGTACCTATGCGATTCTAATCTCTACCTTGTATAAAGGGAAGTAGAAGGCTAATTGTAACTTTTCGCCGAAGCAATGATCACAGCAAGTGTGACAGGAGGGACACTATGTCGATTCTGCGCAGAGATCCGATGGACGATTTTGTCTCACTTCGTCGTGAGATGTCGCGGCTCATGGATGATGCTTTCTCGCCTTTCCGCTTCACCCGCGCACCTCGGGCGGAAGAGAGGGCGATGCAGTTGCCGCTGGACGCCTACGCGACCGCTGAAGAGATCGTGGTCACGGCCGCGGTTCCCGGGCTCGATCCGGATGACGTTGAGGTCACGCTTGAGGGCAACACGCTGACGATTCGAGGCCGATTCCGGGCCCCGCTGGAGAACGTCGACTACCTGATCCAAGAGCGACCGTACGGGTCTTTCAGCCGCTCCCTCACGATCAACGTTCCGATCGAGGAGGAGCAAGCTGAGGCGAAGTTTGAGAAAGGGATCTTGATGATTATATTGCCCAAGACCGCTCAGGCGAAGGCCAAGGTCATCGAGGTGCGGTCCGAGTAGGCGCCGTCGTGACGCAGTTGTACGCAATACCGGCCCCGCGTGGGCCGGTATTTTTCTTGGGGGGCGACACTTTCCCGCGGGCCTTGCCAGGGCCGGCGGGTTTTCTCTCGCGTTAGGATTCGTCCTCGGGCTTGATCTCGATGGCTCGCTGGATGGCGTCGCGTCCAAAGCGGTCGCGTACGCGGTCCAAAGCCTCCTGAAAACGTTGACCCTTTTGGGCGGAGTCGTCCCACAGGCGGAGTTGAGCCATCGGCATGGTCAGGTTGCTGACGCCCACGCCAATGAGGCGTACCGGCTTGCCGCGGGGTCGATTCTCGGCCAGGAGCTCCTGTGCGGCCTCGTAGATGTCATCGTCTCGGTCGGTGGGTTCAGCCAGCGTGGTCTGACGCGTCAGGGTCGTGAAGTCCGACCAACGAAGCTTGAGCTTGATCGTTGTACCGACCAGACCGGCTTGGCGCAGCCGTCGCCCCACATCGCCAGACAAGCGACTGAGCGTACGCTTGAGCTCCCCCTCGTCTGTCACGTCCTCGGCAAAGGTGGTTTCATGACTGATGGACTTGACCTCGTGCTCGGGCGACACCGGCCGCTCGTCGATACCTCGGGCACGGCGGGCCAGATCGGTGCCGTGTTGACCGAATCTTCGGACGAGATCCGCCTCAGGCCAGCGAGCCAGATCCCCAATCGTGCGAATCCCAAGATCCTGTAGGCTCGCTGCCGTCTTGGGGCCAACGCCCCAGAGTTCCTCTACCCTCAACGGCGCGAGAAACGCCGCCTCCTCGCCTGGAGCGACGATGGTGATCGCCATCGGGGGAGCTGCGCCCTTTGCCGAGGCTTTGCCGACGTTATTTGCGATCTTGGCTACCAGTTTGTTGGTTGCCACGCCCAAGGAGCTGGGAAGCCGGAGATCTTCCCAGATACACTGCTGCAGCTCCTGGGCGACCTCCTCGGCGGGTGCTCGCAGATCGCTGACATCGACGAAGGCCTCATCGATGGAGATCTGCTCCACGAGATGGGAGCGGTTGTGGAGATGGGCCATGACGCGACGCGAGTAGTCGCTGTAGTGCCCGCGGTGGCCCCCGATCAGGATGAGGTCTGGGCAAAGCTGGAGAGCCCTCGCGGTCGGCATTGCGGAGTGCACGCCGTACTGCCGCGCCGCATAGGAACAGGAGGCGATGACGCCGCGGTGCTCAGCTCGTCCACCGACGGCGAAGGGTTTCCCCTCCAGCGAGGGGTCGCTCAGCGCCTCGACCGCGCAGAAGAAGGCGTCGAGGTCCAGGTGGATGATCTTGCGCTGCATCGATCCTCCGGCGTCAGCGCCTTCGACTTGAGGCGAGCTAACCGACGGGCTGCTCGACAGCCATTCGCGCCCTTAGATCGACCACGAAGTAGAGGATGTCCAGGCGCACCTTGCGGGCAGCTTCCACATAGTTGTCGCTCTTGGCCTCGTAGACTGTCAGCACATAGTCCTGTTTGTCGCCAAGGACCCGCGCGTCGGTCAAGATAGCGCTAGACGTCACCGCGAGCCCGATGTCCGCGGGCACCGTGATATTGACGCTTCCCACGAAGCCACGGAGCGCGATGGTTGTCTCGCCCTCAGGGATCTGAGCCTCGGTGAGGTCCAGGCGCACATCGCCGATCACGCACCAGATCTCCTCCTCACGGACGGTCCAAGCGCCTCGGCGTCTCACGTCGCCCAACAACTGGAAGACAGTCAGGCCTCGACGCTCCATCTTCCTCGATCGCATCAAGATCCAGACGCCAATGCCGATGATGATCAGAGGCCAGAGATAGTCCCAGATGTTGACGCCAACCAGGGCATCGATAAGAAGAATCAGGCCCAAGCCCAGAATCACAGCACCGACGATCATCCTCGTTCGCTCTCGCATATCCCCTCCCTAATCTGACTGGTGCTCGCCGCTGGACGGCGCGCTTGCAGCACAGAATGGATGACAAGACTGGCGGCGCAGGGAAGGACTTATCCCTCCCAGGCCCTCATAGCGGAAGCTTACTCTTTCCCGAAGAGGCGTTGCCAGAGCTCTAGGTCCTCTTCTGAGAGGTTGGCTTCCGTTTCGTTCTCGGCAGGGGCAACCCGCTCTCGATGTCGAGCTAGCTTGGAGCTGGTGCGCTGCTTTCCCCGCGAATCACGAGGGGTCTCCTCCTTCGGTGGCGGCGTTGATGGCGCCTCCGAGGTCGCTGAGTTCGCCTTGGCCTGTGGTCTGGACGCGGGCTCGTCCTCGAAGACCGAGAGCCAGGCGTCCACCTCCGAGCTGGACAGACCTTCCTGCTTCCTCACGACAGCGGCTTTGGGTTCCCCAGTCGGGCTGGGGGCAGCTTCGCGCTTAGGCAGGTTGGGTGGCGGGACAGAGCTATTCGGATCGTCGTGGAAGACTTCAAGCCAAGCCTCCACCTCCGCCTGAGAAACCTCATCGGGCTTGACCGTAGGCTCGGACGGCTGAGGTTCGGGCGGTACAGCCATCCCCATCTGTTCGCCTATCGGGCTTGTGTGTGTATAGGTTGAGGCTGGCGTCGGATGCGTGGAGCGCCCCGTCTTCCTGGGACGTGGGGTGGGGTGTCCTCTCTGTTCGAGGGGGGTGCCGGGCGAGGGCGGGCTACCCCTCGTTGACTCGGATGCCTGGTCTGGCTCCTGGAATATCTCCAACCAGGCTTCCACCTCGGCTGCGGAGATAGCATCGGGCTTTTCCTTGTCAGCTTCTGGTGGGCGTTCGAGTGCGTCGGCGAACTCCTGGGCAGTCCACGTGCGAGCGTTGTGGGCCCGCGCCTCGTCCAGAATCTCGTGGTCGGAGGAGACGACGGTCCAGTTCGGGGCATCGGGCAACGCTGCGAGCCGTTCTCGGATGATGCGGTCCGCGTTGGTGTGGTGTCGCGCCGCGAAGACGACCCTGACGTCAACGGTGGAGAGCGTGCGCGATAGCCCTCCTGGGATGCCGCCGTCAAAGATTACAATCGCCTTCTTGTTCACCCGCGCAGCCCACGTACGAAGCTTCATGACGAGCTTGGCTTCGTCGTGAGGGTCCTCAAGATCGATATCGTCCAGCGCCGCGATAACGTTGTGACCGTCAATTAGGAAAGGCATGGCATCATCCTTTTGGGATGGCATCATCCATTCGGCACGGCATCATCCATTCAGGTGTGATTATACGTAATCTACCACAGAGTGGTCGGCCCGACAACGAGCCCTGACCGGGTTTGCGGCCCAGTGTGGCGTCTTGGATGTGCAACTTGGCATGGCGGGTTTCGTAGATATGATGAGGATGACGTCTTTGGGTGTGTCGGCACAGGAGGTGCTATGAACCGGGATCTTAAAGATCCGAAGGGACAGGACGATAGAGAGAGAGAAGCGGTCGGGTGGTGGCAGGAGTTCCTTGCCCATTTTGAGCTTGCATGGAAGCTGTTATGGGATGAACGCGTGCCCCTGGTCACGAAGCTCGTCCCACTGCTCACCCTGATCTATATTCTGTCTCCCTGGGACATCATTCCGGATTATCCATTCTTGGGATTGGGACAGGCCGATGATCTGGTCATATTCTTGGTTGGGCTGCGGATGTTCATCTCTCTCAGCCCCGCTGAGGTTGTGGCCAGCTACCGTAGACTTACGTCAGAGGATGAGGAGGAAGCATGGACCCCGCCTCAGGAAGTCATCGATCTGGAGCCCAAGCAGCTCTCCGGTGAGAGCGACAAGCGCAGCAATAAGGATGCGGCGTAGGCCTCGCTCTCGAATCGAAACACAGGAGATCCAAACTAGCCGGACGGTCGCCGGTAGATCGGGGCGACGGTATCCTCCACCGTCTTGCGGAAGTCATCCTCGTCCAAGACGACGAAGTCGAGCGTCTGGCCCTTCGGCAGCAGCTCCTCAAACTCCGCGACCATCGTGGACATGAGCCGGTCTTGAGCCTGCCGGGACATCTTTTCGTAGAGGACGAGACCGACCACTGGACGGGCGCCTGTCGGGGCGATGTGCAGGTCAAAGAAGAAGGCCGACTCGACCGAGGGGTAGTTTCGGAGCACCTCATTAAAGGCTTCCCGCCAGCTCTCCGGCGGCGCCTCCTCTGGCGGTGCAATGAGAACGGTCATGCCGGCGGGCGCCGCATGCCTCTCGTCGATGGTGGTCTGGGCAAACTCACCGCGCGACACCGCGGCGATCTCGTCCTGATGGAGGCGGAAGACAGACCGGCTTGCCGGGTTGATGAGGAGCTCGGCGATCTCGTTCTCCGCCGCAATCAGCAGTAGGTCCACCCCCCGCAAGCCAATGTAACTCAGACCCTCTGGCTCCCAAGCGAGGGCGGCGTCTTCGTCGGTGAACGCGATAAGCACAGTTTCCCCTGCGTCGTTCTCGAAGGTAAGGAAGGTCAGCTCTTCCTCCTCCGCTAGTGTGTCGGGCTCGGTCGCGTTGCCCTCAACGTTCTGAGGCATCACATCCTCCGGGGCGGGCACGATAAGCGTGCTATTGATCAGTGCCTCGTAGAGCTGTCTCCGTCGCTCCGGTGTGTCCTCCTGCGCTACGGCCTCAATGGCCTCGACCAACTCGGGGTTGGTCAGTTCGAAACTGGCGTTGGGTGCGGATGCCATAGGTTACCTTCCTTGCTCTATGGATGGGCCAGAATGTGCAGGAGCGCCTGACCGTAGGCTGTGACAGCTTCGTCACCGGAGAAGGTCTGATAGTCGCCACGATAGGTGATTTCGCACACATAGCCCCCACGAGCGCTCGTGAGGCGGAGCGCCGGCGCTTCCGTCTGCGGAAGGTGGCGCTCGATCTCTTCTCGTATCTGCGTCTCCGACGGCAACCAGACGACCTCACTCAGCCAGATGTAATCAAGGGCCCACTCGGTCGCCCCTTGGAAGAGGATCGTGGGGAAGCCCTGTACCGTCTGAACCCAGACCGCCATGTCGGTGATGTAGAATACTTTGTCATCGAGGCCGCGATCTGGAATCATGAAGCCGTCGCCGGACTGAGGATGCCAAGCCAATCCCGCCTGCTTGAGCTCGCGGGCAAGTGATATCGATATCATCGTGACTCCCACACTAATCGTGAACTACGAGCTATCGGCAGGGATTGTAGTCCTCGCCCAGAACGAGCCGGAGCTTGATATCTCCGTAGGCAGTGTTGGTATAGGTGACGTTTTGGTCGTGGATGCCGAAGGCCTCCTGCACGATGTCGAGACCTGTCCCTTTGGCGTGCTCGCCGAAGACCTGGATCGTTGAATAGGGCTGGATCTGTCCATCGTTCTCGGCGAGGATTGGAGTGAAGCCGTTCCGATAGAGACGATCCGTCGCTAGGAGCTCCCATTGCTCGTGATGGGTGCGATTCCAAACCTCGATCTTGACGGCAGCCCGCGCAGCCCGGCTTGGTGAGGGTGGCAGGAGGACTCGATCCACCACGGTCGCGACGTTCTCCCACTGGGGCAGGAAGACGGAGCCACCTTGTGCGGTCACATAGGGAGCAACCTCGCGAGGGCCGATGTTGTACATTGTGACTTGGGAGGGCTCGATCTGGGTCGCGAGCATGGCCAATGAGAGGATGTTACCGATACCCAGGTTGGTCTCGACGATCTCCCCATATTGGTTGTATAGGGTCGGGACGGCCTCCAGCAATCCACCCGCTCGCGCCTTACGCCATATCGCCTCCAGGACCTGTTGCTGACGCTCCTCCCGGTCGAAGACGCTCGATGTCTTCCTGGTCCGCGAGTACCAGAGGGCGAGCCGACCGTCCATATGATGGATGCCGGGTTCCAGAGCAACCCGGGGATACTGACCATTTTCGTCGGGATAGGGCCAGTAGTCCTCCAAGTGGCAGTAGACCGGGACATCGATGCCACCAAGGGCGTCTACGATGGTCTTGAGGCCCTGGAAGTTGACCTTGGCGTAGTAGTCGGCCGTGATACCCAGATTGTAGAGCAGCGTCTGGTTGAGCAGGCCGAAGCCCCCACCGTCGAAGTTGTAGATCGTGCCGTACATATCAGCGGTGTTGATGCGACTCATCTTGAACTGCGGGACGTACACGTAGAGGTCGCGTGGGACTGAGAGGATGGCGACCGACGGTATCTTGGGGTAGATGACGACATACTGGATGGCGTCAGTATTCCAGTGTTGCCAGTCCGGTCGTTTATCGCTGCCCAGCAGTACCACGGTTAGGGCTTCTTCAGAGATAGGATAGCGCGGTACTGCTGTCGGGATGGGGTAAGTCCCCGATATCTCTTCGGTACGATCAATCACCACGCTGACCGCAGTCGGTCGCGTGGCCGGCAGCGGAGTGGGGGTAACGGTCGGGGTTGGCGTCGAGGTGGGGGTCGGCGTAGGCGTGGGCGTCGGGGTCGGCGTGCCGGTCGCCGTCGGTGTGGGGGTAGGCGTCGATGTAGGGATCGTCGGAAGAGGGGTGGGCGTCACGATCTTGATACCTCGCGGTGTGATGTCGGCTGAGTCGGGAGGGACGAGATCCGTTATCCGAACCAACAGAGCGACGAAGACAGCCGTGAGGCTCAAGCAGAGCACCACCAGAGCTAGAGTTTGAAGTTGTGAGCCCTTAGGATCAGACAGCATAAGACGTGGCGGCTTCCTTTCCCGCACTGTGGCTATTGTATGCACTTTTTCAATTCTGTCCAAAAGCCGGACGTTGACGCAACCCTGTCCCCCACTATACTTGCAAAAATGGAGTCGGCGACGCCACGGCGTCGCCGGTTCCGATGTCGGTGTCGCCCTTGTGATGCTGGGCCATATCGGCCGGGCCATATTGTGTGAGAGAGAGTATCTAGCTATGGATCCATTTGTTCGTGCTCAGCGAAATGCCTTTGTAACCCATGCCATCGATCGCGCGCACACTCGGCGGTGGGATGCCGGGTGGTTGGAGCAGAGCTTGCGCGATCCAGCCACGCGTTTCGTCATCGTCTGGGAGGATCGCATTCTCCTCGACGAGGAAGATGGTTCCCAGGTGCTGCGTCTGTGCAGCTCCGACGTTCAGGACCTGAGGCGCCGGTGCCCGGACGCGACGATGGACACCGTCTTGCTGGGGCAGTTTGGGGGATTGACCTATTTTGGCGTGGGCATTGGGGATGGCTGCGCATCCCTTGGCGACGATGTGTGTCTATCAGGTCACTTTCTGGATCTTCGGGGAGCGGTGCAGCAGCTTGTGCCTGAAGAAGCTGCGTTGGCAGCCCAGGCGAAGGCGATGGTGCACTGGCATCGCCAACACCGTTTCTGCGGTCGATGTGGCAGCCCGACCTGTAGTGAGGAGGGGGGCTATGTGTTGCGCTGCGTCAACCAAGCGTGCGGACAGGTGCACTTCCCGCGGGTGGATCCAGCTATCATCGTCCTTGTCACGAGAGATGACCGCTGCCTGTTGGGCCGGCAGCCCCATTGGCCCGAGGGGCGTTACTCCAACATTGCTGGTTTCGTTGAGCCAGGTGAGAGCCTGGAGACGGCAGTGGCCCGGGAGGTCTGGGAGGAGACCGGGATAGAGATCAAGAGCGTACACTACCATTCGTCCCAACCCTGGCCCTTTCCTCAATCTCTGATGGTTGGCTTTACGGCTGAGGCCGCAACGGAGCGGATCGCGCTCAACGACCGGGAACTTGAGGATGCTCGCTGGTACACTAGGGGAGAGATCGTTGAGGGGCTTACCGCGGGCGGGCTCGGTTTGCCGTCACCCTATTCGATTTCTTTCCACCTGATCGAGGACTGGTTTGACGACGGAGAGTACGGGGCCTTGGCCGAGTTCGCACAGGCTGGGGCGTCTTAGAGAGCCCTGAGCGCTGCGCTCGCCGGCAAGCGTGGACATTGGAGGCAAGAGCGTGCTGTCTACTGCGGAAGTTCGTTGGTTCGCTCAGGGAGAGAGACCTCTTCCCGTCGCTGCGTGGTTCAGGGGGCTCGAGGCTCCGCTCTGGGAGGAGGAACCAAGAGTCGATCACTATCTGCCATTGCGCGACACAGACTCGGTGGGCATCAAGGTTCGAGAAGGACGCGTTGAGATCAAGCGACGGTATAAAGCACCCCGGCCGATTCACTTCGGAGGGAACTTTTCCGGCTCTCTCGAATGGTGGACGAAGTGGGGATTTGATCTTCGAGAAGGACCGCAGCCGCTTGAGACCTTTGAGGATCTTGCCGCGTGGACCGCGGTGCGAAAGACGCGTATGATGCACGGTTACGCCATCGAGAGAGGCACCGATGTCGTCACACTGTCAGGCGCGACGCCACCAGATCAAGGGTGCTCGGTTGAACTCACCCAGGTCAGCGTCGAAGAGCAGCTCTGGTGGACGTTGGGGTTCGAGGCCGTTGGCGAGCTGGCTGCCTTGGAGAAGATCCTGCAGATCACGGTCCGTCACGTCTTGGCGGATGCCGACGTTCTTAAACTGGGTCTCGAAGCGTCATTTGGATATCCTCGGTGGCTGCAGCTACTGAGTGATGAAGCCTAAGAAGAGGCGGGACATCTATGGTGGATGTCCCGCCTCTTTAGGCAGCGTCAGCCTCCCGGTGTGCGATGCCTCGCTTACTTCAGAATGTAGTAGGTTCCTCGCTTGCGCCCGATCTTCAGCAGGATCCCCCGCTCGCATAGATCGACGAGGTCTAGGCGCAGCGTCTCCGGGCTCACATCGGGACAGAGCTCTTGATAGTCCCGGCTTCGAATGCGCTGGTGCTGCTGGATAAAGTGCAGGGCCTTAGCCTGACGCTCGTTCATAGTCAGGTCTGTGCCAGGGGGGAGTTTGGGACGACGCCTGACAGCGCCCTCGAAGGTGACGGTGAAGGAACCGTCCCCCTCGTGGAAGCGAGGCGACGGATGTCCGGCGTTGGCCATTTCCTCGATCATCACGTCGATGCCCATCCCCAATTCCTCAATGAAGCCCCACTGGTAGAGGCCGTTGACGATACGAGGATTGCGGGAGAAATGCTCCTCAATGATGTTGTCTACTGTGATGTAACCGGGCAGTTTGCCGGGGCTGATGAACTCCATATGATCTTTGTACAAGCGAACCTCAATAGCCCGTCCCATCATTTGGTAGTCCCGGTGGGCAACGGCGTTGACTAGAGCCTCGCGAACGGCGACAGGCGGGTACGTCCACTGTTCCTCACGTCTCAGCCCTTTGACCACCGCGCCCACGTGTAATTCCTCTTTGAGGATGTCGTACATCCGCTTGATGGTTCGGGCGAGGGGACCCTTGATCTCAACGCGGCGTCCGTAGCCCGCCTCGCCACCAGGTTTGTGGGTCTTCTCTCCCTCGAACCTCACGAAGGTCACACCGGAGCGGGGAAGAAAGGCGGTGGGATTCTTGCCGAAGAGTAGGATCCCAGCCACCGTGGGCTGTTGTCCATCAGGAGTCAGGTAGCCCATCTCTCTCAGGAGGTCGTCCAGCGGGCGGGTTAGCTGCCGCCCCTGTCGCTCCTCCCACATCTCCCGGAACTCGGCGAGCACCTCGTCATCGAGATCAGCCCGCGATGCACCCGGCACGGGTTCTGTCTCATAGTCGCCGGAAGAGCGAGTGTTCACGAGTTGCTGAACCTCTTCCCCGGAGAGCGACCGGTTCTCGGTGCCGGTTCGGACGAGCACCCGACCGTCATCGGTGGTGTACAGGGTGGAGCTGCGATGCACTTGTCCGACGAATGCGAAGGCGCCGGCAACCTCCAGAGGCTCCCACTCAACCACGATGGGAGGACGGCACTTGGAGAGAGCCTGGTCTTTGAGGTCTGACAACTCCTCTGGATAGAGGTCACCCGAAAGCTCACCGCCTTCCGTCACGCCGAGGTAGATGGTGCCGCCGTCAGCGTTCGCGAAGGCTACCAGCGTCTCTACCAGAAGGTCCGCGTCAGCCTCTGGCAGAAAAGCTGTCAGCTGATCTGAGGTAACGCGGAAATCACGGCGTGACCGACCCGTTCCTTTCTCGCGCATGTTCGTCGCCCTGCTCTCCCTGTCTGAGTCCTCGATTGGCTCTTTCCAACGATTCACCGTAGCGCCCCTTGCGACTATATACCGTCGAGACGTTGATGACTAGCCTTCGCCGTCTAGCTCCTCGTCCTCGTGTCCACCGGTGATGTCCTCGTTATCATCCTCGCTACTTCCTTCAGGCGCTCGCTCAGGCGCCGCCTCTTGTTGATCCTCGCCTGTGCCGGTGTCATCCTCTGCCGTCTCTTCTTCGTCCTGAGCATCCAGGAGCCTGGCGACGGACGCCACGCGATCGCCCTCCTTGAGGTCCATCATCTGCACCCCGCGCGAGTAACGTCCCATGACGGGGATATGGTCAACTTGCGTGCGCAAGATAATGCCACTCTCCGACATCAAGGTGATCTCATCTTCATCCTGTACTACACGCCCGTCCACAATGAGACCGGTGGTTTCGGTGACCTTGTATGCAATGATGCCTTTGCCACCCCTGTGCTGGCGATGGAAGGCTTCCAATGGAGAGCAGCGACCGTAGCCCCTCTGGGTGGCAAGGAAGAGCTTGCCATCTGGTTCGACGATCTCAGCGACCGCGACGCGGTCCCCGACATTAAGGCGCACGCCAATCACGCCCATCGCCGTGCGACCCACGGCTCTGACATCCTGTTCGTTAAAGCGAATACCCTGTCCCTTCTCTGTCACGAGTATGACGTCGTCGTTCCCGCGAGTAAGCCGCGTCCAGCCCAGCACATCGCCTTCGTTGAGCCTGATAGCGATCAGGCCGCTGGGGCGCACCGACTCGAACTCGTTAAGGGACACACGTTTGGTGATGCCCTGGCGCGTGATCATCAGGACGTACTTCGCTTCCTCAAAGTCTGGTACGTTGACGATCGCGGTAACCCGCTCCTCAGGTGCGATCGTGAGAATCCCCGGAAGCAAGGCGCCCTTCGCCGTGCGCCCGGCATCGGGGATCTGATAGACTTTCTCCTGATAGACCTTGCCTCGATCGGTGAAGAAGAGCAGGCTGTCGTGGCTGTTGGCTGAGATCAGTAGCTTGATCTCGTCCTCGTCGTCCGTGCTCATACCGAGGACCCCCCGTCCTCCTCGACGTTGGGCCCTGTAGACGGACCACGGCACGCGCTTGATGTACCCCCGCTGCGTCAGGGAGACCAAGACATCCTCCTTGGCGATGAGGTCTTCCTCATCAAAGCTGCCGTCCATATTCGGAAGCAGTTCGGTGCGCCTCGGGTCTGCATAGCGCTCTCGCAGCTCCAGTAGGTCATTCTTGATCACGTACCGCTGCTGATGAGGTGAAGCCAGCAACCCCTCGAGATAGGAAATCGTCTTGAGCAGGTCCCCGTATTCGTCCTCGATCTTCTGCCGCTCGAGGCCGGTCAGGCGCCGGAGCTGCATATCAAGGATGGCCTGGGCCTGGATCTCTGTCAGCCCAAATCGCGTCACCAACCGCTCTCGCGCCGTGTCAACATCAGGGGACTCACGAATCGTCCGGATGACGGCGTCCAGGTGGTCGAGGGCAATCAGCAGGCCCTCAAGGATGTGGGCTCTTTCCTGGGCCTTGTTAAGATCGTACTGGGTCTTTCGGATGAGCACCACAATGCGATGGTCGAGGAAGATCTGAAGGATGCGCTTGAGCGGCAGCAGTCTGGGGACCCCGTCCACGAGCGCCAACAACTGGATGCCAAAGGTCGATTGCAGTGGCGTGTTCTTATAGAGACGATTGAGCGCCTTCTGAGGCTGCGTGCCTCGCTTGAGCTCGACTACGATGCTCATGCCACGCCTGTCGGACTCGTCCCGAAGATCGCTGATCTCATCAAGCCTGCCCGATCGAACCAGGCTGGCGATGCGCTCAAGCAGACTGGTCTTATTGATCTGGTAGGGGATCTCCGTAATGACGATGCGGAAGCGGCTTCCGCGCATCTCCTCGATGTTCGCCACCGCGCGCACGACCGCTTTCCCCCGACCGGTGGCGTAGGCTTTAATGATCGGGTCGTTTCCCAAGATCTGACCACCCGTGGGGAAGTCTGGGCCTTTGACGAACTCCATCAGCTCCTCGACGCTGATTTCCTCACGGCGCTCCCAATTATCGAGGATGTGCACCAACGCATCCACAGTCTCGCCGAGATTGTGTGGCGGGATATTCGTGGCCATGCCAACGGCGATGCCCGATGAGCCGTTGATGAGCAGATTGGGCAGCCGCGCCGGCAATACCGTGGGCTCTTCCAGACTGCCGTCGAAGTTCTCGACCCAATCGACGGTGTCCTTCTCGATGTCGCCGAGGAGCTCCATTGCCAGCGGCGCCAGGCGAGCTTCTGTGTATCGCATAGCAGCGGGAGAGTCCCCGTCAATGGAGCCGAAGTTACCCTGACCGTCGACCAGCATATAGCGCATCGAGAAGTCCTGAGCCATCCGCGCCATAGCTTCATAGACGGCGCTATCACCGTGGGGGTGGTACTTGCCCAAAACCTCACCAACGATACGTGCGGACTTCTTGTGTGCGGTGTTAGGGCGCAGTCCCATATCGTGCATTGCGTAGAGGATGCGTCGTTGAACCGGCTTCAGCCCGTCGCGAGCATCCGGTAGCGCCCGTGAGACAATCACGCTCATGGCGTAGTCGAGATACGCGCTGCGCATCTCTTGTCGGATGTCTACTGACCTGACCGTACCGATGTTGGATTCTGTGGATGCGTATTCGGTTTCAGAAAGCTCAGATGCCAAGAACTCACTACCTCCCGGGTCTCAGATGAGTTGCACATCATCGTCCAGACTCACTACTAGCGGCTTGGAGATGGGACACGACGCGCCGTCTCAAGAGCATCAGCTCGATCAAGATGCGGTCAGGTCACCCCCCTGCTAGTCCCAGCACTATTAAGGAAACAACGAGGATTCCAAGCAATTATTATACCTCAAATAGGGGGAAAAACGAGTATGAAGGTGGTTAGATTGGCGTGCAATCGCCTGCGCGCGCCCTCGTGCTTTGAAGCGCCAGAACGTGGAGACCGCCCTGAGACCTAGCGGACGTAAAGCTCGTCGATCGTGATCGCCCCCTCCACGGCTGTGAGCACGTACCGGTGACGAGCCTTGAAGAGGGAGCAAGTTAGGCGGACTACTGACCCGGAAAGCGTCACCGTCCGCACATTGCCTGTTTCGTCGGTGAGGCGCATAAGGCCTTGGTCGGGTCCGGGCAGGAGCTCGAGGCAGCGTCCTTCCCAGGTCACCGTGACGCTGGCCCCGGCTTCGGTCGCGCGGCGCAGCCGGCCCTGCGCGGCCTTCTCGCTTGGTACGTCCTCCCACGAGCCAGCGTACGTTAACTGCCAAGCGCTCTCCTGATGCCTGCCGAGATAGAGCGTGGGCTCGAGGCTGTTCAGGTAGGTGGAAAGGGACTCATAGACCGGCATAGGTGTGAAATCCGGCTCCACCAAGCGGAAGTAGTACGAGGGATCGCCACGCTCGGCATCGGAGGCCTTCTTGAAGAACCAGACTGTCGTGACGCCGACCCATGGCCACTCTTGTTGAATACGTTCATAGGCGAGAGGGGCCCAACGTGCCTGTTGCTCCAAGCTCACGCGACCATACCGCTCAGGGACACCTTCGGGAGCGGCGTTGCTGTTCATCTCACTGATCCAGATGGGTTTCTCAGCGTCGCCATTAGCGACCATCACATCGCGCAGCCACATGGGCCGGGAGAAGTTGATCTCACGTTGCGTCATCCGGCGATCAGTCGGACCCGACCATAGCATGTAGTCATTCACAGCCATAATGTCGAAACAGTCCTTGGCGCCGGCCGCGTACATGCGCTGCAAGAAGACGGTGTCCATCAGATTGTTGCCCTGGTACTCAGGGTTCCAGGTGCCAAGCTCGGACGTCTGTGCCATAGCGCCGCTGATGACGACAGCCTCTGGATCGACCGCCTTGATGCGCTCATAGGCAAGACAGAGTAGGGCGGTGTAGCCCTCTGGATCTACCGGCTGATTGCCCCACTCGGGATAGACATTGGGCTCGTTCCAGATCTGGTAGTAGTGAATGCGACCCTTGTAGCGCTCAACCACGGCGGCAGCGAAGTCGGCAAAGTCCTCGAGTCGATCCGGAGGGCCGAAGGCGCCGCGCGCCACGCCGTCGTGACGGCTCCAAGCTGGGGGCGCCCCAAGGCGCGCGATAATCCCCAGGTCATGCTTCTCTGCAAGATCGACGATGTTGTCGTACTTATCCCAGGCCGAGCGGTAGGGATCGTGACGTCGATCCTCGAAGTCGCCTTTGCCGTGGATCTCGATGTCGTACCAAGGGAAAGGCTGCCGTATCCAACGGAAGCCCGCATCCGCGATCATCTGCAGCGAGCGGTCGCGCTTCTCAGGCTCAACCTCCTGCTCTAGCTCAGTGTTGATGCCAAACGGCGAGAGATCCGTATGACGGATAGAAACGTGGGGCGCGGTCTGAGGCTGAGGTCGGGCCCATCCAAGGAGCCACTGTCCCATGCCTCTCACCTGGGCGAGGAGCGTCTCTTCCCCTGTGACCTGAAACATCCACGTGCGCGGCGTCCCGGGCAACCTCCATAGAAGGAGGATGGTGACGCCGATCAGCGTAATAAGGAGCGAAGCGAGGACAAGCCGAGATCGACGACCCATGCCTGCGAGTCGCTAGATCGGTTTGCCGGAGGTGACGACGATCTTTTCAGCCAAAAGAAGAGAGACGCAGAGGGGTTGCGGCTTTTCTGTGTAGTCTGTTACCTCAACGAGAGATTTCTCGTACAGCTCCAATAGTGATTCGTCGTCTTCCTTGTAACCGCTGATCGTGCGGCGCGCGCAGGTGCAGCATCCCAGGGAGGCGCGGTAGCTGTCGAGGTCACAGGTGAGGCAACTGCCTAACCGGATCATCATCAGACCGAATGCCAGGACTTCTTCGTGATTGTGGGGCAATTGAGCGACACGACGAATCAGATCTCGCCACTTAGGGCCGCGTAGATCACCTAGCTGTTCGATGCATCGGGGTGGGAATAGTATTTCGCTGTCTGGGTACATTGAGTCCTATGACCAACTTTGGATTCTAACCATATCGGCGTAATCATATCATATTCGAAGGGCTTTTTCAAGGGTTCGCATTCTTTCACGTAAAATGTTACCAAAGGGTAGTATGGTTCTACCAAAT
>JBNGDL010000039.1:6818-28847 GCA_049975205.1 Anaerolineae bacterium | reverse complement strand
CGTTTGCGGGTAGCACAATTGTATCGAGAGGCCGACCTATCGGGCTTGGTCTTCGAGACGACCCAGGATCTGGAGGATCTCACTCAGGTTATCGGCCAACCCCGCGCAGTCGACGCCATTCACTTTGGCGCCGGTATCGACAATGACGGCTTCAACATTTACGCATTGGGGCCGCACGGGCTTAACAAGCGCGATCTGGTCCAGCGCTATTTCGAGTCCCGTGCTAAGGAAGCCGAGCCTCCATCTGATTGGTGTTATCTGTACAATTTCGATCAAGAGCACAAGCCGCTGGCGATCGAGTTGCCCGCGGGGCGAGGTGTCGAATTCCGCGACGACATGGATGAGCTGATCGAGGAGTTACGCACTGCCCTTTCTGCTGCCTTTGAGAGCGAAGAGTATCAATCCCGCCGCCAGTCCTTGATGGAAGACTTCCGTGATCGCCAGGCTGAAGCCTTCGATAAGCTTCAGGAAACGGCGAGAGAAGAGGGAATGGCCCTCATCCGCACGCCGAGCGGTATCGCGGTGGCACCAACACGCGATGGGGAGGTGCTGTCGCCGGAGCAGATCCAACAGCTCTCGGACGAGGAGCAGGAGCAGGTCCAGCAGAATGTTGAGGACCTCCAGGTGGAGCTTCAGAAAATCCTCCGCCAGGTGCCCAGCTGGCAGCGGGAGATGCGGGAGAAGCTTCAGGCGTTGAACCGCGAGATGGCGAACCTTGCAGTGGGTGCGCTGCTCGACGAGTTACGCGAGAAATACGAGGATATCCCCAAGATTGTGGGTCATCTTGACAACGTGCAAGAGGACGTCGTGGCCAACGCGGAGCAGTTCCTGCCACAGCAGGAGCAGAACGCGCCTCAGGTCATGCAGGCCATGCAGCAACAGCAGCAAGAGCAAGCCTTGCGACGCTATAAGGTCAATGTGCTGATAGACCATAGCGATGCCGAGGGTGCGCCCGTCGTCTATGAGGACAACCCGACCTACCAAAACTTGATCGGACGGATTGAACACAGAGCCCAAATGGGGGCTTTGATGACTGACTTTATGCTCATCAAACCCGGCGCGCTGCACGAGGCGAACGGCGGGTTCCTCGTCGTCGACGCACGGAATCTCCTGTCTCAACCTTACGCCTACGAGGCTCTGAAGCGCGCGCTCAAGAGCAAAGATATCCGCATCGAGTCGCTGGGACGGCAACTCAGTGTCATCAGCACGGTGTCACTGGATCCGGACCCCATTCCTCTGAATCTCAAAGTGGCGCTGATTGGCAGTCGCATGATCTACTATCTTCTGTGGCAACTCGACCCCGAATTTGCCGAGCTCTTCAAGGTCGCCGCCGACTTCGACGAACAGATGGATCGGAGTGAGGAGAACCAAGCGCTCTATGCCCAGATGATCGCCACGCTGGCGCGGCGTGAGGAGCTTCTCCCCTTCGACCGCGACGCGGTATCGCGCGTCATCGAACGGAGTGTCAGAATTGTGGGCGACACCGAGAAGCTTTCGACGAGGATGCGCGACATCGCGGACCTTATGCTCGAGGCCGATTACTGGGCCAAAGAGAACGGAAACGGCGTCGTGACGGCTGATGACGTACAGCGGGCCATCGATGCTCAGATTCGGCGTCTGGATCGGGTTCGTGAACGCATCCAAGAAGCGATACTGCGAGACACCCTGCTTATCGATACGGACGGCGACGCTGTCGGGCAGGTGAACGGGTTGTCGGTGCTGATGCTGGGCAACTATGCCTTTGGGCGCCCCACGCGCATCACGGCGCGCACCCGATTGGGCAAAGGTCAGGTCGTCGATATCGAGCGCGAGGTCGAGCTTGGCGGTCCGATTCATTCGAAGGGTGTCATGATCATGACTGGCTTCCTGAGCGGGCGTTACGCTCAGAAGCACCCGCTCTCGCTGTCCGCGAGCTTGGTCTTTGAACAGTCCTACAGCGGGATCGAGGGCGACAGCGCCTCGTCCGCCGAGCTTTATGCGCTGCTCTCTTCGATCGCTGAGATCCCGATATCGCAGTCGTTGGCTGTGACCGGCTCGGTCAACCAGAGGGGCCAAGTTCAAGCCATCGGCGGCGTGAATGACAAGATCGAGGGATTCTTCGATATCTGCACGGCGCGGGGGCTGACAGGCGATCAGGGCGTGGTGATTCCTCAGGCTAATGTGAAACATCTGATGCTCCGGCGTGACGTGGTCGAGGCCGTCGAGCGCGGTGACTTCCACATCTACGCCGTCCAGAATATCGATCAAGGTATCGAGATCCTCACCGGCATCCCGGCGGGTGAGCCCGATAGCGAGGGTAACTATCCGGAAGGAACGGTCAATCACAAGGTAGAGCAGCGTTTGGCTGAGATGGCGGAGAAGCGCCAGGCTTTTGGCGAATCCGCCAAGGAGGAAGATAGTGAGTGAACGTAAGGAGTCGGTGTCAATTCACCGGATCCTCGTTGCCGTAGATGCCTCACCTCACAGCCAAGCGGCTCTTGAGGCCGCTGTGGATCTGGCTGCGCGCTTTAATGCTGAGTTGGAGGGGCTCTTCGTCGAGGATCTCAACGTTCTTCGAGCTGCAGAGATGCCCTCTGCTCAGGAGCTTGGCAAGTACTCCGCACGGAGGCGACGGATCAGCGTGCATGAGATCGAACGGCACTTCCGAGCGCGATCGCGTCAGATGCGTCGTGTTTTCAGAGCTCTGGTCGAGCGCGAGGGTATAACGGGCGCTTTCCGTGTCGCAAGAGGTATGGTGCAGTCTGAGATACAACTGGCGGCTGAGCGTGCGGACGTCTTGATCATCGGTCGTGTCGGCTGGTCTGGCATTCGACCGCGGCGGTTAGGGTCTACTGCCCGAGCTGCGTGCTTCGATGAGGCGCCCCGGGTGACCGTGATGGTTCAAAAAGATGCACGGCTGGAGCCGCCGATTCTTGTCGTCTATGATGGTTCGTCGATGGCTGGTAAGGCGCTGGCGATAGGCGCAGCCCTGGTTGATGAGACGTCAGGCCCGTTGCGTATCCTTCTTGTTGCTGAGGACGAGGAGGCCTTGCCCTCGATCAGGGCGCAAGCCAATGCTTGCGTACAGGGGCTTCCCATGATGCGGCAGTACCAAGGACTGGCGACGGGCAGCGTGGCTCACCTCGCTCACGTCATCCGGGGGACCGGGAGCGGTACTCTGGTCCTACCGGCAGAGCTGGCGCCATTACGGGACGACCTGGTTTCGGAGCTGGTGGAGAGAGTGGAGATCCCGGTCCTGCTCGTGCGATAGCTCCAGTAGCTTGCAGTAGCCATTCTTCTTTGGATGAATCGTGTCGGGAGTAGGGGCGAGAGACTATCGACGTCCTTGGGAGATCGCGGGCGGGCATCGTTATGTCTATAGGACGCTGGATACGTTGGATGTAGAAGGGGCATCATGTCTGAGGAGATACGCATCCTTGCTGTTGACGACGAGCCGGGGATTCGCACCTTTATCAAAGAAAGCCTGGAGTCTGCTGGTTACACGGTTGCAACGGCAGCTGATGGCGCCGAAGCCCTGGACCGTATACGAGAGACTCGCTTCGACCTAGTGATCCTGGATCTCAAACTGGGCGTTCGGATTGACGGTATGCGTGTGCTTGAGGCCCTGCGGTGGCGCTGGCCGGATGCGGCTGCGTTGATTCTCACAGCCTACGGATCGATGCAGTCGGCGCTCAAGGCAATTCGTGTAGGTGTCGACGCCTATCTTCTCAAGCCGGTTGAGCCGGCTGAACTTCGCCGCGCCGTCGACGAGGCGCTCTCCCGGAGAGCCTCGCACGGGCGGGCGGAATCCCACGGCCATCTGGCGCGAGGTCCTTTCGACGTAAATCTTGAGAGGCGCCTCATCGAGCGGGAGGGTAACGAGCTCGAGTTGACGCCTCAAGAGTTCAAGCTTCTGGTCTACTTCATTAAGAATGCCGGGCGCGTGATACCCCCAACGGAGTTAGCCGAGGTGGTCCGACACGAGCAGCCAGAGGATCTAAAGGAAGCGCGTCAGATCGTCCGTTGGCACATTCACCGTTTGCGACAGAAGGTGGAACCCATCCCCGATCAACCGCGCTACATCCTCAACGTGCGCGGCGTAGGATACACGCTAGAAGTCTGAGGCTTGATTGTTGAGTTCTTTGTCCCCTCACAGGGCAGCGCCGCAATGCCGACAGAACTTATCATCATCACTTATCGGCTTGCCGCATTGTGGGCAATACGATTCTCCATCACCCTGCTTGATCTCGCGATCAGCCTCGATCTCATAGAGTGGGAGCCCCTTGCTGCTGAAGGCGTTGTAGAAGGCAGCGCCCGCGCCGACTAGGCCGATGATCACCCACAGAACCTTGAAGATGCCGAACGCTCCGCCCATGCCCGGGAAGCTGCCTGGCGACCCCGAGCCGGGCATCAATGCAAGTCCTACGCCCATCACGACCAACATCAAGATGCCGGCTATGAGGGAACGTGCTCGACCAGGACGAATTCTCATAATGACTCCTCCTCTTTCTGTGCTAAGCCAAGCAACTCCAGAACTTCATCACCCGGGATCTCTTCCCGCTCGCGCAGTTCACCTGCCAGCTGATCTAGTTTCTCCCGGTGCTCCTTCAAGACATCAAAGGCCTGCTGATAGGCGTCCCTCAATATCGACTTGATCTCCTCGTCGGCCTCACGCTGGGTCTCCTCGCTATACTCTCGACGCTGCGCGATTTGCTCGCCGAGAAAGACCTGCTCCTCCGCGCCACCCAGCGCGAAGTGGCCGAACTTCTCGCTCATGCCCCATTCGAGGACCATCCTGCGTGCCAACCGTGTAGCTTGTTTCAGGTCGTCGGCAGCGCCACTGGTGGAGGTGCCCAGCACGATATTCTCTGCCGCGCGCCCGCCCATCATCACCGAAAGGCGACTTAGCATATACTCACGCGGATAGATGTACCGGTCCTGCCGCGGGAGCTGTTGCGTGACGCCCATCGCTTTGCCTCGTGGCACGATGGAGACTTTGTGGATGGGATCCGTATCGGGCAGGACCGCCGCCACGATGGCGTGGCCCGCCTCATGGTAGGCGAGGGTCTTGCATTCCTCCTCCGTCATCGCGACGTTTTCTCGCTCCAAACCCATCAGGATCTTGTCCCGTGCCTGCTCGATATCCCGAGACTCTACCTCCTCGGCACCGCGGCGTGCTGCTAGCAGTGCAGCCTCGTTAAGCAGGTTCTCTAGATCGGCGCCGCTGAACCCCGGTGTCCCTCGAGCTACCCGCTCAAGATCAACGTCATCGGAGAGCGGTTTGTCCCGTGCGTGGATCTTGAGGATCTCTACGCGGTCTCTCATGGACGGGAGGTCGACGGTGATGCGCCGGTCGAAGCGACCCGGACGTAGCAAGGCGCGGTCCAGGATGTCGGGCCGGTTTGTGGCTGCCATCACGATGACGTCCTCCTTCGGCGCAAACCCGTCGAGCTCCGCCAAGAGCTGGTTGAGGGTCTGTTCGCGTTCGTCGTGACCGCCTCCCAGGCCGGCTCCTCTCCGTCTGCCGATCGAGTCCAGCTCGTCGATGAAGATGATGCTGGGTGACGCCTTCTTCGCGTCCTCGAAGAGGTCGCGGACGCGAGACGCACCGACGCCGACAAACATCTCCATGAAGTTCGATCCGGTGATGCTGAAGAAGGGCACATCGGCCTCGCCCGCCACTGCGCGGGCTAACAGAGTCTTGCCTGTTCCTGGCGGGCCGACGAGCAACACGCCTTTCGGCATTTCCCCGCCCAGCCTCTGGAACTGCTCGGGGTTTTTCAAGAATTCGATCACCTCTCGTAGTTCAGCCTTCGCGCCGCGAGCGCCTGCCACGTCATCAAAGGTCGTGTGTTCCTGGCGGCGATCGTAGAGCTGTGCTCCGCTCTCCCGCATCGAGAGGATGTTCTGCCCGCCCCCCTGCATCCGACGGATGAAGAGATACGCGAGCCCAAGCATCAGCAGGGTGGGGATGGCACTGATCAGGATCGTGCCCCACGGAAAGTCGGAGGGTGGCTCGGACCGCACCTCGACGTTCTGCTCTTCGAGCAGGGGCATCAGATCCTCGTCGCCGAAAGATGGCATATAAGAGCTGAAGTTCGTAACGGTCACCGTCTGTTGGGCCGAGACTTCGTACGGGGCGGGCTCCTCAAGGCTTCCCTCGATCTGCTGACCGGTGACCGTGATCTGCTCCACATTGCCATCCCTGACCTGGTTCTTGAAAAAAGTGTAAGTCACCGGCGTTCTGCTCGCACCGCCTAGCATATTGCTCACCCATGGCGCGATCAAGAGGATGAGCGCGACCCAGAAGACGATCTGCCACACGCTGCAACCGGATTGGCTGAGTCGTGACAGCAGTCCCCCTCCATTGGATTTCTGTGGATTTCTCCTCATGTGTGACGTGGCTCCTTCTAGGGACTTCCCTGATTTTAGGTAATAATGAGAAAGCGATCAACCTTGGCTGTCTGATTCCGGTCGACCATCGTCATCTCTGCCATCACTTCAGATACGCGAGCAGTTTACGCCGATGCATGGGATGACGCAATTTCCTCAAGGCCTTTCGCTCTATCTGCCGTACTCGTTCCCGGCTAACCCCAAGCTCATCTGCAAGTTCTTGGAGGGTGTGCTGCTCGTGGTCCTTCAGACCAAATCTCTGGCTGAGGACCTCAATCTCGCGTCGATTTAGGACCTCGTGCATCACCGTATTCAGGTCCTCGGCCATGAGCCTCGATTGGACTGACTCGGCCGGTGACGGAGTCTCCTCATCTGCGATCAAGTTGAGCAATTCGCTATCCCCCTCCTCGCCCACCAGGGTGTTCAGCGATACCGTATGCTTGGAGATCTGGAGGAGCTGGCGAAGCCGGTCGATGTTCTCTTCACCCAGGGCCTCCGCAATCTCATCGACGTTAGGCTGGCGTCCCAGCTGTTTCTCCAAGCGCTGGGTGAGGGCGCGGATGCGGCGAAGCCGGCTGCGCAAGTAGTAGGGTAGGCGGATCGTATAGCCTTGCTGGGTCAGGGATCTCTTGATGGCCTGACGGATCCACCACATCGCGTAGGTGCTGAAGCGGTTGCCCATATGATAGTCAAACTTGTCTACAGCACGGATCAGCCCGATGTTGCCCGCCTGGATGAGATCCTGAAAGGGCAGGCCATAGTTGCGATAGCGCTTGGCGACGCTGACAACGAGCCTTGTATTGGCTTCGATGAAGTGTTGGCGTGCCATCTCTCCATCGATCACCTGAGACTCAAGCTCAGCGATCTCGTCGGGGTGGAGATTCTCCTTGTCTGCTAGCTTGCGTTTTGCAGCCTGACCCGCCTCCATGAACTGTGCCAACTCACTCTCCTCCTCCGCGGTCAACAGCGGTACGTCGCCGATCTGGGTGAAGTAGAGTGTGACCGCGTCCTCCGGAAGGTCGCTAAGGATGGAGGATCCCTCTGAGTTGGCCGAGACAGCATCCTCATCCTGGAGGCGCGCTAGGTCCTCCATAGCCTCATCCAGTGCTTGAGCTGTTTCGTCGTCGTCGATATCGAGGACGACACCGCTTAGCAGCTCTTCGACCTCTGGATCGAGCTCCAGAGGCTCGGTGTCCTCAGGCGAGTGGACTTCCTCGGTACCGTTGTGGTTGAGCTCAGTCAAAATGACCTCCCTCAGGTTCTTCCTTGTGGTTGAGCGTGGTACGACAGTGCAATGTGAACAGGCGCGTCCCGTGAACTGTAGAACGACGAGCCGCCACGGAAGACGCGCCTTTGTGTCCCTGACGCGAATCTAGGGTTGCTTCCAGCGTTCGCGGAGTTTCTCTCGATACTCCCTGACCTGTCGCTCCACCGTGTCCATCGCGTCTTGGAGCGCCGTCATCGGGTCTGGCGCTTTTTCGACGGTCGCCATGTTCTTTGGACGCATGTAGAGAACGACACGTGCCTGGTAACGGTGCGGGGTCTCGGACCCCGTCAGTTCCTCTAGGGCCACCGAGGCGCCAACAATATCTGTGTGGCCCTCCCTCAGAGCTCTCAGTCGCTCCTCGGCTTCCATACGCAGTCTCTCATCTGGTTGTGCGATCTCACTCATAAACTCGAAACTGAAGTCTGTTTGACTCATTATCTTCTCCTATTCACGTGTCCCACGCTTCCCTGTGTTCTGTCCAGCATCGAGATCCTGTGGATCATTCTAGCCCCCAAAGCGAGTCGACGGCATCTGAGGGTACCCAGTAAGTGAAGTTAAGCTGCCTCATCCTGATACTCGGGGTACGCGCTGAGTTCTCTTGGACGGATACAGAGATGTACGCACTGGTCGTCAGTATCAGCCGTCAAGGCCACCGGCACAACGCGGTCCGGTTTCTGCGGAGTCTCGCGCTCGACGATCAGGTTTGTGATTCGCTTTCCCTCTGGACCTACGATGACCTTACGTATGACGCCACACCGTTTGCCTCTGCAATAGACTGTCGCGGCGATGTCCAACTCGAGTGTCGTCATTGATGCTATTTTCCACTCCCTGCACTACTCTCGATTTACCTCGCGATTATGTGACCGGTGTGATGGTTTCTGAACATCCAATGATGCTGTCGATACTCGTCAGTCCGGTCAGCCTCGCGCTCGTTCAGTTGCGTTCGTCCTCTTGGTCGTGGTTCTGATGGTCGGCTAGCTCTCTTCAGTCTCGGGCGGCAGCTGAGCCCGCACCTTTTCAACGGCCTCTTGCACGGGCGGCGCTAACTCAACGGAGGCCAGAGCCTGTAGTGTGACCTCCCCGATGTCGGGCGAGGTTTCCTGAAGTGTCAACAGATGGCGGGCCAGGCTATCCGGGTTGGCCGCTTCTGCCTGATTGACCTGCTCCCGAACGACCTGGAGTTCTGTAAGGACTTGCTCTTTCTTGGCTTCGTTCAAGGCAGGGTGTTCGGTCACGGCTGTGATTAGCTCCTGAAAGAGCCCCGGAATCCCACTGAGTCCGGCTAAACGTGTCGGCCGGACCTCCCGTTCGGCGTAGTCGAAGGTCTCCGCGCCCGTCTCCCGTCCGACATCGTCCTTGCCGGCTTTAACATTCCCGTAGAGGTATGTGCCACGGTCGGTGCCGGCCTTATAGTCGACGTTGGAGGCGGTATCGGGATGGTACGGCACGCGATCCTGGGGGCCAGGCTCGTTCTCTGGCTCCACAGCCGTGTCCAGAGCATCCCCACCGACCTCGGCCATGTATCTCTCCGTCGCTGGACCGCTCGGCGCTGGAGGCCCCATCACCTCATGGAGCTCTTGCGCGAATCCATCCAGTCGCCGGGCCAATGCCGGATCCGCCTCCACCATAGCCTCCAGGACACCGATGAGCTCTGCAGTACGATCTCTGGGATCTTCCTGAAAGGCCTCCCAGAGGTCGACGTGAGGCGACTCCTCCCCAAGTCTGAGGGACAGCACGCGTACAATGTCTTGCGCTGTCGCCTCAGCCTCTGGACCGAAGCGTTCGCGCAGCGTCTCTCCTTCGTCGTCGACGAAGCTACTGAGCACTCTCACGATCTCCTGAACAGCCATAGTGTAAGCTCCTTTCCTAGCGTCCCGGCCGTTCGCGCCACGCCAACTTCAGCAGAAGCTAGAACGCTTCTGTCCGGACCCCTTTGGAGGCCCCGTGTTTGGGCGCTCTACTCGGCCGTTACGCCGGCCTCGTCAGCTCCCGGGCTCTCAACAGCTTCTTGGATATCCTCAACGGTCTCCTCGAGTTGCTGCTCACCCTTCTCGAGCTCTGTCTTGCCGCGCGCCTGAAGCTTCTCAAGCTGCGCCTTAGCTTCGTCTACCTTGGAGCGAGCTTCCCCGATGGCCTCATCAGCACGTCGCTTCAGATCCTCGGTTGTGGTGTTGATCGAGGCCTGCATCTCCTCGAATCTCTCCGTCATCTGATCGCGGAGCTCGTTCGCCTGTTTCTGGATCTGCTCGCGAGTCTCCTCACCAGATTGCGGCGCTGTCAGCAGTGCTACGGTGCCGCCGATCAGGCTGCCGAAGAAAAACCCCATCAAGAAACCACCAAGACTCTCTTGTTGCTTTGCCATGTTGAATTCTCCTCTCTAGACTGGATGAAAACCTAAGTACTCTGCATACCGACGCCCGAGACGGGCGTCCCGCATTCAGGACACGTTCCTTCCTCCGTAATTCGGTTCTTCAGGATCATATAACCGCTGCGGCGGATAAGCGTCGTGCCGCATTCGTGACAGCGCGTGTCCACATTCTGCCGTGAGTTCCCCGCGTATACATACTGGAGCCCCGCCTCTTTGCCAATCTTGACCGCCCGAACGATCGTGTCCTCCGGAGTGGGGGGAACATCCTGCATACGATAGGCGGGGAAGAAGCGACTGAGGTGCCAGGGTGTCTCGGGGCCAAGCTCTTCTACGATGAACTGAGCCGCCTCTCTCAGCTCCTGGTCGTCGTCATTGACGTCCGGAATCAGTAGTGTCGTAACCTCGACCCAGATCCCCAGTTGCTTCATCAGTTTCAGGCTGTCTAGGACGGGCTGAAGGCGTGCCCCTACGTACTTGCGATAGACCTTATCGTTAAAGGCTTTGAGGTCCACGTTCGCCGCATCCAGATAGGGATGAATCGCCTCCAGCATAATATGGCTCATATAGCCATTCGTGACGTAGACGTTGCTAACCCCTGCGTCCTTCGCAAGCTGCGCGATGTCGTAGGTGTATTCGAAGAAGATGGTAGGCTCGGTATATGTGTAGGCGATGCTGTCGCAGTTATGGCTCCGGGCCGAGCCGACGATGTCCTCCGGTGGCACGTTGTCGCCGATGATCATGTGGCGATCGCGGGGCATCTGAGAGATGTCGTAGTTCTGGCACCAGTCACAGCGGAAATTGCATCCAGGCGTGGCCACCGAGTAAGCCCGAGAACCCGGGTAGAAGTGGAACAGCGGCTTCTTCTCGATCGGATCGACGTGTTGTGCGATGACCTCCCCATAGACCAGAGTGTATAGCTTACCGTCCTGATTCTCTCGCACCTGGCAGATACCTCGCCCACCTGGCGAGATCACGCAATGGTGCGCACACAGGTGACAGTGCACCCGGTCGTCAGATAGAGGTTCGTAAAGCATCGCTTCTTTGCTCATCGGTGGCCTTCCTGGATTCCTAACTGGTGATGTGCGTCTGTTATCTTGGTACCCACCTTACGGCGTCAAAGGCGATGAGGCGACTCAGATAGGGCTCGAAGGTGACGTCCGCTAACGAAACGTACTCCGAGCCATCCCCGCGGAACGTGTAGGTTCCCAGCGAGACCCACTGACCGCCATTGGCCGATTGATCGCGGACCTGCAATGTATAGCCTCCGCTGTGAACAACCCAGTATCGGGCCTGGCCGGTGGTGGTGTAGCGTTCCGGAATGTAGACGAAGACCTCATAGTCCCCAGCTTCCAGCGTTGGGAACCAACGAGCCCAGTTGTAGTCGGGTCGGACGTGATCATTGTTGAAGGTCCAGAAGAGGTTGCCTTGATACCCTTCCGCGACGGAACGCCAACTGCCGAGATTGCCGCCGCGCACAAACCCTGGATCGCTGTTGTCGACGGTCACCTCTTCGGTCGGAGGCTCTGGAGCGATGTCCGGACTCCAATCCAGCGCGACGCGGGCCAATCCGGTATTTTCGAAGTACTCGACTTCGATTGAGGTCGGCCCACTTAAGAAGATGTCCTCGGTATAGAGCGTGGCTGCCTGCACATACCATGCGTCAATCAGGAGATGTCCGTTTACCCACAGACGCGCACCGTCGTCCGTGGTGAGATTGAACGTGTAGTTGTCCGCGGGGAAATCCACCGTCCTTGTCCACCGTGCCGAAAAACGGTCTCTGTTGATGACCCCAGGGTCCGGGGAGCCCTCTCCCCAGTTGAAGCTGATTGTGGCATCGCTTCGGGTCAGGGCGGGCTGTCCAGACAGCGTCGTGTTGTTGTAGTACTGAGCCTGCCAGCGACCGACAGCTTCGCTGGCCCTGAGCCAGGTCAACCGTGCCACAGCCAGCCCCCGGTTCTCATAATACTCCATCGTCACCAGGTGGTGACCGGTCGACAGGTAGTGGTCGACGTAGAAGGTTTGCTCAGCGTGGTCGTTCCACTCGTCAAGGATCAACTGGTCGTCGACCCAGAGACGAACTCCGTCGTCACTTGTCACGACGAAGCGGTAAGTGCCCGCAGTCACATCGATGAAGCGTTCCCAGCGTGCTGAGAACTGGTCCGCTGGCACTCGCGAGTCAGGTGAACCGACTCCCCAGTTGTAGTTGATATTCTGCTCGGATCGTGTCAGGACGGGGGAGCCCGCCAGCTCCATATTGTCCCAGTAAGACGCGACCCAATTTGGGTCTGAGTGTTGCGGCGTGACTGTGCCCTGTGCCGCAACCACCCCTGGCAACACAAGAGTCGCCAGAAGCCCTAGTATGATGATCGTGCCAAGTCGCTTGGTCATGTCACTCTCCTTTCGATTCCTACGTCTCTGCGTCTTGATCGTTCTATTTTCCTCTCTTCTATATCGAACCGTCGCTACGCGCCGTACTTATCCAGACGATCAGCGTGGGCCAGCATCAGGGGCATGAGGTCCTCTGCTGGATAGCGGGGCCCAAGTCCGCCATGCATACAAGCGCGCTCGCCAAACCGGGCCACCTCATCGGGCCGACAATTCTCAGCCCAAAGCAGCACGGGTATCGGATGCCAGCTGTGGTAGCGCATCTTAGCCGGTGTTGAGTGGTCTCCCGTGATCACCAAGACATCTGGTTTGAGATCGAGGATCTTCGGCAGTAGGGCGTCAACCTCTTCGATTAGGGAGGCCTTGCGGTCGAAGTCCCCGTCCTCACCGGCGCTATCAATGCGCTTCACGTGGACGAAGAAGTAATCATACTGTTCCCAGATCTCAGAGAGCAGGTTGAACTCTTCCTCTACTGACTTACTGGGCGGAAGCGCGTCCATGCCGACTAGCTTGGCCACCCCACGATACATCGGGTACATTGCTAGGGCCGCAGCCTTGAGACCGAAGGCTTCCTCCATAGTTGGCCAGTTGGGCCGTTGCGAGAACCCACGCAAGAGCACCATGTTCGCGGGTTGGTGGTCTTTAAGTACCTCACGGGCCTGGTCAACGAACGAGCGCACAAGTTGGGCGGTCTTCTCTGCTTCCTTTGAGCGCGGCTGCGCCTGAACGGGGTATTCACCAACCTCTTGAGGGTCGGTATCAGCTACATCCGGCGAGAGCCCTTGGCCTCTCAGCACCAGGAGGAAGCGATATTCCTTAACGGGTCGGACAAAGAGCTCCACCCCACCCAGGGCGATCTGCTGCTCGAGTAGTGAGGAAAGCGCCTCACCTCTATCCGACGGTATACGTCCAGCGCGCCGATCAGCGACTCTGCCCTCGTCATCGATGGTGCAGAAGTTGCCCCGAGCGGCGATATCGCCGGGCTCAAGGTCAAAATCAATACCCAGTGCGGAGAGCACGCCACGCCCCACCTGGTATTCGAGGGGATTGTAGCCAAACAGGCCCAGATGCCCAGGGCCGCTCCCAGGGGTGAGCCCTGGTCCTACGGGGACCTGCAGACCGCAGATACTCCGTGCTGCCAACTCGTCAAGGTTTGGCGTATCCGCTGCCTCGAGCTCCGTCATCAACTCCGCTTCCTTGATGGGCAGGCCACCCAAGCCGTCCATCACGAGCAGTACGATTTTCGTGCCTTCGTCCCGTTTGATGAGTGGTCTGAGATCATCTAGCTTCACAGGGATCGTCTCCTTATCTCTAGGGTGTTTCGGCAGGACAGGCTGTACGCCTTTGATAGTTGCCTAGTATCTCGCCTAAGGTGTCAAGACGATAGAGCGTAGCACCACAGCCTTCCTTGGTCCCAGGGCTCTCAAATTGCTCTCCAAGGCCGCCTACAGATTGGGACCGGTCGTGCCCGTGCCACTGGTGGTGTTAGGCGGCACGATAGTCAGATCCTCAACATCGGGTTCCAGATCCTGGTCTATTGTGAGCGCATTGGTGACTGCGACCACGCCTTCCTGCTTGCTCGCAATGGATTCCGCTACCTCTCTGATCTTGGCGGAAGGGACGTTCCCTTTGAGGGTGACCGTTCCCCCGTGCTCGATAACCTCGATCGGATAGTCGCTGGTTCGCTCGTCCTCCTTGAGCGCCGCCTCGACTCGTTGCGCCGTCTGTGAAGTTCCAACTGCCATGGTTAGCTCTCCTATCTCGCTGTTAAGTTACCTTGTGTTTGTCCAACTGCTTGTTGTCTCGGTGCTCCTCGGCCTAAGTGCTGATGTCTACATCAGACTGCAGCTGCAGCCACTTGAAGATATCGCGACGCCGGACCAATCCCTCAAGCTGACCTTGGTTGACGATGGGCAGCTGGCGAATGTCGCGACCAGCTAGCTCATCGAGGGCACGGCTCGCGTTGTCCTCAAGACTCAGTGTCACCAACGCCTGTGCCGGCGTCATAATCTCTCGGACCCTTGTGGTCTCCCAACTGTCACGGGGCACTGATCGTACGTCCTGCAGTGTCACCAGACCCACCAAGTCACCTTGGTCAACGACGGGGAAACTCTGGTCGTCAGTCTGCATAATGTAACTGTGAACCAGGTCGGCTACGGTGCGATCCGATGACACGGTGGGAGGGTTGCGCCGCATCACCTCGGTGACAGGCACATCCTCCAGCGCATCGCGGATCACGAGTTGTCGATAGCTCTGAACGGCGGCGTTATGCAGGAACCAGCCGATGAAGGCGAGCCACAGGCCGCTGATCAGGCCTTCCCCGAAGAAGGGGATTCTGACCCCAAAGGCCATCGCGGTGCCGGCAAAGATCATCAGCCACGAGATGCCGCGCCCCGTCCACGAGGCCCACTGTGTCGCCAGTCGTAGATTGTCGGTGATGGCCCACAAGATCGAGCGCAGCACCCGTCCACCATCCAGTGGGAAACCAGGGATCAAATTGAAGATACCAAGGATGACGTTGACCGATCCCAACCAAGTCACGACCGTCAGGGTGGGGCCGAGCTGTGCCAGCATCTCCTCTGGGGGGCCCTGGGGTAGATCTGCGGCGAATCCCACAATCAGGAGCAGGACGCCACCAATCACCAAGCTGGTCACAGGACCGAGGATCGCCATCACGAACTCACTACCCGGCGAATCAGGCTCGCGCTGGATGTTGGAGACGCCACCGAAGAGGTGAAGCCGTATGCTGCTTACAGGCAGGCCTCGCGATTTCGCGACCAACGAGTGAGCCAGCTCATGGGCAAGCACAGAGAAGAAGAAGAGAAGTGAACCTGATACAGCCACGCCCCAACGGATCATAGAGCCCCAGGCTCCGTGGATGGTCCCCATCGCTGAGGCCAGATTCCAAGTGACCAAGAGGAAGATGACGAGCCAACTCCAGTCGACTCGGATCTCTATCCCGAAGATCTTGCCAATGCTGAAACCACTGTGCATCTGAACTGCCCTTCCTTTCGTTTGCTCAAGTCCAGTTCACAACCTCTCAGCTACCTTGACGTGTCGTTTCCTTCCTCTGGCGCGGCCTAATCCATCTTTCTGCTCGCGACATGCCGCTCGATCAGCCCCAGCACGCTCAACGTGACAAAAGCTAACGCCGTAGCGCCGATGGCCAACACGGTCCGTCCGAGCGTTACAGCAGTACCGAGGCCTGCTGTAAACAGGATCGAAGCGGCGGTTGTTAGTCCTTCGACGCCCCGCTCTGGACCGTAGTGGATGATCGTGCCCGCGCCCAAGAAGCTGATTCCTGTAATCACCGATTCGATGATCCGGATAGGGTCGGCCGAGACCAACGGCCCGGAAAAGCGCTCGGTGAAGTAGTCGAGAACGGTCACGCCTAGGGGTACAAACAACGCCGCTGCTCCTGCGACGAGCATATGGGTGCGTAGGCCCGCCGGCTTGTCCGCGAGCTCGCGCTCAAGCCCCACCACAGCACCCAATGCCATCGCAATGGCAACTCGGATAAGAATCTCCACATCAGGACGTAAGAGATCCACTATCTGCATTGCCTTTACTTCCGATCTCTGAGCCTAGTCCGGCTCTTCTACTGATCCGCCGTTTCGGCTTCCTCAGATTCTGCCGTCTCTTGGGAGTCCGTCGCCTGTTCCGTCGCTTCTGTTTCTTCGGCTTCCGCAAGCTCCACGGCTTCCTCGGTTTCCTCAGGCTCTGAGGGCTCTTCAGTTTCCTCCAGCCTGAGCGAAATCCGCTGCTGGAGAGGGTCGATGTAGAGAATCTGGACCTGGGCACTCGTGCTCGGCGTCAGCTCTGCAAGCGTCTGCTCACCGTTTGGCATTTCTGAGACGTGAACCAGTCCCTCTACCCCCTCGCCAACATCCACAAAGGCACCGAAGTCCGTGATATGGGTGATCGTGCCTTCGACCACGTCGCCGCGGTGCAAGCCAGCCGTGACCTTCTCCCATGGATCGGGGAGTAATCGCTTCCTGCTCAGCGCGATACGCTCGCGTTCCCGATCGACATCGAGGATGTAGACCTCGACCTCGTCTCCGACATCCAAGACGTCTCTGGGATGATCGATGTGATCCCACGAGATCTCTGAGATGTGAAGTAGGCCATCAACGCCACCGAGATCGATGAACGCACCGAAGTCGACGAGGTTGCTGACGATGCCAGTGCGGATAGCGCCCTCGTGCAGCTCTTCGAGAATCTCCTGAGCTCGACGGGCCCTGGCGACGCGCTCTGATAGGATCAGGCGTCGGCGCCGCTGGTTGACCTCGATGACCATGACGGTCAACGTCTCACCCACTAGTTCCTGCTTGAGTTCTCGACGCTTGTCACTCCGCGTGCCGCGGGGAATGGACGTAAGATGAGAGTTGGGGATAAAGCCTTGTAGTCGCCCGAAGGGAGCTAGCACGCCACCACGGTTGACACCGACCACCTCGACTTCGATGGTCTCTCTGCTCTCCATCAGTCGCTCTGCGCGAATCCAATCTTGGTGTTCAAGCCCTTGTTTGAGCGAAACCACGATCGCATTGCGGTTATACGGAATCTTAACGATCCGAACCGGGATCTTCTGACCAACCTTGAGCTCTTCGAGATATGTCTCATCGACATTCTCGAGGTCACGTTCAAGGATGATGCCGTCCCGCTTACCGTCCACATCGACTAAGATATCGTGTTCACCTAGGGAGAGAATGGTGGCTTCGTAGATGTCACCTCGTCTGGGCCGTTCCGTATCGTAATCTCCCTCGACGAAAAGCTTCCACCATCTGGGGGATTCGGTCTTCTGCGGAGATTGGGCCTCTTCAGCGGGGTTAGTCCCCTCATTCGCTTCCGACGGTGCCTTGACGACCTCCTCTGAAACTCCTTGTACAACTTCTTGATCAACAGTCATCTAACTACACTTACCTCCTTGTGTGAGATTTCTGGGACGTTGTTGGTCCCACGGGATCCTTTCGGATCCCCGGATCCTGTCGGACCCACCTATAGGTTACCACATTTTAACTTCGAGACGTGACGAACTGCGTTGGCGGTGTGTTCGGTCCGAGTTGGTCGAGTTGGATTTGTGTTGGATGCCTCGAGCCGTCACAGTCTCTTCATAAATACAGCAGTCCCCTCCTAGTTGGGAGGGGACCGCTGACTATGCCGAAAGACATACCCGTGCGCTATTCCCCAAACCGATAGCCTACACCCCGAACGTTGATCACGAACCGAGGATGACCTGGGTCGGGCTCAATACTCTGTCGAAGGCGATGGATGTACCACTTTATGATGTTGCGTGCTTCGTACAGATCTTCAGGACGGTAGTCCCGAACGACCTCCACTAGCTCGGGCGGTGGGACAACCCGGTGGGCGTTTTGCATCAGGTGAACGAGTAGGTCAAACTCGCTTGGCGTGAGTTCCAGGGCTTCGCTCTCAAAAGAGACTTGGTGCTTCTGGAGGTCAACGCTAAAGGGCCCTTTCTGAATCGTGGCTTGCTCTTTGGCCTGCTCCTGAGCTCGTGCTAGCCGGTCTTGCTGCTCCTCGAGCGCCTCTTGGACGGCTGAGCGTAACTCCTTCGGGGTCAGTGGCTTAAGCAGATAGCGATCCACGCCCTCTCGGATCGCCGCCATCGCCGACTCCAGTGAGCCGTGGGCGGTGAGGATGACGACAACCGCATCAGGCCATCGCCAGCGTACGGCCTCAAGGACCTTCAAGCCGTCGATACGTCCACCCAGCTTCAGATCCAGCATTACGAGATCGAAGTGTGTGTTACGCAACGTTTCGAGGGCTTCCTCACCGTTGGCAGCGGTGGATACCGTGTGTCCGGCCCTCTGTAGCGTCTCCTTGATAAAGAAGCGAATCCCCGCTTCGTCATCGACGACCAACGTCTGTACCTGTTCGGCCATCCAGAACCCCTTTCGGCTCAGCCCATGCACGCTTGCCAAGCGTCCTCCTCGTATGAACCTATTCTACTAGCATTATGTGAAATGAAAACTTGTAAATATGGCGCAGATGTGACGCTCTAGTGCAAGCTGGAGAGGTCCTGCCCCTATTATGTGACCGGGTCAAGGGTCTCTAAGATTGCCCTCAGTTGCTCGTGCGCTTCTGTCGATGGAGGCCCCACAGGGCTCCGAGCAGGTCCGGCCGGGATGCCTAGCATCGTGAGCGCCTTCTTGATCACGATGGGGAAGGTGCCTAGGCTGAAGGCCTGTCGGAGGGGTGCTAGCCTCCGCTGGGCCTCAAGGGCCTCCGTCAGCTTGCCCGCTTTGAAGGCCTCATAGATCTCCACGACGAGTCGAGGAGCAACATTGGCCGTAGCTGTGATGGCGCCTTTGGCCCCGTGAAGCAGGCCCGCGTAGATGAGCGTGTCGCGCCCAAGGAGGACGGCGAAGTCATCCTCGGTGCGCTCGATGTAGCTCATCGTTGTCGTGAGATCGCCACTGGAGTCCTTGATGCCCACGATATTGGGGTGTGTTGCTAATCGTGCCACAAGGCCGGGTGACAGATGTGTGCCGCCGGTGCGACCTGGATTGTTGTAGAGGACGACGGGAAGGGAGGTTGCATCGGCGATGGCCATGTAGTGGCGGTGGAGCTCGTCTTGGGTTGGGGAGACGAAGAAGGGCGCGATGACAGAGACCGCCGAGACACCCACACGCTCTGCCAGCCGGTTCAGTTTGATCACCTCCTGGGTCGTGATGGCGCCGGTCCCGGCATAGACGGGGACGCGACCGTTGGCGGCCTCGACGACGATGTCCCAGGTTCGCTGTCGTTCGCCAGCGGTCAACGCGTAGAATTCTCCCTGGCTGCCGGTGGGGAAGAGGCCGTGTACACCGCCCTCGATAAGGAACTGCGTCAATTGCTGCAATGCCTCTGCATTCAGACTCTCGTCCTCTGCAAAGGGGGTCACCATCGCCGGAATGATACCGTGTATCGAAATAGCCGAGCGCTCTGTTGTCATCAAACTTATCCTTCCTGTGTCGTGGATCTCACCGCTATTGTACAGAGACGGCTCTGAACCGCGAGTCGCGACATTGGGCAAGTCGTGCATCCGGTGTATGATTCGTCAGGAGGTGTGTTGATGAGAAATCAAGTCAAAGCAAAGCTGGGTCGCGACGAGGCCACGGTTGGGACTTGGACGATGATCGGACATCCCGTGGTCGCCGAGATCCTGGCGCAGGCCGGGTTCGACTGGGTCGTGCTGGATGTGGAGCACGGAGTCATGGATTGGCCCCGCGTCCTGAGCCAGGTCCAGGCGGTGCAGGGCCGGGGCGTCGCTGCGCTCTGCCGGCTGCCCGTCAACGCCCCCGAGCATTTCAAGTGGGCCCTCGATCTGGGCGCGGAGGGCGTGATCATTCCATTCGTGCGAACGGCTGAGGACGCGCGCCAGGCCGTCGAGTGGGCCAAGTATCCGCCTGAGGGGTCTCGTGGCGTTGGCGTCTGCCGAGCCCATGGATACGGGGCGACATTCCAGTCGTACGTGGACAGTGCTAACACTGAGGTATTGGTCGTCGTTCAGATCGAGCATATCGAGGCTGTTCGAAACATCGAGGAGATCTGTGCGGTTCCCGGGGTGGACGTCGTTTTCGTGGGCCCTTACGATCTATCTGGCACGATGGGCCTGATGGGCGAGGTTCACCACCCTGACGTCGAGGAGGCAGTCTCTCACGTCCTTGAGGTGGCACGAGCCTCGGGGGTTTCCCCTGGGCTCCTGATTGCCGAGCCTCAAGACGGGGAGGTCGCGGGTTGCATCGCGGAAGGATTCCGCTTTATCTCGATAGGGCTGGATACACTGATGCTGATTAGGGCTGCTCAGGATCTAGTAGACAAGTGGCACCAGGATGAGGATGGAGCGTGAAACTATGACAGGCGTGATCATAGCCTTTCTTGTGTTCATAGGTGTTTTCACTTTTATGGCCTATGTGGCGGGCCGCTGGTTGTCCGACTATATGAGGCGCCATATCTCCGGTCAGCTTGATGCTCTGGATCAGATCGTGAATGAAGAGCAGGTCCCGGACCCATGGCTGCGTCCCTTCCGGCGACGCGCAGCCAGACTGCGGAAGTCTGGAGCTGACGAGGCGAAATTGGAGACGCTCAAGGAGAAAGCCCGCAAGCGCTCCCTAGCCAGGATGGAGGGGCTCCAGCGCTATGTGAGAGAGACGGGCGTCACTGACTCCGAGGAGACGAAGCGTTTCATCCTCAAGTCCCTTGAAGAACAGGAAACGCGATGGCGCGATCATGACACCTGGGATGAGTTGGTGGACCTAAGGGTTCAAGAGCTGGAACGCGACAAGGACCAAGCCACGATGGACGAGGTATGAGGGAGATCAGACTCAGCGCAACTGACGTGGACTCAGCAGGTGACATCCAGCGAACCCTTGACGCGTTAGGCGAGGACGACAGACCCGAGACGCGGAGCTCCGTCTAGCTCTTGCGCAGTTCCTAGTCGATCATTGCATATAGGGGGAAACGTTGTCTTTCGAAGACGGCTGGGCGGCGATCAACCTCGAGATCCCACCTCGCGTGCCCCACACCGAGTACTCGGTGACTGAGCATTGGGGCGTGATTAAGGCGGTGACGGGACTGGAGATCACGCCGCAGAGCACTGCGACATTGAAGCACCGTGGGGCGCTGTCTCTGATGAAAGCCTGGGATTTCGACTTCCGCTGGTCGACGCTCATCGGCGATGGCGAGCTAGCGGCCTGCTCCACCGACATGGGCCACGCAGAGTACAGTGCCGGCGGCGTGGATCGACGAGAACCTGCCGCGTGCCCCTTTAAGACCCCTGAGGAGGTCCTCGACTTCGATCCTTGGGAGGTCTACGGTCCGCAGGATGAGCAGGAGCTGATCCGGCGATTCGAGGATCACTACCGGCAGCAACGCGAGGAGACGCCTGACATGGTGACGATGACGGGTATCTATATCACCGTCGTCTCGGGTCTGATCGCGGTTTTCGGCTGGGAGATGCTTCTGTTAGCGGCGGGCGTCGATCCGAAGCGGTTCGGCGAGATGACGAACCGATACGCCTCGTGGATCCAGCAGTACTACGATGCCCTTGGGAAGGCAGACGTGCCCGTGGTGATGGTACACGATGACATTGTCTGGAGCTCGGGTCCTTTCATCTCGCCTCGTTGGTATCGCGACTACGTCTTTCCGAACTATCGACGACTCTTTGCTCCGCTTCGCGAAGCGGGCCAGAAGATCATCTACACGTCCGATGGCGACTACACGCAGTTCGTCGACGATATCGCGGACTGTGGGGTCCATGGTTTCGTCCTGGAGCCGTGGACGGACATGCAATACATCGCCGACGTCTACGGCGACACCCACGTCTTCATTGGCAACGCGGATACTCGTGTCCTGCTGCGCGGTGATCGAGAGGCGATCCGAGCCGAGGTCGAGCGATGTATGCGTATTGGTAAGCAGTACCCCGGCTTCTTTATGGCGGTGGGGAACCATATCCCGCCCAATACGCCGGTGGAGAGCGTGCTAGCCTATAATGCGTTCTATGAGCAGATGAGCCGTCGCTGACTAGGAATGCCTGGCGGACCAGGAATGCCTGGCGGACCAGGAGTGCCTGGCTGACCAGGAATCTATGGCGAAGACGGTGGCGCTACAAGTCGCCAGTTCCCTATCGCATCGATCG
>JBNGDL010000039.1:0-6718 GCA_049975205.1 Anaerolineae bacterium | reverse complement strand
ATCTATGGCGAAGACGGTGGCGCTACAAGTCGCCAGTTCCCTATCGCATCGATCGAGGTTCGGCGACCTTCTGGGCGCATCCCCGCAGGGCGCGGTACGTGGGCCCTGCTGTGCTTGGATCTCGCGAGACCTAGCGCCCGTGCAGGAGCCCCTCGATGAGGGCGTGCACCTGCTGCGCCGCTCGTTGCCATGAGAACCGCTTCAGATTCTCGAACCCCAGCGCCGTGAGTCGCTCCCGTAACGCTTCATCCTCGAGCAGCCGGCGAAGCCCCGCTGCAATCGCGTCTGTGTCCTCGGGGTCGACCAATAAACCTCCGTCGCCGGCGACCTCGGGCAAGCTAGACGTGGTGCTCGTCAGGAGCGGCGTGCCGCACGCCTGAGCCTCCAGGACAGGGAACCCAAACCCCTCGTAGAGGGAAGGGTAGGCGAAGACACGCGCCCCTGAGATCAGAGCGGCCTTGTCCTCGGCCTCGACGAAGCCCGGGAATGAGACGCGTGACCCCAGGCCAAGGTCCGCGACGGCCTCGGTGATAGGCTCTGAGAGCCAGCCCGTCGGTCCTGCTAGAACCAGGTGAACGTCCAGGTCAGCCGCCGCGATGCGACCAAAGGCCTCAATCAGGCGCACGAGATTCTTGCGGGGCTGGATCCGCCCGATGAAGAGAATGTACCCTCCTGTCATCGGAAGGCCGTACCGCTGTCGGACCTCCCTCAGCCGTCCCTGGTCAGTCTCTGGATGCAGATCCGGATCGTAGCCCGGGTAGACCACGCTGATCTTCTCCGGCGGCGTTCCGTAAGCCCGCATCAGCGCATCCCGCGTCGCCACAGAGTCGGCGAGCACGTGGCTCGCCTTCCACGCGCTCCACCGGGTGCTCAGCTCCAGATAGAGCCGCTGGCGGAGGGGGTGCGCCTCCGGGAAGAACCGGTACCCAAGGTCGTGCACCGTCACAAGGGTGCGCCTGGGCCCGATCAAGGGGAGCACATGGGCGGGGACAAAGAGCAGGTCCGGAGGCCTCGTCATCATCTCCCAGGACAGACGCACGTGGGTCCACATCCGCGGGAATGGGATCACGCGCACCTCTGCGCCCTCGACGAGCGGAGCGACCCGGGTAAGCGCAGCGACCTCGGTAAGCGGAGCGGCCCCGGTAAGCGAAGCGACGCTCTCCGCCAGCAGCGCCTCAGGCGACTCGCGCAGATAGAGCCGCACCCGGCTCTCCTCGCGGAGTAGCGGCACCAGGCGCTGCAGCAGATGAAACGAATAGGCCTCGGTACCGGTCGGAGCCGCGCTCACAGCCCGACTGGCATCGAGGCCCACTAGGGACTTGCGCTCACTCAAGATGGCTCCTCCAACCGCTCCGGGCGTGGTGACCCATAACGGCGATCAAAGGCGCGCCACCTGTGACCTAACGGATCACCGTCTGGATCAGCGGCACCGGCGTGATGATCAGGACGAAGATGCCGACCATGACCCAGCCCAAGATCTTCCGCTTGCGATCCAAGGGCGTGACGTCGTTGAGGGGCGGCGGATGGCGGGGGCCCATCAAGATCCCCAGACCTCCCCAGATCAACCAGGTCACGGCAGCCTGGTTCCCAAGCAGGAGCAACACAACGCCCCAGCCGAAGATCAAGCCCACAAAGACGCGGGCCAACGTCCAAGCCTTCCGCCCGAACATCGCATAGGCAATGTGCCCACCATCGAACTGCCCTACCGGGAAGAGGTTGAGGGCCGTCACCAGCAGGCCGGCCCAAGCGGCAAAAGCGATCGAGCCACCGGGGCTGGGCGGCGAGAGCCAGACATCCTCCCCGGTCTGCGGATCGGGCAGCACGCGACCGTGGACGACATACTTCGCCGCCATATAGAGCAAGGAGTTGCCTTCCTGCAGGACGTCGACAGGCTGTCCGCGAGGCATATCCATAAACTCGTGCGGCGTGCCCACGTACGAAAACGCGATTCCGATAAAGAGCAAAGGAATCGCCACGATGAGCCCGCCCAACGGGCCTGCCACACCGATGTCAAAGAGGGCCTTGCGGCTCCGCATCGGCCCCCGCTGCACGATCACGGCGCCCATCGTGCCCAGAATGCTCAAAGGGAGCGGGACGAAATAGGGCAGGCTGGTGGGGGAGCCATAGCGGCGTCCCACAAAGTAGTGGCTCAGCTCGTGAGCCGTGAGAATCCCGAGGATGGCAACCGCAAAGCGCCACCCCTTCCAGATCTGCAGAGGATTGGCAATGACGTCGACTTCCTCGCGGAGCGCGCCAAGGAACAACACTGAGACGATGGTCAGGAGAAAGAGCACAGCATTGACCCACGGGTTGCCCGTCTTCTCATCGGGGACCGTGGGCACAGCGCGTAGGACGTGACGACCGTCCTCTTTCGAGAGCAGGGGGGTGTATCCCTCCTCTCGCAGCCGGGCCACGATCGTGCCGAAGATCTCGTCTTGATCGCCCGATGCCAAGTGCCCGACGAAGCGCACCGTCGGCTGTGCCTTATCCTCGAGGATCGTGATCGACTCGATGAGCATCAAGCCATCGAGCTCATCCTGTAACCGCCTCAAGGGCGTCGCTTCCTGAACCAGCTCATACGTTGAGCTTTCCATAGTTACCTCATTATTGATTGGCGCCCATTCGCCACCGGGGTCCCACGCTCACAATAGGGGGAGTATAGCACAAAGCCCCCTGGGGATCCAGGGGGCTTGCTGACTGCACGATGTGCTTGCCAGACCCGAGAGGGTTTGGCGGATGCCGCAACTGACTGCGTTGCGGGATGCCGCAACTGACTGCGTTGCGGGACGCTTCTTTACTGAACCTCGACCTTGGCGCCGGCCTCTTCGAGCTTGGCCTTGGCATCCTCGGCGACCTCTTTGCCGACGGCCTCGAGGACGTTCGTGGGAGCAGCTTCGACCAGGTCCTTGGCCTCTTTCAAGCCCAGGTTGGTGAGCTGGCGGACGACCTTGATCACGTTGATCTTCTTCGGCCCAAAGTCCTGAAGCACAACGTTGAACTCAGTCTGCTCTTCCTCTTCCTCAGCCTCAGCGGCGGTGGGCATCGCACCCATCATCGCAACCGGGGCAGCGGCGCTGACGCCCAGCTTTTCCTCAAGAATGCTAACGAGCTCAGACGCCTCCATCAGCGTGAGACCGCTGATTTCCTCTACCAGTTTTTCTAGATCAGCCATTGTTAAGTAACCTCCGTTTTACCTTTGACTCTAACGCTCCTCTGCGGAGCGGCACTTCCTGTGAGTTGTCTACTTTCGAACAGAACCAGCGATGAACTGCACGTCAGGCCGCAGCCTCGGCGGCCTCGGCGGCGCCACCACCACCAGCTTCCTCCAGTTTGTCCGCGTATGCTTTGATCACGTTGACCACCTGGCGAATGCCGCTGGCGACCACACCGGCCATCTGGGTCGCGGGAGCGTTAATGGTGCGGAGCACCTGCGAAAGCAGTTCCTCGCGCGTCGGCAGTTCGGCAACCGCAGCTACCTGCTTGCGGCCGAATATCCGGCCTTCCATCATGCCGCCTTTGACGACGAAGCGTTCCTCCTCAACACTCTGGGCGAACTCTCGAAGCAGCCTCGCCACCGAGGGCACTCCCTCGTGGGCGAAGGCCACGATCGTGGGCCCCGTGAGCAATTCCTCGGGCGCTTCGTACCCCGACTCCTCCAACGCAATACCGAAGAGCGTGTTTTTGACAACGAACACTTCACTGTCTTGCTCTCGAGCTCTCTGGCGGAGCGTTTGCATCTGAGGCACGCTCAGTGCCTTGTACTCAGCCATGATGAACCCGTCGCTGTTGGACAGTTGCTGACGGTATTCTTCCAGTAACTCCTCTTTACGAGCGCGTGAAATAGCCAACCTTTCTCACCTCCTTATCAGATATGCTCTGCCGCCTGTCGTCTAGCGGTGCAACAAAAAAGTCCTTGCGCCAACCGACGCAAGGACTAAGGATACCGAATTCTGGAGCAGGTCTTCGACTCCGCAAGCGGACGAAGGTGCCCAGAGATTCCCTGATTTCCTAGATCCTGCCTCGGCAGGCGATATTAAGCACTAACGCTAGCGCTGTTTGACCAGCACCAACGATATCGACGTGCACCTGCTGTCTTTGGCGGACAGGGTAGACTAACTCTGGATTTGGGCTTTAGGCCGTCTCCATTGCCAAGGCTTCCATCGGATCTACCTTGACGCCCGGCCCCATCGTGGGAGCAAGCGTCACCCGGCGGACGAAAAGACCCTTGGCGGCAGGCGGGCGAGCGCGACGAATCGTGCTCATCACAGCCGCCATGTTCCCGATGAGATGCTCATCTGGGAAGCTCACTTTGCCAATCGGGCAGTGAATATTGCCCGAACGGTCCAACCGATACTCTACACGACCGGCTTTTGCCTCGTCGACTACACGAGCCACGTCGTCCTCAGGCACTACGGTGCCGGTCTTGGGTGTCGGCATCAGGCCTCGGGGGCCCAACACGCGACCCAAACGCCCCACGTGGCGCATCATATCCGGGACGGCGATCGCGACATCGAACTCGACCCAGCCGTTCATAATCTTCTGAATGCCTTCGTCATCGTTGATGATGTAGTCGGCACCTGCCTCTTCGGCGGCGCGAGCCGCTTCACCGGCGGCAAAGACCAACACACGAACGGTCTTGCCCAGCCCGTGGGGGAGTCGCACAACGCCGCGAATGGCTTGATCGGAACGACGGGGATCGAGGCTCGTTCGCAAGTGCAGCTCCACCGTGCCGTCAAAGGTCGTGTAGCTGACCTCTTTGACCAACCGGATCCCTTCTTCGACACTGTAGACGTGGTCGCGATCGACCTTCGCAAAAGCCTCTAGATACTTCTTGCCACCTTTTACCATGTCTTACTCCTCGTGGTTCTAGCGGGTTTCCCCTCCCACTCTTGATACGAAATTCAGGAACTCATAGATGGCCCAAACACGACTGGACCATCTCCTAACACTAATCCTGGATGCGAATGCCCATGCTGCGGGCCGTGCCCGCGATCTGAAGCTCCGCTGCCTCAATATCATTCGCGTTGAGATCGCGCATCTTGGTCTCGGCAATCTCACGCAGCTGCTGCTTCGTGATGGTGCCGACCTTGTCCCGATTGGGCTCCGAGGAGCCCTTGGGAACGCCTGCCGCCTTACGGAGCAGGTCCGCCGTCGGCGGCGTCTTCAGCTCAAAGGTGAAGGACGAATCCTGGTAAATAGTGATCTCTGCCGGAATGATGTTGCCGGCCAGATGGGCCGTCTTTGCATTATATTCCTTGCAGAAACCCATCAGGTTAATCCCATGCTGAGCCAAGGCAGGGCCAATTGGCGGCGCAGGATTCGCTTTCCCGGCCGGGATCTGTAGCTTGACGACAGCTTTAACTTTCTTCTTTGCCATTTTTCTCTTTACTCCTCAGGCCGGATCTTGTCTTCCCAGCCCTTCGTATTTAACTCAGATGAATCCTTATGACCTGCCTAGAGCCAAGCAGGCTTCAGCCTAAGCTCTCTCAACCTGAAGGAAGTCTAGCTCAACAGGTGTTTCGCGCCCGAAGAATGAGACGAGGACGCGCAGCTTTGTGCGCTCCTCATCAATCTCATCCACTACACCGATGAAATCGGCAAAGGGTCCCTCGACAATGCGCACCTTCTGACCGCGCTTGAAAGTAGCGCGCACCTCGGGTGCCGCTGACTCCATCCGTCGAAGGATGCGTTGCACGGCCTCCGCCCGAAGTGGGGTGGGTCGTGTCCCCATGCCCACAAATCCGGTGACGCCGGGCGTGTTGCGTACCACGTACCACGAATCGTCGGTCAGCCGCATCTGCACCATCAAGTAGCCGGGGTAGAGGCAGCGCTCAACCGTCCGCCGCTTTCCGTCCTTGAGCTCGATCTCCTCAACGGTGGGCACGACTACCTGATAGATGTAGTCCTGCATCCCCATTGACTCGATTCGCTGCTCCAGGTTATGGCGAACCTTGTGCTCGTAGCCGGAGTAGCAGTGGATGATGAACCAGGCCCGCTCATCGGCACCCAATTCCTCTTCCTCATCTTCGAAGGGGTCAGGCAATACGCCGACATCCTCAGGCTCTTCCTCAAACTCGAGCGCGGGGGTCTCTTCTTCGGCCTCTTCTTCCTCTTCAGCGGTCTCTTCCGCTGTTTCAAGGCCGAAACGCTCAAAGATCGCGTCCGGTGAAAGCTCCAAATCCGGCAGCGAACTGAGCTCGTCCTCTGTCTCGTCGAGAACCTGCTCTTCGACTTCGTTTTCCTCTACAGAACGCTCTTCAGGTGCCAAAACGCTTTAGACCTCTTCCGCTTGTCCAACCAGATAGACAGCACCAATCAATCCGATGGCGAGAACGGCACCCAAGATCATGAAGAGCACATCACCGCCGATCACTCGACCCAATAACCATCCAAAGGCGAAGTCCAACACGCCCAGGAACAAGGCCATAGCGAACGTCACGACCAGCACGATCTTAGTCATCGCCCATCCTTGCTCAAGGGTGGGCCACCGGACTTTGCGGACCTCCGCTCTCACGGAGCGCAGGTATGTGAGGATCGGATTCTCCTTTGTGCCTGTCTTAGCCACCGCCGCCTCCATCCAATTCGGATCCTATGTGCGTACGTATCAACGCCTCGCACGTTGTGCCAACACTTTAAGACACCGCCTAGCTAGGCGGTGTCTTATCTTCAAGGCAGGCGAGGCAGGAATTGAACCCGCAACCTACGGTTTTGGAGACCG
>JBNGDL010000038.1:0-29628 GCA_049975205.1 Anaerolineae bacterium | reverse complement strand
GCGCTTCCCAAGTACACCTCACCTAGTTGGGACCATCACCTCGTACGTCGTCCAGGTGACAAAGATGCACACGCTCGCTATAATGGGAGTAGACTTTCACCTACATGCCAAGGAGGGACTGAGATGAATCCGTTTGTCAGGTTCATGGCTTCTTCCACAGGACGCATTGTTCGAATCGTAGCCGGCATCGTTCTCATCGTCGTCGGGCTCTGGGTCATTAAGGGCACTGGCGGGATTATCGTTGCCGTAGTCGGCGCGGTGCCCCTGCTAGCAGGCATCTTCGATTTCTGCGTCTTCTCGCCGCTCTTCGGCGGGCCGTTTATGGGCCCGGATATTCGGAAAAACGGCTAGCGGGCTCGCCTCTCCGCACGACGACGCCGTCAACGCGATCCTGCTTCAGTAAAGGAGTGAGCCTGATGGCAGGGATGCCATGCCGGCTCGTCCCGTGTCTGGCGCAGGGCGTTGATGTTGTGCTGAATCGGACCCACAGACCTCCCGACAATGGTTCGGCGTCCCCGGGTTGCTTCGTAAGACTTCCACACAGAAACAAAGGATATGGCTGACTCAAGGTTGAAGACGTACCTCGAGGCCTGGAAGCAAGAGGAGCGAGAGCCCTTCACCGGCTGGGACTTCTCCTACCTGGAGGGCAGGATGATCGAGGATCAGCCTCCGTGGTCCTACCCCTCTCGTGCCGCCGAGCTGATGGGCACCTCCTCCGCTGTGCTGGATATGGGCACCGGCGGGGGCGAGCGGCTGCTCCGGTTTCGTCCGAACTGGCCTGATCTCGTGGTGGTCACCGAAGACTACGCGCCGAATGTCAGGCTGGCTGGGGCTCGCTTGATCCCTCAGGGTGCCTCCGTGGTCGAGGTACCGTTAGAGCGAACGAAATCCCTGCCCTTCGCCGACGGGTCCTTCGACTTGGTTCTGAATCGACACTCGGGTCTGAGCTGTGCTGAGGTGGCGCGCGTGCTTGCACCGGGCGGCGCCTTTCTGACACAACAGATCCACGGCCTTTGGGCTCAGGATCTGCTCGCCGCATTTGGTGCTCGACCTCAGTGGCCCGATGCGACGCCGGAGCTCTACGGGCCGTGTCTGACGAGAGCCGGACTGGTGGTTGAACGACTGGAGGATTGGCGCGGTGAGCTGGTCTTCACCGACGTGGGGGCCCTCGTCTACTATCTGAAGGCGGTGCCATGGCTGGTGCCGGGCTTCTCAGTCGATACACACTTGGATAGCCTATTGCGGCTTCAGTCAGAGATTGAGAGGGAGGGACGGCTGGTCTTCGAAGCCCGGAAGTACCTAATTGAGGCGCGAAAGCCGGCTGGCAACGTCGGATGAAGGGCCGAACAGCTATTGAGCTCCCGCCTGCTGCAGGCTGGAAGGCAGATGTTTGAGGTGACGGAGTTGCTGTTGCATGCAATCAGCCTAGGCTCTGTCGCGCAGTGAGGGGAATCGGGAGGAAAGATGCAGCTGAAACCGGTGATTGCGAGTTACTCCGGGGATGCCTACGTGAGGATGAGGGCGTTCTTGGGTGAAGATGTTCTGGCGTTGATCGGAGAGATAGCTCGCTCCCCAGAGGCTGCCTCACAGGCCCCCGCGGACATGCTGGGCGAGCTTATCGAGATGCACGTGTTGAGGGAGGAGGGTGACTCCCATCGTCTGGACACCTCGGTATTCCTGCGGGACGACATCGCCGCTATCCGTGAGGCCGTGACGCCACTTGCCAGGGAGCTGGCCGAGCACGTGTTGGAGGTCGGGGATGCGTTCAAGGACGCACCAGCAGAGCTTGTCCTGTTCCTCGGTGGCATCATTGGGCTGGTTCAAGGGCTTGGGAGGGCACTTCAGGAGAAGAATGTCGGCGTCGACTGGCAGCACTATGGGGGCAGGTATGCTCGGGCCAAGGTCGATTTCGACGAGGTGTGCGACATCTACGAGGTCATCGGACCCGACTGCTTGAACAAGACCATCCTGCAGGGCGAGCGATACACGGCGGTATTCATAGGGCCTGGCGGGCGCACCTTTGCCTCCTTGGGCCAAGTGATGTACGACTCGGACGAGAGCAGTGCGTATGCCCGGCAGCTGCACCGCTTTCTGGTGGACGCTTACGCTGAGCTCGCGCAGGGTCGCATCGAACACACAGCCCTCCGTGCCGCTGCCAAGGAGGTGGGACTTCTTCGGAACGGCAGACTGAGCACTGCCGTGATCACAAGCGAGGTTGTGGACACGTACAAGGACGCAATTGACGCCGTCGCCAGCGCCGCCTTCCTATACTACCAGGACAGTCTGCCAACCCTCGAGGCGCTGTTGCGTTCCACCACGCCGGGTCGACAGGGCGTCCCGCCTGCCAATATGATGATGAATCTGTGGCGCTACATCCGTAAGCTCACGGCCCGGGAGCTTTACGCAAGCGGCTTTCTCCGTGACACGGTGCCCGATGACGGCGTTGTGACCGTCTTCCATGAGAACGATGTGCCGTTGCTTCGACGTCTGTTGTTGTGATCGAGGGGCTTTGCCTATGGATAAAGACAAGGAGCTACCTGCCGAGGCAAAGGCCAGATCAGGCGAGCCATCACTGCCGGACATTGTCCTGGTCGCAGCCTCAGAGCAGGAACGGGACCGTCTCTGGGAGCTCATGGCCGAGCATCTCGCCGATCAGTTCGACCGGCTGATCGACCATCTCGGGCTGACCTGGGAGCGGTTCCGCGCGATCTATGCGGAGACCGGCGAGGTGAGGACGATTCGCCGCGATGGCTCGGTGGCGGGCTACCTTTGGATCGAGAAGCGGGCGCGGGAGCTGCACCTCCACGCCATCTTCGTGCTACCGGAGCATCGGGGCCAGGGGATTGGGACCGCCGCCCTGCGACAGCTCGAAGCCGCATTCCGCTGCGAGGTCGACGTGATCGAGCTCGGCGTCCGGGCTGACAACGTCGGGGCCGGGGTGCTCTACGAACGGGAGGGGTTTGCCGTCGAGGATACCATGCCCGACGTGGGCTTTGTCATTATGAGGAAGCCGCTTACTGAGAAGGCAGGCTGCCAAGATGGCGGACGGTATGGGGCTCCAGGGTATACTGACGGACCAACCGGATCTGGTGATGGGGGCCTTGCGGGCTATTATGGGACGGAGGGAGGGACTATGAAACGCTGCGCTTGGGCGGGCGACGACCCATTGATGATGGCCTATCATGACGAGGAGTGGGGCACGCCCGTTCACGACGACCGACGCCTCTTCGAGTTCCTGGTGCTCGAGGGCGCCCAGGCCGGGCTCAGTTGGTCGACGATCCTGAAGAAGCGTCAGGCCTACCGCGCTGCCTTCCAAGGATTTGATCCCCAGGTTGTAGCGGGCTTCCACGATGACGATCGGGCCCGGCTGCTTGCCGACGCCGGCATCGTCCGAAATCGCCGCAAGATTGACGCGGCCATCCAGAATGCGCGGGTGGTGCTTGACGTGCAGGACGAGTTTGGAAGCTTTGATCACTACATCTGGCAGTTTGTCGGGGGTGCCCCGATTCAGAACGCGTGGCGGACCCTTGAGGAGATACCGGTTCAGACCGCTGAGTCGCAGGCCATGGCTAAGGCTCTCAAGGCGCGCGGGTTCAGCTTCGTGGGGCCGACGATCTGCTATGCTTTTATGCAGGCGGTCGGCATGGTGAACGACCACGTCGTCACCTGCTATCGTCACGCTCAGTTGGCGTCTACGGACGTCTAGGACATCATAGGAAAGGACTGGCGTATGCCTACTATAGACCTGGCAGGACAAGAGATCTTCTATGTAGAAGAGGGGACGGGGGAGACGATGCTGATCTACCCAGACCATCTTCACGCGTCAAAGGGGTACAAGCGCGAGATTGCACACTTCTCCGACCGGTTCCACGTCGTCGCCTTCGACTATCCCGGCACGGGCCGGTCCACGCGGGATGTCAAGTACCAGGACGAACGGCAGTTCGACCTCTGGACCAACTGGTCGGACTTCGGAACGCACTTGTTGATGGAGCTCGGCATCGAGAGCGCCTATGCGATGGGTGTAGGGGGTGGGGCGCGGGCGGCGTTTCTGTTCGCCGGTCACCACACCCGTGTCCACGAGATGACGCCCCTGGGCGTTATCGCCGACAGTGTCCTGACCGATCTGGACGCCCGGACGCTTCACCGCGCGGTGGACGTCCGTGAGCACTACTACGTGCGCCAGTGGAAGTTGCTTCAGAGCGAGCACGGCGACGATTGGCGCGAGGTCGTCGACGCGGACACTGCATTTCTGAGGGCCATCGCCGACCACGGCGGCTACTACCTGCATGAGTACGTCCTAAACTCGATTCCGTGCCCGGTTCTCCTCACGGGCAGCCTCCAGGATCCGCTCCGCCCGGGGCTGGCGCAGGAATACGCGCGTCTCTCCCGTCTGATTCCTGACTGCAGCGTCTACATGGCGAGTACGGCGGGCCATCCCTACATCGAGTACCCCTTTATGTGGAGCAACCCGGCGGCGTTCAGGACGGTCGCGGACCTGTTCCTATCGCAGACCGGCTGACGATCGTACCGACGTCTCCCTCCGATGCCGTATGGTGGCAGGTGTGGTCCGAGGACATCTTCGACCGAGAGGTACGTCGGCGTGTCGAAGGTGAAGGCGAGGGTCTAGAGAAGGGCCTGGTCGAACTCTGGGTGCGTCACCTTTCCGAATGACGCGCTCGTCTTGGCGGGTCGGACCAGTGCGCCGATCCTCGCCGAGGCCCACGCCTCGGCGAACAGGGATCAGTTCCTTGCTCGGTTGGATCAGATGGTAGCGGGCGAGCAAAGGCGAGGGAGCTCGTTCGATGCACACCTAGGGCTGCAGACAAGATGTCCGCGGTCCACACTGCCTTACCCGCTCGCGTGCACCATCCGGTACAGCCGTGGCACCTGCTCCTCCAGCACCTCGCGGATGGTGAGTGCCTCGAACTCGGGCCCGACCCCTCCGTACTCGAAGGCGATGATCTCGGGCGTGCCCCAGGCGCCGGCGCGGATGCGGTCCAGCGCCCACGCAAAGACCTCGAAGTCCGCCTCCGTCATCGGGAGGTGGTCGATCCACTGACCCTCGATCCGGGCGATGTGCGCAGGGTCCGCCCCGGCTGCCCTGAGCCGCGCGACCCACGGGGCGCCAAAGCGCTGGATGCCGGTGACGTGGATCTCACGGATGTGGGTTACAGGCAAGGCCTCCACGTAGGCTCGAGGGTCGACGCCCAGGTCGCGGGCCGCCAATCGGGCGTGGGAGAGATCCAGCAGGAACCCGCAGCCTGCAGCCTCGATGACGTCTGAGAGCACCTCGGGTATCACGGCCGGGCGAAGATGCATGCCGAAGTATTCGAAGATGTTCTCGCCCACCACGCGGTCGCCACCGTACCGCGCGACCAACGGGGCAAGATCCTCGATCAAGGCCTCCCGGATCGTCGCGACCTGTGCCTCCCAGGACTGCTCGGTCAACCCGGGGAAGTCCTCGGATCGCGGTCCGAGGTGCGCGCTGACCCAGGGCGTCCCGGTTACCTCAAGGAGCGCGTCGATCTTGGCGAAGTCCGGCGCCGTGTTGGTCTCCGTGTCGATGGGTTGGCCCGCGCCGGTGCCGACGAGCAGCGGGAAATGGACGTAGCACGGGATGTCGCGCCCGATATCGGGCCCGACACCGGGCGCGATGCTGCGGATCAGGTCAGGCCAGGCCGGGCACTTGAACCGGTCCAGTGTGATCTGACCCGCGTCGACCAGCTCGGCTGTGGCGACGGCGTAGTTGACGGCGAGGTCCATCTAGAACTCGTTGATCACCGTCACGCCGGTGATGGCGAAGTCGCCCATCGTGGTCAGGGCCCGTGCGCCCTCCTCAAGCGAGACGAGGTCGCCGATCAGACGGCGGGGCTCGAGCGTGCCGTCCACGATCATGTCGAGCATCGGCGGGAAGGCGTGGGCCTGCATCCCGTGGCTGCCCAGGATCTCGAGCTCTTTGGCGATGACCACGTTCATTGGGATCAGGGCGTCTTTGTAGTCCGCGACCATCAGGCCGACCTGGACATGGCGACCCCGCTTGCGGAGGCTCAGGACGGCATTGCGGCAGGTCTCGGCGCTGCCGAGGGCATCGATCGCTACGTGGGCGCCGCCGCCGGTCAGGTCTTGGATCGCCTCCACAACGTCGGGCGTCCGGCGCGCGTTCAGGACGTGCTTCGCGCCCAGCGACGTCGCCAGGTCGAGGGCAGCGTCCTTGATGTCCACGCCGATGACTTGCGCCCCCATAGCCTTGGCGATCATCACGGCGGAGAGACCGACCCCTCCGCAGCCGTGGATCACGACCCACTCGCCGGGCTTGGTACGCCCTTGCGCCACCACGGCGCGGAAGGAGGTGATGAAACGGCAGCCCAGGCTGGCCGCCTCGACGAAGCTCAGTGCCTCGGGGAGCGCGACGAGGTTGACGTCGGCGTGGGGGATCGCGACGTACTCCGCGAAAGAGCCCCAGGCCGTGAAGCCAGGCTGGAAGTAGTTGTCGCAGATGTGCTGGTTGCCCGACAGGCACTGCGGGCAGTGACCGCAGCCCACGGCGAAGGGGACCGTGACTCGGTCACCCGGTCGCCAGCGGCGAACCTCCGGCCCGGCGGTCTCGATCACGCCCGCCAGCTCGTGGCCTGGGACGTGGGGCACCTGGACATCAGAGTCGTGGCCCATCCACCCGTGCCAGTCGCTGCGGCAGATGCCGGTGGCCTCGACGCGGATCACGACGCCATCGGGCGCTGGCTCCGGGTCGGGAACGATTTGGATCGATAGGGGTGCTTGGAAGGCTTCGTAGACAGCAGCTCGCATTGAGAAAGGCTCCTCGCTTGGGTATCGTATCAGCGCTCAATCATACCGCACGGTGGCGTGGTGAGAAGGTCGGATCTTGACAGGATTCACAGGATTGACAGGATGGGAGATGCCTTGTCAGGGGTCGTGCCAGCTGCGGGCGTGGACGATGCGGCAGTCCCAGAGGGCCTTGGTCTCCTCGGTGCCCGGAGTGCTCTGGGGGCCGTAGGAGAGGTCGTCGACGAACGCCTGAAAGAGCGCGAGCACGGGCGCCGCGCCGCTCAGCTGCTTGTGCTGGATCGTGGCGAAGTAGTCGGCCCACGAGAGCGACCAATCGCACGGGCACTGCAGAAGCTCCTCCTTCTGCGCGGGGTGGGCAACGGTGGCACCACAGTTGGGGCACCTCGCTCGACCAGCCACGGCCTCGTTGGCGCGAATGAAGCTCTCGCACCGCGCCAACAGGCTGTAGCCCACATCATCGATCAGCTCCTCGTCGATGATGCCCTGCGCGTCAAGCTCGTAGAGTCTCCGGATCTTCTCCGGCCTCACCCGGGGCGCCCACGTCGGCAACGCATGGATATCCTGACCCATCCCCTCTCTCTCCACCCCCTCGCTCAACCCCACGGGCGGCTTCCAGCCGTACCCAATCCCTTCTCCCTATTCACTTATCCCTGATCCCGTATCCCTACAGCCTCTGCACCGTCAACCCCCCATCCACCATAATCACCTGCCCGGTGGAGTAGGGGAGGTCGCCGCGGACGAGCGCGGCGACGGCTTTGCCGATATCGTCGGGGTAGCCCCAGCGCTGTTGCAGCGTCAACCCCTCGGCGATCAGTCGGTCGTACTTGTCCTGGACTGCGCTGGTCATCTCGGTCTTGATCACGCCAGGGCGGATCTCGTAGACGGGGATGTCGAACTCGCCCAGGCGCACGGCCCAGAGCTTGGTCGCCATGCTGACCCCGGCCTTGGAAAGGCAGTACTCGCCACGGCTGGGGGAGGCGACTGTCGCTGAGATGGAGGAGATGTTCACAATCGTGGCCTCGAACTCCGCTTCGGCCTCTTTCTGTGCGATCATCCAGCGCGCGACGGCCTGCGTGAGGAAGTAGGGACCTTTGAGGTTGATGGTCATCACCCGGTCGTAGCTCTCTTCGGTCGCCTCGAGGATGTCAGCCCGAACTCTAGGCGCCACGCCTGCGTTGTTGACGAGGACGTTGAGGCGACCGAAGCGCGCCCTAACGTCGTCTAACGTCTGGGCGCGGGCTTCAGGATCGGTCACGTCGGCCCGGCAGTAGAGCACCCCGGCGCCGAGGTTGCGTAGATCGTTGAGGGCTGGCATGACCACCTCGTCGGGGTGGATGTCCATCACGACGATGTCGCAACCCTCCTCCGCCAGGGCCATCGCGATGCCCAGCCCGATGCCTCGTCCTCCCCCGGTGATCAGCGCGACCTTGTTCATCATGGCCTCCTTCACTGTGTCAGTACCTTCACGTCATACTTTGCCAACGTCACCTCGCCCGTGAGTGCTTCGCCGGTCAGAAGGTCGGTGTAGGCCTCGGTACCTAGATCAAGCGCCGTGGGCACCGCGTTGAAGTTCATGACGAACACATACGTGGTCTCACCGTCGGTGCGCAGCTGGGCGCTGACGCCATGGGGCAGTTCCGCCTCGAGACTTCGCAGCAGCGCCAGCTTGGTAGCGAGGGCGCCGTAGAAGTCCGCCAAGAAGGCGTCGTCGTTGTTGGACGTGATGTAGTAGGCCTTGCCATCGCCGTAGGCATTGACCGTCAGGGCGGGGCGTCCGGCATAGAAGTCCTCCTTGTAGGTGGCCAACACCGTCGCGCCTTCGGCGTGGATCAGGTCGCAGTAGTCACGAGCCTCGTACTCGCCGCTGAGCCCGAGGTCGTTATCGCCACCCAAGACGATGGCGTTTCTGTCATCTTCATAGAGCGCGTCGATCTCCTCGGCCCAGAGGCCTAGGACCTCGCGCAGCTTCCCGCCGGGCCAGCCGCCTAGGATGACGAGGTCGTTCTCGTCCACGATGCCGGACCAGAAGGTCGTGACCAGCGTGCCGCCCTGCTCGACGAAGTCGGCGATGCGGGTGTCGACGCCGGGCCGGATCATGTAGAGCATAGGCGCGACGAGCAGCTTGTAGTGGGAGAAGTCTTGGTCCATATCGATGATGTCCACCGGGATGCCCTGCTGCCAGAAGGCTCGATAGGTGCGCTTGCAGAGCTCTAGGTAGCCCTTTTCGCCACGGCGCGGGCCCTTGGCGTCGGTCACGGCCCAGTTGTTCTCCCAGTCATAGATGAGGGCCACGTCGGGGCGCACTGTGGTGCCGACGACGTCGGAAATCGCCTCCAGTTTCTTTCCAAGATCGGCCACATCCTCGAAGACACGGGTGTTCTCGTGTCCCACGTGATCCACGACGGCGCCGTGAAACTTCTCGGCGGAGCCCCGGCTCTTGCGCCACTGGAAGTACTGCACGGTGTCGGAGCCGTGGGCGACGGCCTGGAGCGATGAGAGGGCGTGCATGCCCGGGCGTTTGAGCTTGGCAGCCGGCATCCAGTTGGTGGCGCTCGGCACGCTCTCCATGAGCATAAAGGGCTTCCCGCCCTTGAGGCTGCGGTTGATGTCGTGGACGAAGGCGATGTCCGATGCCAGCTCAACGTCGTCGCCCGCGTGCCAAAGAGGGTAGCTATCCCATGAGATGACGTCCAGGTGCGGTGCCATCTTCCAGTAGTTGAGGCCCGGGAAGGTGCCCATGAAGTTGGTGGTGACGGGGATGTCGGGTGTGTGCTCCCGCAAGGGCGCGATCTCGTTGCGCATGAAGTCGGTGGTGATGTCGGTGACGAACCGGCGCCAGTCCAGGTTGAGCCCGTGGACCGAGGTCTCACCGATCTCGCTGGGTGGCTCGATCTGGCCCCAGTCCGTGTAGGTATGGCTCCAGAACGCCGTCCACCATGCCTCATTGAGGGCTTTGAGGGTGCCGTACTTCTCCATCAGCCAGGTGCGGAAGGCGGCCCGACAGAGGTTGCAGTGGCACTCACCGCTGTACTCGTTCGAGATGTGCCACACGACCAAGGCCGGATGGTCCTTGTAGCGCTCGGCGAGCTTTGCGTTGATCGTCCTCGTCTTCTCGCGGTAGACGGGGGACGAGGGGCAGTGATTGTGACGCTGGCCGAAGAGGTTGCGCTGCCGATTGGGACGGACGCGCAGGACCTGGGGGTAGGTCCGCGCAAGCCAGGCGGGGCGTGCCCCACTGGGCGTCGCGAGCACCGCGTAGGCATCGTGCTTGGCGAGCATATCCATCACTCGGTCGAGCCAGTCGAAGTCGAACTGGCCCTCCGCCGGCTCCAGCGCCGCCCAGGCGAAGATGCCGACAGACATCGCGTTGCAGTGCGCCCGCTTCATCAGCCGCATATCCTCTTCCCAGACCTCGGGCGTCCATTGGTCCGGATTGTAGTCGCCGCCGTGCAGAAAAACGGGAGCCTCTGGATTGATGGGTGGGTACTTCTGACTCATAGCCTTCGCGCCTCCTTGAGTTAGGGCAGGAATGCCATCTAGGATACCTGGGCTATCTGTGGCGTCAACTCGTCAAGGTGATGCGGGAGAGGGGCCAAGGCAACAAGGGACACTCATCTACACCCCTTATCCCTAGTTACCCTATCCCTTAGTAACCTATCCCTTATCCCCTATTACTTGATTCCCTCACAAGACTGCTTGACCCCTCAAGGGATGGCCCTATACTGCTTCGCATTCCACGCCATCAGGGTCACTTCTCTTTAGCGGGGGAAGGGGGTCTACGTGAGCCTACAACTGCAGGTCTGGTCCGACGAGAAAAGCTGGCGGGTCACGCCCACGAAAGTCGAGATCAGGGTGGGCCGTGCGCCTGACAACGACATTGTGCTGCAGGACCGCATGGTCTCGGGGCATCACCTTCTGTTGCGCACGGTGGTCGGTGGCTACCAGGTCGTAGATCTCAACTCGACGAATGGCACACGGTTAAACGGTACGCGTTTGCCTCCACAACAGCCGCAGCGGTTTGGTCCCGGCGACGTGTTGGTCTTGGGGGGGAGTAGAATAACGTTGGCCCGGGAGGCTGTCGATCGTGCCGTGTCCGCCGGGCCAGGTCCTGCAACCCAAGTCGCGGGCAGAACGCCGAACCAATCAGCGCCACGACGGCAGGTGCCTCCTCAACGCGTGCCACAGCCTGAGCCTTCCCGCAGCAAGACCGTCTACGGCGTGCTCCAGGTCAAACTGGCCCAGGGTGATCTTGGTGAGTACCCGCTGCTCAAGCCCGACACGACGATGGGGCGCGCCGACGACAACGACGTCATTTTGGACGGTCGCATGGTCTCCCGCCACCACCTGCGCGTCTTGGTGGACGCGCGAGGACAGGTGGCGGTGATGGACCTCGGGTCGCTGAACGGCACGCGTCTCAATGGGCAGCCCCTCGCTCCACGCCGACCGGAACCTCTGCGCCCGGGTGATACGGTGCAGCTCCACGAGTTCAGCCTTGGCGTCAGGCCCGTGACGCCCCAAGCGCCCGCGCCACCAGGGCTGGCTGCACAGGTCCGTGTGGCCTCGACGCCGCCAGTCACCTTCACCCCGGTGGCAGTCGCCGAGGCTGGCGCGGCGGTCTCTGCGCTCGCGCCCGGCGTCACGCGGCGGCTCTCCGTGGATGCACAGGATTCTATCACGATCGGGCGAGCCCCGGATAATACGGTCACGCTCGACCACCCGCAGGTCAGCCGGTACCACGCGATGATCGAGCGGCTGGGGACCCGGCGCCGCATCAAGGACCTCAAGAGCGCCAATGGCGTCTTCGTCAACGGTCAGCGCATCGATGGGGAAGCCTGGCTCAACGATGGTGACGAGATCTACATCGGGCCGCTCAAGTTCCGCTTGGCAGCGGGCCAGGTCCAGCAGCTGGCCGATGAAGGCGTGCGCCTCGATGTCATGCGCATCAACAAGTGGGTGACGAAAGACCTCAACCTTCTGAAGGACATCTCCCTATCCATCCAGCCTCTGGAGTTCGTAGCCTTAGTCGGCCTCTCCGGCGCGGGGAAATCTACCCTGATGGACGCGATCAACGGGTTTCGGCCCGCCACGCACGGAACGGTGCTGGCAAACGGGACTAACCTCTACGAGAACTTCGACCTCTTCCGCAACGATATGGGCTACGTCCCCCAGAAGGACATCGTCCACACGGAGCTGACGGTCTACAAGGCGCTGGATTACGCAGCTCAGCTGCGAATGCCGGCAGACACGACCTCGGAGGAGCGCCATCAGCGCATTATGGAGACCATGACCGACCTCGATCTTGAGGAGCGCAAGGACCTGCCGATCCACAAGCTCTCCGGCGGGCAGCTGAAGCGCGTCTCAATCGGGGTCGAGCTGCTGACGAAGCCGCGACTCTTCTTCCTGGATGAGCCGACCTCCGGCCTCGATCCGGGCACCGAGTACAACATGATGCGCCTGCTGCGCAAGTTGGCCGACCAAGGGCGCACCATCATGTTGATCACGCACGCGACCAAGAACGTGATGATGTGTGACAAGGTCATCATCCTGGTCCGTGGGGGCCGGGTCGCGTTCTATGGGCCGCCGGAGGAGGCGCTGCTCTACTTCGATCAGTACCGGACGGACTACGAGCGGCGCATCAAGGACATTGAGTTCGACGATATTTACACGATCCTCGAGGACGACCAGCGCGGCTCGCCGGAGGACTGGGACGAGCGGTATCGCGGCTCCTCCGCCTATGCGCAGTACGTTCTGGGTCGGTTGCAGGATGTCCGGGACGCGCCGCAGCCCGTAGAACGCGCTGCCTCGCGCCAGAAGGCAGTCAAACGGGTCTCGGCCCTGCGGCAGTTTTTCATCCTGTCCAAGCGCAACCTGAATATCATGACCCAGGACAAGGCGAGCCTCGCGCTGATGTTGGCCCTCTCGCCTGTCATCGGATTGGCGGACTTCATGTGGGGGCGGCAGCTCTTCAGTCCCGTACTGGGGGATGCCTTCAACATCGTGACGATGCTCTTCATGATGGGCCTTATCTCCATCCTTGTTGGCGCGATGGCGAGCGTCCGCGAGATCGTGAAGGAGATCGACATCTACAAGCGCGAGCGGGCGGTCGCGCTCAAGATCGGCCCGTACATCTTCTCCAAACTGTGGATCGGGATCGTGTTGGCGATCTACCAGGCTGTAGTTTTCATCATCACGAAGGCGCTTTTCGTCGGCTTCTCCCCGCCGCTCCTCAGCCTGGGGACGTGGTTCGCGGTCTTCATCACGCTCTTCATCGGATCGCTCTCCGGTTACCTGATGGGCCTGACGATCTCAGCAGGATCCCCCAATCAAATGGTGGCCCTTCTGATGGTGATCCTGGTGCTGGTGCCCCAGTTCCTCTTTGCTGGTGCCCTGATGCCGCTCGACCTGATACCCGGTGGACGTGTAATCAGCGCTTTTGCGACGACGCGATGGGCCTTCGGCGCCTTCGTGCGTCTCGCCGGTGTGGGCGAGCAGCTTGCCGGCGATGCCTGTTGGCCAGCCGATCGCACGCTGGAGGGCGCGGATCGCGGTTGGAACGAGTGGTTGCAGGCTTCGAACGATGAGAAGGTCGCTTTCTGCAGTTGTATGGGCCCCAATGCCTTCACGCGATGCGATGACTTTCCCGGTATCCTCAACCCAGAGTTCTTCGGCTTCGACAAGCCAGAGGGGCGCGTTTTTGAGGGTACCACCTACGGGGGTACCAAGGCCCTGGTCGACGGGATCAAGAATACGATCTGGGGGTCGACGACGTGGCAAGCCATTGCGGAGTCGCCGACGGCGCCGGATATGCCCAGCCCGGAGAGTTGCTTCGACAGCGCGGATCAGGTTGTGGCTGCGGAAACGTGCGAGGTTCCGCCCTGCCCTGCGCCCCGGGGGCCAGAGGAAATTCCCTATGATCCCAACGTGGCGTGCTCCCAGGATCCACAGACGGCGATCCGCCAATGCGAGACCTTCCGCCAGTCGTTGGTCGGCTATCGGGATGGGCTTGCCGAGTGCGAGGCTGGCGTCGAGGAGTTGCGGACGGGACTCCAGGATGCGTGCGATGGCTTGAACGAATGCACGACTTCCGCGACAGCCTCAGGGAACGAGATGGAGACCTGTATGGACGACTGGCAGGCGGATATGGAGGTCTGGGAAGACGACATGGAGGTTTACCAGGACGCCCAAGAGGATCGCCAGCGCGCGATCAGCGGGGCCGAGGGCATGCTGAAGAACTACTGGGAGAAGTTCAACTTCATCTACGGCACCGGCGTCGTCGCCACCTGGTTCTACATGGGCTTGATCGACCTGGTCCTTGTGGTCGCCATCCTCGTCTTCCAGAAGCGCAAAGACACCGTCTGATGAACAGACCAAATCCGTCACCTAATGAGGTGCTCGAGTCTCCAGAAGGCGCGCCCGTCGCATCAACGCCTTGGGTCGCCGCGCGGGAGAGGACGCGCAAGTCGTTGCCGGAAAAAGAGGCTCGGACCCGCCAAGGCCGCGCCGGGATGTGGATTCTGGGAACGGTCGCGGTGGTCGCACTGCTGTTGGCGCTTCTCTCCCTCGGGGCCAACGGCTTGTTGATCCGGAAGCTGCTCGAAACAAGGGCCGAAGGACAGCAGCTTCTGGACGCCTCCATCGCAGCCCTCGATGAGGCCCGCTTAGGCGATGTTGCCTTCAGCTACGTCTACTCCGACACAATCGTCTATGCCGGCGTGGTGCCTATCAGTCAGACAGTCGCGTTTCCATTTAAGGGCGACGTCCCATTCCAGGGCGTTGTGCCCGTGAGCTTCAACCTACCCGTGCTGGGCAGACAGACGGTTCGAGTTCCCATCGACACCAGCGTCTACGTGAGCACCACGATTATGGTACCCGTGGCGCTCGAATTCCCCTTCGAGGTGGCGATGCCCGTCGAGATTCCCATCGACGTCGCGTTCCCTCTCGACGAGCAGCCCGAGCTGACCCGGACGCTGTCGCTCATCCGCGAGCTGCTTGTGGAGTTCCGCTCGCGGATCTTCGAGTAAGCTGTGGCTAGATCGGTCGATACTCGAACCAGTCGAAGTCGGCTACGTTGGTGCTCGCCTCCCCGTTGCTGCTGGCGTAGAGGCCGATGTAGGCACCGACGAAGCCGCCGGCGACCGGCGTGCTGAGCAAGCGCCCGTCAACGTGCTCGGCTATCCGGATCCAGATCTCGGGCACCGTCGTAGCGTAGAAGTTGTAATCTTGCCCGTAGGCCTCGACCTTGAGGTAGAGCCGTCCCTCACCGATGGATTGCTCAGCCAGCACGGTCTCGACCCCCTGGAGGCGCTTGATCAGGCGCAGCTGCCGCGAGCCGTCCTCAGCCCGCACGCAGACGAAACGAAGATGATAGTCGCTGTTCTGTAGCAACACCAGCCCGGCGCTCTCCTTCTGGCCCGGCGCGAAGTCCATCGCCGTGCGCACGGTGAAGTTGACGTGCTGCTGTCGCCGTCCCACGAAACTGGGGTTTGCCCACTCCGAAAGCCGTTCGGGCCGGAGTCGCAGACGCAGGTGGCCGGGCCGCTCGTCCAGCCCCCAGAAGTCGGTCCTGGGCGTGCGGAGGAAGTTCCACGAGGGGGCCAAGGCAGCCGCTTCGAAGTGGTCGCAGGCCGGCTCGGCGGGCCACCGGTGCTCGGGTAGGTTCGGCACAGGGTACTCGAACTCGATCTTGCCGGTGCCGGGGCTGACGATGGGCCAGTCCTCCTCCCAGCGCACCGGTGTCAGGAAGGTCTCCCGACCTAGGTTGTAGAAGTAGCCATCGTAAGGCCGCATGGCCAGGGCGACCATCCACCACTCACCGTACTGAGTCTCGACCAGGTCGGCGTGACCGGTGCCGACGATGGGATAGTCTTTTCCCAGGTGGCGATGCGTCAGGATGGGATTGCGTGGATTGGGCTCGTAGGGACCCGTGATGGACGTGCTGCGGGCGATGGTGACGGCGTGGTCGTGACCGGTGCCACCCTCGGCGATCATGAGGTAGTAGAGGTCGCCGATTTTGTAGAGATGGGGACCCTCCGCGTAGATCGCGCCCTTGAGCGCGCCGTCCCACAGGACGTGCTTCTCACCCACCAATTGCATCTTGTCGAGGTCCAGCTCCTGGAGCCAGATCTCACAGTGGCCGGGGTAGTGGCCCTCGAACGCGTGGCGGTTACCCACGTACCAGACGCGCCCATCGTCGTCGAAGAGCAGCGAGGGATCGATGCCGGGTGCATCCTCGAGCCAATAGGGATTCGACCAGGGCCCTGCAGGGTCAGTCGCCGTGACGATGAAGTTGCCGGCTTGCGAGAGCTTATTCTCGCGGTCCACCAGGGTGTTGATGACGTAGAACGTGCCCTCGTGGTGGCGAATGGTCGGCGCGTAGAGCCCCCCTGACGGCGGGAGGCCGTCCAGGTTCAACTGCTCTGGTCGATCGAGGATGTGACCGATCTGACGCCAATGGACGAGGTCACCGCTGTGATAGATCGGCAGCCCAGGATAATACTCGAACGTCGACGTGATGAGGTAGTAGTCCTCGTCCACGCGGCAGATCGATGGATCAGGATGGAAGCCGGGTAGGATTGGGTTCTGATAGGTCTTTGGCATCGGGCCTCCTCTTACAGAAGCGATCTTCTACTTCCCCATCGCTCGTAAGTTGTCGAGGGAGCGCTTGGCCGACTCCAGCGGAGGGTAGGGGTAGGTTTCCTGCTCGACGATGTACCAGTCGGTGGCGCCCTGGCCCTCGACGATCTCGAACACCTGCGCCCACGCGACGTCACCGTCGCCGATCAGGACCTCGTCCTTGTCCGCGGCGTACTCCTTGAGATGCACGGTGGTCGCGCGCCCTGGGTAGCGCTCTAGGTAGGTTAGGGGGTCGCCACCGCCGTGAAGCGCGTTGCCCAGGTCGATCTGCATCACGACGCCTGGGCCTGTATTGCTGAAGAGGATGTCCCAGCCCGTCTGGCCGTTTTCGTAGGGTGTGAACTCGACGTGGTGGTTGTGGTAGCCGGTGACCATGCCCTCTGGCGCGAGCCGTGCCGCGATCTCATTGAAGAGGTCGGCGGTCCGCATCCACGCCTCGATGGAGTCCCGATACGTCTCCGGGATCCACGGCACGATCAGGTACTTGTTGCCCAGGATCCGGTTGAACTCGATGGTCTTGGGAAGCGCCTCACCCATCAGCGTGTCGAGGCCTGTGTGGCATCCGGCGACCCCGAGCCCGAGGTCGTCCAGCATCGCGCGGATCGTGGCGGCGTCATAGCCGTAGTATCCGGCGAAGTCGACGCCCTCGTAGCCCATCTCGGCCACGGCCTTCAGCGTGCCGGGGAAGTCCTCTTGGCATGCCTCACGGATGGAGTAGAGCTGCAGTGCGATGGGTATGCGTGACATTGGAATCTCCTTATCTCGGTTGACTGGTTTGAGTGCTGATCAGGTTACCAGAGCGAAGGCGGGCCTCGGCGGCGCCGATCCTGCGCTTTACTTTCATCACTCGTTTGCGTCTCTGCATTGCGGCTTGATTCATCGTATTCTAGGCCGCTGGTGGGCGACGTCAATCTGGAGTACTGCTGTGGAGAGTGGTGGACTTCAGGCGCGTCCACTGGGTCCTTTCGGTAGGCTGCTCGTGGTCGAGGAGGTTGCGTCAGATGGTTGATGCCGGTGGCCGACTGTGGTTTCCTGGCCGGGCAGCTTGGCGGACATGGCTGGCCTCCAAGGAGGGCATTCCTTAGCGTTTGTCTAGTGGCGGCTCGGTGAGGGCGTGACCCGGGCCTTTACCATGGGAAGATGGATGTGAGCCTATCAGCGGCAGCCGGCGCTACATCAGGACATGCTCTGCCTCGTAACGGCATCGATCTCGCCCAGGATGGGCCACGCGCCGCCCGTGGTGTTGGAGATCACGGTGACCTCCATGTCTCGGGCCCGGTTACGGCCCGAGCGGAACGAGACGCCCGCATCGCAGCCCTCGATGTACACCTCACGTGTGTTGCCGTCGTCGTAGATCCAGATGCCGTGACCATAGGCGATGTGCTCACCTTCGCGCTCAGCTCGTGTGTAGGGTTGGGTGAACAGGCTTGCGAGCTCCAGGGAGAGGATCTCGCCAGCCCAGAAGGCGTCCCAGAGCCGCGTCATGTCGTCGACGGTGGTGAAGGCCCCGCCGTCGGAGGCGCCGATGATCGGGAGGTCGTAGATGTTGGTGCGCCAGCCGTCCTCCTCTTCGACGTAGCCATAGGCTGTGTCCGCCGGCAGCTTGTTCATCGCGAAGTATCCTGACCGGGACATCCCGATCCGTCCAAAGATGCGGCTGGTGACGAAGTCCCGGTACGCCATCCCGCTCACCTCCTCGATCACGATGCCGAGGGTGATGTAGCCGCCGTTCGAGTAGGAGAACCGCGCTCCTGGCTCAAACTTCATCGGGCCCTCCGGGAAGACGGCTAGGTAGTCCCGCGGCCCGCGCAGCTCAGACCAGGGTACGGCGACGGTGAAGCCGTCGAAGTCGCTGACCGCCTCCTCATCGTAGTAGTCGGGGATGCCGGAGGTGTGGGTGAGCAGGTGCTGGATCGTGATGGCGTCCGAGTATTGGGGAAAGCCGAGGTCGACGATATCGCTGAGTTTGGTGTCGAGGGTGAGCTTCCCGGCGTCGATCAGCTTTCCGATGGCCAGGGCGGTGAAGAACTTCGTGCCCGACGCGATGCCGAAGCGCGTCGATAGCGTGTTGAGGCGCTGGTTGGCGCGGTCCGCGTAGCCGGTGGCGGTCTCGTAGATCGTGTCTGACGCCAGTCGGATGCGGATCGCGCCGGAGAAATCCTCGGCGGCAATCTTGGCGTCAAGCCGTGATGCCAGTGTCTCCAGATTCATCTCAATTCTCGTTCTTCATTATCATATTTGAACTGATCACGTTCTTCTGATCCTCGTAGGCGCTGGTCGACCAAACCACTAGTCCGGTGTCAACCCTCTTGTCTTAGCCGAATACCCTTCCCGGGTTCAAACACGCCGGCTCGTCCTGCGTTGGTACGCCTTCGCCCTTGCTCCCCTGCCCCTCCGCTCCTCCGTCTCACCCAATCAACTTCTCCTTGAGTGCCGTAGCCTCCGCCGCCTGTGTGTCGTTGAGCTCCTCCCCGAGGCGGCGAGCAGCAAGGAGCCGGCGGAGGCGGGCGTGGACCTCGGAGGTCAGCGGGTAGCGGAAGGCGAAGACCAGGGCCAGCGCGAGCAGCACGATGGGGGCGCCGGCGAAGACCACCCGCAGGGTTCGGATGAAGGCCTCCGACTGTGCTTGTTCGATGAGCCGGGACTTGCCGTTCACGACCTCCTCCACTGGGGCGACGTAGCCCGCGATGGACAGTGCGTTGGAGACCATGAAGATGGCGACGGCGGAGCTGAGCTTCCGCACAAACGTGATCAGGGCCGCGTAGGTTCCCTCGCGGCGCTCGCCCGTCGCGAGCTCGTCGACGTCTGGGATGTCGGGGAAGATGGCGTAGATCATCACGACGATGCCACCGGTGCCGATCCCGACGATAGCGGCAAAGACGTAAACCGCCCAGTTGGGACTCGTAGGCGTGATGACCCCGCTCAACAGCATGGCTGCCATCCAGATCGCAGCGCCCACGATGTAGCCCGTTCGTTTGTTAGTTCGGCGGCTGATCCAAGCGAAGAGGGGCAGCGACACCACCTGGACGATGAGCAACGTGCCATTGACGAAGCTCACCTCGTCCCCGCGCTTGAGATGGTACTTCATATAGTAGACGACGATGCTGCTGACGGCGTCGATGGCGACAAACGCGAAGAGGTACATCAGCAGCGCATAGAGGAAGGTCTTCGTCTTGAAGGGCAGGAGATAGGTCTTGCGCCAGTCAAACGCCTTCGGCGGCCTCTGGAACTCGGGGCGCTCTCGCGTGGCTACCACCGTGGCGATAAAGGGGAGCGCAAAGAAGGTGCCAAAGGCCAATCCCATCACGACGTAGCCGGTCCGGACGCTGTCGAAGGCCTGGACGATCTCCATCGGGGCCAGCGCGGCGGCGATGGATCCCACGGTCGAGAAGAAGATGCGAGCCGAGCTCAGGGTGGTCCGCTCGTCATAGTCGAGAGTCAGCTCCGACTGAAGGGCGTTGTAGTTCAGCATCACGATGCTGACGATGGTGGAGAAGAAGAGGTAGGTGGCGACGACGAAGGCGAAGCGGGCCAGCTCCTGGTCGAAGGGCGCGGGATAGAAGAGCGCGAAAAAGGAGAGGAAAACCAGCGGGATGCCCGCCAGAAGGTAGGGGCGCCGGCGTCCCAGGCGCGTCCGGGTTCGGTCCGCGATCACGCCCTCGAAGGGGTCGGTAATGGCGTCGTAAGCCTTGCTGATCAGGATGACGGTTCCAGCCAACGCCGGTCGGATGCGGACGACATCGGTCAGGAACACGAGGTAATAGAAGCTGATCAGCGTCCCCGATCCCCCGCCATAGATATCTCCAAGGCCATAGCCGATCTTCTGCCAGAGCGTGAGCTTGTTCTTGGTCTCGTTCATGTCGTGGTCTCGGCGCCTTCCTGTTGTCTCGTACGGTCAGTAGTTGGTGGGCCTTAGATCTCCCAACCCGGCAGCATGTCGCGGTTCGCCTCCAATAGATCCTGGAACATCTCCCAGGCACGATCGGGGGGGATTCTGACGAGGGGATCCGTGAGAAGGGCTTCGAAGGCGAGCTCCCTATCCTTCAGGATGGCTGCTTCCAGGGTGAGCTCCTGCACATCCACGACCCGGCGCACGAGGTTGAGCGCCCCCTGCGGGAGGGCGGTGGGGATCACCGGCGTGAGGCTGTCGTGTCGGAACTGCGCGTTGGTCTCGATGATCGCGCCCAACGGGAGATCCGGCATCTGTCCCCAGTTAGGAAGGTTGACGTTGGTATCCAGCGGTTCGACGCCGAGGAGCGCCAACATCTGCCGGACGCCTTCCTCCCCCGAATGACGCAGCCCCGATGAACCGGCGCCTGCTTCCTTGCTGCCCTCGTCGTCAGTGTCGAATGCTGGGGCGTTTTGAGGTGGCTGCCAGGTGCCCAGACGGTAGCTTGAGGGGGTCAAGATAACGCCCCACTGGTGCAGCGTTTCCTCCGATGTGAGGTACCACGGCACGAACTCGGCGAGGTGCCGATCGCCGGCGGCTCCCAAGACGCCGAAGTTTCGCAAGAAGTCGAAAGCGACGAGCCTCTGAGATGAGAACCACCATCCCTGTGCCTTGGCCCTCAGCGACCACTCCGTGCGATCTCGCCAGAAGCCCTCCTGCTCCATATGCTCGTAGAGGAGGGGGTATAAGTCCATGCCTTCCCATGTGGCGCGAGTGGCAAAGGTGAAATGGTTCACCCCCGCCACATCGGTTTTGATCTCTTCGCGGGCCGGCTTGGGCTCGTCCAGATACTGGTGGACGATGCCAGCCAGCATGTGCTGGGTCCCAAAGACCTCGTGACAGCAGCCGAAGGCTTTGATCTCGGGCTCGGCCGCGTAGAGCGCCGCGGTGCAGAGTGTCATAGGATTCGTATAGTTGATGACCCAGGCGTCTGGGCAGAGGGTCATGATCTGATGGGCATAATCGAGGTAGATAGGGACGGTTCGCAGGGCGCGGCTGATGCCGCCGGGGCCTGTAGTGTCGCCCACGGTCTGCAGGACGCCGTAGCGCTTCGGAATATCTAGGTCGTTGGCGAACATCTGCATAGGACCCGGCAGGATGGATAGGATCACGAAGTCCGCGTCTTCGAGGACGTCCTCGGACGATCGATAGGCATTGACCTCAAACGTGGTCTTGGCATCGGGATGTCCATAGATCTCTTTGGCGCGCTCGACGTTGCGCAGGGATGCCTCGTAGTCGATGTCGTAGAGCGCGATCTCTCCGGTCAGCTCCGGGGTGAGCGCCAGGTCGGTCATCACCATCTGGGCCCAATATCGGCTTCCGCCGCCGATGTAGGCGATCTTAATTTCGATTGGGGTGCTTGGCTTGGACATAGTTTCTCTCCTGATGTTCTAAAACCGTCTTGTCGTTAGGGATTGCCGCCCAGGATCAGCTGGCTGACGACGACGTTGCCGAGATGTACGGTCTCCATAGACTGGGTGCCTCTCATGGGATCTGGACGCGAAGTGAGACTAAGCACAGATCTTCGTTTCCTGACTGCGGCCGAATCCCGCAATCTTCCCGCTACGTACCGGAATGCAAAGCTATTCTAGGGCAAGTAGGCCACGGCACAAGACGACGGGTCCTGCGGCATTGGGGACATGAGAGATAAGTCGTAATCTTCTATCGATGTTGGCCGGCCTTTCCGGACGCCAACCTTGAATTATAATCTGGTGAGACCTGATAAGGAGAAGCCTACGTGGACCTAGTTCTCAAGCGACTACTGCTGACTCTACTAGCGACGACCCTCATCGTGCTGGGCTGCACGTCTGATCCTACGGCCACGCCGACAGTTGGTCCGTCACCGACACCTGATCCTCCCACTGCGGAGCCAACACCGACCGAGACGCCCCAGGTTTTCGCCGCGTCTTCCGGCAAGCCCCTGTTCAGCGAGTTCATCCCCGGCGTGCCCGGCAACAATAACCACGAGTTCATCGAGCTCTACAATGCCGGGACCGAGGTTGTGGATCTCAAGGGCTGGTCCATCTGGTACAAGATGGACGATGATCAGGAGGCCAAGCGGATCCATTTTTGGGGGAGCTCCACAGATCTCCCGGGTTACGGTCACTATCTGCTGGTCAGAGCGGGGGAGGACGTCGGCGCCATCCCGGATGCGACGCACAACGTGCCGATCTTCGAGCGTCGTGGAGGGCTGCAGCTGCGGGGTCCCGATGGCAACGCCGTCGACACATTAGGCTGGGGCGAGGACGCGCCGCTGAGCTTCATCGAAGACGTACCGGCGCCGGTGCCTGCTGAGGGTGCCAGCCTGGAACGCAAGCCCGGCGGGGAGGAGGGGAATAGCTGGGACACCGACGATGGTGCTGAGGACTTCCACCTGCGGGACGACCCGTGGCCTCAGAACAGTGGCGCTCCCACGACGCCATTGTCGGCCCGACGGCTCACGATTGAGGCAACCGCACCTGCAACGGTGGCGCCGGGCACCGGCTTCACGGTCGACGTGACGGTGGAGAACGTCACCGGAGAGGATCAGGCCTCGCTCCAGGTCGTCTTCCCCCTACCCGAGGGCGTGGTGTTGGAGGCGTTGGCGCTGCCGGAGGGGCAGGAGATGCCGGCAGAGACGGCAGCCATCCCCGACCATGCTGTGGCTTGGATCGTCCCGAGTCTTGCTGATGGCGAGGTGCATCGGGCAGAGCTGACGTTGCAGAGCCCGTGGCGCTATGGCGATCTCTATCTCAGAGGTTATTATGTGAGTTCGCCCGATTTCGCTCTGCGCGATTATGGCCCCTTCGTTCCCGTGGCCATTGCAGGCGGCGCGATCCCAATCGCCCAGGCAAGGGCGCTGCAGGGTGAGGTCGTCACGATCGAGGGGATTGCGACGATGTACACGGGCGGCTTCTTCGCGGGCAGTACAGGCACTAAGTTCTATCTGGAAGACGAGACGGGAGGCGTCCAAGTCTATTGTCCCGATGGCCAAGGCGTCGTGCGTGTCGACATCGGCGATCGAGTGCGGGTCACGGGCGAGATCGAGATCTATCGAGACTCCACCGAGATCATCCCGGTGAGTTACTCCGATCACGTCGAGATCCTGGCGGAGGAGGCGGCCTCTCCAGAGCCTGCGACGGTCTCCGCCTTTGTGGCCACCCACGACGAGGCTGTCCTGGGCAGGCTTATTGCTGTCGAGGGCACCGCGACGCGCCTGGAGGAGTTCACCTATAGCTTCGAGCTCGATCTGCTGGATGAGCAAGGGGACACCGTGCTGGTCTATCTCGAAAAAGACACCGGCGTCGTTCCGGACTTCGTCGAGGTAGGGGCGCCGTATCGCGTCACGGGCATCAGCGAGATCTATGACCGCAAGTGGCAGCTTAAGCCGCGGCTTGCGCGGGACTTCGAGCGCATCTATCCGCCCGAGTTGATGCTGGATATGAAGGCTCAGAACAGCGTGGGACCCGGCGGCCTGGTGACCTACACGCTGACGGCGGTTAACCACACGCCGGAGACTTTGACGGGGGTCGATATCTCGGCGATGCCGGCCTATCGCCACGTAAACGTTGTGGAGATGAGTGAGGGCTCGCGCATGGGGGCGGCGGGGGCTATTCGCTGGACGATCCCGGAGCTCGCCCCTGACGGTGGCACGGCTGTCGTCACCTATGTCGTTCAGGTCAGGCCTGGCATCACGCGAGGTAGCTTCCAAGCCTATGCATCGGTGACCGCGGAAAACTGGCATAGCGGGGTGGGGGTCGAGCCCTGGCTCACCTTTGTGGGGACGGGTGTCCCCGTCTGGGCGATCCAAGGCGAAGGTGCCCGCTCTCCCTACGTCGGAACCCCCGTTACCACCGAGGGCGTCGTCTCCGGCGTCTTTCCGGATATGGGTGGGTTCTGGATACAGTCTCAGGATCCCGATGACGATTCCAAGACTTCGGAGGGGCTCTTTGTCGAGATGGGCGATGCGGCGGTAGCGGTAGCGGTCGGTGACCTCGTCCAGGTCTCAGGTATCGTGCGCGAGCGGTCTGGACAGACGCTACTGGAGGTGAAGGAGGCTGTGCATATCGAGGTGGTGGAAGGCGACGGTTCTGCGCCTGACGCCATTGAGCTGGACCCACCAAGGGATGAGGCCGAGGCCAGGGCCTACTATGAGGCCTTGGAGGGGATGCTAGTCCGGGTCAGCGAGCCCGCGTTGGCTGTGGGGCCGACCAACCAGTACGGCGAGACCCCGCTCGTGCGGACGAGCTGGGAGATCGACCGCGTGAGGAAGGGCGAGCCAAAGGGGATGCTCATCTTTGCCGACGACGGGTCGTCCGTCTCCTACACCGACCGGGCCACGATGCCGTATGCGGTCAAGACAGGCGACATGGTAGGAGGACTCCTGGGTCCGTTGGCGTTCACCTATGAGAACTTCAAGATCCAGCCGATCATCACCCCCACGGTTGTGACGGAGGCGATCACACTACCGAGCCTGGCGCCGGTGGGCGACGATAAGCTCAGCATTGCCACCTTCAACACGGAGAACTTCTTCGACATCTTCAACCCGCATCCGTCGGACCCCGAAAGGCCCAGCCTGGAAACCTACGAGGTGAAGTTGACTAAGGTCGCCCGCACGATCACAGCGATGGGGGCACCGACCATCCTGGGGTTGCAGGAAGTGGAGAACATCGGCATTCTGGAGGACCTCGTGGCGGAGGAGTCCATCCGTGACTACGGTTACGTCCCGGCCCTCCTCGAGGGCTTCGACTCCCGCGGCATCGATGTCGGTTACCTGGTCCGGGGTGACCGAGCGACCGTCGTGGGCGTGAGTCAGCACGATGCACCTGAGGGGTTGACGAGCCGCCCACCGTTGATGATGACGGTAATGGTCCACCTAGAAAGCGGCGATCAGACCGTCTACCTGATCAACAACCACTTCACCTCGATGTCCGGTGGCGAGCTGGCGACGGAGCCACGCCGGGTGGCCCAGGCCGCCTGGAATGCCCTCCTGGCTGAGGAGTTGCTCTCGGAGGATCCTTCTGCGTACGTGGTGGTGATGGGCGATCTCAACTCATTCTACGACTCGCCCCCCGTCGATGTGTTGCGCGAGGTGGGACTACGCCACGTCTACGACCAGGTAGCGCTGCCGCATCCTTACACCTACGTCTATCAGGGTGAATCGGAGACCCTGGACCATATCCTGGTCTCGTCCGAGCTCTATGATAACCTGACGAGCGTGGAGGCCTTGCACCTCAACGCTGACTTCCCACCACCCATGCCAGGTGATCCTTCGCCGCAGCGGTCATCGGATCACGATCCGCTGGTGGCGGTCTTTACCTTTCCGTGATTCGTATCGATCGTCCAGATGCCGGACCGCTATCGCTGCCCTTAGTGTTGGAGTTCAATATCGTTGTGTAAAAGGAGGGATGACCATGACCAAGATCGTATCTTCGGAGATCACACCGGAGCACGTCTATTTCTCACGACGGCGGTTCATGACAGGTGCCGCAAAGCTTCTGGCCGGCACGGCGCTTCTGGCGGCTTGTGGCGGGCCGAAGTTCGGGACGCCTGGCGGCGAGACCCAGGACGCACCAGGCCTCGGGGAGCCCCCAGACGGAGGCACGGCAGAGGCCAGGACCGACGAATTGGGCAACCCACTGACGCCCTACGCGGCGGTTGTGGGCTATAACAACTACTATGAGTTCTCGCTCCAAAAGGAAGCCGTCGCAGAGTTGGCCGCGGGCTTCGTGACCACCCCCTGGACCGTGACGGTGGGCGGCCTCGTCAACAAGCCGCGTACCTTCGACCTGGACGATCTGGCTGCCTTTGAGGCCGAGGAGCGGATCTATCGCATGCGATGCGTGGAGGCCTGGTCGATGGTCATCCCTTGGACGGGATTTCCGCTGGCACGGCTCCTTGAGGAGGTCGAGCCGACGTCGAAGGCCAAGTACGTGCGTTTCGAGACGGCGCTCGATGAGGAGCAGATGCCAGGCCTCAGAGCGGCCTTCCCCTGGCCCTACGTCGAGGGGCTGCGGCTCGATGAGGCGATGCACGACCTGACGTTGATGGCTACCGGCGTCTACGGTCGGAGCCTGCCGCCGCAGAACGGGGCGCCCGTGCGCCTGGTTGTGCCATGGAAATATGGGCTGAAGAGCCTAAAATCGATTGTCAAGATCGACCTGGTCGAGGAGATGCCGACGACCTTTTGGATGGCCTCTGGGAGCGGAGAATATGGGTTCTGGTCCAACGTCAACCCCGACGTGCCACACCGGCGTTGGTCCCAGGCGACCGAGCGCGTGATCGGCGAGAACCGCCGCCAGCCCACGCTCTTCCTGAACGGCTATGCCGAGGAGGTCGCGGAACTCTATGACAACCTCGAGTCGCCGGAGTGGTATTACTGATGCGTGAGCTGGGCCAATGGCTGCGCAAGCGCTGGATCCGGATCGTCGCCAACCTTGGCGCCCTGGTGCCGCTCCTGACTCTGGTCTGGACCTATGCAGCGGGGCGCTACGTTATCGATCCCGTTACCGAGATCATGGTGCGGACGGGGCGCTTGGCGGTGACCTTCCTGCTTCTCTCCCTGGCCTGCACGCCGGTCGCCGTGGTGACCGGCTTCAGCCGGATCCTCCAGGCTCGAAGGCCCCTTGGTCTTTGGTCGTTGGGGTATGCGACCCTTCACTTTCTCACCTTTGCCGGATGGGATTACCGCTTTGACCTGTCGCTGCTGCGCATCGGGATCTTCGATCAGCCGTTTGTGATCGTCGGGCTGGGTGCGTTTCTATTCCTCGTGGGGCTGGGCGTGACGTCGCTCCCCGCGCTGCGTGAGAGGATGGGACGCTCCTGGCGGTGGTTCCAGAGGCTGGTCTATCTAGCCGCAGCCCTCGATATCTGGCACATCCTCTGGCTGAAGAAGGATCCGTGGGAGGCGTGGCGCTATCCCGTAATTCTGGCTGTGCTCCTGATCCTGAGGATTCCGCACATCCGGCGGGGGATGGCGCGAGTTAGGAAGCGGCTTTTCCGCTAGGAGGAGGGTTTTTGGCCTATGATGAAATCTGAGAATGAGATGAAGCGAGAGGCCGGGGAGTACGCAGTTCGCTTCGTCGAGTCAGGGATGGTGGTGGGACTGGGACACGGGTCGACGGCGATTTTCGCCATTCGGAAGATCGCGGCGCTGCTTGAGTCCGGGGCGCTCCGCGACATCGTGGCCGTGCCGTGCTCGCTCGAGGTTGAGCAGGACGCGCGGCGCCTTGGCATCCCGCTGACCAGCCTAGATGTCCACCCAAGGATCGACGTGACGATTGACGGCGCCGACGAGGTGGATCCTGCGTGCAACGTGATCAAGGGCGGGGGCGGCGCACTGTTGCGCGAGAAGATCGTCGCCCAGGCGACCGATCGGGAGATCATCGTGGTGGACGCGTCGAAGCTCTCGCAGAGGCTAGGGACCACGTGGGCGGTGCCGGTGGAGGTCGTTCCCTTCGGCTGGCGGTCGCAAATGGCCTATCTGACATCGTTAGGAGCTGGCGTGACCGTGCGACGCGGTGAGGATGGATCGAGGTTTCTGACCGACCAGGGAAACCTGATCCTCGACTGCGACTTTGGGCCAATCGCGGACCTCGAGGCGTTGGATCTGGCGTTGAGCCGTCGCGCCGGCATCGTGGAGCACGGGCTGTTTCTGGGCCTCGTGTCGGATGTGATAGTGGCCGGGCCCGAGGGGGTCGAGCATCGTCGGGCCGAGGACTGTGTGGGCTGATGGACGGCCTACAGATCTTTAAGGATGCCAAGGCTGTGGCGGAGGCTGCAGCCGTGCGCTTTGCCGAGTGCGCGGAGCAGGCGGTTGCCGCTCGGGGCAGGTTCACAGTTGTCCTTGCCGGGGGATCCACGCCCGAGCCGACCTACCGGCGACTGGCGGAGGAGCCGCTCATTTCGCGGGTGCCCTGGGAGGCCGTGGAGGTTTTCTGGGGCGACGAGCGCTGTGTCCCGCCGGACCATCGCGCCAGCAACTACCGGATGGCGCGGGAGGCGCTGCTGGATGACGTGCCAATACCTGAGGGTAATGTCCACCGGATTCGGGGTGAGCTGGCGCCTGAAGCGGCTGCCGCGGCGTACCGCGCGGTGTTGGACGAGGCCTTTGGCGAAGATGTGCGGTTCGACCTGATCCTGCTAGGGATGGGCAACGATGGGCATACGGCGTCACTCTTTCCGGGGAGCTCGGCACTGGAGATCGAGGACGAGACGGTGGTCGCGGTCCGGCGGGCGGAGCAGGCCATTTCCTGGCGTGTGACGCTGACGCTGCCTGTGCTCAATGCGGCCCGGGCTGTGGCCTTTCTCGTAACCGGGGTGGAGAAGGCGCCGGCGTTGGCACGGGTGCGGGCGGGGGAAACACTCCCCGCCGCGCGCGTCGATCCGGTGGCGGGGGAGGTGTGGTGGTTGGTGGATCGGGCGGCGGGGAGGGAGCTGACGACCTGACTCGCTTAGGTGATTGGACGATTGCACGTCAGTTATCTGTCGATGGATCACGTCCGGGCCAGGAGTGCCGCCTGGGGTACTCAGTTGGCCCGGCCCTTGTGTTATACGCGCGTTCGTGCTCCATCTGAGCGCTCAGGATGATGACTGGGGCCCAATCTCTGCTCTGCGCCTTAAGTGTGCCTGGACGCTTTTCCTCGCCGTGGTACAATGCTTACCGCCGAGACACAAAAGCTGATTGCTCAGCCCGGAGGTAGGCGCGCGACCTGCTAGAGTATGAAACTGATCATACAGATTCCCTGCTATAACGAAGAGGCGACACTCGCTCAGACCGTGCGGGATCTCCCCAAGGAGATCGCGGGCATCGATGACATCGAGGTGCTGGTCATCGATGATGGCAGCCAGGATCGAACCGTGGAGGTGGCAAGGGAGCTAGGTGTCGACCACATCGTGCGGCTGACCCGGAATATGGGGTTGGCAACGGCGTTTGTGAAGGGGCTGGAGACGGCGCTGTTGTTGGGCGCCGATGTTATCGTCAACACCGACGGCGATAATCAGTATCGCGGTAGTGACGTCGAACGTCTCGTACGACCGATCCTGGAAGGGCGGGCGGATATCGTCGTCGGCGACCGGGGTGTGGCAGAAGTTGAGGACTTCTCCCCGATGAAACGACGTCTGCAGCAGGTGGGGAGCTGGGTGGTGAAGCTTGCGTCGGGGGTGGACACCCCCGATGCGACGAGTGGCTTTCGGGCGCTGAGCCGGGAGGCGGCGCTGCGGACGATCATCTTGAGCCAGTACTCGTACACGCTGGAGTCGCT
>JBNGDL010000037.1:0-33311 GCA_049975205.1 Anaerolineae bacterium | reverse complement strand
TGCTCCTGACAGCACCGGTCGCACCGCACATGGTTGAGGAGCTATGGAGCAAACTCGGGAAGCCCTATAGTGTCCACACGCAGCAGTGGCCTACCTGGGATGAGGCGATGCTGATCGAGGAAACGGTGGAGATTCCCGTGCAGGTCAACGGCAAGATTCGCGGCCGTGTTACGCTCCCGGCGGACGCTGACGAGGAAGCGATTAGGTTGGCAGCTTTGGAGGACGCCAACGTCCAGCGCTACTTGGAGGGCAAAGAGATCGTACGGATCATCGTCCCGCGTGGTCAATTGGTGAGTATCGTCGTGAAGTGAGGCGCCGAGCGACGATGACGTCTGCTTGAGACTGTGCCTGGTGACGGTCGGGCATCGAGTCAGAAAGGCCGCTGCAGTTATGCAGCGGCCTTTACATAGGGTGGGGGTTGTGGGATAATCCCTGCTGCGCAATCCTGACCCAAGTGAGAATCTATGGCGAACGAATCTACACCTACTAAACGCTCCCGGATCTGGACACTCGTCGCTCTGGCTTTTGGCTATTTCATCGATCAGGGAGAGGGGCAGGCTTTGTCCGTCCTCTTCCCAACCATCAAGGGGCTTTGGGGCCTTGATTACACGGCTCTGGGCACCATTGGCACGATCCGCAACCTGCTTCAGTCGATCAGTGCGCCTTTCTGGGGCTATGCTAGTGATCGTTTCTCTCGTAAGCAGGTCATTATCTTCGGCACTGGCATCTGGGGCCTCTGGACCTTTGCCTGCGGGCTTGTGCAGAATTTCGGGCAGCTTTTGGTCATCCGAGCTATCTCGGGCGTCGGTCTGGGATGTCTCATGCCCGCGACCTTCTCCCTAATGTCCGACACCTTTCCCCCTCAGCGTCGAGGGCGCGCGTTAGGCGTCCTCGAGGCGATTGGTGTGTCCGGCATCATTGTGGGGACGTTAGCATTGGGGATGTTGGCGACGCCAACGCTTTGGCGGTGGGGGTTCTTCGTTCTTGGCGGCCTCAGCGTGGTCTCGGGCATCATGGTTGCTATCTTCGTCAAAGAGCCCGTGCGCGGGGGCGCCGAGCCGGAGCTGGCCGGCAAGATAACTCGAGAGAGTGCCGCAAAGTACCGAGCTGAGCTCTCGGATGTGCCGCGGGTGTTGGCGATTCCCACGATCTGGGTTGCTATCCTTCAGGGATTGGCCGGTAGCATGCCCTGGGTCGTCATGGGGCTCTATCTCATCACATGGTTAGTGGACGTTCGCGGAATGACCGAAGCGATCTCATTCGACCATGCTGCGGGGAGTGCCACACTGACTTTCGCGGGGATCGTGGTGGGCACGGCGTTCAGCAACATCATCGGCGGCGTGCTCGGCGACTGGGCTGAGTCTAAGAACCCTCGGTACGGACGAACGATCGTGGGGCAGGTGTCGATCTTGAGCGGGATCCCGTTGACGTACATCCTCTTCACGCAGACATCAGACTGGGCATTCTGGCCGCTCTTCGGCCTCTGCTTTTTCACCGCGCTATTGATCAGTTGGCCGGGCAAAGGCGCCAAGGAGCCGATGATGCAGGGCGCCGCGCCGCCGGAACTCCGGGCCACTGCCTTCGCGATGACCACCTTTATCGAAAGCGGCTTTGCGGCGGTGGCAGCCATCATAGCAGGGACTTTGGCTGATCGGTTGGGCCTGACGCGCGCGCTGCTCTGGATGATTCCATTTCCCTGGCTCATCTGCGGTATCCTCTATTCGGGGTTCTATTGGGCCTACCCTCGCGATGCAGCCAAGCTGCGTCAGGCGATGGCGGATCGTGCAAAGGTCATTGACCATGATGCGGAAGAAGACCAGTTGGCGGCAAAGGCGACGACATCTGAGGCGAAGCCCTCATCGACTGATCCGGAGGCGTGACATGATGATGAAGGTCGAGCTGATTGCCTTGACGCGCTATCTTAGAGGGAATGGCACACCTGAGGGCCTGCTGGAGCACGCGGGACGGGTCTGCTATCGCAGCGAGAGCCGGGGCGACCCGGCTGCGTTTCTTCGCGCGCGCCTTAGAGAGGGCCACGAGAGCATCATTGAGCATGCCGTCGCGACCTTTGAGATCTCCGGCATCAGCCGGGCTTGCTCACACCAGCTTGTGCGCCACCGGTTGGCGTCCTATAGTCAGGAGAGCCAGCGCTACGTCGATATGTCTGAGCCGGCGATGGTTGTCCCAGATTCGGTTCGGGCGGATCCAGAGGCCATCGCTATTTGGCGGGATCTTCGTGACTATGTGAAAGAGGCTTACCAGAAACTGCGGGACCGTGGGATTCGCAAGGAGGATGCTCGCTTCGTCCTTCCCAACGCAGCCGCCACACGCATCGTGGTCACCATGAACTTCCGTGAGCTTCGCCACTTCTTCCGGCTGCGGATTGCGCCCCAAGCTCAATGGGAGATCCGGCAGATGGCCCTGGAGATGCTGAAGCTCTTGGTGCCCCACGCTCCTACAGTCTTTGGTGATATGTTGGTAGAGATCAAAGAAACCTATCCGGAGTTCTTCGAGGATCGTTCTCGTTAGCAGGGTGAAGCGTGAACTCAAACGCGGTCGACACAGAAGAGAACCTTTCTGACGTGATCCTCGCGCCATCAAAGCGAGCATCTAGGTCGAAGCTTGAAAGGCAGATCGCCTACTTCTCCGATCTACGCGCCCTGGGTGAGGTGCTCTCGGTTGTGCCGAATCCGGTGATAATCCTCAACGCCTATCGGCAAATTGTCTATGCCAATAAGGCCCTGGCGGATCTAGTCGAGGTGGATGAGGTGCGTGACCTCTACGGACAGCGGCCCGGCGAGGCTTTAGCGTGTCTTCACGTGTCGGAGGATGCGGCATGTGGCACTACGGCCTTTTGCATGCTTTGCGGGGCGGCTCGGGCCATTGCCGAGGCTGAGCAAGGAGTGGTGTCGGTGCAGGATTGCCGCATCGTCCGGGAGCCCAACAAAACCCCGTCCGCCTTCGACTTGCGGGTGTGGACAAAACCCTATGTTGCTCTGGGCGAGACGTTCACGATCTTCGCGGCGGTGGATGTCAGTGACCAGAAGCGCCGACAGGCACTGGAACGTATCTTCTTCCACGACGTGCTGAACACGGTCCAGAAGATGCGTACGGCGGTTGACCTCCTTGAGGACGTAGAACCGGCCCAGATGCAGGATCTGTTCAGGATTCTCCAGCGGTCCATCGAGCGCTTGACCAAGGAGATCGAGGCACAACGGGACCTAGTCGCGATGGAGAACGAGGAGTTGACCCTCAACCCGACGGTCTTGAGTGCCGAGGCGTTGCTAGACGATCTGGTTGACTCTTATTTCCACGAGCGCCTGGGACGGCGCCATGAGTTGAAGATCGCGGATGCAAGCGAGGATGTGGTCTTTGTCGCCGACCGGACTAAGCTACGACGGGTTCTCGATAACATGATCAAGAATGCGCTCGAAGCCGAGCCCCCTGGAGCGACGATCACCGTCGGTGCCAAGTATCTGGTCGGGGAGTCACCAGAAGAGGCGTTCGACGGTGCTTTCGTGGAGTTCTGGGTCCGCAATCCCTCGGCGATGCCCCCCTCCGTCCAGCGTCAGGTCTATCAGCGCTCGTTTTCGACCAAGGGATCGGGGCGAGGGCTGGGGACCTACAGTATGAGGGTGCTCACTGAGCGCTACCTGGAAGGCGAGATTGGGTTCACTTCGAGTGAGGAAGAGGGGACCACGTTCCGTGCCCGTTACCCCGTCGCACCCACCTACGCCAAAGAGCAGCCCTCGCGCCCCAGATCAAAAAGCTGATCATGCCTACCGGCAAAAGAAAGATGCAGCGCTGACAAATAGCCAAGTCCACGACCGTGTCTTCCCTCGGGTCCGTGTCTGGCTTGGATTTGGCCTACCTTTATCCCATATTCTGCTTGACAAAGCTGCTGAATGCTTGTAAGATGGATAGTGAACGGTCACAATGTAGCGTTTGTCGCGATAGTGTGTCTTATCCTCAACAGATGCATCCTATGGTTGCATAGATGGTGCTGGGCGCGTGGCGCATGTGTCCAGGGTCTCACGCGTCTTGTCGATAGTCGCAGCGCACGGTGCTTCCTGAATGATATCGTATCCTTTTAGCAGTGAAGTGCTTTGCATAGGGATCACGTCAGAGTAAGGGGGTTCATCATCGACGCTACACTCTCTTCCAAGTCCGTTTCGCAGAAGAAGTCGAGGTGGAATCGAGACAAGGTCTACACCAACTTCTCCTATCTCCTTATGGTCTTGCCAGGTGCCATCTGGCTGCTGTTGTTTTCGTACCTGCCCATGCCTGGCATCATCATGGCCTTCAAGACCTATAGGGTGACCAAGCCGCCTCCGGATGCCTTCATCCAGAACACATTTATCTACAGCCTTATCCATAGTGAATGGGTCGGACTGGACAACTTCAGATACCTGACCCTTCCTACGAATCTGGATGCGACGCTGACCTATATCCGCAATACAGTCCTGTACAACCTTCTCTTCATGGTGGTGGGGCTGGTGCTTTCCGTGGCGTTAGCCGTCATCATCTTCGAACTGACCAACCGGTTCTGGGCAAAAGTTTATCACTCCATCCTCTTCCTGCCTTACTTTGTCTCGTGGATCGTCGTTGCCTATGTCGTCTATGCGTTGGCAAGTTCCGACGGGATCATCAACAGCACGTTGACGTCGATGGGATTGGGAACCCTAGAAATATACAAGCAGAAGATCTACTGGCCGTTCATTTTTCTGGTAGCCAATATCTGGAAATACACGGGCAATGGATCCATCATCTACCTGGCCACCATCACTGGGATCGAGCGTGAGCTCTACGAGGCTGCAGCCATTGATGGCGCCGGAAAGTGGAAGCAATTCACCAACATCACCCTGCCTCACCTCGTACCGGTTATCGTGCTGCTGCAAATCCTGGCGGTGGGCCGTATCTTTGGGTCCGACTTCGATATGTTCTACACCCTGCCAAGTGGCGCTGCGATGGTCAGAGACGTCACCCAGACCATTGATGTCTATGTCTACAGCATGCTGAGAAGCAATCTGCCACTTGGTTATCCCGCCGCCGCCGCGTTTGTGCAATCGGTTGTCGGTTTCGTTTTGATCCTGATCACCAACTACGTCGTGCGCAAGACTAGACCAGAACTGGCCCTGTTCTAAAGGAGCTGCCAAGATATGGATATCCCGGTGAAGCCTGGGTCGAAGGTGGCGGACACGCTCCTCTCGCTGCGAAAAGGCAAGAGGCGAGATATGCTCGCCCTTTCGCCAGGGATGAATACGCTGTTGAATATCTTGATGGTGATCTGTTGCCTTCTGGCCCTATTCCCCATCTACGTGATAGTGATCTCCTCGGTCACATCAGAGGCTGCTCTGACGACCAACGGCTACCGCCTGTGGCCGGAGGAGTTCGCGACGGTGGCGTACACATACCTTTTCAGAGAGGGTTCGATTGTCGTCACCGCCTATAAGAACACGATCATTTCTACAGTGGCGGGTACCGTCCTATCCGTGCTTATGGTTGGGCTCTATGCCTACCCGCTCTCCCGGGACAACTTCAAGTTTGAGCGCTTCTTCACCTTCTACGCCTTCTTTACGATGTTGTTCGGTGGCGGGCTGGTTGCCTACTACATGGTGACACGACAGGTCCTAAGAATCCACAACAGCCTGTGGGCTCTTTTCCTTCCCTCCGCCTTCAGCCCATTCTGGGTGATTGTGATGCGCACTTTCTATAAGACGAATGTACCCAAGGAGATTATCGAGTCAGCCCGGATCGATGGTGCTAGCGAATGGCGCACGCTTTTCCAGGTCGTCATGCCGCTGGCGGTCCCTGGTTTGGCGACGGTTGCTCTGTTCAGCGCAATTGGCATTTGGAACAACTTCTTCAACTCTCTGCTCCTCGTGGACGAGGCGAAGTACTATAGCCTGCAGTATACGATTTACACAACCTTGACCAGCATCCGATTCCTGCTTGAGAACGCGGACAAGATGGCAGGGTTGGTCAGGGTCTCCGACCTTCCGTCACAGACGTTCCGCATGGCGATGGCGGTGGTCACCGTAGGCCCAATTATCTTTGCCTATCCCTTCTTCCAGCGGTATTTCATCCGCGGCTTGACCATGGGCGCTATCAAAGGGTGAGGCTGCAGCGTATGGATTCTCGGCCATCCCCAGAGGGCATTACACATGGCAGCTCCACTTAGGCCAGGAAGGAGGCAACGAGCAGCAAATACAATGAGTGATCGTGCTTCCGAACGTTGATTGTCTGTATTGACAGATCATGAACTAACTCACTGAAGAGAGGAGAGACAATGTCTAGGAGATTGTCACGTCGCGAGTTTTTGAAAGTCGCGGGCATGGGTACGCTGGCTGGGGTGCTCGTAGCTTGTTCCCAACCCGCACCAGAGTCCACGACTGAGACTGAGCCGGGAGAAGAACCACAAGCCACCTCAGCACCGCCCGCTGAGACTGTGGTGCTCGATTACTTCTGGGTCGCTAACCAAGATACCGATCAGCGCCCGCTGGTTGAGGCTGCGATCAACGAGTATATTGAGCCCCTCATCGGCGCCAATGTGGTCTTCCATCTCATCCCCTGGGGTGACTGGTCAACCAAGGCCGTGACTGGCCTGCAGGCCGGTGAGAAGATCGACATCTTCTTCACCGCTGACTGGTACTACTACATGCAGCTGGCCACCGAGGGCCTGTTCCGTCCGTTGAACGACGACAACGGCGACTACGGCAACCTGCTTGAGGAAAATGGGCAGGGCATCCTGGGTACCCTGAACCCTGCGTTCATCACCGGCACGCAGATCGATGGCGTCAACTATGCGGTTCCCACCAACAAAGAGCTGACCGTCCCCGAGGGCTTCCTCTACAACATCGCGTTGGCTGAGGAGATCGGGATGACGGCTGACGATGCCGCCGCCATCAAGAGCTATGAGGACATGAAGCCGTGGCTCGAGATGGCCAAGGAGGCCCGCCCAGACGAATATCCTTACATCACGGACGGCCGAAATGGCTTCTCGAACTGGCCTCAAGACCTAGCCAGTGGCGTCAACGGGAATCTGATCAATATGCCGCTCGTGCCCGATGCGGGTGGCAATTGGGATGAGACGGTCTATGTTCTCCCGGAGACCGAGGTGGAGCAGTCGCTATATGCCTCCATGCGCGAGTTCTACGAGAATGAGTGGATCCATCCTGATGCCGGTCTGACCACCTACGATCCGAACCAGCCCTTTAACGCAGGCCAGTTCTTTATCTACCCGATGCCGCTCAAGGGCAACAACATCAAAGCGCAGGAGATGATCAACAGCTCCGGCAATCCTGACCTAAGAGTTGGCGAGATCTATGGCCAACCCAAAGTCAACGTCACCACCCACGCCGGTGGCTCGATGCTCGCCATCCCCATGGTGTCCGACTATGCGGTACAGGCGATGAAGTACATCAACCTGATGCACACCGACTCCAAGCTGGTCAACATGCAGCTGTTTGGCGTCGAGGGCACCCACTGGGAGTTCGAATCAGACGGTCGTGTTAACCTCATCGACAGTGGCTGGTATGGTGCGCATCCCGGCGCCTGGACGATTGGCAATATCATGATGCAGGCCGTGACCAACAAGGAAGATCCCGATAAGAACAGGCTGCTGGTCGAGTACTCGAACGACGCGATCGACCATGTTGCCCTGGGCTTCCGCTTCCGCACCGAGCCTGTGGCTGCTGAGCTGACCGCAGTCAACGCGGTCGCCGATGGCGCCCTCAGAGGTATAAGGACTGGCTATGTGGATCCCGAGGAGGTGGTAGACACCTTCATCGAGGACCTAAAGGCGGCCGGCCTCTACACCATCCAGGAAGAGGTCGAGGCGCAGTACGCCGACTGGAAGGCGGCGACGACGTAACGCACGTCGACCGCCTGACGCTTGTATCCAAGAAGGGGCTGTCTCTCCTGAGACAGCCCCTTACTCCGCCACGACGGCGCCGACCTACGCGCTTTCGAACCCCAAAGCGCGCTCTCGCAAGCTCACGTATCGATTGGCGCCGATGACCAGATGGTCTAGGACGTCCACCTCCAGGAGCTTGCCGGCGTCCACCAGCCGCCGAGTAAGGGCGACGTCCTCCGGTGAGGGGGTGGGGTCGCCGGAGGGGTGGTTGTGGGCCACGATGACCGCTGCGCAGTTCCTCCGGACAGCTCCCCGGAAGACCTCGGCGATCCGAACCAACGATGTGTTCAGGCTCCCCTTGTAGAGAACCTCTCGTGCCGTCACCCGGTTGCGGGTGTCCAGATACAAAACGACAAAGTTCTCTTGCTCTTTGTGGCCGAGGATAGGCATTAGGATGTGGGCCGCATCGCTAGGCGCCCGGATCTGCCACCGCTCCTCAGGGCTCTCGGCCATCAGCCGGCGCCCTAGCTCCAAGGCTGCCATAATCTGGGAGGTTTTGGCGGGCCCGAGTCCCCGTTCTGACGATAGCTGGGCAAAGTCGGCCCGCGATAGGCCGCCCAGTCCTCCGTAGTTGGCGAGGATGCGACTGGCCATCGTCAGGACGTTCTCTCCGCCCACGCCGACTCGGAGGATAATGGCCAACAGCTCGACCGTGGACAACGCCTGGGGTCCGACCCGGGCCAGTCGCTCACGCGGTCGTTCTTCGACTGGCATCTCCTTAACCGTAACGTATGTCATCAGCTTGCCTCCCTTATAGGCGATGGTATAATGCCCGCGCCTGAGCGGTAGATTGCGCCTTCGCGACAACCGCGGTTGTGCACTTATTCAGGCGCTCTAGTGATTCAACAAAGGAGCCCAAATAGACTATGATCGATCAACTCCTGGAGATCCTACCCCAGGTTGTGACGATTCTCACCTTGGTGACGGCCGTTTTTGTCACAAGCTTGTGGCTAGGTATGGTTCTGTGGACCTTCCGCGATATTCGGGCGCGCACCCGCGACGTGGTTGTGCAGATTTTGGCGACATTCATGGTAGCTGTTCTCACGTTGCCGGGCTTGATTGTCTATTTCCTCATACGTCCGAGGGAGACGCTGTCCGAGGCCTACGAGCACGCCTTGGAGCAAGAGGCATTGCTCCAGGCGATTGAGGAGCCCGAGGTATGCCCTGGCTGCGGCGCCAAGGTCGAGGACGCCTTCGTCTACTGCCCCTACTGTCACACGCATCTGAAGAAGAAGTGTGTCGCTTGTGATACCGTGCTGGCATTGGACTGGAATATCTGTCCCTACTGTGGTGCTTCACAGGGTAGTAAGGTGGTTGAACCGGTCATGGACCGTGAGATCGAGCTGGCACCTGAGGCGGAAGAACCGGCCCAAGTCTAGCCTCGACGTCAGCTCTTCCTTAACTAGAATGGACACCGGGATCGAGTCCCGGTGTCTTTTTCATGCTCCGAGCTCCCACACCAGTGACCGAGTGATCTCAGGTCAGGTCTGTCTGGCGAATGGTATGCACCTTCACCATATTGGTCACGCCGTGGACTTCCAGAGGTATGCCTGCGGTGATGACGATGTTATCCCCTTTCTGGACGTACTCTCGATCGTAGGCTCCCTGTACCATCTTCTGGATCATCTCGTCTGTGTTGCGGAACGGGGTTACCACGAGAGGAATCACGCCCCACATCAACTGCATTCTGCGGGCCGTTGTCTCAAAAGGTGTGACGCCCAAGAGCGGCACGGCGGGCCGGTGCCGGGCCACGATCCTGCCTGTACGCCCGGACTCTGTAGAAGAGAGAATCGCGGCGGCCTTGGTTGCCATAGCAAGGCTGACGGTCACGCGGCTGATAGCGGTGGTGATTGCCTCAGCGTCGGGTTCTCTCGGCGTCACCGACAGGTCGAGCAGTTGGTTATAGGGGAAATCGCCGGACTGCTCGACATTCTCGGCGATGCGCGCCATCATCTGTACCGCCGCCACCGGATAGCTACCGATTGAAGTTTCGCCTGAGAGCATCACAGCGTCACTGCCATCGAGGATCGCGTTCGCCACGTCAGAGGCCTCGGCGCGCGTCGGGCGTGGAAGATCGATCATCGATTGGAGCATCTGGGTTGCCGTGATCACCGGCTTACCGAGGCGATTGCAGATGTGGATGATGCGCTTTTGAGCCAAGGGAACCCGCTCCGGTGCGATCTCCACCCCTAGGTCACCGCGGGCCACCATCACCGCGTCGGACGCCCGTGTGATGCCCTCGAGATCATCCAGCGCTTGGGGTTTTTCGATCTTCGCCACTAATCCGGGAATCTGATGGGGATCCTCACCGACCTGTCTGGCGGTTGGCGCCTCCACGTGCGCCATCAGGTAGTCTCTCAACGCCACGACATCAGCAGCCCTCCGGACGAAGGAGAGCGCAAGATAGTCCATCTTCAGCTCCAAAGCTACCAGCGCATCCTGCCTATCCTTCTCGGTTAATGCCGGGATGCGGAGCTTCACGCCAGGCAGGTTTACGCCCTTGTGGGAGGTGAGCGTCCCACCGATCAGGACGCGGCAGGTTAGCCGCCCAGCCTCTGATCGCGTCGCGATCAGTTCCATCGTGCCGTCATCCAGCAGCAGGCGATCCCCAGGCTCGATGTCTTCGATGATGTCAGGGTGCAGAAAGGGAATCTCGCGGAGCGGATTGTCTACCTTCTCCGACGTCAGGACGATCTCTTGGTCCTTGACGAGCTCAACACCTTCTTCTGGGAGCTTCCCTATCCGTATCTTCGGTCCCTGGAGGTCGCCCATGATGGCCACGTAGCGCCCCTCCTCTTTGGCTACCTGATGGACGATCCTGACGGCGCGTCTCTTCTCCTCTGTCGTGCCATGGGAGAAGTTGAGGCGAGCCACGGTCATGCCAGCCCGAACCATCGCGCGAAGGGTATCGATATCATCAGTAGCGGGGCCGAGGGTGCAGACAATCTTGGTCAAGGGCATCGTAGTTCTCCTTTCACGCTACAGGCCCATAACCTGGGCTTCAACCGCGACTCAGTCGGAGTAGAGGGTCCTCTCTTGGGATTGTACTTCGAAGTCGTTCCTTGTCCATCGTAGCTTGCCTGACCGGGCGAACTGAGGCATAATACTGGACACACCCCGAGCTTGCACAGAGGCTGACCGAATTATGTACCATCGCCACAAGGGACGCTCCACGATCGGAATCATGATGCGGGGCTTCCGCCGCCCGGATTATGATATCTGGCAGAGCGCCACCGCCACGGCCCAAGATCGCGGTTTCGACGTGATCACCTTCACCGGGCGCCCGCTGGCGTCGCCACTGGGTTACGATCGACACGCCAATGCCGTCTACAAGCTGGCCAGCCGCGAGCGGTTGGACGCGCTGCTCCTGTTGACCAGTGGCCTGGGCCTCTATGTTGGACGTGCCGGTATGGAAGCCTTCTGCCGGCGATTCGAGGGTATTCCGCTGGTCAGCCTGCAGATGACGTTGGGGGACATTCCTAGCATCTTGGTGGACGACTATCAGGGGATGCGCGAGGTCGTCGATCACCTTGTCGAGGTTCACGGCTGTCGCCATATCGCCTTCTTGAGAGGACCGGTCAGGCACCTTGGAGCTCAGGAACGTTATCGCGCCTATCTTGAGTCGTTGGAAGCGCACGATCTTCCTGTGGATCCACAGTTGGTGGTTGCCCCGAGTAAGGGCTGGGATAACGAGGTCGGGATCCATAGCTTCTTGTCCGGGTTTGGCGACGCCTTGCCCCGCCAGTTGGACGCCGTTGTGGGCGCCAGTGCCGGATTGGCCCAGCAGGCCCTGAAATGGTTGCGTGCGCGGGGCATCGAGCCGCCTGAGGACCTCGCCCTGGCGAGCTTTGACGACTATCCTTATCTGGAAGCCGTGATCCCACCCTTGACCACGACGCACGTCCCCTTTGACGATATGGGGCGGCGTGCCGTTCTGCTCCTGTTAGCCCAACTGGAGGGGGAAACCGTCCCCCTGGAGACCGTCGTCCCCACTCATATGGTGGTGCGGCAGTCCTGCGGCTGCCCGAATCAGGCTGTAGTTCGCGCTGGGTGTATGAGCCGGCCGAATCCCTCACCATGCACGGAAGTATCCTCTCAGTTACAGGAGAGGGTGCGCGCACAAAGCGCGCGCATCGTCGACATCAGCCTGGAGCGCGTTGGTGACGCATTCGCGGAAGATGACGACCGAGTACGGAGTTGGATCTCGGAGCTGGTTGATTCCCTGGCTGAAGACCTCGGCAAGCTCGACTCACTTGTCGATCGAAACGCGATATCCGACTCGGCGTTTCTAATGACGTTGAAGCGGGTTACGACACGCATGGCCCTAGAAAGCCGCGATGTGGGCGGTTTTCAGGAGATCGTTTCCCTGCTGCGTCAGACCACGCTTGCGGAGCTGGATCTTGCCAGCGCAGAGGCCTCGAACGCAGTTGTGGCATTGGAGGGCCTTTGGGGGCGGGCCCGAGTCCTGATCGCCAGCGTTGCCAGATCTGCGGCTGCCGCCACGCGGATCAACCTGGGGCGCCAATCCGCGGCGCTCGCTCAAGTGGGCCATACGCTGATCAATGTCACCGATATGGAGGATCTCTGCACCACGTTGGCTGAGGAGTTACCAAAGACCGACATCATCGGATGTTTTCTCGTGCTCTACGAGGATGCTCAGAGGCCAGACGGCTGGGCAAACCTACGCTTTGCTTGGGGGCCCGAGGGCCGGATTGAGATCTCGTCCAGGATTGAGCGCTTCCTAGCACAGGAGGTGTTGCCGGGCGAGATTCAGGAGTCGGTGGGCAGTAGTGCGCTGGACAATCTTGTGGTGGAGCCCCTGTTCGTCAGGGGCAAGCAGTTTGGCTTCGTCTGCTTCCAGGTGAGCGCTGGGGGGATCCTCTTCGAGGATCAGCCGGCTGAAGCAACGGTCTATGATCTCCTGCGTGGCTACATCTGTGATGCGTTGCACGGCATTTTCCTTTATGAAGAAGCCCGTCGTGCTCGTCAACAGGCGGAGGAGGCCGATCAACTGAAGAGCCGGTTTCTCTCGATGGTGAGCCATGAGCTTCGCACGCCCTTGAACTTGATCGTTAGCCTCAGCGAGATGCTGATGTGGGAACAAGACGGGCATCAGGAGGAGATCGCTCGCATCCACGCCGGGGCCCAACACCTCGACGGCCTGATTCGCGATGTGCTCGACTTAGCCAGCAGCCAGGTGGGTCAACTCCGCCTAATCCGCGAGCCCCTTGACCTTCGCCAGGCACTGGAGGTGGTGGCACTCATCGGAGAGCAGATGGCAGCGGACAAGGGGCTGCGATGGGTGGCGAATATCCCGCCTGTGGTGCCAAAAGTGTTCGGCGATCGCACGCGGCTGCGTCAGGTCGCGCTGAACTTGGTGAGCAATGCTTTTCGCTTCACCTCGGAAGGTGAGGTGTGCCTGAGCGTCGAAGTCGATGAGGATGAAATCGTCGTGTCGGTGAGCGATACGGGTCTGGGCGTGCCGGTCGCGGAGCAGACGGCCATCTTTGATGAGTTCCGACAGTCGGAGAAAACGATTGAACGTGGATACGGCGGACTTGGCCTGGGGTTAGCCATCAGCCGCCGCTTGATCGAGATGCACGGTGGCGCCATCGGCGTGCACTCTACAGGAGCGGAGGGAGAGGGCGCCACGTTCTACTTCACCCTGCCGGTGATGCAGCAGCCGAGCGAGAAAGAACCTATCGATGCGGAGTCGGCGACATCCTCCTCTAGAACCGTACTGCTTCTTTCGAAGGCGGCGGGCCGCGGTGAGAGGCTCCGTCAGTATCTCAGCGATCGCGGCTATGTCGTTCGAGAGATTGTGATCGACGGGGAGTGCGACGCCGATGCCCCTGGCCACTGGCTAAACAAGGTCTTTCTGGCTTCACCTGGGGCCCTTATTCTTGATCTGGAGCCCGCGTCGGAGCAGGGGTGGGAGCTGATGCGAGTGTTCAAGGAGAATCCCAAGACGAGGGATATTCCCGTGCTCTTCTATTCGCTCCTGCGTGAGAAGGACAGCGGCTCCGTGTTGACGCTGGACTACCTCGCAAAGCCGATGAACCTCTCGGATCTCACACACGTGTTGGCGCGACAGGGACTTGTAGGAGATGACAAGGCTGACGATGTCTTCGTGTCCGCGACGGTTCTGGTCGTAGACGACGAACCCGAGATTCTTGCCACGCATGCGTGGCTACTCCAGTCCCAACTTCCTGGCAGCCGCATTCTGCACGCCGCCAATGGTCGGGAAGCGCTGGAGCTTATGATCGAGGCCCACCCCGACCTCGTCTTGTTGGATCTGATGATGCCCGAGATGAACGGGTTTGAAGTCATCGAAGAGATGCAGAATCACCCCGATCTCTGCGGCATCCCGACCGTTGTATTGACGGCCAAGACACTTAAAGAGGACGCAATCGCGCAGCTCAATGAGGGGGTGGCGGCGGTGTTGGGGAAGGGTTTGTTCAGCGCCGAGGAGACGATGGCCCATATCGAGGCCGCCCTGCGTCGCGCGTACCAACCCAGCCTGGAAACCCGTGAGATTGTCCGTCGCGCTATGGCCTACATTCACGAACACTACATGGAACCTCTGGCTCGCAAGGAGATTGCGGCCCATGTTAACTTGAGCCCACGTCACCTGGATCGCTGCTTCTGTGATGAGCTGGATATCACGCCCATTGCGTATCTGAATCGGTTCCGCTTGCGTCAGGCACGGCGTCTTTTGCGGAGCAATGCTATGAACATCAGCGAAATCGCTAACGCTGTTGGATTCTCAGACGGCGCCTATTTCTCCCGCGTCTTCCGGAAGGACATGGGGATGTCGCCAAGCGATTATCGCCGCATCCAGACGGAAGACTGACGACCACGTCTTCGTTTCCCCCGGACGTGTCCAGCCTGTGCAAACAGACCGTCCAGATTGTGCATGACGTGGAGATGGTTTTCTCCTATCATGGAAATATGACAATCGGGCAAATTGTATGACAATTGGCCGATGCTGCCGAGCAGGTAGCTTTCCCCTGAGGTAGGTGATCGTGACCGCGACGCCCAAGCTGATGTTGGTTGAGCATGATCCTTATTTCATCTATCTGATCAAGCTCTATGCCGAACAGAGTGGCTTTTCCGTGATTACGACCACCTCCGGGGTAGGCGCTCTTGCCATGGCGCAACGAGAGCATCCTTCTGTCATCATTCTAGAGTTCGAGCTTCCCGAGATCAATGGGTGGGAAGTGCTGAACCAGTTGCGTGCAGAACCCCGGACCCAGGCGATTCCTGTGGTGATGTGTCTTTGGCAAGATAGCCAGTACGTGGAGGGTGACTGCGAGGGCCTGTTGCACAAACCACTGGACTATGGGGACTTTGTGGCTGCGCTGAAAGTTGCTGGCGTTTGGCCCCCTGATTGGCCTTCTGATCACAGACGTTTGCCACCTACCGAGCCGTGAAACAAGGATAAGAACATGCTCGATACCCAAGCTGCAGATGCTGCTCCGATCTTGTTGGAAGTCAACGATCTCAAGAAGCACTTTCCTATTCGCAAAGGCTTCTTCTCCCCTAAGGTGGTCGGCAACGTCAAAGCCGTGGACGGGGTGAGCTTTTTCATTCGGAAGGGCGAGACGTTGGGGTTGGTGGGCGAAAGCGGATGCGGTAAGACCACAACCGGTCGTGTAATCCTCCGAGCCTATGAGCCGACCGGGGGTGAGATTTGGTTTGACGATGCCAACATGGGGCGGATAAACGTTGCGGAGCTTGATCGAAAAGAGCTGAAGATGCTCCGCCAGAACATGCAGATGATCTTCCAGGATCCTTATTCCTCGCTAAACCCGCGGATGACGTTGCTGCAGATCGTGGGCGAACCGCTCTTGGTCAACAACATCGCCCATGGCAAAGAGCTTCAGGATCGAGTGGCTGAGTTGCTTAGGGTTGTCGGCCTGCGTCCCGAGTATATGACCCGCTATCCCCACGCGTTCAGTGGTGGCCAACGCCAACGCATCGGCGTGGCACGCGCGCTGGCGCTGAATCCGCAATTGGTGGTCTGTGATGAGCCGGTCTCCGCTCTGGATGTCTCGATTCAGGCGCAGACCCTTAACCTACTGCAAGATCTGCAGGAGGAGTTCGGCCTTACCTATCTCTTCATCTCCCACGACCTAAGCGTGGTAGAGCACATCAGCGACCGCATCGCCGTGATGTACGTAGGCAAGCTCGTCGAGCACGCGCTCACGCGAGAGCTCTTCGTGAACCCGCTTCATCCTTACACCGAGGCGCTGCTCTCTGCGGTGCCGAAGCCCGATCCCCGCCTTCGCACGGAGCCAATCGTCTTGCCCGGCGATGTCGCTGACCCGGCGAATCCACCGAGTGGCTGCTACTTCCACCCGCGCTGTCAGTATGCTAAGGATATCTGCGCCCAGGAGGAGCCCCAACTGCGGGAGATCGCCAAGGACCATTTTGTGAGCTGCCACCGGGCAGAGGAACTCAACCTCACCGGTGTGCTCGACCTTGCCTGAGTGCCCCAGCCCCGAGCTAAGGGGAGAGGGTGGACAGGATAGTGAAGTTCGGACAGGAGAAGGAGGTGCCTATTGTCCAAATGCTGGAGAAGATCCGCAGGAATTGCGGACCAGACGGCGGCTGTGAGCCGCGTGCGCTTGCGCTTAGTGTCCAAGCATCATCTCAAGGAGGTAGTAATCTATGAGTCGGCGACGTAAGTTAACACGACGTCAGTTTATGCAGTTGTCGGCATTGGCCGGCGCAGGTGCGGTCCTCGTTGCCTGCGGCACCCCTGCGCCCGAAGTGACCGAGGAGCCCGAGGAGGAAGCGCCGGAGGCGACACAGGCGCCTGAACAAGAAGAGGTTGCTGAACCCGTAAGCAAGTACAACGAGGCGCCAATGCTGGCCGCGCTCGTCGAGGCCGGTGAGCTCCCGCCGGTGGATGAGCGCCTGCCGCTCAATCCCTACATCGTGGAGGTCGCGGAGGAGGTCGGTAATTACGGCGGCAACATGCGCCGTGGTTTCAAGGGCGTCTCCGACCGCTGGGGCCCGACGAAGCACATCGACCGCACTCTAGTCTGGCTGGATCAGGACCTGAACTTGATCCCACGCATTCTCGAGAGCTGGGAGTGGAGTGAGGACGGCAAGACCTTGACGTTGCACCTGCGCAAGGGGATCAAGTACAATGATGGTGTTGAGTACAACAGCTCGGACTACAAGTGGTACTACGAGAACGTTGCCAAGAACGAGGAGCTCTCAGCGTCACCGCCGACCAAGCTCTCCACGGTCGACGAGGCTGGCAACAAGGTGCTCTGTGAGGCCGAGTTCCCCGACGACTACACCGTCGTCTACAAGTTTGCGCATCCCAAGCCGCTCTTCCTGTATTCGGCGTTGCGGGCTCTGTTCGACTTCACTGTTCCGGGTCACTATATGTCGCAGTTCCATATAGAGCTGGCCGACGACCCAGACGCCCTGATGGCCGAGGTCGAAGAAGCCGGCTTCAACTCCTGGACGGAGTATTATGAAGACCGGAACTACTGGCATCTCAACCCAGATCGGCCCATAGCCACGCCTTGGTTTGCCAAGAATACGATGGCGGAAGAGCTCTTCATCATGGAGCGCAACCCCTACTACTTCGGCGTCGATCCCGAGGGCAACCAGCTCCCCTACCTCGACACGGTCACGCATCGGCTGTTCGAGGATGCGGAAGTCTTCAACCTGTGGATTGTCAACGGCGAGATCGACTTCCAGCAGCGCCACGTCAGCATTGCCGACTTCAGCCTCTTCAAGCAGAATGAGGAAAACGGGGACTTCGGTGTCGTGGTCGGCGTTAAGGCCGAGCACTCGGCGCTCCAGCTCAACCTGTCGACCAAGGACCCCAAGCTCAACGAGTTCTTCAACACGCGCGACGTCAGGATCGCGATCTCCCACGCGATGAACCGCGATGAGGTCAATGAGTTGATCTACGACGGCTTGTTGGTCCCGCGGCAGTACAGCCCGCTTCCCATGTCGCCTAACTACTATCCTAAGCTGTCCAACGCCTACCTCGAGTACGATCCAGACCTGGCGAATCAGCTGCTCGACGATGCAGGCTACGATCAGAGGGATGGAGACGGTTGGCGGATGTGGAAGGACGGCAGTGGTCCTATCACCTTCACCATCGAGAGCTCGACCGGTATGAGCTTCCGGGAGGATGAGTTGGCGCTCGTTGTCGGCTACCTCCAGGAGATCGGCCTGAACGTGACCTACAAGTTCTTTGAGCGCTCCCTCTACACCGAGCACTACACTGCCAACGAGATCGAAGCGGCTTGGTGGGGCGGTGATCGGACGGTGCTGCCGCTGGCTTCAGAGGCGATCATCTTCAGAGGAACGCAAGAAGACCGCCCGTGGGCCGCAGGCTACGGTCTCTGGTTCGATAGCAATGGGACTGACCCCAATGGTATCGAGCCGCCGGAAGGGCACTTTATCTGGAAGATCTGGGACATCTGGTCCCAGCTCGAGAAAGAGCCCGATTCCGATAAGCAGCATGCCCTGTTCGAGCAGATTCTGGATGTCTGGGCCGAAGAGTTGCCGATGGTTGGCCTGTTGGGTGAGACCCCACAGCCGATCATTGTCAAGAACGGCTTCCGCAACTACATTGCGGGTATGCCAGTCGACGACACGACGGGGGATGAGCACTTCCTCCAGACTGAGACCTACTTCTGGGACGACCCAGAGGCACACGAGCTGTAGGTGCGCATCGTCGTATCTGCGTGGAGGGCGGGCCTCCGTGCCTGCCCTCCACATTCCAAGGATAGGTGATAAGGGACAAGGAGTAAGGTGAGAAGGATAGGGACACTCAAGGATGGGGTGATCGGGGATTGGGTGCGTGCTCCAGTACTCCTTGTCCCTTGTCCCTTATTACTTATCACGCTCTGTAGTGGAGGACGCGTATGCTGAAATACATGCTCAAAAGGGTTGGGATCATGATCCCCACGCTGATTGTGATCTCCATAATCTCGTTTGCGATCATCCAATTGCCGCCCGGCGATTATCTCACCTCCTACGTTGCAAACTTGCGCCAACAGGGAGACCACGTCGATGAGGATCAGATCGAAGCGCTTAGGCGGCGCTATGGACTCGGGCAACCGATCTATGTCCAGTATTACAAGTGGGTTTCGGGCATAATCCTCAGGGGCGATTGGGGCCAATCGATGGAATGGCAGAAGCCGGTGAAGGATATCATATGGGAGCGGATGGCTCTGACCGTCTTTCTTTCATTGGTTTCCATCCTGGTGAGTTGGTTCGTCGCGATACCGGTGGGCGTCTATTCCGCCACCCATCAATATACGTTTTCGGACTATTTGTTCTCTGCCATAAGCTTCATCGGTGCCGGAACCCCTGGGTTTATGATCGCCCTCGTCATCATGTGGGTGGCGATGCGGCAGTTCGGGATGAATATCGGCGGGCTCTTCTCGCAGCAGTACATGGTGGAGCCTTGGAGCTGGGCCAAGTTCATCGATATGCTTAAGCATATCTGGATTCCGGTGATCATCATCGCGCTGGGCAGCACCGCCAGCAGCATTCGGACGACTCGGGCGAACCTCCTCGATGAGTTGAACAAGCCTTACGTCGAGACGGCGCGTGCAAAGGGCCTCAAGGAGCGTAAGCTTGTCTGGAAGTACCCCGTGCGTGTGGCGATGAATCCCTTCTTCAGCACGGTGGGATGGACGTTGGCCAGTCTGATCTCCGGACAGACGCTCGTGGCGGTGGTGCTGGGCCTTCAGACCACGGGTCCGATGATGCTTAGAGCGCTGACGTCACAGGACATGTATCTGGCCGGTAGCTTCCTGCTTTTGCTGAGCACGCTGACGGTCCTGGGTACGTTGATCTCCGACATTATGTTGGCATGGGTTGACCCGCGCATTCGTATGGAGAATTGATCATGGCGCAACTGCAAAATCTCAAGAAGCCCCTAGAGCCGGATCCAGATGACGAGTTGTCAGATGAGGTTGAGGTTCCAGACGGCCTGCCTGGGGTCGACGAGGAAGGGGAACGTCTTTACGTTGCGAGTCAATGGCAGCTGATGTGGTGGAAATTCCGCAAGCACAAGATGGCGATGGTGAGTGGCGTCATCTTGATTGTCTTCTATCTCATTGCCATCTTCTGTGAGTTCGTGGCGCCCTACGATCCTGCTGCCTACTTCGCCCGATACAAGCTGGCACCACCCACGCTCGTTCGGATCATTGACTCGGAGGGGCGCCTTCGGCGACCCTTTATCTATGGGCGTGTCCGTGAGCGCGATCCCGAGACCTTAGCCTACACCTACCCGGATGATACGAGCGCGATCTATCCGATCAAGTTCTTCGTCCGTGGGACGCCGTATGAGATGTGGGGGCTCTGGGAAACGGATCTCCACCTCTTCGGTATCGAGGCCGATCGAGAAGAGCAGGGGATCTTTCTCTTCGGGGCGGACCGGTTGGGACGTGATCTCTTCTCTCGTGTCTGCTATGGCGCGCGGATATCGCTTTCCATTGGCCTCATCGGCGTATTGCTCAGCCTTTTCCTGGGCATCCTGCTTGGGGGAATCTCCGGTTACTACGGAGGACGGGTCGATGCGATCATCCAGCGCGTGATTGAGTTCATCCGGACGATTCCCACGATCCCGCTATGGATGGCGCTGAGCGCTGCCTTGCCACCGGGCTGGCCAATCCTCCGTGTCTATTTTGGCATCACGATCATCCTGTCCCTGATTGGCTGGACGGGCATGGCGCGTGTGGTCCGCGGTCGCTTCCTTTCATTGCGTGAAGAGGACTTTGTTCTGGCAGCTCGGCTCTCGGGTTCCAGCGAGGTACGTGTCATCATGCGACACATGGTCCCTTCCTTCCTCAGTCACATCATCGCGAGCTTGACGCTCTCGATCCCCGCAGCGATTATCGGTGAGACGGGTCTGAGCTATATCGGTCTGGGGCTGCGGGCACCGGCGATCAGTTGGGGCGTACTCCTTCAGGAGGCCCAGAATGTGCGCTCGATTGCGCTGGCACCCTGGGTTTTCGCACCGGCGGTCACCGTGGTGCTGTCCGTCTTCGCCTTTAACTTCCTGGGCGATGGCCTCAGGGACGCGGCGGATCCGTATGCCCGCTAATCGCATGTTCAACGCTGGGTACACAAAGCCAAGGTCAGTCGGATTTTGGAGCTTGATGTACTCAGCCTGTAGCCTCCAATAGGAGCAGATACGTGGATGACACCAACCTGCTAGTCGAAGTCAAGGATTTGAAGACCTATTTCTACCTGGATGAAGGCGTCGTCCGCGCCGTGGATGGGGCGGAATTTGACATCTATCGTGGCAAGACGCTGGGCGTCGTCGGGGAGAGTGGCTGCGGCAAGAGCGTTACGGCGCGGTCGATCATGCGCATCGTCGCCAAGCCCGGCCGCATCGTGAACGGTGAGATCCTCTATCATCGTCGCCGGAATGGGAGCGATGCCGAAGAGGCCCTACCAGCTGTCGTTGATCTGACCTCTCTACCTGCCCAGAGTCCTGAAATGCGGAATATCCGGGGCGGTGAGATCGCCATGATCTTCCAGGAGCCAATGACGTCTTTGAGCCCCGTGCACACGATTGGCAACCAGATTGTGGAGGCCATCACGCTTCACCAGCGCGTGGGCGAGGATGAGGCACGCGAGAAGGCCATCGAGATGCTGGACCTCGTCGGTATGCCCCTTCCCGATCGGACTATCGACCAATATTCATATGAGCTGAGTGGTGGTATGCGTCAGCGTGCTATGATCGCTATGGCCCTTTCGTGTCATCCCAGTCTGCTCATCGCCGACGAGCCGACCACGGCCCTGGACGTGACCACGGAAGCCCAGATCCTCAAACTGATGCGTGATCTCCAGGACGAGCTAGGTATGGCGATCATGTTTATCACCCACAACCTCGGCGTGATCGCGCAGATGACGGAGCAGGTGGTCGTGATGTATATGGGCAAAGTCGTCGAAGAGGCAGATGTCGACACCATATTCCACAGTCCTGTGCATCCCTATACCCAGGCGCTGCTGAAGTCGATCCCGCGCCTGGGGCAGAACACCCGAGATCGCCGGCGCTTAGCCTCGATTCGGGGTATGGTACCCGATCCCTACGCCTTGCCCAGAGGCTGTGCTTTCCACCCCCGCTGCAACCAGAAGGAGCCGGGGATCTGTGATGACATAGAGCCACCTATGGTGGAGGTCGAGCCCGGACACAAAGTGCGCTGCCATCGGTGCGCTGACGCGTGAAGCATTCCGATCGTCTGTTTTCCGTGATGCGCGACCCCAGGGTCGCGCATCACGGCCCCTCTTCGTGCATTGTCCTATGAAAACCTTTCTGATCTTCCCCCCACATTGGCTTCCGACGATGCCGCATCTAGCCCTGCCCACTCTGACGGCCCATCTGCGGTCCCAGGGGATTGAGGTCATACAACGGGACCTCAACGTAGAGACCTTTGATACCCTGCTCAGTCGTCCCCACCTGCAAGAAGCTGCCGCACGTCTCGAGGCGAGACCGCCAGCGTCCCTTTCGACGTCCGCGATCAAGCCTCTCCTGTCTCGCGCGTCGCAGCTTGCCGATCAGGTTGCGGGTGCCAAATCCGTGATGCGTGATGCCCGCTTCTACGATGGGCCCACCAGTCTGCAGGCCTTCTTGACCCTGGTCCAGAGCCTGGAGCTCGTGTCGCTGCCCTTCCATCCCATGGCGGTGCAGTTCACAACCATGACGCCGCCCGTGCCGGTGGACAACAGCCATGCGCTGCTTCAAGCCGTGCGCGACCCCGAGCGCAATCTCTTTGTCGACCTCTTCCGCGGTGGGATACTACAGGATATTCTCCGCGAGGCTCCTGAGATCGTGGGTATCTCAATCTCGACCATGGAGCAGATGTTGGCAGGAATGACCCTAGCCTACCTGATCAAGGACACGGACCTCTCATGTCACGTGACCATTGGTGGCCCTCACGTGTCGATGCTTCGCGAGCAGCTTCCTCGGACCCCTGAGATGTTCACACTCTTTGACAGCGCTATCGTCTTCAGTGGAGAGACTGCTCTGCTGCGGCTAGCGGAAGCCCTCGACCGGGGTCGCGGTCTTGCCGAGGTGCCCAACCTCATTTACAGGGATGGTGAGAGAATTCGGCTCAACCCTGTGGATGAGACGGCGCATGCCTCAGGCAGGGCCCAGGATCTGACACCGGACTTTGACGGTCTACCCCTCGATCGCTACCTCACCCCGACGCCTGTGCTGCCCATGCTGACGTCCCACGGCTGTTACCATGGCCGTTGTGCCTTCTGCAACGTGGGCTATGGTGGGCCGCAGCGGTTCAGGCAGCTGGACCCAGACCTGGTGGTGGAACAGATGCGCACGCTGCGAGAGCGCTACGGCGCGCGCCATATCTTCTTTGCTGATGAGGCCCTGACGCCGCGGATGCTTCGTGTTATGTCGACGCGGTTCATTGAGGGCAACGATGACATCCACTGGTGCGGCTGCGCGCGCTTTGACCCCGGTTTGACCAAGAACCTGCTGGAGACGATGGCGGAGGGTGGCTGTCGCATGCTGCTCTTCGGACTGGAGACGGCATCGGAGACGACGATCGCGCGTATGCATAAGGGCACCAAGCCGGCGACGATGAGTCGTATCCTACGGGATAGCGTCCGTGCTGGGATCTGGAATCATAGCTTTTTCTTCTTTGGCTTCCCGGGAGAGACGATGGAGGCGGCCCAGGAGACGGTCGATTTCGTCTATGCGCATCAGGACGCCATCCATTCTGGGTCGCCCGGCGCCTTCTTGCTCGAGCGCTATGCGCCCACTCACCTTCATCCAGAGGAGTATGGGATCACGCACATCGCCGAGCCGCCGGAGCGTGACCTTGCCATCTATTTCGATTATGAAGTCGGGTCGGGGCTGGATGAGGCGATGGCCGACCGCCTGGCCTCACGCCTCGTGGATGTCCTGCCGAGCAAGAGATTTGGTCAGTTCTATATTACCGACGTCTATCGCTTCCTGTATGCCAGCCATCTTTGGGATCGGGGCCAGCCAATGCCTCTCTGGCTGGCTGACGAGTAGCCGGCGAGATGCGCATGAAGGAATCAACGTGGATCAAACAGATTTTGGTGTTCCTAGCCTGGTTGCTTGACAGCATCCTGGGCTTCTGGATTGTAGTGGTGTATCGCAATGCCTTGCTGTCAGGGCTGGCGGTCTATTACGTAGGGGAGTCTATGCCCCGAGCGTGGCGGGCCCGGTTCTTTGATCGTGCCTTCTTTGTGATTGCGGGACTGGCCTACCTGATCTGCATCTTTGTGATCGATGGCTATCTCCGGGATGGCCTCACGAGAGGGGATGTCTTCCGGAGATTTGCCCGTGTCACCGGTATCGAGTTGCTGGCGCTTTTCCCGGTGGACGTCTTCACGTCATTCCTGCAGCGGTCTCTCCTGGGTCGCTACAGCCTTATTGTATTGCCTGCCGAGCTCATATTGGGAGGCGCTCTGCTTGTCCATTCCATCCTCGCAAGACGTGAACGTCGTCGCAGAGGCAAACCTAGGGGAGGTTGACAAATGACCACTGGTGCATGTCTGGGATTCCAACGCCGGGTATCGCCCGGCGACATTCTTGGACCGTGGTTGGTGCTGGGCCCATTCTATCAGGATCTCTCAGATCGGATTCAAGGGCTCACGCTCTTTGAGCGCGCAGGTGCGACGGTGGGCGTCACAGCGATGGAGGAGATCGTTGCAGAGGCCCACCCGATCCTCGTTGCGTCCCCTCGTGAGGCAGAGGCGATGACGTTCCGCAGTGAGGTCATGCGTTGGCGGCTGGTGCGACGTCCAGAGGAATACCTCTCTTGGGGGCAGTATAACCTGTTGAACCACTTGGGGGCGGCCTTCCTGACGACGCGAATCACGCTAGATCGTAAGGCGGACGAGGGCAACCGGTCCTATCATTGGCGGCTGCTTACGACCATACCGTCTCGCGCCGTGGTCGCCATTAACGGCGAGATTGTCTATGATACGGCGCCCCATCCGGTTCGGCGCGAGCAGGGCGCCTTCGAGTACGCTTTTGAGGCTCAGCTGCCGGCGAGGGAGAATGTCGTGACGGTTGGCCTCTTCCGGATAGCCCGCATGGCGCAGGTTGGATGTCGGCTGGAGATCGCAGATGCCGAGGTCCTGGTGCAGGTGCCGGGGCCACAGGGTATTACGGCGGAACGACGTCTGCAGATTGAAGAGGAAGTGCGAGGGCTGCGGCTTGATCGGGATGTGCTTTATCCACATCACGCTGCTGAGATCGCCTTTCGGAGTCCCCCCAAGGATCCGGTCGAGGTGGGCTTGTTTGCCGAGGATGGACAGCTTGTCGCCCAAGCTCAGGGTGAAGGCGTCAGTACCGTCACTCTCTGCCCCGCTGCTACTCTGCCGGATGGAGCATATGCGCTGCGCGCCACCTGGAAAGATCAGGACGGCGCCCCAATCACTGAGGTGGCCTACGATCTTAAGAAGGTCTCGCCCGTGATCGCGCCGACCGGGCCCGGCGCCTACGAGGCGCGCAAGGAGCGCGTCTTGGCTCACTATGCCGACAATCAGGAGAACAGGCCGATCTGGTCACAGGTGGCGCGGTACGCCCTCCACCGGGCCGGCGTCAGCGACGTTGCCCCGGTCGACGAGGGAGTGATCCGTGAGACGTGCGCTTTCATCGCAGCTCGAAAGGACTGCGCTGACTTTGTGATCCAGGGGGTGTTGCGCTTGATGGCCTGGGAGCGCGAGGAGCGGCGGCTCTCTCCAGAGCTCAACGCGCTGATGAAGGACACGGTTCTCGGCTTCAAGTATTGGGTTGATGAGCCCGGCGACACGGTGATGTATATGGGCTCAGAGAACCACCGGCTGCTCTTTCACGTGGCGGAGTGGATGGCAGGACAGCTCTTCCCCACCGAGGAGTTCACCAACAGCCGCCAGCGGGGGTTGTATCACGCCACGAAGGGGCGAACCTATATCACCGAGTGGCTGCGGCAGCGCGGTCGTTTTGGGTTTGACGAGTGGCACTCCAACTCCTATTTTCCCATCGACATCGCCCCGTTGCTCAACGTCTACGACTTTGCGATCTACGAGGACTACAAGCTACGGCAGATGGCTGGAGCGGCGCTGGATTATCTCTTCTTTGATCTCGCCGCCGATTCCTACAAGGGCGTCTTCGGCACCACCCACGGACGCAGCTATGGGATCTACGTGAAGTACCCTGACTTTGAGGGTACGGCTTCGACCTGTTGGCTCCTCTATGGCACGGGGGCGCTCACCAAGGGTACCAGCGGCATGGCGCCGGTCTGCTTGGCGACGAGTGCCTACGAGCCGCCTACAATCCTAAACGAATTCGCCAACGACACCCAGGCCGTCATCGAGGCCCGTGAACGCCAGGGCGTGCTGCGAGGCGCGACACAGAGCGCAAACTTCATCGTCTATCGCACGCCCGATTATATGCTCTCGGGGCTGCAGGATCACCGCAAGGGCGAGTTTGAACCCTCGTCACACGTGGCCCAGGTGACCTTAGGCCAGAAGGTGCGTGAGGATGGACAGCCAGCCGAGCAACAAGCTGTGATCTTCTGGTCGTGCCCTTTGACCTCCGGTGAGGGCTCCGGCCTGCGACCTGACTATTGGTCGGGCCACATCGCGCTCCCGCGCGCCATCCAGTACCGCAATGTCCTGGCGCTGACCTGGCGCTTGCCGAAACACGCCTGGATGACACACTGCTTCTTCGAACCTGCCCGCTTTGATGAAGTTCGGCTCGAAAACAACTGGGCCTTCGCCCGCGTCGGCGAGGGCTATGTTGGGATCTACTCACAGCATGGCTTGGCCTGGGGTGACCATGGGCAATACGCCGGTCGTGAGTTGGTCTGCACCGCCAGGGAGAATACTTGGTTGGTGGAGTGCGGGCGCGGTGCGGACTGGGGGAGTTTCGATGCTTTCGTTGACGCCTTGCTCGCCGCCGAGGCGACCGAAGTCGACGGTACCCTTATCTATGCCTCTCCCTCCATCGGGCGGTTTAGCGTTGGGTGGGAGGGCACGCCAACGGTCCAGGGCGCTCCTATCCACCTCCACGGCTACCCTCTCGTCGATAGCCCGTGGGCGCACGCCGATTTCGGCTCGGGCGAGCTGACGTTGCGCCACGGAGACGAGACGTACGAGATCTGGTTCAACCAATGACAGTCTACCCCCCATTACTGGAGGAGAACACCCTATGACCAAGGCCGCCATCCACTACGACTTACACAGTGGCTACATCCACAACTGGCTTGTCGTCGGTCCACAGCACTTCCCGGTCGCAGAAGGTCAGGAGGACTACGCATCCCTCGTTGAGGCGCACGCTGGCTCAGAGCCGGGCATCCCCGTCGACCCAGTCGAACCCGCCGCCATGACTGACGGCGTGATCGAATTTGAGGAAACTGACGGCCCCCGCGAGGCCCGCTGGCGTTACTTACGCTGTCAGGAGGACCACTTCGTCGACCTTTCGCCCACAACTGGCGTCAACGCTTACCTCCGTGCCTGGGCGTATGTGGAGCTACGGAGCTCCATAGCGCAGCGATTCACCTTCACGTTGACCACGACGGGGCCGGCGGACCTTTGGGTCAATGACGAGCACGTCCATCGTCAGATCCCTGAGCGACACGGGCGTCTGAGCCACTCTTTTGAGGTCGAGCTGGAAGAGGGCGCGAACGCGGTTCTAGTGCGCTATGATGCGCTGGCACCCAAGCCGTCGTCCTATGTCATGGCCCTGCATGTGGCACCTGAGGAGGGGAGCGGGGCGGATGTGACGGTGAGGCTACCTTCCAAGCTCTCGCCGCTCTCGCGTCGCAACCTGTTCGAGTCTGTTTTCGAGGCCGCTTATCTCAAGCAATATGTCTTCACCCGCCTGGACAAAGTGAGCGTCTTCTGGCCCCCAGAGGATGGCGTGGCAGAGGCGCTGAAAGACCTGAAGCGAATGACCATCAGGGTTCAGACACCGAATGGCAAAGTCTATTCGGAGACTATCCGGCGCTTCAAGGCCGGGGAGCCGGAGCAGCTGAAACCGGCCTTTAAGTACCCCAACGGATCTCTGGAGGCGCGCCTCATGCCGACTCTGCAGGAGTATTACGAGCATGACATGCGGATCACGCGCACCCTCCCCTTCTGGGGGTTGGATAACAACCGGTACACCGATGCACCGTTCGACACCTACGCAGAACGACGCAGCATCCTTCTTGTTGCCGCCGCCAGGCGCGAGGGGAGCTTGTTCTCCGAGATCGCCAAGATGGCGATCGGTTGGTGGTCGCGGCTAGATGTCGGTTTCATCATTGATGCTGCTACAAGGGTCGAGCGCAGCCAAGAGACACCCTATGCGGAGCTTCTCGCCGTTCTGGGCATTCTCTACCGTTTTGATGATGCCGACGAGTTCCCCGAGGCCCTGCGGGAACCTCTTGCTTCTGCCGCCCAAGGCGCGCGGTTTCCTCAGGGTGAGCCCACAGGATCCGAGAGCCAGGCGCTCCTTGCCGCTACCTGTCAGATCCTGGTCGGTCAGCGCTACCCTGATCACGTCTTCGCGAGCGGCGGCAAGACCGGACGGTGGCACAGAGAAGCAGGCGAGCAGTCGGCGCTTCGTTGGATGAGGACGAGAGCCCAGGCTGGCTTCTCGCAGTGGAACTCCGATCTGGGCTTCGAGGAGATCCTGGCGGCCCTCTCGTACCTTGTCGACCTCGCCGAGACCGACGCGGTCTGGGAGATGGCCACGGTGATGATGGACAAAATGCTGTTCCTGCTTGCAACCAACTCCTACAAGGGCGTCTTTGGTGCGACCCGAGGCCGCACCTCGACGGCATCGTTGCTGGGCGGTTACTTGGAGGCGACATCGGGCGTCGGCAAACTGATGTGGGGGATGGGAGTCCTCAACTCTCACCTGGGGGGGATCGTGAGCCTAGCGCTGATGGAGACGTACGAGCTGCCGGTGTTGCTCCAGACGATTGCTGAGGACCTGCCCGACGTGTTGGTCAGCCGCGAGCATCACGGACCTCTCGACGCGGACGAAGACCGCGGTGTCGATCTCGTCACGTACAAGACGCCGGACTTCATGCTGAGTGCCGCTCAGGATCACCGCGCCGGGGAGCGCGGTGGCGAAGAACACGTTTGGCAAGCCACACTTGGGCCAGGGGCGACTGTCTTCGTGAACCATCCTGCTTGCGCAAGCTTACATGATGCCCACCGACCCAACTTCTGGCGCGGGAACGTCGTGCTCCCTCGCGTCGTCCAATGGCAGGACGCGTTGATCGCCCTTCACAGGCTCCCTGAGGACGACTGGATGGGTTTCACCCATGCCTACTTCCCCATTCATGCCTTCGATGACTATGTGCTGCGGGGGGATTGGGCTTTTGCCAAGAAGGGGGACGGCTACCTCGCGCTGACTGCGACCCAGGGGCTGCACCTTTTGCAGAGCGGCCCAACCGCATATCGGGAGCTGCGTTCACTGGGTCGTCATAACGCATGGCTCTGCCAGATGGGCCGGGCGGCACTGGATGAGGACTTTGAGACATTCCAGGAGAGGGTCCTGGCGCTGCCTGTCGCTTCTGAGGCTGAGGGCGTGAGCTGGACCACTCTACGTGGGGACTCCCTAGAAATGTCTTGGAGCGGCCCAGTCTTGGTCGATGATGAGGCCCTCTCCCTCGTTGGGAAGAATCACATCGAGAACCCCTACTGTGTCGCTGGCTTTCCTGCTCGGGAAATGGATATCCAAGTCGGCGACGTGGTCATGCGTCTGAGTTTCGTAGAGAAAGGGACGAGCCCATCATCGTAATGAGGTTCTTGGACGGGTGCCTACCAGCGTGATAGAATGGGATCAGAAGCGGAGGTTCGCCTGCACGATGAGGTGTACGAGCGATGATGATGTACGGAGATACGTCCAGAAAGGGACGTCCCTTCGCTAAAGATCCTGCCGTCGTCTGGTTTTCTGGCCGCTATTGGCTCTACTATTCTATCCCGCCCTTTGAGGGGCAACACACCCACAACGGCTGGGGTGGGCAGCCCGATTGGGGGCCCTATCGAGGATGGGGGATCGGCATAGCTCAGAGCACGGACCTGACCACTTGGACCAAGGTCGGTGAGATTCTGCCCGAAGGAGCCTGCGAGGAGAATGGGATTTGTGCCCCCGGCGCCACCGTCCTGGATGGTCGCGTGCATCTCTTCTATCAGACCTACGGTAATGGCCCGAGGGACGCGATCTGCCATGCTTCCTCCGCCAATGGGATGCACTTCCATCGGAATCCCACCAATCCCATTTTCGCGCCGAAGGGAGATTGGACCTGTGGGCGCGCCATCGACGCCGACGTTGTCATTGATGGCGGCCGGCTTCTCCTCTACTTTGCTACGCGGGACGCTTCGATGACGACGCAGATGCTGGGTGTCGCTGCCGCGGCCCTGGATTCTGGATTCGAGCGCGACGCATGGATACAGCTTTGCGACGCTCCTATCCTCAAGCCAGAGCTCCCTTGGGAGCAGGAGTGCGTTGAGGCCCCCGCGGTGTGCAAGCACCGGGACAGATTCTTTATGTTCTATGGCGGAGCCTATAACAACGGACCACAACAGATTGGCTGCGCGATCAGTGGCGACGGTGTGCATTGGCGACGGCTCTCGAGGGATCCCTTCCTGCCCAACGGGGAGCCCGGAAGCTGGAACGCCTGCGAGGCCGGTCATCCTTACATCTTCATTGACGATGCGCCCGTCGAGGTAGGTGGGGGAGAGACCTACCTCTTCTATCAGGGCAACAACGACCTTGGTCGGACATGGTATCTGTCCAGGCGTAGGATCGCCTGGGCCGGAGGTTATCCCTACTTGGTTGAGGCATAGCCTCTGGGTGGGGAATAGGAGAGCGCGTGCCTGCAACCGACGTTCAGCTCCTGGAGGTTGACAACCTCCAGGTCCGTTTCTTCCTCGACGAAGGCGTCGTCCACGCCGTCAACGGGGCCACATTCACCCTCCACACCGGCGAAACGCTCGGGGTCGTGGGTGAGAGCGGATGTGGCAAGTCTGTGATGGCCCGTTCCATTCTGCGTATGGTGCCTCCGCCGGGGCGCATTGTGGCGGGAAAGCTGCTCTACCACCGGACGGTGGGGAACTCGCGGGATGTGGTCGACCTCACGGATCTGGATCCTAGAGGCACCGAGATGAGAGCGATACGTGGCCTTGAGATCTCGATTGTTTTCCAAGAGCCGATGTCCTCGTTGAGCCCAGTCCACACAATTGGAGAGCAGATCAGCGAAGCGGTCTACATCCATCGGCTTGTCTCGAAGGAGGAGGCTTGGCTGGAGGCAGTTCAGATGTTGGACAACGTGGGCATGCCGGAGCCCGCTCGCACGATGGAGCGCTATCCTCACCAACTCAGCGGCGGGATGTGCCAACGAGCGATGATTGCGATGGCGCTCTCCAGCTACCCGGACCTCCTCATCGCCGATGAGCCGACGACGGCGCTCGATGTGACGACCGAGGCCCAGATCCTTCAGCTTATGCGGGACCTGCAACACAGATTTGGTACGGCGATTATGTTCATCACGCACAATCTTGGGGTCATCGCTCAGATGACCGAACGGGTGGTCGTGATGTACCTGGGGCGAGTCGTCGAAGACGCTCCGGTGGACAGCCTGTTTCACAACCCGCTGCATCCCTACACCCGAGCCTTACTGCGCTCAATTCCCCGGCTGGGACAGAAGATCCGGGGGGAGCGACTGGCATCCATTCGTGGCACCGTCCCGAGCGCCTATGCCATCCCTAGTGGCTGTCCCTTTCATCCCCGCTGTCCGGAAATGCGACCGGGCATCTGCGATCGCATCGAGCCCCCCTGGGTCCACGCCGACCACAAGCAGTGGGTGCGCTGCGTGTTGTATGGGGATAGGGGATAAGGTAATAGGTGATAAGGCAATCAGGGAGATGATGCATAGTTGAACCCACGCACGGTCGCGGGAAAGAACACCGTGGCTCGTGTTCCGGCCGGTCTCCGACGGAGCCGCGTGTTCCGGCCAGTCTCTGACCGAGCCGCGTGTTCCGGCCAGTCTCCTACCGAGCTGCGTGTTCCGGCCGGTCTCCAGCCGAGCCGCGTGTTCCGCTCAGTCTCCGACCGAGCCGCGTGTTCCGGCCGGTCTCCGACCGAGCCGCGTGTTCCGCTCAGTCTCCAACCGAGTCGCGTGTTCCAGCCGGTCTCCAGCCGAGCCGCGTGTTCCGGCCGGTCTCCGACCGAGCCGGGGACGCTCGACAGATCACGCTACGCCCACCCGACAGGGTGATTAGGCAATAAGTGCTAAGGTAACAAGGTACCAGGAAGCTCCTCTGCCCTCCATCTTGCCTTGACCTTGTCCCTTATCCCTTGTTGCCTTATCCCCTCCCCCTATAGAACGAGGGCCCAGCCCACCGGCTGAGCCCTCTGGCTCCCAGACCTGCTTCTGATTAGCGGATCTCGTAGACGATCTGCACGCTCACCGAGACCGAGAAGGAGCCCGGTGTGACGCTCGGCGCTGCAGCTTCTGCGAAGCCGCCACCACCGATAGCTCGGTCATAGACAGGGCTAACCCCACCCCCCTCGGTGACCAGAATCGGCTTGCCGAGGGAGATGCCCATCTGACCGGCGATATGCTCAGCGCGCTCCTTTGCGTCGGTCAGGGCGGTTTCTCGGGCCTCCATCACCAATGACTTGGAGTCCTCGACGGTGAAGTTCACGCCGGAGACGGCATTAGCGCCGGCATTGACGATCCCCGCCAGCAGCTCGCCAACAGACGCGATGTTGTTGGTCGTCACCTGTACCTGGTGCGACAGATGATACCTGATCTCACCCGTAGGACGACCGGTCTCGGGATCCTGGGCCGTCTCAACCCATAAGTTGTAGCCCAGAGTCCGGGTCTTCTCCTCGGCGATGCCAAACTCTCTAGCTGCCGCGAGGGCTGCATCCATCTTCTGTGCGGCTTCGGAGACGAGCTGATCGGGATCCTGCCCCTGTAACTCAACGCCGAAACTGACCTGGGCGATCTCGGGATCCGCGCTAGCCGTTCCTGTGCCGGAGACGACCAGACCTTCTGTATACTGCCCATTCACCACTGCAGCGCTACCGCCGCGCAGCGATGCGGCAGGTTCTGATGCCAATCCCGGGCTCGCAGAGAGCGAGCTGCAGCTGCCGAGGACGGCGGTCGCTACGACTACGGTAAGGGCCACAATGGGCCATCGAAGCTTCTTCATTTTGTTGCCTCCTGATTGAACCTGTATTGAACTAACCATCTGCTATAGACTTCGCTTAGCCTCGCCGCGGGGTGATCGCCTCGCGGCTGGTTTCTCTGTCCTTCTGTAGCTAAAGACGTCGTTGGTTCTCAGGAAGTTCCAATGAGGCCCGCTGAGCTTCTTTTCCGCTGGGGTGAAGATGCCGTGTCGTCGTGCTTGAAGC
>JBNGDL010000036.1:0-33430 GCA_049975205.1 Anaerolineae bacterium | reverse complement strand
CTCAAGTTCAATCGAGGAGACTCGGCGACCGGAGGGGCACCTGGACTGACACGCACGAGCACGGTTTCTACGCACCGGGGCCATCGCGCCATGCCCACAGGGTGTGGACGAGAACACGTTGCCCCGCGCCCACGGCTATCGGTAACCGTAGGCTTCGCGCACCTCTCGCGCGATCGCCACCCAGCGATCGAAGCGCTCTGGATGGTGCTCGCAGGTGTGGGTGTCCTTGAGGACCATCTCCATCACGCAGCCGTTAGCCTGCGTGACCTCGACGGCGTGCCGAATATAGTCACGAATGCGCCCCTCATCAAAGGTCCCAACGAGATGTGCCGGATTGGGCTTCCAGGAGTAGATGTAGTCCCCCCGGAGCTTCTCGGCGCAGCCGTCAACATCGGCAAAGGGGGAGATGGAGATGCGTCGGATGTTGGGAATGGCGAAGACAAGGTCGAGCTTGCGGGTCAGGTCCTCGCAACAGCCGTAGCCTGTCAGGCCGAAAGGAGCGAGCAACTCCTTCTCGTATCTCAGAATGAACTCCTCGTGCATCGCCGGCGACACACCAGCCATCTCCTGGGCTTCAGCGCTGGCCCACATATCCTTGGGGCGCACGCGCTCCGGATCGAAGCCGGGGGCGGGTAACTCGTCCGTGTAACCATTGCCGCCAGAGTTTTGGTAGGTCTGATCATTGTTGAGAGAGAGCAGGTTGAGATCGCGATACTGTCGTAGGATCTGCTGATGCGCCTCGGTTAGAAACGCCATAGCATCGTGGAGCCAGGTAGGGTTGAGCACCATATCCATCATCACTTGCTCCAGCCCTCGCCATGCCGTGTATAGCGCCATTAGGTGGTAGGAGACGTGGGCTACGCCCTTGAGTCGCACGTCGAGGATATCGCCACAGAGGTCCCGGGCCTCCGCCAGGGCCTGCTCCGTTGCGGCTTGGTCGTAGATAATCTCCGGCACGCGCAGTTGCTGCATATCGGCCGGTTCGTTGATCACCGGGTCGAAGAGCCACGCACCGCGCGCCTCCGCACTCTCGATCCGACGTGCCTCCAAGCCCCAGCCCGTGCTGTGAATCACTTTATCGACCGTCCACGTCCCCTCGATCACGGTGTCGTCTTGAAAGTGATCGTGGTAATAGAGGCGGCTGCACAACTGCCACTCGATCTCTCTGGCTCGTCGGCCCTCACAACGCAGGGCCGAGTCCGGCAGCAGCTCCTGCCACGAGCCCTCGGGGAAGACGAGGATCATGGGCCGCTGACTTCTGAGGCTGTTATGCTCTTTCCACTGTTGCCTGCGCTCCTGCTGGATCTCGTGCGAGGCAATCTCAGCGAGCCGCTTGGCGAGATCCCGAAGGCGTCGGCGATCAGAGGCGGATATAGGGTTGGGGTTCGGGTCTTTCAGTAACACGGCTCTAGAGCCCTCCAAGACACGACGTCGTAGATAGAAGATGGGCTGCCGGCATCTTGCGGCAGATTGAGGATGAGGTTGTCGTGCCCAGGAATCACGAGAGTGGCCTGCCGCTTGATTCTGCGAATCGTGTTTGCGGCTTGTTCGAAGTCGACCGAGTTCATGTACCCCTCCTCCGCATCGAAATACTCACGCGACATCACGGCGTCGCCCGCGATGATGAGGGGCCCCCAAGGCGTTCGCGTGCGCAGCACATGGAGCCCAGGTGTATGACCCGGTGCGGGGAGGAGCTCGACCCCCTCTGGCAGATGCGCCTCCGCCGCCTCAAATCGGTCGATGATCGCCGACTCGTGGGGTGACTTCTCCCGCCACTCCTCCAACCCGGCCTCTGCCATCAGCCACAGCGCATCGTCGAACAGGCCGAGCCCATAGCGGTGATCGCCGTGGAAGTGCGTCACAAAGACGCTGTCGATGGCGTCAGGCCGCAATCCGCTGCGCTCAAAGAGCGCTGTTTCCAGACGATCAGGATGCGGAGAGGGATCGACCAGCAGACGGTGACCGCCCACCTCCAGCAGCGTGCATGTCGCGCTGATGTCGGTGCGTACGAGCGCGGTCTCGCCCCAGAACTTATTCTGGGGAAGCGTGCCAAGGTTGATGATCGTAAACATCGGTTGGCTCCCTTCATCTCAGCTCGGATCCGCTGGCCCGAGCAGCCTGTCTGACCATACTTTAGCCATAAGCTTAGGGGCGGCAAGTCATCGGGATGGGGAACCCGTCCTCAGTGCCAGCGATTTCACGCAGAATTACCATGGTTCGCGGGATTCTGATATACTGCGGCCCACCGTCTTCGTATAGGTAGGAGATCGTGCCCAATGAAGCATCGAGCCCTAATCGATCGGATGACGCTAAGAGACAAAATCGCGCTCTGCTCCGGCGCCGATTTCTTTTCGACCAAGACGTTTCAGGCGTATGGCATTCCCAGCATCGCTATGGTGGATGGGCCCCACGGCCTGCGTAAGCAGCTGGCGACCGCCGATCAGCTGGGCATCAACGAAAGTGTACCCTCCACCTGCTTCCCCACCGCCAGCCTCTGCGCGTGCTCGTGGGATAGGGCGCTGCTGCGGGAGCTAGGGACCGCGATTGCCGAGGAGGCCCTGCAAGAGGGAGTATCCATCGTCCTAGGGCCGGGCGTCAATATCAAGCGCAACCCCTTGTGTGGTCGGAACTTCGAGTACTTCTCCGAGGACCCCTACCTCGCCGGGGAGATGGCCACTAACTGGATCAAGGGTCTGCAACGTCAAGGCGTTGGCGCGTCCCTCAAGCACTTGGCCGGGAACAACCAGGAGAATGAGCGGATGACGTCCGACAGTCTGATCGATGAGCGGACGCTGCGCGAGATCTACCTACCGGCTTTTGAGAAAGCGGTGAAGCAGGCAGAGCCAGCCACGGTTATGTGCGCCTACAACAAGCTGAACGGCACCTACTGCAGTGACCACCGCTATCTGCTCAGGGAGATCCTGCGCGAGGAATGGGGCTTCGATGGCGTGATCCTGACCGACTGGGGCGCGATGCACGATCGGGTCGAGGCCTTTGAGGCCGGGCTGGATCTCGAGATGCCCAACAGCAACGGCTACTTCGACGAGATGGTGATCGCAGCGATCGGGGACGGCGCGCTGTCCGAGGAGCGGTTGAACGAAAGCGTCGACCGGCTGCTGGACATGGTCTTCACTGCAGCGGCGCGTCGCCAAGCGGATTACCGGTACAGCGTCGACGACCACCATCTCCTGGCGAAGAACATCGCGACGAATTCGGCGGTCCTGCTCAAGAACGAAGCGAACGCGCTTCCGATCAGTGAGGGCAAGCGTATCGCGCTGATCGGGGCGCTGGCCAAAGAACCACGCTACCAAGGCTCAGGCAGCTCGCACATCACCCCGACCCAGCTGAGCAACGTGATAGACGGGTTCAATGCGCTGAAGTTGGACTACGTCTACTATCCAGGGTACACGCTAGACGGCACTATCGACGACATGCTCTTGCCGGAGGCCGTCGCTGGAGCGCAGAAAAGCGACATCGCCGTTATCGTCGCGGGCCTGCCTGACATCTACGAATCAGAGGGGTTTGATCGCACCAGCCTCGCCATGCCGGACGCCCACAACAAGCTCATCGGGCAGGTGGCAGAGGCAAACCCCAACACAGTGGTGGTCCTGGTCGGCGGGGCGCCGGTGGAGATGCCGTGGCTGTCAAAGGTCAGGGCGGTGCTCAACATGTATCTCTCGGGCCAGGCCGGCGGGTTGGCGGCGGCTGAGCTTCTGGCGGGTGGTATCAATCCAAGCGGGAAGCTGGCGGAAAGTTATCCCATGTGCTATGCCGATGTTCCCAACGCTCGCTTCTACGAGACTGGAGGGAGACAAGCCCAATACCGGGAGGGAGTCTACGTCGGATACCGATACTACGACAAGGCTGAGATACCCGTCCTCTTCCCGTTCGGGCATGGGCTCTCCTATACCTCTTTCGAATACCAGGACCTGGTCATCTCGACGGTTGAACTCGATCCACCCTACGAACTGACCGTCTCGGCGAAGATCAGGAATACTGGCGACCGAGATGGGGCAGAAGTTGTGCAGCTCTATGTCGGCAATCCGCAACAGCCCACGTATCGCCCAGAGAAGGAGCTGAGGGAATTCACGAAGATCTTCCTGAAGGCGGGCGAAACCAGAGAGGTGAGTTTCACCCTCGATGCTAGAGCCTTCGCCGTCTATGACGCCGAGGTGGGGAAATGGGAGGTGCCGGGCGGCGCTTATACCATCTTGATCGGCGCCTCCAGCCGTGACATCCGCCTGCAGCGTCGCGTGAACGTCCACGGATCGCCTGTCAGCTCGAGGCTCCAGGAGGTCCCCCGTTGGTACCTTGACCCGACCGGGGAGGTCACCCAAGCGGACTTCGAGTCACTGCTTGGAAGACGCATTGAGCCGGTCAAACCAGCCAAGAAAGGCGAGTATACGCTGGACTGCTCCTTCCAGGACATGAAGAACAGCTTCGTCATTCGGCAGATCGTCAAGGGCATCGAGAGATCGATCGGAAAGAGCTTCGGCGGTGTGGACTACGGCAATCCCACATTCAAGCTAATTATGGCAAGCTCAACGAGCACGCCGCTCAGAAAACTGAGCCAACTGGAGCCAAACAGCATGCCCATCCATATCACCACAGGGATGGTCCATCTAGCAAACGGGAGATACCTCGCAGGAGTTCTCTCGATGCTAAACCGGCGCCGCAGACCATAGCGGTTCTGGCCTCACCGTCGGCAGCCCAAAGGCTGTGCTGTTCAGCATCTTCGCGCTCTGCGAAGCGCTTCTCGAGGCAGGGGCTCAGACCGACAAGGGGACCGGGGGCCTCAATACAGTTCGAAGAAGCTATCTCGCCATAGATCCTTGACGTAGGCGCGCGCCAGCTCGTCGAATGTCCCAGAGCCACCGATCTCAATCCAGTCGTCGTAGGACTCTCGTGAATCTCGAAGCTGGCAGGGACCTCCGTGACTAGGCCGTCTCCCCGCTCCTTTGAGAAGAAGTAAGCCGTACCGCCAGTCTTCGTGGTCCGCGGGTGAAGATAGTAGGTCTGACCCTTCCGATTGACACAAACCACTGGCATGGGTCTTTCCTCTGTCCTTGCGCGGTTGGCCCTCGCATCACCAGTTCGTCACCGACCCATCCAAGCGTCGGAGATGGGGTAGCTCGGTCAGCCGCATCGGGTGCGCATCCGCAGCGTCTTGAAGGAATCGGGGTTCTCCGACCGCAGGGGATTCTCCATAAAGAAGGGGCGTACAGCCTCGGCCTCCTGACAGAGCCAGAGGGTGTCCGGCAAGTCGAGTCGGGTGTGCACGTCGCAGCAGATCTCGATCTCATCACCGACAGCCTCGCGGACCGCCTGTAGCTGCCTAATCGCCGTGAGCACCGCCGATCTGGGCTCCAGGATCTCGCCATCCTGCGGCAAGCCAAAGCGCACGAACTTCCATCCCTCCTCCATGGTCTCCAGGCAAGACTCGACCAGGGGCTGGATCTCACGGGCGTGGCCCCGGTTATGAGGATAGCAGATGACCTTGTCGCGTGCACGGCCTCCCAGGAGATCGTAGACCGGCACACCGAGGGCCTTGCCCTTGATGTCGTAGAGCGCGATATCGACTGCAGCCATCTAGGTTAGTGGGTTGCCTGTGGCCTGGAAAGCTGATAGACTAGCCTCAACTTTGAACACGAATAGGGAATCCGGCATACCGTGGGAAACGAGACAACGAAGATCCGGGTGAGCCTCGGCTCCGCCGTGGTACTCGGCCTCCGAAGCGCCCGCATGGAAGCCCGGCCCACCACGCTTTACGCGATGCTGGGTGAATCGTGTGTAGGTGCCTGCCGATTCTGTGCGCAAGCCAGGGATAGCAACGCCGATCCGAAGTTCCTGTCACGCATCGCCTGGCCCGAGTTTGCCCTCGAGCAGGTGATCGAGCGTCTCCCAAGCGCTGCGGAGTTCCGCCGCGTCTGTCTGCAGAGCCTTCGCAGCCCAGGCATCGAACAAACGCTCATCAATGTCACGAAAGCTATCCATCGTGCTGTCGCGCTTCCCATCTCGGTCTGTATGAACCCGACGGATCCTGGCTGGCTGAGGAAGCTCCAGGCCGCGGGCGTCGACCGTGTGGGCGTCGGCCTAGATTGTGCGACGGAGGCAAACTTCAACCGGGTCAAGCCCGGCTTCCACTGGGCCCGCTACCACCAATTCCTGGACGAGGTCGTGAGTGTCTTCGGCACGGGCTCCGTACACTTGATCGTGGGCCTGGGCGACAGCGACGAGGAGATCGTGCGCAAGATACAGGATGCCCGCGATCGCCACTGCTACGTGGCCCTCTTCGCTTTCACGCCGGTCCGAGGCGCACAGCTTGACCTCCCGCCGCCGGAGATTGGGCGATATCGTGCCATTCAACTGGCACGGTTCTTGATCACCATGGGGCGCGCTAGCTACAGCGACATGACCTTCTCTGAGGGCCGACTCGTCTCTTTGGGTATCCCAGACGATGCTCTAGCCCGCATCCTGGCGACAGGGACGCCGTTTCGGACGAGTGGGTGTCCCGACTGCAATCGCCCCTTGTACAACGAGCGGCCCGGTGGACCGACCTACAACTTCGCGGCCCCCCTTACCGAGCAGGAGCAGGCCGAGGCCAGGGCCGAGCTGGCGCGTTATCTGCCCCTGCCAACAGTCTCCCTATGAAAGGAGCGCGATGAGCCAACAATGGCGGCTGCTGCGACACGGCGCTCGCAGCGCCTATGAGAATATGGCGATCGATGAGGCCATCTTGAGATGCGTGACCGGGTGGGACACCAGCGGGAGCTCCCCCTGTACGCTCCGCTTCTACCGCTGGGAGCCCTCAGCCGTCTCCATTGGCTATTTCCAGGGTATGGAACAGGAGGTCAACCTGGTCGCCTGCGCGGAAAGAGGCGTCGACGTCATCCGTCGCTTGACCGGCGGTGGGGCCGTCTACCACGACTACGAAGGCGAAATCACCTATTCCATCACGCTCCCAGACAACTATCCTGGCATACCCCGGAAGGTGCTCGACTCCTACAAGCTACTCTGCGGTGGGCTGGTCGAGGGGCTACGGGCGCTCGGCCTACCGGCTGAGTTCAAGCCCATCAATGACATCGCCGTGAATGGGCGGAAGATCTCCGGCAACGCACAGACGCGCCGCTTTGCCGGCATCTTGCAACATGGCACGCTCCTCTGCCAGGTCGATCCGCATCTGATGTTCACGCTGCTCAAGGTCCCAAACGAGAAGATCCGCGACAAGCTCATCGCAGGGGTGGAAGAGCGCGTGACCTCGATCCAGCGAGAGATGGGGGAGGTGGACCGCGAGCGCGTGACCGAGGCGATGGTAGACGGTTTCGCCAAGGTCCTGGACATCGAGCTGGTGCCGGGCGAGCTGACCGAAGAAGAGCTGACCCTCGCTGAGCAACTGAGGAAGGAGCGCTATGAGAGCGACGCGTGGACCTTTAAGCGCTGATCACAAGGTGACGGGGGGTAAGCTGCTGCGCGTGCGGCTGACGCTGGAAGACGCCGCGAACAAGGCACCACCTAGGATCCACACCTTGAGACTGACCGGCGACTTCTTCATGCACCCGGAGGACGCCATTGAGGAGCTGGAGGCTCGTTTGATCGGCACGCCATGGCAGCCGGAGGCCATCCGCGCTGAGGTTCGCGCTTTCTTCGCCAGTGATGTCCAGGTCATCGGCGCCGATGTCGATGACATCGTCCACGTCGTGATGGCAGCCAAGGCGGTTAAGAACGACTGACACCCTCCTACTGGCAGAACAGCCGTCAAGACGGCAAGGAACCTATGCAACTCAAGATCTACCATCCGATACCCAAATTCCCCCCAATCTCGCTGTCGGGGGCACGGTGCCAGCTCAACTGCCAGCACTGCAACCGCGCCTACCTTCGAGGGATGACCCCGGCAGAGAATGCGGATGATCTGCTCCGTGTCTGCCGGCGGCTTAAGGCCGAGGGCGCCATCGGGGCCCTGATCAGCGGTGGGTCGACCCGCGAGGGCAGCATTCTCAATCTCGAGCAGCGGGTGGCGGCGCTACAGCAGGTGAAGGCCGAGACCGGCCTGATCCTTAACCTGCACCCGGGGCTTATGAGCGCGGCGACGGCCCAAGCACTCAGCGGCGCCATCGACTTCGCGTCGCTGGAGCTACCCAAGAACCGAACGATCCGGGATATCTTCGGACTAGACGCGACGACGGAGGACTATGTTGCCACGTACGATCGGCTGAGGGAGGCCGGCATTCCCGTCGTGCCGCACGTCGCAGTCTATGACGGCGACGAGGATCGTGTGTTGTCGCATATCGCGCCCGACACGGGGCGCGTGCCACCCGAGTCCATCGTCGTCATCGTCTTCACGCCCACTCGCGGCACGGAGATGGCCGAGGTCAAGCCCCCCACACCCGAGATGGTAGGCGGCGTCATTGCTCGGCTCCGAGCTGGCTTCCCGGACACGGAGATTGCGCTTGGCTGCATGCGCCCCCGGAGCCGGGACTTGCGCGTGGCGCTGGAGTTGGCGGCGCTCGACGCCGGAGCGACACGGATGGTGCTCCCCGCCCAACAGACGCTCGAGGTGGCCCAGGAGCGCGGGTATAAGATAGCGCGATTCGACGCCTGCTGCGCCCTTCCCAGGGCGCTGGAGCCTCGCGCCCGCCGTTTACCTTCCTAAGCAAGATCGACGATCGGGTCGCGTCATTCGAACAACAGGGCGGCGGCTTCGACCCCTTCATCTGCGCGCAGGACGGCCCGCCCGAGATCACCGTGGTGGAGAGCGAGGGCACCGGCGATCGAGCCCGCGTTGCAGTCCAGGCTTGGGATCCCATCTACATCGACCTAGCGATGGTGGACTGGGCATGGCAGATCACCGATATCCACTGTTCGGCACGTGATGGGTAGCATCGGTAGCAAATATCTGGTCCTGGCAAGGTGTTGCTCGTGAGGAGGTGAGAGGGGCGATTATGGAAATCGCCCCTCTCTTCATTGCGCACCTCTTGGTTAGAGTACCAGTCTTGTCACATACCTATCATTCCGCATTAAGGGGTGTTTACGGGTCGACAATGTCCCGACTCTTGTCCAAATGTCAGAATTTGGCTTGACAGCGGAGAAGATTCTTTGTACAATATCAGTCGATGCGACTAATGTTTCTCATATCCTGAGGGTGTACTACTGTTCGCCTTCTACTCACCAACAGGATACCGATGCAGACACGTTAGGATCGCATCTCCTCAAGATTCCATATCGTTGCCAGAGGAAGTAACGGGGGAGTGGAGCATGGATCTGCTCCACTCGCGGGGGCTAGGGTGTTGAAACGTCGGCTAGTTTGAGGATGCTGATCATCCCCTGTAGCGTGGCTTTGGACACGTAGTCGTCAATCACACTCTAGAGCCTGCTTGCTTGTCCTGGCAACACTCCTCCATTTCTTTGAGGCATCATCTCATCCTCTCCGTGAGGATGGGGTTCTGCTGTGTCAAGGGTCCCTGGATTTCGCAACCTAGAAGGTGCTTCCTTCAGGCCTTTTGCCTTATCCAGGGTCTAGTGGTTACTCACTAGGTCCGCCATCCCGTCGTGGGGTGTCAGAGCGTTTCTAGGGTGCTGGGACCTCGTGACGTACAAGGGGGTGATTCGCATGGCATGAAGGGGGACTCCCAAATGTCTTGTTCCTGTCATCGGCCCTGGCTTCCAGCGACCAAACACTTCATGTTTTCTCAAAGATCGAGGAGCTTTCATCGTGAAAACCAGATGGTTGAACGCTTTCGTGGTGGCAGTGTTTCTGCTGAGCACGATACCCAGCACCACCAGTGCTGCGCGGCTGCCGGACCCGGCACCGAGTCCGCCAACAACGACGGATGTGGAGCCGGAACTCCGTAGCCAACTTCAAGAAGATGGCTCTGCCGGTTACCTGATCTTTCTCCGCGAGAAAGCCGATCTCTCCCCCGCCTACGCGATGGATTGGGAAGCGCGAGGAGAGTTTGTGGTTGACGCCCTTCGAGCGACGGCAGAGCGCACCCAGAAGGCCATACGCGCTTACCTTGACGCCCAGGGTGCGGACTATCAGGCCTTCTGGATCGACAACGTTATTGTCGTGGAGAGCTCTAGCCTCAACACCTTCAACGCACTGGCGACGAGCTTTCCCGAAATTGAGGCTTTGCGACCGCGACAGCGTCCAATCTTGCACAGGCCGGTCGAGAGTGACCCCGACGTCCCCGAGCCTATGGCTATCGAGTCCAATATCACCCACGTCAATGCTGATGACGTCTGGGCGTTGGGCTATATGGGCGACGGCATCGTCGTCGCAAACATCGACACCGGTGTACGCTACACCCACGAAGCATTGGTCGATCACTACCGTGGCAATGAGGGCGGTGGCAGCTTTGACCACAACTACAATTGGTGGGATCCGTATACTAACGCTGTCGAGCCTAACGACACCCACAGCCACGGCTCTCACACGATGGGGACGATGCTGGGCGACGACGGCGGCGAAAACCAGATCGGTATGGCACCTGGCGCGCAATGGATCGCCTGCCAGGGCTTCAACCCTAATGCTACCGACGCTGGCCTACTAGAATGTGGTCAGTTTATGGCGGCGCCGTGGGATCTGAACGGGGAGAATCCCAACTCCGCCCTGCGCCCACACGTAGTCAATAACTCCTGGGGCGACTGCGGCACGACCTACAGCCCCTGGTACGAAGGCGTCATCAACGCCTGGCACGCCGCGGGCATTTACCCGGTCTTCTCGAATGGCAATGCATCGAACTGCGGCTACTCCTATCCACCCGGGCTCAACACCGTCGGCAACCCCACCCGTTCTGGCAAAGTGACGGGCGTCGGCTCTACGGGACGCGATGATGGGCAATACGCCACGCACTCCAACTGGGGCCCCACCGACAATCCCGACACGATCAATCCGCGCGGCTATCCCGACCTCAAACCGCAGGTGGTCGCGCCAGGCGTGAGCATTCGCTCCGCCTACAACTACGGCGATGACGCCTATGGCACAATGGGAGGGACGTCGATGTCCGCTCCCCACGTGGTCGGCCTGGTCGCGCTGATGTGGGACGCGGCACCCTGTCTCATGGGTGACTATGCCAACACGGAGACGCTGATAGAGCAGACCGCGGTTCCCATTCCCTATGACACCGGTAATGGCGACGAAGGCCCGGGCAACGTGCCCAACCACGCCACCGGCTGGGGCGAGATCGATGCGTTGGCAGCTGTCGATGCAGCGGTCGACTTCTGCGGCACCTCAGCCCTCGAAGGCACTGTCACGGATGCCAACACCGGCTCGCCCATCGAGGACGCACAAATCGAGGTCATCATTGCCGCCGATGATGTGCGCACCGACTTCACCGATGTGCAAGGCCACTACGAACTCAGTCTGCCCGCGGGCACCTATCCCGTCGTCGCGTCGAAATACGGCTACAACACCTTTACCAATCCCGCAGTCGCCATGACCGAGTCAATGACCACGACCCTCGACTTCACCATGGATCCCGTGGATTTCTACATCGTCGATGGCGCGGTGACCGATGCCGAGACCGGCTGGCCGCTCTATACGCGCATCGACATCGAGGGGTATCCCGGTAGTCCTGTCTGGACCGATCCCGCGAACGGCGCCTACAGCGTCGAACTCGCTACAGGTTACCTTTACACGATGACGGTTGCTGCATGGGAGGCCGGCTATGCCACTGAGACAGCGAACGTCGGCCCACTCACGCAGGATGTGACTGAGGACTTCGATTTGGATGCGCTCTCCAACTGCACCGCGGCCGGGCGCGGCCCGGCCTCGGTCGCGATGGCGGAGGATTTCGAGGCAGACGAGGGTGGCTATACCGCTGCCGGCCTCTGGGAGTGGGGCACACCCACCGTCTGGCCTTATGATTGTGCTTCCGGCGATGGCTGCTGGGGCACGAACCTCGACGGCAACTACACCGATAACGCGGACAGTGCCGTCGCCTCGCCGATCATCGATCTCTCCAGCTACGCTTCTGGCACCTTGCTCATTGCGACTTGGCAACAGGCGTATCAGATGGAGTGGAACTACGACTACGCCTATGCTGAAGTCAGCGTCAACGGGGGACCTTGGCAAGTGATGTGGGACTCGTTGCTGGCGCAGGATGCGGCGGATTGGACAGAGATGCGTTACGATATCTCGGCGGCGGCCGGCGGCACGGTGCAGTTCCGCTTCCGCTACACCAGTGATGGTGGCGTCAACGATGTAGGCTATTACATAGACGATGTCGCAATCGCGCAGGGCTGTGAGATCACCGATGGTGGTCTGGTGCTCGGCAACGTCTACGACACGTCCGGCGTTCCGTTGAATGGGGCGGAAGTAACCAGCGAGCTGGGCGACAGCACCACAACCGTCGCGACGCCCGAGGATGACGCGGTGAATGACGGCTTCTACACCCTCTTCGCGCCCACCGGCGCCCACGACTTCACCGCCTCCGGCGCGTATGGTTTGGGGACCGATGTACAGAGTGTCACCGTGCCCTCCGGCGACATCGTCGTCCAGAACTTCACGCTGGCCGAGGCAGCTACGTATACAGTCGACGGCTACGTGACTGACGCGGCGACGGGTTGGCCGCTCTACGCCCACGTCTCCACGGATCAGGGTGAAGAAGTCTGGTCCGATCCCGTCACCGGCTACTACAGTCTGACCCTCTACGAAGCGTATCCGTATATCTTCACTGCCGCTGCAGGTATGAGCGGTTATCGACCGTTCGTCGGACCCGTGGGGCCGCTGACCGGCAATACGCAAGTAGATATCGCACTTGAGGTCCCGGTGCCCTGCGCGGTACCAGGATACAGCCTCAGCGGCGGCTTCCTTGAAACGTTTGAGTCTGAGGAGTTCCCGCCCCCAGGTTGGACCGTCGTTAACAACGGTGGCTCCTGTATCTGGCGCGGCGACGATCCTGGTGGACGCGGTAACTTGACGGGAAGCGGTGGCAACTTCGCCGTTGCGGACAGTGACGCTTGTGGTGCGGGGACCACAATGGACACTATGCTCTATTCCCCAATTGTCGACGTTTCCGGGATGTCCCAGATCGACCTTTCGTTTGCCTACGACTACAACAACCTCTCCAGCAGCGAAGTTGCAGCGGTTGACATAAGCGCTGATGGTGGAAAGACGTGGGCGAACGTCTTAACGTGGAATTCCGATCAGCGCGGCCCGGCGCTCTTCGAACAGGACGTGACCACCCTATTGAGCGGCTCCAACAAGGCCCAGGTGCGCTTCCATTACGTGGCTCCCGGTTGGGACTGGTGGTGGGAAGTCGATCATGTGCTACTGGGGGAGCCGTTCTGTGTGCCTCCCGCTACGGGTGGCCTGGCCGTCGGTCACGTCACCGACGCCAACACGGGCGATCCCCTGGAAGGCGCTATGCTCGCCAGCACTGAGAATGACACCATCTCGGATGCGGACGGCTTCTACACGCTCTTCGGCGTGGGCACGCAAGATGTGAGCGCCAGCCTGGATTCGTACGGCGACGCCATCGAGAGCGTCACGTTCGTAGACGGCGACACGGTGCAACAGGACTTTGGGCTGGAGGCTGGATGGTTGACGACGACGCCTTTGGGGTTGGAGGCAACCCTCCACGTAGGTGAGAATGAGAAGCAGACCCTCAGCATCGACAACCTCGGTGGAATTCCCGCGACCTTCGAACTGAGGGAGGTCAACCACGGGTACGTTCCCGCCGGTTTGCCGATGTCTGGCGAGCCGCTGCTCGACCACAGCAGCCCCATCCTCACCGAGGCGCCGGCGCCCCTCGAACCCCAGGTCGCGCCGTCCTCTGGCAGTGATCTCTTTGCGGGCGTGCTGGCCTACGGCATCAACCTCTTCACCGACGAACTGGTTGCCATGAACACCGACAGCCCCGGCACCTTCAACGTCATTGGAAGCCCCGGCGTAGGGTCTGCCTATGCCGGCGATTTCCTCGGCGACGGTTTCTCGACCCTCTATGTCATTGATAATGACACGGACGAACTCCTGGCGGTTGACACAGCAGCAGCGACCAGCGCGGTAGTCGGAACGGCAGGTGTAGCCAGCGGCCACACCTGGACCGGCTTAATGGGCGATCCGACAACCGACGTTCTCTACGGGGTGTCAACCAATGGCAGTGTGTCGACACTATACAGCCTGAACCCGGCCACCGGCGCTGCCACGCAGGTGGCCAACATCACCAACGCCTCCACCATCATCGACTGCGGGATCAACGCCGCTGGCGAGCTCTACTGTGTTGACCTGAGCGACGTGTTGGTCAAAGTGAACAAAAGCACGGGTGAAGGCACCGTCATCGGCAGCCTGGGCGTCGACGCGAACTACGCGCAAGGCCTGGACTTTGATGAAGTCTCGGGGATTCTCTACTGGGCTGCCTATACGTCATCCGGCGAGCTGCGCATCATCGACCTCACCACGGGTGCCTCGGCCCCGGTGGGCGCCTTTGAAGGCGGCGCCGAGATCGACAGCTTCGCCATCGCTACCGCCGTGACGGGAACAGATCTGGTGCCCTGGCTGTCGCAGAGGCCGATAACCGGCACAGTCGCGGCGGCGAACTCCCAGGATGTTATGATCACCTTCGATGCCAGCGTGCCCGAAGCCGCGACACCCGGTATCTACTATGCCGAGCTGAGCATAGAGAGTGACACGCCCTACGAGGCGACCAGCGTTCCCGTTACCCTCACCGTTCAGGCACCCGATACTTGGGGCAAGCTAAATGGGGTCGTGCAGGGGCTGGGCCACTGCGACGGCAATCCGACGCCTCTAGAAGAAGCTAGCGTGATCGTCGAAGCAAGCACCGGTGTGGAATGGTCGCTGCTAACCGACGAGAACGGGATGTACGAGGTCTGGCTTGACGCTATGCACAATCCCCTGACCCTCACCGTCTCCTACGCCGATCATGCCACCGCCGTTATCACCGACGTAATGGTCACAGCGGGTGTAGCCGAAACCGTCGACGTGGGTCTGCGCTCGCTGGAACCCTGCGTTAGCGTGTCACCGGAAGGTGTTCACGCCACGTTGGAGTACGGCACCACGATCACAGAGTCTCTCGCCATCAACAATGCCGGCGCCGGAGACACGCCCTTCTCGTTGGTCGAGGCCATCGGTTTGATGCAGCCGCTGTCCGTCACCCCCATCGTCTCCTCGGTGCCGGAACACGTGGTCACCATTGGCGACGGCGACATCCTATCGCGCAGCCCGCGCACCGATCTGACTCCCACCGCTACCGAATTGCCGTATCGTCCAAATGGCTCACATACACTGACCCATTCCACTTCACAGACGATTATCGCCGGGAACTCAGTCTCGTGTAACGCAGCAAGTCTACACGCCGATAACAGCTATATGCGCGTCTTCCACCTACCCGATTTCGGCATCGACGACGCGTTCTCCGTTATCAACGTGGAAGTCGGCATCGAATCAGCGACTTCCGGTAGCGGTGGCACGCAGCCGGCGACGATCAACCTCTACACGCTGGAGGGCGATCTGGAGTGGGCGAACTTGACCCTTATCGGGACCGCCGATGTAGATGTTGCGGACCAAACCCTGACGATCATCAACATACCCGTCACCGCTGAGGTGTCGGAAGGCAGCACGCTGGTCGTGGAGTTCTTCACGCCCGATGGCCAGAGTGACGGTCACTCGCTGTTTGCCGGCTCCAATAACCTGGGCCAGACGGCGCCGACATACTTGGCAGCAGCAACTTGTGGCGTCAACGAACCCACCGACACTGCCGCAATCGGCTTCCCCGACATGCACCTGGTGATGAACGTCACGGGTACCACGCCGGATCTCCTACCGATTCCCTGGCTTTCGGAAGACCCCGAATCCGGGGCTGTTCGGGCCGACGACGACACCGCCATCGAACTCACCTTCGATGCCACCACCGCGGTCACGCAAGTGACACAGCCCGGCGACTACTTCGGCACTCTCTTCGTCAACACCGAGGACGCCCAGAACGACAAGATTCCCGTGCCCGTGACGATGACCGTGACGCCACCCGATACCTGGGGTAAGGTAATGGGGACGGTGACCAGCCTGGGCTACTGCGATGGCGACCCGGTTCCCGTAACGAACCAAGAGGTCCTCATCGAGGGCAGCAGTGGCGTGACGTGGACGGTCACGACGAACGACAGCGGTACGTACCAGCTCTGGCTGGACGCATCGCACAGCCCCGTCACGATCACCGTCGAGACGCCCGAACATGAAAGCGGCGAAGCGATCGGTGTGACGGTGACCGGCGGTGTGACGACGACCCAGGACTTCGACCTGCGCTGGCTGGTGCCCTGCTTCTCCTGGGCGCCGGACGAGTTGCACGCCAGCTTGACGCTGGGCGATATGGTCAATGAGACGCTCACGCTCTCCAACGTGGGTGCTGCGTCGGACAACTGGTCCATCTCAAGCACGCCGACGTGGATCGACACCACGCCCACATCAGGTTCCTTGCCGGCGGACACCGGGTCGACCAACGTGGATGTCCGCTTCGATAGCACGGTGCTTGATCAACCTGGCGTCTATGAATCCGCCATCGACATCACCAGCGATGATCCCGGGGCCCCCTTCAGCGTGCCGGTCGTGATGACCGCGACCGCGCCCGCTGACTGGGCGCGGTTCTATGGCACAGTCTATAGCAGGGGCTATTGCGACGCCGAGATGAATCCGGTAAATAGAGCAGAAGTATCCATCGAGAATGATACTTTGGCGGTAGCGACCACTGATACAGACGGAGAGTATAGCTACTGGCTCGCGCCGGGAACCTATACAATCACCGTGACGGCCCCGGATCACATGACCGAGACGGATCTTGTGACCCTTACAGCAGGTATTTCGCAGACACAGGATTATGCACTCCGCTGGATCGGGCCATGCTATCAGGGAGCTGTCCCTGATCGTTTCGAGGTGACGACCAGCATGGGTATGAGTGTGACCGAACAGATCACGCTGAGCAATGCAGGCGCCGGTCCGCTCAGCTTCGAGTTCCTCGAAGCAAACCCCGGCTTCACCCCGCTCGCGGGCTATATGGCTGAGAACACGGCTAAGCACGCACCGCCCTCGCTGAACCGCCTGTTCACGCCAGACTTCGATCCCACCCTGGAGTATCCTCTCCACGAGGGCTTTGAACTAGGTGTGATGCCGCCGACCGGCTGGTCAACCAAGATCACCAACCCAATGAAGACTTGGATGGTGGAATCCTGGGCTGCCTTCAATGGGACGTATGGGGCAGCCGTACCTTACGGCTACGCACAAGACGAATGGCTGATCAGCTCTGAACTGACCGGCGATACCGGTGTCCTCTCCTTCATGTCCCTCGGCAGCACCTACTGGTGCCGCGACACCTACGATAACTGCGACGTCAACCTCTGGATTGTGGTGGGTGACGTGGGCGGCGGTGACGATATCTTCGTAGCTCAGGTCGAGGATGACTGGTCCGGGAGCTGGTGGTGGACCTACAGCGAGTACGACCTCGAGGGGCTGTTGCCTGGCGGTCCCTTCCGCATCGGCTTCCAGTACCTCGGCGACGACGGCGCGGATGTCGGGCTGGACGACGTGCTGCTCAGCGACGAGCCGGTGACGTTTGGCGACGTGCCGTGGCTGGTGGAGAATCCCGAAATGGGCTTTGTACCTGCCGACGACAGCGCCTCGGCTGACGTGATCTTCGATGCTGGGACCGTCACACAACCTGGCGACTACAATGCCCACTTGGTCATCGCCAACGACGACCCTGTCAACTTCATCGAGACCGTGCCGGTTACGATGCGCGTGACCTTGCCTGAAACCTATGGCCAACTGACCGGTCAGGTCACAGGTTTGGGCTACTGCGATGCCGTCACGGACACGATGCCCACAGGTGTGGAGGTCCTGGTAGAGAACGCGAGCGAAAGCTGGCTGCTCGAGCCGGATGCGTCCAACATCTATATGGGCTACTTCGCTGCCAGTGAGACGTATACGCTCACCGTCAGCGCGCCTGGCTATGTGACATCGGTGATCACGGATGTGACGCTGACCCCTGCTGACGTTGTCACCGTGGACGTCGCACTGCGTTGGGCGCAGCCGTGTGTAAGCACGCTGCCTGACCGGATGGACGTCACACTGACGATGGGCATGAGCGACACGGTACCCTTCACCATCACCAACACCGGCGCCGCCGACTTCGAGTGGCAGTTCTCGGAGACCAACGGTGAGTTCGAGATCCTGGGTCTGACGGCGGGCAAAGTACTGCTAATGGTTGAGGATGTTGATGCTACTGGCTGGCAGGCGTATCGTGATGCACTCACTGCCACAGGGATGGCGTGGGACGAGTGGAACCTTGATACACTGAACTTCCCCTCCGCCCTTGACCTGGCTTCGTATGACATCCTCATCTGGGCCGATGAAAGCACGCTGTCACCGGATAACGCCGAATGCCAGATTGTAGCTGACTGGCTGACTAGTGGGGGTAAGTCTTTCTTTGCTACCAGCATGGATTTCTTGTGGGACCTGCAGAACGGCACAGTCGGTCTAGGAGAACATAACCTCTACCTGCTCCTCGAAACAGCATACGAGGATGATTACGCTGGCTCTACCATTGCTACACTGGAAGGTATTGCCGGTGATCCGCTAGGAGACGGATTGATTCTGGCGTTGACTGGCACCTCTGATAGCAACGGCGATTTCGCCAATCGGACGACGAGTGTGGCCCAAGAAAGCTTCTTGTATGGTTCAGGTGGAAGTGGCAGCGGTTACGTCGCACTTTCGCATTACGCTGGACCAAACTACAAGTCAGCCTGGCTGGGGGTCAACTTCCACAATGGACTGGCAATGCAGGCCGACCGCAACGAGCTGATGAGCCGCATTATGAGCTTCTTCGTGGGAGGTGGTATCCCGTGGCTTGAAGAGCTTCCCGAGAGCGACACCACGCCAGCGGACAGCGAGCAGGTCGTCGACTTGCTCTTCGATGCGGGCGTGCCTGAGGTAAAGCAGCCGGGTGTCTATGGCGGCGTCCTGACGTTGGCCAGCAACGACCCGATGAAGCCCGAAATGCCAATCTCGGTCACGCTGACGGTCACCCCACCGACCGACTGGGCCAAGCTATACGGTACCATCACCAGCCTGGGCTACTGCGGTGAGAACCCTGCGGCCCTTGAGGGCGCAGAGATTCTGATCGAAACTTCGTCGGGTGTGTCCTACACGCTCACCAGCGATGAGGATGGTGCCTACGCGCACTGGATGCCCGGCGATGTCTACACGGTCACCGTCTCCGCGGCTGATCACGTGAGCCAGCAGATCATCGTTGACGGCACGGCTGCACAGGACCTGTTGCACGACTTCGAACTGCGATGGAACAAGCCGTGTGTCGGTTTCACGCCTGACGGGATCACTGCGACGCTGGCTATGGGTCTCACGGATACGCTGACGCTCACCCTGACCAATGATGGCCCAATGGCAACGGTGTTCTCGCTCGGTGAACAAGATATGGGCTTCATGCCAACTGCCATGACGCCGACGGGGGCTACCGATGACTTCGGTTACACGATGATGCGCTCCGGTGAGCCCGATGGTCCGACGTTCGGTTTCGTCGACATCCGCGACTTCGGCACGCCGCTCGGCCTGGGCGATGATGAGGCTGCGGCTGTGCCGTTGCCCTTCACCTTCAACTACTACGGCAACGAGTACACCGAGGTCTATGTCAGCAGCAACGGTCTCCTCTCCTTCGGCGCGGCGACCACCGACCTCAGCAACGAGGCCATCATGCCGCACACCAACCTCCCCAACAACATCGTCGCGCTGATGTGGGACGACCTCAAGCCCGGCACAGAGGGCGAAATCTTCACCCACGGGTTCGACCGCTGCCCGTTCGGTAACGGCGCATGCATGGTGGTGCAGTATGACACCTACGACCACGTCGACGGCACACCCGCTGGAACGTGGCAGGCCATCCTCTTCCGCAACGGCAGCATCTTGATGCAGTATGCCGACGCAGGCGAGCATGAGGGTGCGTCCTCCACCACCGGTATCGAGAATCTTTATGGTATCGACGGCTTGATGTACGCGGCCAACATCCCCGGCTCGTTGCAGGACGGGATGGCGATCTGCTTCGCCTACCCCGGACGCGCAACCGACTGCGTAGACCCGGATGTGCCGTGGCTGGATCTGAGCCCGCTGAATGGCGACATCCTGGACGATGATTCGACCGAGATTGCGCTAACCTTCGACGCCGGTGTGCCCGAAGTTGCGCAACCTGGCGACTATCTGGCGTATGTCAAGATCACCAGCAATGACCCAATGTCTCCCACGCTCATGGTGCCCATCACGATGACGGTGGAAAGCCCGGCATCTGTTGGCTCGGTTACGGGCGACGTCTACGGGTGGAACCACTGCGATGTGGAAGCCACGGAGATGGAAGGGGCGCTCGTGGTGGCCAAAAGCGCCGACGGCTCCTCCTGGTCGACAACTACGAACGTCAGTGGTACGTTCAAGCTGAACATCGACGAGAGCCACAGTCCGCTCACATTGACCATCACCCACGATGGTTACGTGAGCGAGATGATCCCGGATGTCGCCGTCGTCGGCAGCACAACCACCGACCTTGGCGACCTGTTCTTGCGGATGGATGCGCCTTGCGTCGCCACGGACCCGCACGCCGTTGAGGTGACGCTCACACAGGGTCATACGATGACGTATGAGTTGATGGTGATGAATATGGGTGCCGGCATGCTGCAGATCAGCGATACTCAGGGCGAAACCTGGCTCGACCCCAACATGGCGACAGACACGGTTGAGCCGGATAGCCAGGATGTGATGGTGCTGACGCTGGATGCCACGGGTATGTCTCTTGGCGCGCACCCTGGGGAGTTGATCATCATGAGCAACGACCCGGAGCTGCCGGAGATGCACGTCCCGGTCACCATGACCGTGATTGCGCCCACGATCCAGGTGGCAATGACCGCCGATCCAGCCGATCGTGCGGATCCCGGTGATCAGATCACCTACACCATCAGCCTCACCAACTCCAGTAACGGCGCGCTCTCCGTCGACCTATCGGACAGCATCCCGGCCAACACCATCTACGTCCCGGGCAGTGCCACTAACGGACTCGCTTACACCGAGGCAACCGGTGGGAGCTACGTCAGTTGGAGTGGCGTGATGGACGGCGGCGATATCCAGGCCTTCACCTTCGTTGTCCAGATCGACGCAGACTTCAACTTCGGTACGATCATGAACGTCGTCGACGTCGCCTTCGCCGATCAGCTGACCTCTGTAAGCGTCAACGTGCCTGTGCGGCGCTTCTACTACTACTTCCCCATCATCAGGAACGACTAACGTAGACCGCGCCTAACAGCTGCACGAAGCAACATCGGTCGGGGCGATGAGATCGCCCCGACCGATTGCATTGAAGAGAGGAGAGGCGAGAAGCCTGGTCACGGAGAGAAGCGGAAGGCAGCGGCTATTCATACTTAAGCGCGACGATCGGCACAAGCTTGGCGGCTCGATGCGCCGGATAGGTGCCGGACAGGACCCCTTCCCCGATGGCGAAGAGGAGCGCAAAACCCGGGAGCCATGGCGGGGTGTGGACACTCGCCGCAGGCAATCCTGCGATCTCGACTGTGCCACCCAGTCCGAGAAGGAGCGCAATTGTCAGCCCCGCCACGATGCCGCCGAGCCCACCCAGAAGGCCGATACCAGCCGATTCGGTGAGAAAGACGAGCCGCACGGCCCGATTGGACGCCCCTATCGCCTTCATCAGACCAATCTCCTGAGTCCGCTCGTGGATCGCCATCAACATCGTGTTCGAGATCCCAAAGGCCGCCACGAGTAGGGAAATAGCGCCGATGCTGCCTAGGAAGACCTGAAGAGCTGTAAAGAATGAGGTCCATTCCTCCAGCTGCTTGCGCTCCGTGTAGACGGGGAATCCCAGCTCGTTCAGCGCCTCCTCCACGGCGGCTACGCTCTGCAGGTCCTCAGCCTTAACCACGACCCCGGTATAGCCCTGCCGTGCCGGATCACGGCGCGTCCCGGCGCGGCGTCCGTGCATCCAGTTGTTGAGCTCCACGACATCGCGCTCGGGAAGGTAGAGCACGGTATCGTACAGCCACCCTTTCGGCGCGAGCTCCCCCACAACCCGAACTCGGACCGTCCGCTCGACGAGCTCGCCCTCACTGCCGAGCGTGGTTAGCCGCAGCGTTAGTGTCTTGCCCAGCAAGTCCGGTCGAGGGCTAGGTGCCTCGGTAACAGCGGAGCGCTCCTCCGTCTTCCCGTCACGTTCAGCCGGATCGTAAAGCGATGCAGCAAACTCCGCACCGATGACGGCATCTCCACGTTCAAGCGTCAGGGTACCGCGCGCCACCTCCAGACCAAGCTGAGTCAGCAAAGTAGGTGCAACGCCCCAGACACCGCTGTAGCCACGTAGCTTGCCCACTTCGATCTCGGGCGTGCCGAGCAGCATCTCGTAGACCGCCACCCAAGACACGCCGGGAAGGGCGGCAAACTGCTCGCGCATGTCCTCATCCACGACAGGCTGGTCATCCGGGACGTTGCCACAGCGGCTGGGCGGCGCCTCGGAGGCCATCCTATCCAGCTCAGCGCCCTGCACAACCTTGTAGCGACTGTGGGGGGTGAAGTGGACCTCTGTCAGCGAGCTACCGGAGGTGAACTCGGTGGACAGACGCTGCAGGCCCGCTCCAAGGGAGATCAACACAATCAACGACGCCGTACCGATGACAACGCCGAGCGCTGTCAAGAGCACGCGGCCCTTCATACGACGAAGGTTGCCGATCACAAGCGGGAGGAGATCTTGTACGGTCATCCGTGCTCCTATCGTGACTTGAGCGCGGCAATGGGTCCGATCCGCGCGGCGCGACGGGCTGGCAAGAAGCCCGACAGAACCCCGATAAGGACCGCGAAGGTCACGGCGAAGAAGGGCAGCCAGAGTGGGGTGAAGGCCCGCAGGTGGGTCGAGGAGCCAAACAGCGTCCGCAGCAAGCTCGACCTCTCGGCGGCGCCGGCTCCGAAGGCATTGACCGCCCCGTTGGTCGCCATCGCGAGAGCCACACCGGTCAGCCCCCCGAAGAACCCGATGCTCCCGGCCTCCCCCAGGAAGACAAGCATCACATCCCGGTGGGAGGCGCCGATCGCCTTCATCAGGCCGATCTCACGGGTACGCTCGGTGATCGCCATCAGCATGGTGTTGGCAATGCCGAAGGCTGAGACCAGTAATGAGACAGCGGCAATCCCGCCTAAGAGCGTCTGAAGCTCGTCGAAGTAGTTCCCCACGCTCTCGGCTTGCTGCCGCTGGGAAAAGACATTGAGCCCCATTGCCATCAACTGCGCCTCTACTTCAGCTGCCTGACGCACATCGTCCACCTTCACCAACACCTCGGAGTAACCCTGCCGCGCTGGGATGCGACGCTGCGCACTCAACCACCCATTGAGCGCCAGGGCCTCGGGCTCCGCGATGTAGATAGAGAAGTCATGCGTGCTTCCCAGCGGCGCAAGGACCCCCGCCACCTTCACCCGCACGAGGCGCTCCATCGGCACCCCATCCGCGCCTATACGGGCGACGTAGAGATCCAGAGTCTTCCTCAGCAGGTCAGCCGGGGCCGACGCCTCTCCCTCCAGGGCGCCCGCATCCCCCAGCTTGCTCGCGATGCGCGATCCCACCAGCGCCTGCCCGCGGCGTAGCTCAAGGGAACCCGCAGCAAGGTCAAAACGCAGGCGCTCGAGGTGTGCTGGGTCGAGGCCAACCACACGCACCGATGGAAGGCAGAGCCGGTTACTCTCCAGATCGACGGACGCCGTCAGCGGCTCGAAGCCCACGACCCAGACGACACCGGGCAGGGCCTCGATTTGGGCCAGCAACGCCGCGTCCGTCACAGCTTGCTTGGCCCCGGTCCCCGAAGACCGATCTGCCCAAGCGCCCGATCGCGACGCATCCATGCCCCCGGTGATGCGGATCTCGGTCGAACCGCTGCCGAGGCTCTCCAAAGCCTGGCGCCGCAACCCCGCCCCCAGCGAGATCAAGACAACCACCGCCGCCGTGCCGACGATGACGCCCAAGGCCGTCATCACGACCCGCCCTCTCATCCGCCGCAGGTTCTCTGCGATTAGTGCAATCAAGTCGGCAATCTGCATCAGCTGCCCATCCCCAAGAACCCGCGGAAGAATCGTAGCACCCTGGACCACATGGACACGGGCTCGTTCTGAGGGGGGACATCCCCATCGATTGCGCCCGTGACATCGTCTGGTGTCATAAAAGTCGGCGCCTCCTCGACCTGAAGGGGCAGCGTCCACGTCAGAACCTGTGTCTGATAGAAGTCGTCCCGGTAGGTCGCCGCTACAACCAGGCTCACGGCGCCTGCCTGACGGGGCGTCACAGCCAGGTCTAGAGGCGCGACGCCCCCAGCATCCAGAGAGCCGCTGAAGGGCGTCCCGGATACCCGCACGTCCATCTGGGGGCTGCTGGCACTCAGCGACGAAAGGTTGACCGCGCTACGCCCGAGGTTGCCAAGCTCAAGCTCCAACGAGGCAGCATCGCCAACACGCAAGAGCCCGGGCTCCTGGTAGAAGCGTGGCGCCAGGTCCACTCGATACCGCACGACAAGGCTCATCCGTTGGACTTCGCTCTGCCGCGCGCCTCGAGAGTCGGCCCAGGCAACGTCGACGGGCAGATTATAGGCTTTGGCAGTCGCGGACCCATCGACGATCAGGGGTTGATAGAGGGTTGCCGTCGTGCCTGGAGCCACCTTTCGGATGAAGAGTACGTTGCCTGCACCCGGCGAGATAAAGGGGTCCAAGGCCTCCCCCTGCTTCCCGCCCAGCGAGAGTGTGACCTGATAGGCATCGCCGCCGCCCACATTGGCCATCTCGACGGTGAGCGTGAAGGGCTCGCCAGGGAGGAGCGCCGCGGGCGCCGTGCGATATGCGCGGATCAGGAGCTGAGGCCGCGCCGTCAATGTGGCGCTGATATCGACACCAACCGCCTGCTGGTCGGTGTGAATACCACCTGTCGCATCGCCGTAGCTCAAGGCGAGGTTCAGCGTATGGCGCCCGCCCTTCTCGACGACCTCAAGCACGAGTGGCAGCGTGACGGTGACGGTTCCCCCGACCGCGATACGATCGATCGCCACCGTGTCGCCCCCACCAGCAGGGATCGCCAAGTCCGTCGATGCCGAGGTGACAAATAGGTTCTGCGCGGTGGCGTTGCCCCGATTCGCCAGTCGCAGCGTCAGCGTGAAGGGGTCGCCAGGCACCAGCTCCGTGGGGGAGGTCGTCGCCCTTTCCACGATGATCCTAGGACGACCGGGGGGCGGCGCGGCGGTGCTAGGAGTGCTGATCACCTCCACAGGGATTGTGGTCGGATAGTCGTAGTGGTCGCCCGCGAAGTCGTTGGCGCTCAAGTCAACGCTGAGTTGGTGAATGCCGGCACTGAGGGTATCAGGGGCGCGCATTCGCTGCGTCACGACCGCCGTGTGGTTGATGTGAAGCTGCCAGATCATGTGCCCATTCTCGCCAACCGGAACGAAGCTTCCACCTGTGAAGACCGCCATGGTGTTCTCACCAGCCCGACTGCCATTGTTGTAGATCTCGATCGTGACGGCAAACTCCTGACCCGCACGCACCTTGGTCGGCTCGACGCTGAAGTTGCGCACCGTCAGAATGGGCCGACCCGGCGGCGGGGTAGAGGGCGGGGCCGGTGGTGTAGGTGTGGGCGAGGGCGCGGTTGCCTCCACCGCAAGGCGGTTGCTGATAAGAGCACCGTTGAACACCTCGAGCTCGTAGCGCGCGGGCGCTATCCCGGCAGGCACCTGGGCCTTGAGCCAGCCCTCGTTGACAAAGACGGTGTCCAATAGGCCGTAGCCGACGAGCCTGGCGACGGTTGTGGTGATGAATCCGTGGCCCGAGATGCTCAGTGTCGCACCGGCAGCGGCGCTGAAACCCAAGGGCTCTACTCGGCTGAGCTGAGGCGCTACCGCCTGCTGCTCGAGGGTTGCCGTCGGTGCGATTGTCGGCTCAGGCGTAGGCTCAGAGATGGACCCATCCGATGCGTCCACTTGGGGCGCACAGAATACGGAGAGCAACATCACCGTCATCGCAACCAGCACGCGAGCGGGAAGGGAGCGCCGGCGCCAGGAGCGCCTCTCCGTCGCAGCCGTGACGGGCCGTCGCACGCCGCCCCTCAGTCTCAACAACCATTCGCCATACCTATCGTTCGTCATCAGATCACGCTCCTCTCTCATCCTGTCTCGGCCCCTCGATCCTCCAACTGTCCGTCGCGCAGATAGAGGGCCCGGGTGGTGTAATCGGTCACGGAAGGATCGTGCGATACGATGAGGATCGTGCGTCCTTCGTCGCGGTTCAGCCTCACGAGCAAGGCCATAATCTCCTCGCCCATCCGACTATCGAGATTGCCCGTGGGCTCGTCAGCAAGAATGATCTTCGGATCGTTGGCGAGGGCGCGGGCAATTGCCACTCGCTGTTGCTGTCCTCCTGAGAGCTCGGTCGGGCGGTGATCGAGCCGTTGTGTCAAGCCGACGAGGCTTAGGAGTTCCGCAGCCCTTTTCCGCCTTTCGACAGACGGGACCTGGGCGAAGACCATTGGAAACATCACGTTCTGGAGTGCCGTCATCGTGGGGATCAGGTGGAAGCTCTGAAAGATGAACCCGACCTCCCGCTGACGGTAGATCGTCAGGCCATCCTCGTTCAACGAGCTTAGCTCGTGCCCGTTGACCCAAATCCGGCCCGACGTGGGCCGGTCCAGGCCCCCGACCAGGTAGAGCAGGGTCGATTTCCCGGAGCCGGACGGGCCCATAATAGCCAGGAACTCACCCACATCGACCGTCGTGGTCACGCCATCGAGCGCCCGGACCACTTGGTCACCCATGGCAAAGTGGCGGTGAACGGCCTCAACCCGGATCAGCTTCGCCAGATCGGCCTCGTCGTGGCCCCACACCTGTCGATCCCGAACCCGCGACTCCACTGGTTGTCTAGAGACTGCATCCGATAGCATCGTCGCTCCTTCCGGAATAATGGCGCTGCTCACAGCACGACCAGGTTCAGCAGGAGTAGGAGCACCCAAAGTGCGAAACTGATGACGCGAGCCCTCTTGTGCGGCAGCTGCGTAAATGTCACGAGACCTTTTGCCATCAGCACCGACTGCCACAGACTGAAGATGTCGACGCCCGCCAAGAGTGCGGACACGGCGTGCTCGCGTCCTGTGGGCGCCGTGTAACGGAAGCCCATCAGAGATGGCGGAGTATTGTCGACCAGCATGCCGGCAATGCCCGGATTGTAGATGGGTGTTCGTGTCACTGCGGTGTATGCGAGCTGGACCAGGCCTCGGAACGCGTAGGGGACCCATCCCCACAGCGTGAGCGTCGCCGCGTCCGCGGGCGTCAAGGGTCGGGCACCTCCCAGGCGACTCACCGCAAAGAGCAAGGCCGCCCAGACGGCCCAGCGCGCTAGGACGCCTAGGCTCTGCGCGCCGGCCCGGTTTAGGATCAGGTCCGCAGTAGGGACTTGCAGCTCGGGTGAGCGAAGCTGGCCCTCTGGCTGGCGTTCGTACCACGCCAGCGCTTGGTCGTAGCGGTAGCCGGCGTCGGCTCGAACGAAAGCGTAGGCGCCTAGCGTGGTGAGAACCAGCACTAGCAGCGCCGGGACCCAGAGCCAACGGTTGCGGGCATCATAGAGGGTCGACCACGTCGTCCGAGGACGAGTCACCAACCCGATCGCGATCGCCAACGGTCCGTTGGGCTCAGCCTGGTGAGCAGGCGACAGCTCCACGACCCCCTCCCCCATCTCGTACAGGTTTCGAGCTTCAGACACGGATCTCGTCGTCATCGTTTCCTCCGCAGCGCATAGAGCTTAGATCGAGCAGCGTAGCCAGCAGGTACTCCGCGGGATCCCCCTTGCTGACAAACGCATCAACCCCTGCCAGAAGCGCCTCCTGGCGAGCAGCTGACCGACTGCTCATTGTCACAATCTTCAAACCGGGGTGTTGCGCCTTCAGAGTCTGCATCGTCACACGGGGACCGTTTGCTGGCAGCTCCCAGTCCAGCAGCAGGATGTCAGGAGCAAGGCTCTCAAGTGCAGCCAGTGCAGCCTCGAGGGTGGCAGCTTCTCCAACCACCGCGAGTTTCGATGTCTGCTGCAACACCAACCTCAGAGCGGAGCGGACTTCCCTACGATCATCCGCGACCAAGACCTTGAGCTGCACTGGCGACGCCATCTCGCACACCCTTCCTTCACTGTGAGAAGGCGAAAGAATCCAGCATCGGCTGAAAGTTCTCAGCCACGTCCTCGTTTCCGGCCAGCCGATCGGGCCAGCCGGTCAGGTAGTCGGTGAAGACCACGCGGACGTCGGGATCGGAAGGGCTGCGGAAGATGTACTGGTACATCGTCGCCGGCCCGAACTCGTGGATCAGCTTGGTGTAGGTCAGTCCGTCATCGCGAGTTACCACTTCCTCGGCGGTTGCGGGCGAGAACTCCATCGTGAAGGTCTCGTCATCCATATCATAGACCTCAAGCTGGAAGGCAATAAAGTCCTCGTTCCAACCCTCGGGCTGAAGGTAGACGAGGCGCTCCATCTTGCCCGCCGGTGGCTGATTGGGATTGTCGATGTCCACCTCTCTGTGGACCCACCCTGCAGGGAGCTGCATCGCAAAGTGATAGGTTTCGTCGAGGAACAGGGGCCAACCTGCTACGACCTCTCTTGGCCCGCCACCCATCGCCGGCTCAGGCTCGGCAACCGCATCGTCCGCTTCCGGAGCCTCATCCGCCGGTAAGGTCCCCTCCGTTGGGACCCCACCTGCCCCGACACCAGACCCGCAGGTGATGTCGGTGATCAGCCAGTCGCCGCTTTCGCTGGCCGCGAGCTCGACCGTGAACGTGTGCCCCTCGAGGTCAGTAGACACGGAAACAACCGCGCTGTCACCGCTGACGGTGACCGTTCCCACATTGATCTCCCCCGGAAGGTTCTGGGCGCACAGGAAGGGATCGTAGCCGCCTCGATCGAAGCTGGCGACAAGAACGTCCACCTCGCCAGCAAGCGCCGCGACGACCATGGGGCTCTCGCGATAGGCTTTATCCGCCACGACGTTGCCAGGATAGCTTAGGTACCAGTCGTAGAAGGCCAGCACGGCCTCACCAGGATTTTCGCGGGCTGCACCGCCCGTGGGAGGTGGGGCCACATCCTCTGTCTGCGGTGGGGCCGCCGGTTCATCAATCGTCTCTTGTGTGCACCCACCGACCATGAAGACCATCGCCAACCCAAGAAGCATCGCACGTAGGTATGCTCTCCGCTTGTTCATCTCTAACACTCCTCTTCACTTGGATCTGTAGGTTTCTAAACGACGACTACAGTGTAGAGGATTGAGGCACCAACTACATCCAGCACTGGAGGGGTTTGGATATCCAGCGACGGAGGGATCGGAGGTCAGATAGAAAGGAGAGGCCCGGCCTATACGAAAGTCTAGGCCGGGCCTCTGGTAAAGGTCACGCGTCAGGACACTACGCCTTTAGCGTTTCACCAAGCCCCCTCGCAGGGCTAAGGACACCGCTTCGGTCCTACTCATGGCGTCGAGTTTCTTAAGGATATTGCTCACGTGAAACTTCACGGTTGATTCACTGATCTCGAGACGCTCCCCAATCTGGGCATTGCTCAAGCCATCTACCATGAGAGCTAAGACGTCGGTCTCACGAGTGGTAAGATCGTAGGAGGGCTGTTTGGGCTTCATCGCTGCCTCGATGAGCGCCTGGGCAGCCGCTGGAGCTAACGTGGGCTTGCCCGCGTGGGCGTTGCGGATCGCCATCGCCAACTCCTCAAGGGTCAGATCCTTGAGCAAGTAGCCAATCGCTCCAGCCTCGAGGGCTTGAGTAACCAGATCCTTCTCTTGAAAACTCGTCAGAGCGATCACCTGAGTATCAGGGTACGTCTCGCGGATCTTACGTGTGGCGTTGGCGCCATCCAGCTCGGGCATCACCATGTCCATAAGAACGACGTCTGGCTGATGTCGCTCGCAGAGGGTCAGGGCCTCCAGACCATTGCGCGCCTCGCCGACCATAACCAGGTCAGGAACAGCCAAGAGGAAAGCCTCTAGGCCGCTGCGCACGATCTCGTGATCATCAACGACCAACACGCGGATGATCTCGGGGCCGGCAGTTTCCGGCACTTCGTCTGCTGTCATACCAACCCTTTCCACATCGTTAAGTGCGTTCTCTGGACCATCGCAGCTTCATCCCGCAGCGTCCGCGTGCTGATTATACCCTTGAACACCCCGAGAGCACGGTCTGGGTTGTGGGAAGTGCGCCTCTATCCGTAGGCGGCGGCAAGCAGTCGGCCGATCCAGCGGGGCTGGGACCAGGCCCGAATCGCGCCGACGTCACAGGCCTCATTCCTAGCGATGGCATTAGCGACCAACAAGCCGCTTCGAACAGCCGCCGCGATGCCCTCGCCCAGATCGGCGGTCGCGAGTCCAGCAGCGTCCCCCACCACAAAAGCGTTGCCCGATCGCAACTCAGGCCTCGGACCTCGAAGATAGTAGGCATGGCCCTTAGGCTGAAAGCTATGATCACGCACCAGGCCTAGACGGTCCAGTTCGGCGACAAGTCGGGCCCAGTGCTCCTGAATCGTCTCGCCACGTCCCTTCAGGGTCTGGGCCTTTCCGCCAACGCCAACGTTCACGACGCTCCCAACCTTGGGGACAAACCAAGCATAGCCAGGCAGGCCATGCTCGAAAAACCAAAGGTAACACGTATCCCGGGCACGCGTAGGCCCTGCGTAAACGAACTCCTCCTCCTGGGTCACGATCAGATTGTCTGGCGATCTCGGATTGACGTCGTCAAAAAAGGCTCGCGCGACGGGACAATGCGTGCCACCCGCGCCGACCAGGTAGCGTGCGAAGTAGGCATCATCTACGACGTATCCCCCTTCACGCCGCACGATGTCACGAACGTGGTGGGTCTCGACGGGGACACCGGCTCTCTCCAAGAGCCAAGCGTCAAACTCGATGCGGCGGATGGCCATCTGACGAGCTGGCAGGGTCAGAGCCAGCCCTCGCACCGACAGGCGCAGCTTTGACAGTGTGGTCAATCCGTGGGGATAGGCCTCGGGCTCCAGCTCGAGGTCCTCCAGGACGTCAGGCGTGATCCAGCCGGCACAGAGTTTGAGTCGCGGGAACGTCTCGCGATCCAGGATGAGGCAATCGACGCCTTGGCGTCGCAGCGCCCAGGCGCAGGCGGCCCCGGCCGGGCCACCGCCCACGATCAGTACCTCCGTCTGCTTCACCGACAGCCTCCCAGCATGGCTCGGCCTAGCTATAACGACACTCGGGTTGGGGAGTGCCTGGACGGGTCAACACCACCTGCCAAAGCTGCTGAGCGCGCGCTCGGAACCCACCGGCGCTGCTCAACAGATAGTAGCGCCACATGCGGTAGAAGCGGTCATCGTAGTTCTTCTTGAGCTCGGGCCAAGCCGCCTCGAAATTCGCGTGCCAGGCCATCAGGGTCGGATCGTAGTGCGGGCCGATGTTGTGCCAGTCCTCGACGATAAACAGACCCTCCATCGCTTTGGTCAACTGCGCCATCGAAGGCAGCATGCCGTTCGGGAAAATGTACTTGGTCGTCCAGGCATTGGTCCCCACTGTGCTCTTGTTGGCACCGATGGTGTGGAAGAAAGCGATGCCGCCGTCCTTGAGTGTGCGATCGGTCACTTCCATATACGTGCGATAGTTCTTATATCCGACGTGCTCCATCACCCCAATGGAGATCACGCGATCGTAGGTACCCTCAACGTCGCGGTAGTCCTGGAGCTTGAGTTGCACGGGCAACCCCTTGCAGAGCTCCATACCGAGCTTCACCTGCTCTTTAGAGACGGTCACCCCGGTGACCTCAGCGCCGTACTTCTCCGCAGCGTACTTGGCAAAGCTGCCCCAACCGCACCCCAACTCCAACACGGTCATGCCCGGCTCCAAGCCGATCTTCTTGCAGACCAGCTCTAGCTTCGCCTCCTGCGCATCATCGAGGGTGTCCGCGTCCCTCCAATAGCCGCACGTGTAGTTCAAGCGCTTGTCGAGCATCGCCCTATAAAGATCGTTTCCCAGGTCGTAATGGCGCTCGCCCACCTCAAAGGCCCGCGCCTTGGACTGCAGGTTGAACAGCCGGTTCTTGAGCACATGGAGCGTCAGCTTCCAGTTTCCTTTGAGTTTGCTGGGAAGGTCCGCCAGGAAGACGCGCTCGATGAGTTGATCGATCGCCTCACAGTCCCACCACCCGTCCATGTAGGCTTCGCCGAAGCCCAACTCAACCTCGCGAAGCACCCGGTCATAGAGGCGGTCGTCGTGAACCTGCAGATCCCACGGATTGTCGCCGTTGATCTCGATCCCGGTGCCCTCCAAGAGCTCCCGGATCACCCGTTCCGAGTCCGATACTGCCATCTCTTCTTCCTCCTTCTGTACCTTGTACTACATTTCCCTGCGCAGCTCTGCACCCTGTGCGATCAGGGCCCGCTGCAGCGCTCTCACGTCTAAGCCGCGGCGCCTCGTCTCCCACGGTCTGCCAGAAGGTGGCGTCTGCCCTCGCCGCGACATCCCCGTCGCCCGTCGCGTCCACGACGACGCGTCCCTTGAGCGCTTGGCGACCCGACTTGTTCTCGACGATGACACCGCGTACGACATCGTCCTCGACAATCGCATGGGCGAACCAGGTGTGGAGTAGCAGTTCCACGCCCGCATCCGCAAGGAATCTCAACACAAGATGCTTGAACTTCTCCGTGTCGATCGCGTAGCTGTAGGCCAACTTCCCGGGCGTGGTCGGATAGGACTTCTGCTGAGTCGACCAATCGCGCCCAACGCGGGGTAGTCCACCAGCTCCTCGCGGAGGGTTGCCATGACACGCTCTCGTCGGGTGAACCTGGGGTCTGTTGTACAACAGAAGAAGCGGCGGGTCAAACCTCAAGGCACAAAGACAACGGCAGTTAGAGATTATTGACCAGAGGGACTATCCTGGGGGCTCCGGCGCGCTAGGCCCGAGAGGCCCTGCCAGAGGTAGATCGCGCCGCCAACGAGGCCGGCGGCGGCGGTGACAGCCCAGACTGAGAGCGTCCAGGCAGCGGTCGTGGCAGCGGAGACCGCCGTCGGCGCCAGCAACATTTGCGCGACCCAGTCCCGGGCACCCAGCCCTCCTACCGAGATCGGGAGGAGCAAAGCTAGAGAAAGCAGGGGCACAACGACGAAGTGGATGGTCAGAGCCAGGTCGATGCCGACGGCTCGTGCCGCCAGCCAATGGATCACAACGTTCAGGCCATTGAAGACCGTCGAGAATGCCAGTGCCTGCCAGATTGCGCGAGCACCACAGCCGGTGACGGCAGCATAGATCTGCGCGAGCTTGCCCTCCCCCTCCAAGGAGAGCGCGGCGGGGAGCCACGACGTTAGGCGTCGAAGCAGGGTGCCCTCAAGGAGTAAGGCGCCGGCGGCGAGCCCG
>JBNGDL010000035.1:0-34919 GCA_049975205.1 Anaerolineae bacterium | reverse complement strand
ATGTCGCAGACCAACACACCTTCCGAATCGCCAACACACTTTAGAACCGAGTCCGCGTTTCCATTGACTTACATAGCGCTTAAGGTATAATACGGCTGCGTTCTGGGCGCGAGCGCCATGGGCGCAAGGGGACCTGGAGCGTCGTGAGGCTATAATTCACCGACCAAACCGCCGCGGGTGACCGCGCGATTTTCGTGTAAGGGACTGGTGCGTGGTTTGTAAATGTGTGGATACAAACACGGGACGTAACCCTGGAAAAGGAGATGCATAATGCCTAAGCGAACTTATCAACCAAAGAAGCGTAAGCGCATGCGCACCCACGGCTTCCGAGCACGCATGCAGACAAAGTCTGGACGTAATGTTCTAAAGCGTCGCCGACGTAAGGGCCGCAACAATCTGATCGCAGTGAAGATCGGCGGAAACAAGCGCAAGAACTGGAAGGAAGCTTCCCGTCGACCGGCTCGAGGCAAGTAGCCTGTTTTATTGCCGGTCACGCCGGAGTTCTGTGGACCACTCCCTTCTGAAGATCTCAATCATCTAGCGCGTGTTAGGGAGCTTGGGGTTCCAAGCCACCTTCGTTCCTACTGCTGAGTCTGCGGGTCGTGCGTGTGAGTCTGTGTTTTCGATGAGCTCGGGCCAGCTGTCTGAGCTTAAGTTGGGGTAGGTCATTTTGGAGCGTAACCTTTGGACCAAGCAGATGCGCCTGCGTCGTCCGGAAGACTTCCGTAAGGTCCGGTCTGAGGGACGGTCGTGGGCGCATCCGTTTGTTGTCCTGTGGGCGGCTCCTAGCGACCTAGAGAGGACGCGGATTGGCATCACGGCTAGCAGAAGGGTGGGTAATGCTGTGGCGCGCAATCGCGCGCGTCGTCTGTTGAGGGAGAGTGTCCGTCACCTGTATAGCTGCATCGCTGAGGGTTGGGATATTGTACTGGTTGCACGGACCGCGTTACTCGGCGCACACGAACCCGAAGTGCGGGATGCTTTGCGATCCATTCTTGAGAGCGCCAACCTTCTTTGTGTTGAGTGTGAACGACCCGAGTGTACATTGGGCTCCGCGTAAGGTCGATTCGCCACCCGGATCAAATGGAACCAAGGGCCTGGTCTGATGAAGCGTGCGATCTTGTGGCTGCTTCGAGTGTACAAACGCTTTGTCTCGCCGCTTCTTCCGCCCTCTTGCCGTTTCACGCCTACGTGTTCCGAGTATACCTATCAGGCGGTCGAGCGGTTCGGTGTACTCAAGGGGGGCTGGCTGGGGATCAAGCGTGTTGCGCGCTGTAACCCCTTCAACCCAGGTGGCTATGATCCTGTGCCACCACGAGAGGGTCGAGAGGGTACAGAACTGGATTCACGGTTTCTACTTGAAGGAAAGAAGGATGTTAGTGGGAGGAAGCATGACGATCTGGCGGAGTCTAGTTGACCGCCTCAATTTGGCTCGTGGTATGAAGCTGCTACGGGTGTTTGTGCCACTTCTCGTTCTCTTGCTTCTGGCAAGCTGCGGTCGTGGGCTCCGACATGAGAGTTGGCCGGGGTTGGTCGTGGCGGACGATACGCTCTACGCCGCTAACCTTGAGCACGTTCAGGCTTTGAACGCGGAGACAGGGAAGGTCTATTGGAGCTTTCCTCCACCTGAGGACGAGGAACTCCGCCCGTTCTATTCTACACCGGTACTCGCGTCCGACGAGGGTGAGCATGGCTTGCTCGTCGTCGCAGGCTTCTCAGATCAGACCGTTTACGGTCTTGCCTTGGGAGCCTCTCCTTCTGAGCGCCCGGATGAGCTGTGGCGGTTCCAGGGTGCGTCAGGGCAGTATGTCGGGACCGGCACGGTGGCCGATGGGCTGTTCCTCATTGGCAATGGCGACGGCAATGTCTATGCTGTCGATCTGGAGGACGGCACGGAGGCCTGGCGCTTCTCAACGCGGGATCGTGTCTGGGCCACACCTGTCGTGGTGGACGACACGGTCTATGTCGCATCGTTGGACCATTTCCTGTATGCGTTGGACCTGAAGACGGGTGCGGAGCAGTGGCATCTCGAGTTTGCCGGGTCTCTGTCGGCGACGCCGGTCTATGCTCAAGGCGATCTGTGGATGGGTGATTTCGCATCAACGCTGTACCAGGTCGATCTCGAGACCCATGAGGTCGCGTGGACGTTTGAGGCCAGGGATTGGCTCTGGGCCACGCCGTTGGTGGATGGCGACATTTTGTACTTTGCCGATGTCGGAGGGAATGTCTATGCTCTGAACATCACAGATCACTCAACGGTGTGGGATGCGCCCGTCACGATTGACGACATCATCCACGGGCGCCCTGCGCTGAACCCGGATGGCAGTCTGCTCTATGTGGCAGGCTATGAGAAGGGGCTACTATACGCGATTGAGACAGCGTCTGGATCGATGCGTGAGAGCTGGGGGACGACGCCGGAGAACCCCGGCCGACTGCCTGGCGATCTTGTGGCAGATGACGAGCGGTTGTATACCATGCCCATTCTGGTTCAGAAGCGCGTGGAGGCCTTTGGCCTGTCCAACGGAGAGCTGCTCTGGTCGGAACCTCAGGCTGCGGAGTGAGAATCGTCTAGCGAGGAGAGTGCGTTGTGTTTGATGCCGTATTGATTCGACCCGTTATCAACCTGTTGCTGTTGCTCTATAAGTTCCTCGGCCAGGAGACGATTGTGGCGGTGGCACTGGTCACGCTCATTCTCCGATTGGCCCTGACACCGCTTCAGCTCAAGCAGCAGCGGAGTGCCAAGCGCCAGCAGGAGCTCCAGCCGAAGCTTGAGGAATTGCAGAAGAAGTACAAGGACGATCGCGAAAAGCTCGCGCAGGAGCAGATGAAGCTCTACCAGGAGGCTGGGGTTAACCCTGTCGGCGGATGTCTCACCCTTCTTATCCAGCTTCCCTTGATGATTGGGCTATATCAAGCCATCATCCGCGTGCTGGCCTCGACGCCTCTGCAGCTTCTGGCTCTGCCAGCCGACATCTATCGCTGGATCCCCAGCCTAAGCACGCTCATTCCGCTCAAGAGCCGGTTTCTCTGGTTGGATCTTGCACTACCCGACCCCTACTACGTACTCCCGATTCTGGTCGTGATCACAGCTTGGTACTATCAGAAACTTCTGACCCCGCCCGCGAGGGATGCTCAATCAGAGGCGATGAGCAAGCAAATGCAGATCATGATGCCTCTGATGACCGGGTTTTTCGCGGCTACCTATGCGTCGGGATTAGGCATCTATTTCCTGATTTCGAACCTCGTGGGTATCCTGCAGTACTTCCTGTTCCGGGCAGAGTATGCGGGCGGGAAGACGGAGGAGGCCCCCCAAACTCAGAAAGCGGCCCGCAAAGGGTCGAAGCGGGCTACCTCGAGAGGCTGACGTCTCCCCAGATCTCTGGGAAGATCTTTTGGTAAGGTATGGGTCATTTTCGGTCTGGTGAGTTCCTTACCAGTACCTGAGCAGGAGGCTTAACTTATGGCATCCGATGAAACAGTTGTTGTTGAAGCTCCGTCTGTCGAGGAAGCGATCATCATCGGTCTCACTCGTCTGACGGCTATGCGCGATGAGGTAGACATTGAGGTCTTGGACGAGGGGAGTCGAGGGTTCCTAGGAATTGGCATGCGGGATGCCCGCGTGCGCGTGACCCGTCGACCGGAGCGGGTAGAGGCTGCCGTCTCTGCGGAAGAGGTTCACGAAGCCGAGGCGTCTGTCGTGAAAGCACGGCCGAGCCAGGACGCGGCACAAATGGAGGTCAGGCCTTCACCTGCTGAGGAGCAGGTGGCGACGACATCCGAGGAACGTGGTGTTGAGAAACCACCACAGACATTCGCAGGGCTAAAGCCAGCCGAACCCGAGCCTGTCGCACCGCTGCCGGAGACCGCTCCTCCTGTTACGGCTGAGCAGAAAGAGCCTCCAGCCCCATCGAGACGCGAACGCCCCGAGAGTCAGGGACTGGATCGCGATCGTGTCGAGGCGATTGCTCGAGACATCGCTGAGAACATTCTCCCCGGCCTAAGTATTGAGCCCGTGATAGAGTGGGTGGACGAGGATCGCCCCACGATCTGGATCTCCCTGGAAGGGCGTGACGCGGATTCGCTGGTGGGTCCTAGGGCGCGGAATTTGCACGCTGTTCAGTACTTGTTCCGCTCGTTGATCTATCACAAGCACGATGGGAATTACAACGTGGTCGTTGACGCCGATGGCTACCGCAAGCGCCGGCGACGCAGTCTGGAGTCGCTCGCGGAGCAGAAAGCTGAACGGGCTGTCGAGTTGGGCAAGACGATTCGCCTTCGACCCATGCCGGCGCACGAGCGCCGCATCGTGCATCTGAGTCTGCGCGACGACCCGCGAGTGACGACCGAGAGCATCGGCAAGGGCCGTGACCGAGCTGTGACCATCATTCCTCAAGCATCGTCAGAGTCGTAATCTCGCTGAGGTGGCGTCGGGTTAGGCTTGGGTTCTTGTCCGTCCTTTGACATCAGATGAGTCGTGAGCCTGTGCCGGCCCGGTGGGTATAATCGAGGCGCTGGGGCCTGACGTAGCGGATTCTCCGGCTTGTGGAGCGTCTGGATCTGTTCTATGTGTCGGTCGCCCAGTAGGTCGGATGTCGGGTGTTGGGTATTGCCGGACTAGATAGGCGGAGATTCACAGTTCACTATGCCGATCCTCTATGCGCTGGCCAACCAGAAGGGCGGTGTTGGCAAGACCACGACTGTGGTCAATCTGGCCGCTGTCATTGCCGACTGGGGCTTCCGAACCCTAGTCATCGACATCGATCCCCAGTGCAATGCCACGACTAGCTTGGGGCTGGATGCCCGATCGATCACACAGACGATCTACGACGTGTTGGTGAACGGGCTGGCGGTAGATGAAGTCATCCACGAGACAAAGTGGGCGGGGTTGAACCTCGTCCCCAGCACCCCGAGCCTGGCGGGTGCCCCCGTCGAACTGAATGCCGAGCCGGCTCGGCTTCGCGTCGAGCATCTTGCCACGGCGCTGGCGTCGCTCGACGACTATGATTACGTGTTGATCGACTCACCTCCCAGCCTCGGCCTTCTCACTGTCAATGCACTGGTTGCGGCGCAGGGCGTGATCATACCTGTGCAGTGTGAATACCTTGCGCTGGAGGGCCTGACGCAGTTGATGCACACGATCTCGCTGGTTCAGAGAGGGCTGAATCGGGGGCTGTTGCTTCGCGGGGTCGTGATGACTATGTACGACCGTCGCACAACGCTCTCTCACGAGGTCGTCGATGAAGTGCGCCGCTACTTCCCCAAGAAGGTCTTCTCGACGATCATACCCCGCAATGTACGGCTCAGCGAGGCGCCTAGCTACGGTGAGCCGGGCGTGCTCTACGCGCCTCGATCTCAGGGGGCTCTCGCTTACTTGGCCCTTAGCCGAGAGCTGCTGCTGGGCGACGGACACGACGTTGCGTGGACCCCCGAGGCGTCGGCTTGATCTGAGTGTAGTCTGGAGTGGGCTCGAGGCGCACGCTCGAGCAAGGCTCGAAGCGCACGCTCAACCTGCACGTCCTGGCGCTCTACGACGCTCCCTGATAGACGTGGTAGCGTTGTCGGATGCGCCGGATAGCCCAGTCCGCTGTCTGTCGGACCACGCCATCCTGCGCAGTTCTCAGGGGCTCTAACACCGACTGATCCGCCTCACGGCCCACCTGGGCGAGGGTCAGCGCGCTTAGGATTTTGGCATCAATGTTGCCCTCTTGCGCAGCGCGACGTAGAGTATCGAGCGCCGCTTGCCCCACGCCAAGACCCATTCCTTGTCGCGCAGCCCACGCAATTAGCCAGTCCAGGTTCTCAACGTCCGGGGGCGAAGGAATCGTGACCGTCTCGACCTTGCGCTCCTCACGAGCGGATAGCGCAATCTCAGCTGCCGACCGGACGACCCATTCGGGATCCTCGCTGGCCATCGTCATCAGGATATCGCGGACCCATGCCTGGTCTACATGACCCAGGCCATAGGCCGCCGCACGACGCACCAACAGGTCGGGATGCTGAGTTGCTTCCTCCAGCATGGGCCATCCTTGAGGCGTGATTGCCAGCAGCTCTGCGGCCAGACGCATCGATGTTTCGTCGGTTGTCGCCAGACCATGTCCTAGATAGTGAATCGCCTCCGACGTACCGACGTCCGCGAGGGCACGTATGGCGCTTTGACGAAGCTCCACCGCAGAATCTTGGAGGGCGGCTGCGAGGATAGGTACGTCGCGTGAAGCGCCTAACCAGCCGAGCCCTCTTAGGGATGCCCCTTGGATATCCTTAGATGGATGGCGCACCATACGCAGGAAAAAGGCTCGGGCGCTCTCTCCCGCGATAAGCGTCAGAGCACGCCCAATATCCAGCCGTAACGACCACGCAAGATCCTCATGCATAAAGGTCTGGGCCAAGACCTTCATCAGATCCTTGCGCCAAGCCCTGTCAGGCTCGGCGACAATCGCCCAACGCGCCGCCCTGAGGAGCGACTCTCTATCACTATAGATCTCCGATCGGCTGACCAGCGCCTGCACCAGCGCATCGATCTCCGCGACGCCGGCGTACAACTCTATCAGAAGCGACCAGTCAGGGTCCTCCAGGTGGGCGGCGACGATGTCTGCCCCCTGGTCGTCCTCGGAGAGAGCCAGCGCAGTGAAATAGTCTCGCCAGATCCGGTGGTTCAGGTACCAACGCCCATCCTCCTTGCGAAGCAATCGGCATCCCGCGACGAGTCTGCGCACCTGTGATTCTAGTCTGCGGGGACGGTCTTCCTTCGGTGGCATGGCTATATCGATCGACTGCTTCAGCTCCTGGTTGTTGGGGGCTCGTCCACCCAGCCGCTCAGCTCGTGCTATGGCCATCAGCGCGCGACGAGCTCCGACACGGGCATCCTCTGGGACCGACTCTAGACCTCGGCCGAGGTCGACCGCGTCAAAGCGCATATCGATGAAGCCGTCGAGGACTTCGGCGGGGCGCTCGGGGAGGAAACCCGTCTTCAGATAGAGGACCGTGCGCAGATGGAGTTCCCACAGCGGCGCGCCAGCCGTCACCGCGTCCAAGAGCCGTGCCAGGGCGTCCGCTTTCGTTTGTGGATGCTCAGAGACGTCGTTGCCAGATGACGCCCCATGTTCTTGATCGGCATCCGCCATAGCGGCATCCGCAGGGGCGGCATCCGCGGCGGTGATTTTCTCGTCCTTGGGACCAAGCAAGGTGGTCCATCCCTCGTAGAGGTGATCGACGCCTCCTTCGCGGAGCGTGCCGAGCAGCTCAGTAGGCACAAACCCCAGCTCCACCAGGCTCCCGTACCCCTCCTGCCCGGTGGTGATCATCCAGAAGACGTCGGGAAACTTCTCGGAGGCTTCCTGAATCCAGCCGGCAACCTCAATGCGAAGGTCTGGGGGTAGATCTTCCCAATTATCCAGCAAGATGAGGCATGGCTCCTTTCGTAAGTGCTGCAACACCCACTTCGGGAGCAGATCGGGCATTGTTCTCGTGGCGAGCTCCACGAGTCGCTCTGAAGCTGAAGCCTTAGCGCGGGGGTCGGCGCTTCGAAGGGTGCGTAGATCGATCCAGATTGGCAGGCGCTTATAGGGCCGCAGATCCTCTTCGTTCGAAGGTGCTTCAGTGACGTGCCAAGCGGTCATAACGAGCGTCGTCGTTCGACCGGAAGCCGGCGGACCGCTGATGATGAGTTTGTCGTGCCCAGTGAGCAGGGAGGCATAGGGGACAATCATCGTACGGGGCGTCTGCGCAGCCTCGGCGACCGAGGTGGGCAGCGGGGCGGGTGCCCGGAATTCCGGTGGTTGAAAGATGGCTTCTGGATCGGATGGCTCGAGCAGCAACAGAGGACGCAGTATCTGCTTCAGCGCTTGGATGTATTTCTCCTCGCGACTTGCTTGGGCGCGCCGCCGCCAGGCTGAGAAGGGCTGCCAGAGGCTCTCTCCGAGCTCCCGGATCTTGTGTCTCTGGCTGTAGATAACGATCGCGAGGATCCATGCAAAGACAGCGCCGATCAGGGCCGAGCTTAGGTCAAACTGCCATCCCGATTCGCGTTGGGCAAGCTCGAACCAGTCGACGCTAGATCTCACGGATCAAGCTCCGCTGCCTTCGGGCTCCACGACCAGCCGGTAGCCCTGACCGCGCTCGCTTAGAATGCGCGTTGGATTCCGCGGATCCTCTTCAATCTTCTGCCGGAGGTACCATATGTAGAGCTTGAGGTAGTCTCGTCGATTGGAGTACTCAGGCCCCCAGACACGGCGCAACAGCGTGTCGTGGCTGACGGTCCGACCGGCGTCTTGCACAAGTGCGGATAGCAGCTGAAACTCCGTTGGGGTGAGGCTGACCTCGCGGCTATCGATCTTGACCTCGTGGGTATCCAGGTTGACCTGAAGCCCGCCTGTCTCAAAGACAGTCTGCTCCCCACGGGCACGTCGGGCGCGCGAGAGGGCGGCCTTGACGCGCGTCACCAGCTCCTTGTAGCCGAAGGGCTTGACGATATAGTCATCTGCTCCCAACCCAAGGCCGTAGGTGATGTTGTGCTCATCCCCGAGAGCAGTGAGGAACAGCACCGGCGCATCGGTGATCCTACGTAACGCCTCGTAGACGTGCCAGCCATCCATATCGGGCATCAGGATGTCCAGGAGGACCAAATTGGGGGGATTGTCACGTGCTAATCTCAAGCCTGACTCGCCATGATTGGCGACCTCTACCTCGTATCCAGCCCGTTCTAGCAAGAGTTGGACCAGTTGGGCCAATGCTTCGTCGTCTTCGATCAGTAGGATAGTCTCGCTCATCTCTTGCTCCTCGAAAGCTCTGCCAGTGCGGCCATGTCCGCTCCGTATCCCGGCAACACGGACGCACCAGCTTTGGTGGGGTGGGCGACCGCAGGGAGCGATGGGAAGCTAACCCACTCCCTCCCTATTCATATAATATGGAATACTCACGGTTTGTCAAACCAAACTCAATAGCAGAGTTAGAAACTAACTATTACTCACGGCGGGGTCGGGGGCGCGACCGAGGGGCCGGGTTAGGATGTCTGACGGCCTTCTACAACCAGCCTGAGAAGCTCCGCGCCTATCTCTGCAGCCCGCTTAGGCTGAGACGCGCGGTCAATGAACACAGCAACAGCGTATCGGGGAAGACTGGCGGAGTTCAGCCCAATAAACCATGCTTGCTGGCGCTCCGGCCCGGCGAGCGAGGTGCCGACGTGGCCTACGGCGTCACCGTACGTCGGCAGCGTGTCAAGCAACTCATCAGCAACGTCTGGATCCAAGACGCGGACGCTCGGCTCCGGCTCAGTTTCCGCGCAGCCGTCAAGAGGTTCGCTCAGAAGGCGCAAGCCGGGTCGCGTCCCTTCGTTGGCCAGGGCCGCGATGGCCCGGACTAGCTGCAGCGGCGTCACCAGGAGCTGGCCTTGCCCCAGGGCCTCAGCTTGGGCCTCAAGAGCGGCGGTTTCCAGATCTGCGGCGACGGTCGGGAGCGCGAGAGACGGCGCGTCGAGGAAGCCCCAGCGTGCCAGGCTCTGGATGAGTTGGTCATCATTAAGCTGCTGGGCCGCAGTTGTGAAGGGATAGGGGCAACCAGCGTGGAGTGCCTCCTCCCAGGTTGCGGTGGGGCCTTCTGGCTCCGGGGCAACCCTACAGGAGACCGACAGCCCGTTGAAGGGAACTGGGGCTGTGATCGGCTCTGAGGGTGTGAGTGCCGCCCCATCATCCCAGGCAGTGCCTAGGATGAAGGGCTGTAGAACACTGCCCGGTTGTGCCAGGCCCTGGGTCGCGCGATTCAGGAAGGGGGAATTGGGCTCCTCTCGCAGGAATGGCCATTGTTCGACGACCGTTGCCGGGCTGTAAATGGGGGAGGACGCCAAGGCGAGGATCTCGCCTGTACGAGCATCTACGAGGACGGCAGCGCCGATCTCACTCTCCAGCAGATTCTGGGCCTCCCGCTGCAGATTCACATCGATCGTGAGACGGACATCGCGGCCCACCGGATCAATGTGGAGCAAGTGCTTCCTGATGTCCTCCATCAGCGTGCGGTCCACCTCGCCGCCCAAGCGAGCGTCGCAGGCTGCCTCGATGCCGTCTGTACCATACTCAAGCGTCGCAAAGCCCACGATGGGCGCTGCTTCTGGAACGGGATAGGTGCGGGTGACGTACCCCGTTTCGTCGATCTCGATGCTGGCGAGCATCTCCATACCCCGGTCCAGGATCTGTCCGCGACGGATCCGCCCCTCGGCAAGAATATAGCGTGGATTCGTTGGATAAGTCTGCAACTCCCCTGCGCGGGACACCGTCCAGATACCGCTGATCAACGCGATGCTGCATAGCAGCAGCATAATGCCCTGACCGAGACGCGCTGCGGTCAGCCGGTGGAGACGGTGTCGATCGGTTGTAAGCGGGAGGTCGAGGGGCTCCGGGTGGGGTGCCGAGAGGTTGAGCAGGAGCCCCGTTGCCCCAAGCAACGTGACCAGCGACGAGCCTCCGTAGCTGAAGAAGGGCAGGGTCACCCCCGTGATCGGTATCAGTCTCGCGTTCCCACCCACGATGACCCAGGTCTGCACTGCTACCATCGCTGCTATGCCCCCCGCCAACAGCGATTCAAAGGCCGATTCAGCCCTCGCGGCCAATCTGAGTCCCCGATAAGCAAAGAGGCCAATCAGCACGAGGAACGCTATTCCTCCGACGAGCCCGAACTCCTCGACCAGCGCTGAGTAGACGAAGTCCGTATGCACTGCCGGAATGAGGCCGGGAAAACCCTGGCCAAGCCCCTGGCCCAGCATCCCGCCCGCACCGAGGGCATAGAGCGATTGAAGGATCTGAAAAGCCCGGTCTGCCTGGTCCGGGCCCCATGGGTCTAGCCAGATGCTAATTCGCAGGGCGACCCGATCGGAGAAGAGGTAGCCCGCTATCCCCACCGGCACGAACAGAATGAGGCTGAGCAGGGCATACCAAGCTTTGCCCCAGGCCAGATAGATCATCATCACGAATGTGATGTAGAAGAGGAGGGCCGCTCCTAAGTCCTGTTGCCAACCCAAGAGCAGGAGCGCGACCCCGACCATGGCAGCGACCGGCCCCAGCACGATCCCCCACATCGACTGGCCGGTCGCTTTGACTTCCGGCAAATCCCGTTTGTCTGAGAGGTAGGCCGCGAGGTAGATCACGAGCAGGAGCTTGAGGGGTTCCGACGGCTGCAGATAGACACCGAAAGCGCCAAGCCAGAGCCGTTGACCGTATCCCGAGGGGTTAACACCGAAGATCAAGGTGGCGCCGAGCAAGATTAGGCCCGCCGTCAGAAGCGTATACCGGTATCGACGCAAGATCCGTGGAAGCGTGGGCATCATCGCCACGGCTGACATCAGTACACAGCCAATGAGGAGCCAGAGTGCCTGTTTTGTCACCAGGGCGGGCGCAAGTCGGGCCTGCAAAACGAGGCCCCAGCCGGTCAGCAGGGCGACGAGCGGCAGAAGAAAGCGGTCAAAGCGCCGGAGCCGGGCATTAAGCAAGCCATAGCTGCCACCCCAAGCCAGGATCCAGACACCGACGACCGTCACCAAGTGCCAGCTCTTCAAGGTGACCGGGCGCTCCGTGAAGCCAAGCGTGATGGCGGCCCCGAGAACGAAGAGGAGAGCAACGGCCCAGAGTAGGGCAATAACGGATCTTTCCGACAGAGCTAGGCGGAGCTTGCCTGGTCTGACAGGCTGGGTTCCCATAGGTAAAGGTGCTGCCTCCTGGCTAATCCAGGAACGGCGCGATGAGCAGCGCGAGCTTGTCCCTGGTCTCCGTCGGAATGCGATCCCGCTGTGTGATCAAGGCGGTGGCTAACGCGCTCGCACACTCGCATTTGTAGTCCGCCTCAACCAGCTTCGGCACCAGATCGCGGATCACGTTCTGGGCCAGAGCCGTGTTGGCATTGAGCTGCCGGACGACCATCTCCACGGTGACGGGCTCCTCGGATTCGTGCCAGACATCATAGTCGGTTATGTGCGCCATTGTCGCGTAACACATGCCGGCCTCGCGGGCCAGGAAAATCTCCGGAGATGCGGTCATGCCGATGATGTCCATACCCCATGAGCGGAAGACTCTGCTCTCTGCCTTCGTGCTGAACCGGGGCCCCTCGATGGTGATGAAGCTGCCACCGCGGTGGACCGTGCCCTCAAGCTGCACAACGGCGTCCGCCAGCACGGTGGAAAGACCTGCGCAGTAGGGCTCGGCGATCGAGATATGGGCTACGAGACCCTCACCGAAAAAAGTGTTCTGGCGTTGCTTTGTGAAGTCAAAAACCTGGTCGGGTACGACGATGTGCCCGGGCTTGAGATGCTCACGCAGAGAGCCGCAAGCAGACACACTGATGATTTTCTGCACTCCAAGCTTTTTGAGAGCGTAAATGTTGGCCCTGTAAGGCACCTCCGTTGGCATGTGAACGTGTCCCCGACCGTGGCGAGGTAGGAATGCCACCGGGATGCCCTCGATCTCACCGACGGTCAGAACATCGCTGGGGCTCCCAAAGGGGGTGGTGACGGCGATCTCTCGCACCGCCTTCAGTCCCTTCATCCGATAGAGACCCGAACCACCAATGACACCAATGGGTATAGTCTCGTCCACGCGTATCTCTCCTTATGTGATCCCGCAACGGGCCCGCCAGGGGCCCCATCTAGACCTGATCCGTATCCTTGTAGACTACTAACTCCAGGGGAGCGTGACATTGACCGCACCCCACTATGGGATCCTCAACCGCGCCGCCACTGCGAGTGCACGTTGCCCGGATCATCATTCTGGGGCGTTCCCAGAAGCGCCACCTTGGCCTTCCGATATGTGCGTGCAGAACCATATTCTCGCACTGATTGGCTCGTTTGATGTCAGGCACCGGGCACGTGGCGCAGTACTCAGAGGTCCACCGTTTGGCGTCAGGCGTGCCTTCTAGCAGATGGCAGCGCTCGACCGCCTGAGAGCGGCGGTGAGCATTGACGGTGTAGAAGGGGCATTCGCGCCCGTAAGGTGTCTGCATCGTGCCCGCTAGCCCGGTAAGTAGCTCTGGACCAACCCTTGATTCACGTAGACTAGCTCCGCTCGGGAGGGAAGCTCCATCGTGCTAGGAGATAGGTAGTGGATCTGCACATGGGTGAGGGGGAAGAAGAGCCCTTTCCAGAAGTCGAGGAAGTTGTGCAGTTGGGCCTCGCTTAGGAAAGGCGCGTTCCCACGCACGACTGCCAGCGGAAGGTTGACGATCAATGTCTGAGTCCGAGGGGCTTCGCGGAACTGCTCTTGAGCATCCTCGCCCGGCAAGATCATGAACTGGATTTTCTCTCTGGCCAGGACGAACTCAGGCGCCTTACTCTGCGGTAGCCCTGTGAAGACCCAAGGCGCGATGCGCGCCCCCTTGATTGTGAGGAACGCAGCATCGTCTTGGTTGATATAGTTATGCGGGTTACCAAGCGTCTCCAGCATGCCATCGACCCACTGTAGATCGTTGGCGACCAATGCCTGATGTTCCTGGATCGGAGATGCCATCGTAGACCTATCACCTGGTAGTATGCCCATGCCGCCTCCTCGATTCTCTAGAGTGCTGACTCGCCCCGGATGAACGCCCCGTCATCGCGCCGTGCTGAAGGAGCTAGTGGTGCGTTCTCGATGCAACTCACGTCACAGCACCACAACTGACGAGAACTCACGAGCCACTGCCCCTAATCATAGCCGGTTCCCCAGCTTTTCAAAGCTCTGACCAGAGCTACGCCATGCCTCGGACCGCCCTTGTCCCGACTCAAGGGAGTACCGGACCTGGTATGATCACCACGTCATTGGCGACACCCGGCGCACCGAGTCTCTCAAGCGTCGTCAGATCGTACATCCCAATGCCAATGGTGTACGCGCCCGAGGAGCTGTCTTCCGGAAGCGCAAGCGTATGACCGTCCGCGAGGATCTCACCCTCAATCCAGGAGTGTGTCGGACAGGAGGTCCCGCAAGGGATGCTGTCGTGCTGATCCACCAGGTTGCCTTGCCCGTCGTAGAGATGGACGAATGCCGTGTAGGAGCGCGAGGGTTCGCCCTCCGCCTGCCAATAGAGCGTGAGTTCGACGCTGTCGCCGCGTCGCATCGCCTCAAGGTCGGGTTCAGCCGTGATCCCAAGGAGGTATATGTGGTCCTCAAACGCTTGGTCAATCTCTACATCGAGATCGGGCGCGGCAAACTGACGTATTCGTCCGACGATGTCGAGCGGGGTACAGACCGCCTCGCCTCTCTCAGCACCTGTGATCATCTCTGCTGTGGCGGGCACCAGATCCAGTGTAATGCTGTAGTGACCAGGGCCGAGGTCCCTAGGAACCGGAGGATGATGAAAGCTCCGCACGGGCTCGCCTGGCGCCCACTGTGTCGTCGGATGCCGGTCTGGCCAGAGCGGCAGGAGCGTGGTGTGGGCGACAGGCCCCTCACAATCGCCCTCATGGATCTCGAGGCGGACGGCGTAGTCCGCAACTGGAGGCGTCAAAGCGTGCCAGTAGAGGGTTGTATGGAGGGTGTCTCCCGGCACAGCGAGATCGACCATCAACTTTTGCTCGAGGGCAATCTCGCTCTTGAGGCCAAGCTGTGGGTGGTTGTTGGTCACCGGGGTCCGGGGCGTGCCCCCGATCATGACCGGCCCGATCCGGGCGCTCTCCGAGGGGGCTTCGGCTTGTCCGGTGAATGGGAGGGCGTGTTGATTTCTCTCCAGGGTGACGTCAACATACACCTCGCCCGGCGGCAGGTCTACGGGAGCGGATATCGGAACGTGCAGCGCAAGCAGGTCCCCGGGGCGCCAGTCCCACGGAGGATACGGGAAGAGCGCAGCTTGTCTCTCCCAGATGTTGCCGGCATCATCCACAACCTCGAGCTTGATCCACAGTGGTGCACTTCGATCGGCGATGTAGGTCTCGGGCACCCGCCAGTAGAGAATCAGGCTCTCGCTCTCTCCACGTTGTAGCTCGTGGGAGAGCGTGTAGCCGTGTAGCTCGGCGGCACCTTCAAAGCGACCGACAAGCGAAGTGCGGGGATGCCACGTGGTTGTTGAGCGTGCCTCTGCAGGCAGTAGGTAGCCGGCCGACTCGTAGGCTCCATTACTGGACTCAGCCAGATAGATCTGGGATGCGCGCGCGAGCACCGGCGCAGCGATCTGGTCGGGGACAGGGCTATCGGCTATAAAGATGTACGCATCGGTGACCGGCTCGGCCGGGTTCGGCAGCACCATAGCGTTTTTTCCGACAAACCAACGAATGGGTCCGTCATAGCGAGTCTGGAACCGGACCATGTCTCGCGAATAGTCGACGGCGAAATCCGCACCAACCAGGACCTCAGGTTGACTAGAGAGTTCCGCGACTTGATTGAGAGCCCGACCCACCTGAGCTAGACCGGCTGTGTAGATTTCGCGCACCCTCGGTGTGTTCGGCCAAGTCCTGAAGTAGGCGACGCTGTCTGTGATCCCTGTTCCCAAAATGAGTAGCGCGCCCAGGCCCCCATACGCCAGACGGACGACCTTTTGCTGGCGGCGGAGCGGCAGATCAAGGGTCTTCGTTAGCCCATAGAGCCATTCTCCCGCAGCGTCAAACGCCACGGCGGGAAAGATGTAGATAGGTGTCATCGCACCCGTGGAACGCAGGAACGAGGGTGCGCCTCCAGTGAACATGCTTGGCGTGAGCATCACAGTCGTCCAAATGAGGAGGAGCTGGCTGCCGGGCCGGCGGATGCGTGCTACCGCGATGACCACGCCTGCGTAGAACGCGAATCCGATAAGGCTGCTGAACACGGGCCGGTTCGAGACATTGTAGCGCCAATACTGATCGCCACGCACCGTGAACATTTTCAGCGCTTCGACGGAGTTGCGAAGAAGTGGACGGGGGTCGCCAGCTTTGAGACTATCGAGCTCCCAAGAGAGCTCTTCCACGCGCTGGTTAGCCTGGTGTGGATGCTGGATCATGAACCAGCCGAACGGGGCGAAAACGAGGATTGCCAAGGCCACCGCCACGAATGCCTTTAGCCCTGGGGGTGGCTCTGGGCGGCGATCGTGGGGCGTCAGCAGCCACATCGCGAGCAACCAGCCGACCACGACCGCAGGGAAGATGCGACCTGGGATGTAGGTATATGGGATCAGCCCCAGGCTGATGCCCACGACGATCCACCAGCACCATCGTCGGGTCTGTAGCGCGCGCCAGACGGCATAGAGGGCGAGAGCCTCCAATGGCACCATCGAGACGGCGCGCAACCCAATCCGGCTCACGAAGATCGGCCAGAACGAGACGCTCATCAGTGCCGCTGAGAAGACCGCTACGCGAAGGTTCCAGAGGCGATGCGCGAGGATGAAGGTGAGCAGGACGCCCATCAGGCCGCACAGAATCGCGGGTAACCGGATTGCCAGTGTGTTGGCGCCGAAGAGGCCGATGGACCCCATCATCAGGTAGAGGAAGCCAGCCTCGCGGCCGTAGTTGTTTGTGAAGAAGATGGGCGGATCACCCCAGCGAAGGACGTTGAGAACGTCTGAGCCATTGATCGCCTCATCGCCGCTCAGGCCTGGGGGTACGCTCACGAAGCCCGCGGTTCTCAGGGCAAAGGCCGCGAGTAGGAGCAATGAGACTGCGATTGGGAGCCGGTTGCGCTTCACAGTGATTTGGCGTGGTGATTCAGGGACAGCCCAGTCATCGCAACGCTTCTGGGCCTAGGTCGACGTCCCTGCAAGCTCCGACAGGTCCGCTTCACTCAGTATAGGTAGGCCTAACTGTAGCGCACGGTTATACTTGGTTCCTCCTGGGCTCTCGCCAATTACAAGGTAGCTCGTTTTCGAGCTTACCGAGCCCGTGACCTTACCGCCGAGGGACTCGATCCATTTCTGAATTTCGCTCCGGGGCCTGGAGAGCGTGCCCGTAATCACGAAGCTCAACCCAGCCAAGGGTTGCGGGCCAGTTTCAGCCTCCTGCGGAGGCGCACTTTCCAGGTCAAAGCCGGCCGACCGGAGCTTGCGCACCATCTCCTGGTGGCGCGGCCGAGAGAACCAGCCCACAATGGACTTAGCCTTGATTGGTCCCAGCCCCTCAACGGTGGCTATATCGTCGACAGACGCGGCCCTGAGCGCCTCCAAGGATCCAAAGGTGCTGGTCAGGAGCGCTGCCACGGTCCCACCGATGCCAGGGATACCGATGGCAGCCAGTACGCGCTCGAAGGGCTGCTGTTTGGAGCTCTCGATGGCCGCAAGGAGATTCTCGGCCTTCTTGTCGGCGAATCCCTCAAGCGCGACCAGCTGCTCCTTGGTCAGGCTGTAGAGGTCGACCGGATCGTGAACCAGGTCTTCGTCCACCAACTGTTGAGCTGTCTTTTCGCCGATGCCCTCGATCTCTAGGACTGCGGCGAAGTAGGTGAGTTTCTGAACCAGCTGCGCGGGGCAGGCGGCGTTGACGCACGTGTAGGCGACCTCCCCCTCCGAGCGTACCAGGGGCTCACCGCAGGAGGGACAAGCGGCAGGTGGCGTGATAGGGCGCTCGTCCCCCGTGCGCGCATCGACGATCGGGCCCTGCACATACGGGATCACGTCACCCGCTCGTTTGACCACGACCCGGTCCCCAACGCGGATATCGCGTTCGGCGATAGCGTCGAAGTTGTGCAGGGAGGCTCGGCTGACCGTGACCCCAGCGATCCTCACCGGGCTCAGTAGTGCGGTCGGGGTGACCACGCCGGTCCGCCCCACAGAGAACTCAATCTCCTCCAGGGTTGTCACCGCTTCCTGGGCCGGGAACTTATAGGCAATCGCGCCCCGTGGTCGTCCACCGACGGCACCAAGACTGGCTTGAGTGGTCAGGTCATTGATCTTGATAACAAGGCCATCGGCTTCGTAGGGGAGGGTTTCTCTGCGCTCGACCATCGCCTCGCAGTAGTCGGCAACGGCTGCCAGGTCTGAGAACGTGGCTACCGGATCTGGTGTGGGCAGCCCCAGGCCGGGCAATAAGCTCAGCGTCGCTTCCTGTGTCGCGGGTGCGGGGCCGCTGGTCGTGACGATGGCATAGGTATAGAGACGTAGGGGGCGTTGAGCGGTGACCTGGGGATCGAGCTGTCGCAGGGAGCCTGCCGCCGCGTTGCGCGGGTTGGCGAACGTCGGTTGATCGGCCTCAGCCAGCCGACGGTTCAGCTCATCGAAATCGTCCAACAGGATGAGGACCTCCCCGCGTACCACGAGTTCCTGTGGTGGAGTGGGACCTGCAGGGTCAGTAGGAATCCTGAGAGGAAGCGTCGGAATCGTGCGCAGGTTGGTCGTCACATCTTCACCGACTTGTCCGTCGCCGCGCGTCGCGCCAAGCACGAATTGACCATCGTGATAGTGAAGAACAACCGTCAGACCGTCCAGTTTGGGCTCCACAACGTACGAGATGGGCGGTGTGTCTTCTGGCAGAAGCTTACTGATGCGCTCGTACCACGCCTGCAGCTCCTCGCGGTTGGTCGCCTTGTCCAGGCTCAGGATGGGCGCGGGGTGCTCCACCTTCTGGAAGCCCTCGGCCGGGGTACCGCCAACCCGTTGCGTGGGGGAGTCTGGGGTGACGAGCTCCGGAAACCGGCCCTCGATCTGCCGCAGCTCATCGACCAACGCGTCGAACTGGCTGTCGCTGATCAAGGGACGATCGAGCACGTGATAGCGGAAGTTGTGGAAGTTGATATCTTGGCGCAGTCGTTCGGCGCGTTGGCGTGCTTCCACTAGGTCCATCGCCGTCGCCATCCGCAGGTCACTCCGTGGGTGCTAGATAGTCCTCGACGGCCCATCCCTCGTTCTCGGGGACAAGCTCGTCGCGGACATACCACCACGTGAACTCGTCGGCCTGCTCCGGGCCGCCCACAATCAGGAGGGGAGTTCCCTCCTCCACAACGGCAACCCGTTCGGCTCCCAATCCTGCCTCGGCTCGGATACTCAGGCCGATGCCCCCAGTGCCCGTGACCCGGACGCGGACGCCGATCCGGACCTGGTCCACCGCGAGAGGCAGTGGCGTAGGCGTGGGGTTAGATGTTGGGATCGCGGTGGGCGTGGTCGTCCAGACGACGGCAGTCGGACGCGGACCATCCGGGGCCGCCGTCGGTTTGGTGAACAACCACACGCCGCCCACGATCGTCAGGGCGATGGCCCCGAGGAGCATGACTAGACAGCCCCACTGGGCTAGGTTCGGTCGATCCAGGCTTTGGTCTGACACACTTATATTATACGCGGTCTGAATTGCTGATCAAGCGACGTGCGGTATACTAGAGTGCTGAGTTTAGTGGATTTAAGGTATGGTTATGCGCGTTGAGATCCTGCAGGAAACCCACAACCGGGTAGATTGGCAAGCGAAGACCCCACTCGTGTGGATTGAAGCCGGGTTAGTGCTCGGAGCTGTGGCCTTTGGATTGCTGATTGTGCCGAGTCCGCATCCCAGCCGGTGGCTCGTTGCCGGCGTGGTTGGGGGCGCCGTGTTGCTGATTGGTGCAATCGTCGCTGTCACGACGCCGATGGCAGAGCAAGGCCATCTTGAGCGGCTTCCTGACGGCGGCGACGTGGGGCGCGTCAAGGCCTGGCCCCTTATAGGGACGCGGACGGTTGTCGCTGTAGCGCTCGACGACATCACGAGCTTCGAAGTCGAGACGACAGTCTTCGAGGATGCGGGATCTGATCCCTATCGGCGCTCTCGCCTTTGGGCTGTCTCGGATGACGGATCACGGGAAGCCCTCACCAGTTGGGCCGAACCGTCGTCGGTGCTGGCGCTGGCTGAGGCCCTGTCGAAGGCGGGGCGACGTCCACTGGACATGAGCGGGACGTAACAGGAGACTGATGCCATCGCGGGCGAAACTCTATCAGCTTGAGAGCATCATCCTCGGTCGGCGGGACTATGGCGAAGCCGATCGAGTCATTATCTGCCTGACGCCAGAGGGCCGGATGGACTTCCTGGCCAAAGGGGTTCGGAAGATACGCTCGCGCAAGTCGGGGCACTTGGAGCTTTTTGCCCGGTCGAAGTTGCTGCTTTCGCGCGTTACGGGTTCGTGGGACATCATAAGCCAGGCAGATGCCGTCGTGTTGAGGCCCAAGCTTCAGGACGACCTGCAGCGCGCGACCTATGCACGCTATGTCGCCGAGCTCGTGATGCGGTTCTTTGAGCGTGAGGCCGATGAGCAGCTCTTTCAGCTGCTGGATCAGACGCTGACGGACCTCTGCGACGACGAGTCTCCAGAGCTGCTGGTGCGATGGTACGAACAACACATCCTCTCGCTGGCAGGCTTTCGACCGGAATGGAATAGGTGTGTCGGTGAGCGCGAGGGCGCGCTCTGCGGTGTAGCGCTGACACCGCGGCAGACGGATCAGCGGAGTTACGGTGTGGATCCTGAAAGGGGTGGGGCTCTATGTATGGACTGCCTGACCGCGTGCCGGCAGGATCCTGGAGTCAGGCCTTTGACGCCAAGTGCGCTTTCGTGGCTTCAGGCCTTGCAGCGCCGTGAGTACAGTGAGTTAAAGGCTTACCCGTTTCCGGAAAGCACCGCCCGAGAGCTCTCGCACGTCATGCAGCACTATATCGCGCACCATCTCGAGTATCAGCCGACCACACTGAGGAAGATGGGAGAGCGCTAGGATGTGCGACGGATCGGATCGGAAAGCGCCCGGGCGTTGGAAAGGCAAGGACGTTGAGGACACCAAAGAGGATCTTACAATGCAGACATCTGACAAACTAGCGCCTGGGGCGCTGACATTTCAAGAGGCGATCCTGCGGCTAAAGGGCTATTGGGCCGAGCAGGGCGCTTTGGTTTGGCAGCCCTACAGCGAGAAGGTGGGTGCGGGGACGATGAATCCCGCGACTTTCTTGAGAGTACTGGGGCCGGAGCCCTGGAACGTAGTCTATGTGGAGCCCTCCTTTCGTGCGGATGATGGGCGCTACGCCGACAATCCGAACCGTATGCAGATGCACACGCAGGTACAAGTCATCCTGAAGCCGGATCCGGGCGATCCACAAGAGCGTTATCTCGAGAGCCTGGATGCTCTGGGCATCCGGCGCGAGGAGCACGACGTGCGCTTCGTGGAGGACAACTGGGAGAGTCCGGTGATTGGCGCCTGGGGACTGGGTTGGGAAGTCTGGTTGGATGGGCAGGAGATCACGCAGTTCACCTATTTCCAGCAGGCGGGTGGCATGACGCTTGAGGTTCCGGCTGTTGAGATCACCTACGGCATGGAGCGGATTGTGATGTACCTGCAACACAAGCGCTCGGTCTGGGACATCCAGTGGGACGACCAGCACACCTACGGCGAGATCCTGCGCGATCAGGAGGTCGACTACTGCCGCTACAACTTCGATGTCGCGAACGTCGATCGCTTGCAGGAGATGTACGATCTCTTTGAGGCCGAGGCGCAGCTAGCTCTAGACCACGGCTTTCCGGTGCCGGCTCTGGATTACATCCTGCGATGCTCTCACACGTTCAACCTTCTCGACGCGCGAGGAACGGTGGGGGTCACAGAGCGAGCCGCGCTCTTTAAGCGTATGCGAGACCTTGCGCGGCAGGCGGCTGAGGCGTACCTGGCACAGCGCGACCGCGCGGGCTTCCCCTGGCAAGAGCGACCAGGGCTAGCGACCTCTCCCGTCGGGCAGGGCACATTGCTCCACCTTCCGATGGCGGAGACGAAACCAACTTCGTTGGAGGCGGAGCGTGCGCCTTTTGTCTTTGAGATTGGGACGGAGGAGCTCCCATCGAGCCATTTGAGCAGTGCCGTGGCGCAGCTAAGGACCAATGTGCCACAAGCTCTGGAGGACCTCAGGCTGGATTATGATGACATTCAGGTCTGGGGCACCCCCAGACGACTGGTGGTCTATGTCGATGCGCTTGCCGTGCGGCAATCAGACGAGACAGAGCTCGTCAAGGGGCCGCCAGCACGTGCTGCTTTTGATGCGAACGGGAACCCGACACGCGCAGCGGAGGGGTTTGCCCGCTCCAAGAGTGTCGCCGTTGAGGAGCTAATGATCCAGGATGTGGATGGTGGTCGGTACGTGGTGGCACGTCAGCGAATCGAGGGAAAGCCCACGATGGAGGTGCTGGCAGAGGCCCTGCCCGGTTGGATCGAGGGCCTGCACTTCCCGCGATCGATGCGATGGAACGGGGCGGGTGTCGCCTTTAGTCGCCCGATCCGCTGGTTGGTGGCTTTGCTTGGTGAGGACGTCATTTCGCTCACCTATGCATCGCTAGAGAGCGGACGCGTGACCCGCGGTCCTCGTCCTGCGGGCTCGCCGGAGGTCGCGCTCGCGACCGCCGATGACTATCGGTCAAGCCTGGCCTCCTACGGCGTGATCTTGGCGCCGTCGGACCGGCAGGCGGAGATTGCGCGCCAAGCCCGAGTCGTGGCCTCGGAGGTTGGAGGTGAGATTCCTGACGACCCTGAGCTCTTGGAGGAGATAGCGAATCTGGTGGAGGTTCCCACAGCGATCCTCGGAACCTTCGAGGAGCGATATCTGGCGTTGCCCCAGGATGTCTTAATTGCGGTGATGCGGAAGCATCAGCGTTACTTCCCTGTTTTGGATGCCGAGGGCAGGATCCTGCCCCACTTCGTGGCGATCCGTAATGGCAGTCGCGAGCGAGTCGAGTTGGTCCGAGAAGGGAGCGAGGACGTAATCCGAGCTCGGTATGCCGACGCCGAGTATTTCTATAACAAGGATCGTCGTCAGCCTCTAGAGGCCTACCGACCTGGTCTGGCGAAACTGACCTTCCAGGCTGAGCTTGGGTCGATGTTGGACAAGGCGGATAGGCTGGAGCGTTTGGCGCCCTGGATCGCTGAGGCATTGGACCTCTCCGCCGATGACCGGCAAGCCCTGGCGCGGGCCGCATCGCTGGCAAAGGCGGACCTGGCGACGGATATGGTTGTCGAGATGACGAGTCTGCAAGGCATCATGGGACGAGAATACGCCCTGCTTTCAGGAGAGCATCCGGTTGTTGCTCATGCGATTTTCGAGCATTATCTGCCGCGCTATTCCGGAGATAGGCTGCCTCAGAGCCAGGTGGGTATTGCGCTGGCGATCATCGACCGAGCCGATACGTTGATGGGGCTCTTCGCCATCGGTATGGAGCCGACGGGTTCGGCGGATCCTTACGGCTTGAGACGTTCTGCCGCAGGTCTTGTCCAGATCCTGCTTGAGCACGATATCCCACTCGCCTTGGACTATCTGATGTCGAAGGCGGCTAGCGGCTTGCCCGTCGATCCCGCTGCGGGCAGCGTCGACCGGGTGCTAGAGTTCGTGGTGGCGCGGTTGGAGGTGGCGATGCGCGACGCTGGGCTGGCCTACGACGTGGTAGCGGCGGCGCTGGCGGAGCGCGGAACGAACCCGGCGCGTGCCCTGGAAGCGGCGAGGCAGCTCGCAACCTGGGTGGCGCGGAGTGACTGGAGCCTGCTCCTGGACAACTATGCGCGGTGTGTGCGCATCACGCGCGGACAACCTGAGTTTGAACTCGACATAACGGCGCTCAGCGAGGATGCCGAGCTGGCACTCTACGAGGCCTTGAGGGAGGCGGAGGCTCGCGTGGACGCCGGCAGCGACGTCGACGAGTTCATGACTGCGTTCTCGCCCCTCGTACCCACCATCCAGCGCTTCTTCGATGAGGTGTTGGTGATGGCAGAAGATGAGACGCTTCGCCAGGCACGGCTCGCGTTACTTCAACGCATCGCTGGGCTTGCCCGTGGCATCGTCGATCTCAGCCGTTTGGAGGGCTTCTAGTCGATGCTACCGCGGTGCACCGCCGGTCGAGTGTGGAATGGGGTTGTTCTGTGCCGCTTGGATGGCGCGTGATCTATAGGGCCTCTACGCTCCTTCAGAGCTACGCGCGATGATCAGCTATCTCGTGTGGGATGCGGGTGGCACCCTATTCGACACCTACCCCGCCGTCGTCGCGGCCTGCAGGGCCGCTCTACGTTCCCTCGGGTACGAGGCGTCGACAGCGTGGTTGATGTCGCTCTTTCGCCAGACCACGGCCTTTGCCTTGGAAACGATCGCCGATAGGTTCGGTATCCCGCTCACTAGTCTGGAGTCGGCCTTTGGGGCGGCCTACGATGCCGTAGAGCCCGACTTCCAGCCGCCGTTCCCTTTCGTCAGACACGTGTGTGCGTATATGTGTGGTGTTGGCGGTTGGAACTATATCGTCACGCACCGGGGACGCGAGTCCCTGGAGGGTTTGCTCCAGGCGCATTCGATGGCGGACTACTTCGTCGACTGGATCACGAAAGAAGACCCCTTCCCGCGAAAGCCGGATCCGGCGTCGTTCTTGGGACTGATGGCGCGGCACGGCCTGGATCCTTCAAGCGGTATGGTGATCGGCGACCGGCCTCTTGACATCGTCGCGGGGCAGAGGGCTGGCCTCAGCACGTGCTGGTATGGTGAGCCACCAGAAGGCACGGAGCCTGATCTGAGCATCGTGAGCTATGACCAGCTTTTGCTGTGGCTCCAGGTGCAGCATCAGGGCGCCAAGGATGAAAGCTGTGGTGTCCTCCAGGCATCTTGCCTAGACAAGAAGACAACAACACGACCTGTAGGAGGGTGATATATGGGTGAGACTCCGGTTTTTCCGGACTTCAAACGGCTTGAGATTGAGGATCGGGAGGTACTGCATCCCCGGCTATGGGACTATCAGCCGGAGACGTCTGAGTTGACCTTCAGCAATCTCTATCTTTGGCGGTCCTATTACCAGTTTGAGTGGTCGATCCACGAAGACTGGCTGTTGATTGTGGCCAATGAGCGGGAGGGCGGCGTCTTCGGCCTGCCGCCGGTTGGCCCGGCGTCGCGGACGGATGTGACGATTAGGTTCCTATCCTTGTTGCGCGATGAGCGGGGCGTCGCAAGCCCGATCATCTCCCGGGCGGATCAGCGCCTTGCGGATGAGTTGGCCGAGGAGCAGGCGCTTACGATCACGGCGACCCGTGATCACTTTGACTACGTGTACCTCGCGGAGGATCTGGCAGAGCTCTCCGGGAGAAAGTACAGCGGAAAGCGCAACCACATCAATCAGTTCACGCGCTACTACAGGTCTGAGTACAAGCCGGTGACGCCCGAGTTGGTGGACGAGTGCATCGCTCTCGCGGAGGTTTGGTGCGAGCAGCGGCTGTGTGAGGATGATCTGAGCCTCCAGCATGAACTGTCGGGAATCGAAGATGCCCTAAAGAACTTCGAGACGCTCCGGTTGGACGGCGGCGCAATCCTCGTCAGGGGCAAAGTTCAGGCCTTTGCCTTAGGGGAGTTGCTCAACGACGATACGGCCGTCGTGCATATCGAGAAGGCCAATCCGGAGTTCAAGGGGATCTATCCCACGATGACGAAGGTCTATGCTGACCGCTGGCTCAAGGAGTCCGCCTACATCAACCTGGAGCAGGACTTGGGTGAGCCTGGCCTGCGGAGAGCCAAAGAGTCCTACTATCCGGATCATATGAGCAAGAAGTACGAGGTGAGACTCGCGGAGTCCGAATAGTGGGCGCAAGATAAGGAGCCGTCGGAATCCGAATGTGCGGACTCCGGCGGCTTTCGCTTGGGACAGGTCTGGTGCGCGGGCGCCTACTGCGCCCTTGCCTTCCGGCGCTCGATGGCGGCCTTGACGAAGTCCCGGAAGAGGGGGTGGGGACGCTGGAGTCGCGACCGGAACTCGGGATGGAACTGGCTGCCGACCATCCATGGATGGTCCGCTAGCTCGGCAATCTCGACAAGCCTCCCATTGGGCGATAGCCCACTATACACCATACCTGCCTCGGCGAGGATCTCACGGTAGGCATTGTTGAACTCGAAACGGTGGCGATGCCGTTCGGACGTGGTGTCAACGCCGTAGGCGCGTTGCGCTTTCGTGCCGGGCTGCAGCTCACAGGGATAGCTGCCAAGACGCATCGTGCCCCCCATATCCACAATCGCGTGTTGATCCGGCATAAGGGAGATAACGGGGTGGGGCGTCTTGGGCTCGAACTCCGTGCTGTTGGGGGCATCGCTATCGAGGATATGGCGTGCGAGCTCGATGCACATGACCTGCATGCCGAGACAGAGGCCCAGATAGGGAATCTTGTTCTCTCGCGCGGTTCGGGCCGCCACGATCTTGCCCTCGATCCCTCGGTAGCCAAACCCCCCTGGGACAACAATCCCATCGGCCTCGAGCAGCCGATCCAGGCTGCGACCCTTCTCCAGGTCCTCACTGTGAATCCAGTCAATGTCGACCTCGTAGTCAGACCAGAGGCCCGCGTGCGTGAGCGCTTCACGGACGCTGATATAGGCATCGTGGAGTTCGACGTACTTGCCGACGAGTGCGATGCGAACGGTGGGTTGGTCCTGATTCAGCTTCTCCACAGCGGTCCGCCAGTCCTCCAGATCCGGAGGGTGGACCGCGTTGTCGAGCCCTAGCTTGCTCACAACGAAGTCCCCGAGGCCCGCCTCCTCTAGCATCAGGGGAACCTTGTAGATACTGTCGACCGTCAGAAGAGCAGCGACCGCCCGTCGCTCCACGTCGCAGAAGAGCGCGACCTTGTCTCTGATCTCGTCGTCGATGGGGAGATCGGATCGAAGCGCGATGATATCAGGCTGAATTCCCATACCGCGAAGCTCGCGCACGCTGTGCTGCGTGGGTTTCGTCTTCAGCTCGCCGGTCGCACTAAGATAAGGCAGCAGGGTCACATGGATATAAAGCACGTTTTCCCGCCCAACGTCATTGTGCATCTGGCGAATGGCTTCGAGGAAGGGCTGTCCCTCGATATCGCCGACAGTGCCTCCAATCTCGCTGATGGCGACATCCGCATTCAGGTCCTGAGCCGCTTGCACGATGCGCTTCTTGATCTCGTTGGTGACGTGTGGCACGACCTGGATGGTACCGCCGAGGAAATCCCCTCGGCGCTCCTTGGCGATGACCTCGCTATAGACCTGACCCGTTGTGACGTTGTTGAGCCACCCGAGGTTCTCGTCGATGAAGCGCTCGTAGTGGCCTAGGTCAAGATCCGTCTCGGCACCATCCTCCGTCACAAAGACCTCTCCGTGTTGGTAGGGCGCCATCGTGCCGGGATCGACGTTGAGGTAGGGGTCTAGCTTCTGAATGGAGACCCTGAGTCCACGGGCTTTCAGGAGTCGGCCTAGCGAAGCTGCCGTGATGCCTTTGCCGAGGGAACTGACCACGCCACCCGTGATGAATATGTACTTGGTTGTCATCGAGCACCTCCTCACGGGGATAGTATTGTACAGTACTATTCGCTAAAAGCCAGGCGCGCCGATACTGGACTGCGATCATAAGGGTGTGGATTCAGCCAGGCGTGCTGGCTATTGCTAAAATCGCGTCTGGGGGTAGAATAGGAGTGGAGCCGTCACTCGACTGGACTGCGGCTTTAGAACTCCTGCTTTTGAAAGGATATGTGGAGATGAGAATCTATGTCGGTAATTTGTCTTACGAGGCGACTGATGAAGAGCTACGCGAGCTCTTCGGGCCCTACGGCGAAGTCGCCGAAGCCACGGTAATCACAGACCGTGAAACCGGACGCTCTCGGGGGTTCGGCTTCGTCGAGATGCCTGATGTTGAGGAAGCAAGAGCCGCAATCGAAGCGCTGGATGAGAAGGACCATATGGGCCGCACCTTGCGGGTCAATGAGGCCCAGACGCGCCAGCAGGATCGGGGTGGCGGGGGCCGCGGCTCGCGCCAGCGGAGTGGCGGTCGACGTCGCGAGCGCTAGACAAGCGACACCAGTTTGTACTTCAAGGCCCCGAGCTATCCGGCTCGGGGCTCGTTTTTTGACAGGGCCGGTGGCTGATCTATACTGATTGACGATGCGGACTTCAGCCTGGGTACTGGGGGATCAACTGACGTTGACGCATCCGGCATGGGAGCGGATCGATCGTGGCCGGGATGTTGTACAAATGAACCTTGTCCCCACGCGATTCCTAGATCATTTTCGGAACCTTGAACGATTTCGCTTGGCCCGTGACGCGTCAGGTTGCCGACCGCTTCTTCGAGGACCTTCTCGATCGTCGGCTGGACTGCTTTGGCCCATACGAAGACGCTATGGTCGCAGGGGCGGACTCGCTGTGCCACGCATGCGTCTCACCGCTGCTCAATCTTGGATTGTTGGATCCTCTCGACGTCTGTCGGCAGGCAGAATCACGCTACGAGGCCGGCGAAACCAGACTCAACTCCGTGGAGGGCTACATCCGGCAGATCATCGGCTGGCGCCCAACGAGGCACGGCTGCGAGCAGCTTCTCCTCGCATGAACTTGCTGCCGGCGATGCTCCACCGGCGACCAGTGGAGGAATTAGGGGAAATCCGTGACCGAGCTCAAGACATAGGGGACAGACTTCGAACAGGGGCGCGGGTCTAGAAGGAGGTGAGGAATGGAGATCCTAGGACTTGACATTGGCGGCTCGGGGATCAAGGGTGCCCCGGTTGACACAGATAAGGGCAGAATGCTGAGCGACCGCTACCGCATTCCGACGCCCGAAGGCGCCAAGCCTACTGATGTTGCCAAGGTGGTCGCCAAGATCGCGAAGCACTTCGAGTGGCAAGGGCCGATCGGCGCAGGCTTCCCCGCCGTCATTCAGCGGGGCGTCGCACGAACGGCGGCAAACGTCGACAAGAGCTGGATCGGCACGAACGCTCAGGAGCTCTTTGCCGATGCGACAGGGTGTCCGGTAAGAGTCCTGAATGATGCGGACGTGGCGGGAATCGCTGAGATGCGGTTTGGTGCCGGACGCGACCGTGACGGCGTCGTCTTCATCGTCACGATCGGGACAGGACTGGGAACGGCCTTGTTCAGTGATGGGGTGCTCGTTCCCAATACCGAGCTCGGGCATATCGAGATGGACTGCCAGGATGCTGAATGGCAAGCCGCCGACTCCGCTCGCCAACGCGACAACCTCAGCTGGCGCGAGTGGGGGGTGCGATTTGACCGTTACCTAAACCGCATCCACGCGCTCTTCTGGCCTGACCTTTTCATCTTGGGGGGTGGGGCGAGTAAGAAGCTGGCGAAGTTTGAGGATGTGCTGACGGTGCCGACCGAGGTGGTCGCGGCACAGCTTCGGAACGAGGCAGGCATCGTCGGCGCTGCGGTTGCCGCGGAGTCGCTCGTGCCCGAGCTCTAGATCTGAGGACACGGCTATTTGGACACAGAGGGCTGCGTCGAGCAGCCCTCTGTGGATGTTGGTTGGCCTAGAGTCGACGCCACTTTGATCCGCTAAGCGTAACTGCCGAGCTCCTTCGCCAGATTCACGATGTAGCGGAAGTTCTCAAGGCTGACGCTCGACGGTACGGAGTGGTCCGAGGAGAAGATGTAGCCACCCCGCTCTTTGAGCACCGGGACCACGCGGCGCATCTCGGCTGCGATAGCCTCTTTATCATCCCAGAGCACGGCGTTGATGCCCCCGTGGAGCAAGAGATCGCTGCCGTAGGTCTCTTTGATGGCGATGGGCTCCATCCCGGCCTTCACCTCCAGCGGATTGAGACCGTCGATCCCGATCTCAAGGAACTCCGGCAGGAAGGGACGGACGTCACCGCATGAGTGGAGGCGCACCTTCACTCCTTTCGCGTGAGCCCAGTCCACGGCGCGCTTGTGGACGGGTTTGAGCAACTTGCGATAGGTGCGGATGGAGAAGAACTGATTCTGTTTGTATCCCATGTCATCGGGCCAGCTTACGGCATCGAAGGTGTAGCCGGCTTCCCACACCCGGTCGAGGAGCGCGATGTTGACGTCGAGGAAGTGGTTGAACATATCGATACACCAGGACGGCTCGTCAAGCAGTGCGATCAGAAGCCGCTCCGTGCCGACCGTCCAGGAGTGGGTGACGTCGAAGCCGAACCAAAGGCCGGCCTCGATCCAGAAGCCTTCTTCGCGCCACGTGCCGTAGTTGGCTCTGAGGCGCTCCCAGGGAATTCGGTCCTCGGTCGGCTGCATCCGCGCCTTGGCATCTTGCCAGGAATTCGGGTCAGTGATTCGGAAATCGAGGAACTCCGGTGTCGACGCGATGTGCTTCCAGTTCCTCAGTGTCGCGCCCCAAGCCGTGGTCTCGACGACGTAGTCCTCTGTCTCCTCCACGATCTGAGCGGGGTAGCGAGGGCTGTTGTCGACGCCAATGTGGGCGATCTTGTCGAGGCCAAAGAACTCCACGTAGCTAACCGACTCGGGCATGCCCTCCCGGTGCCAGCGTTCGATGGTGGCGTTCCAGGGATCGTCCGTGACCGGCACGCGGTCGGCTTCCCGATGCTCATACATCCGCCGTATGCGTTCGTGCGAGGACATAGCATCGGGGGGAGGGGACGTTTGGGTGGTCAAAGACACGGTCACCGCTTTGCTGATCTCGCTTCTTTGATCCAGCGGATAACCTGGCGCGTGTTATCTGTGATCTTCTGGAAGTCGCCAGCAGCGAGCCACTCCTTACGGACGGCGGCGCTTCCCATCCCGACGCAGACGGCGCCAGCCTTGATCCAGCCCTTGACGTTGTCCTCTTCAGCCGACACGCCGCCGGTGGGCATCAGTCGCGACCAGGGCATAGGTGCCATCACGGCCTTGATGAACCCAGGGCCGCCCACCTGTGTGCCGGGGAAGACTTTGCAAATCTCGACACCGAGCTCCTCAGCTGCCGAGATCTCGCTCACAGTGCCGCAACCGGGCATATAGGCGATCTTGCGCCGGTTGCAGACCTTGGCCACGTCGGGGTTGAGCATCGGGCCGACCACGAAGTTTGCGCCATAGGCGATCGCCATGCCGGCAGTCGGGGCGTCAGCGATGGAGCCCACGCCTAGGATGACCTCAGGCCGCTCGTGCGCGAAGTAGGGTACCAGCTCCTTGAAGACTTCCATCGCTTGGTCGCCGCGGTTGGTGAACTCGACCACGCGACCACCCCCTTCCGCGAGGGCGTGGATGACGTTCTTGCATAACTCAACATCGTCGTTGTAGAAAAGCGGGACGAAGCCTACGTCAATCATCGTCGTGAGAACGGTGAGGCGATCGAATCGTGCCATCTGAGACCTCCTTAGGTCTGGTTATGGACGTATAGTGCCTTGGCTAGACGTGGTCAGAGGTCGAGGTAGGCCTAGCCTGACCAGGCGGTTCCCCCTAGCGACTGACACGGCCTGAGACGTCGCCGCCCATCAGCTTCTCGACCTCGGCAACGCTGACCAGGTTGAAGTCGCCGACGATGCTGTGCTTGAGACACGATGCGGCAACGGCGAAGTTGAGTGGGTCCTGCTTGCTCTGATACGTGAGGAGCCCGTAGATCAGCCCACCCATAAAGCTGTCGCCGCCCCCGACGCGATCCACGATATGTGTGATGTCGTACATCGGTGCGGTGTACACCTCGCCAGCGTGCCACAGCATCGCGCTCCAGGTGTTGTGGCTCGCCGAGAGCGACCCGCGCAGCGTGATAGCGATGGTCTGCAAGTTTGGGAAGCGCTCCTTGAGCTTGTTGCAGACGTAGACGTAGGCTTCGGCCTCGACCTTGCCCTTGGTTACGTCAGCCTCGGGCGCGCGGATCCCAAAGACCTTGTCGGCGTCCTCTTCGTTGCCGATCGCGACGTCGCTGTACTGCACGAGCTCTTCCATAACCTCACTCGGTCGCTTGCCCCACTTCCATAGCTTACTGCGATAGTTCAGGTCGCACGAGACGGTGACGCCGGCGTCCTTGGCAGCTTTGACCGCCTCAAGGCAGACATCAGCGGCGCCCTCCGAGATGGCCGGGGTGATACCCGTCCAATGAAACCAGCCGGCATCCTTGAAGACGGCTTCCCAGTCCACCATGCCGGGTTCTATCGTCGAGAGGGCCGAGCCCGCACGGTCGTAGATGACCTTGCTCCCTCGCTGAACGGCCCCGGTCTCAAGAAAGTAGATCCCCAGGCGATCCCCGCCACGGACGATATGCTGGGTACCGACCCCAAATCGGCGGATGAAGTTGAGGCAAGCATCTCCGATGTCGTTGTTCGGAAGGCGGGTGACGTACTCGACGGGCAGGCCATAGTTGGCCACGGAGACCGCCACGTTGGCTTCACCCCCACCATAGATCGCGTCGAAGCTCTCAGCCTGCACAAAACGGAGGTGGTCGGGGGGAGATAGCCGTAACATGATCTCACCGAAGGTGACGATCTTTTTCATAGGTCGCTCCTTATCTGTCCTAGGGGTGTTGACAACGGCAAATCTATCTTATATGCTGCTAGGGCCATGTCAAGAAAATCCCCCCTAGCAGCGGCCCATGATCTTGTGGAGCAATGGGCTTCGCAGGGTGGGGTAGAAAGGGAGCCCAATGCAGGACGTTGACCAACTCATCCAGCCGATCTTGGCTATGCACGATCAGGTGCGAGAGACCGTCGTTGCGGCATGTGAGCGCGCCGCCATCGACGACAGCTCGCGTTCATCTGGAGAGCTCTCGACGGTGGTCGATGACGGCGCCGGTGACACGATCTACGCGATCGACCGGGTCTCTGAAGCTGAGCTGATCAAGGCCTTCGAGGGTATCTCGATGCAGGTCCCGGTCGTGCTGATTGCAGAGGGGTTCCCATCGGATGGTACTGTGGTCTTGCCCGCGGGGACCGCGATCGAGGATGCTGCGTGGCGCATCATCATCGACCCTATCGACGGGACCCGGGGGCTGATGTACCAGAAGCGCAGTGCGTGGATCCTAACAGCCGTCGCGCCGAACAGGGGCCCGGAGACGTCGCTCTCCGATGTCGTCTTCGCTGCGCAGACAGAGATACCTGTCCTGAAACAGCATCTGTGTGACCAGGTTTGGGCGGTCAGGGGGGAGAGGGTCCACGCAGAGCGGCTGAACCGTGTTACCGGTGAGCGGCGGGAGCTCTCCCTGCAGCCGTCGCGGGCGACCTCAATCGCCCACGGATTTGCGACGGTGGCGCGGTTCTTCCCAGGCGCGCGGGCCGTCCTGGCTGCGTTGGACGATGACGTCGTGGCGGAGGTGTTGGGACCGGTCCAGGCTGGCAAAGCCCAGTGCTTTGAGGACCAGTACATCTCCACGGGCGGTGAGTTGTACGAACTGATGGCAGGCCACGACCGGTTCGTGGCGGACCTGCGCCCCTTGACGGAGCGCCAGCTTGCCGAGAAGGGCCTTGCTCTAGGCCTGTGCTGCCACCCTTACGATATCTGCACCGCGATGGTTGCCGAGGAGCTGGGGGTGGTTGTGACAGGCGCCGATGGCTGCGCACTTGATGCCCCGCTGAATCTGGACGCGGAGGTGGCTTGGGTTGGCTACGCCAACGCTGCGATACGTGCGCAGGTGGAGCCGGCCTTGCTCCAGGCGCTCAGACGCTACAATCTGCTGTGATGTGCGTGTGCGCTTAGGCGACGCGGCACAGCCGCGGTGGCGCTGATTAGGTTGGGGTGCGTGGAGTCCGCCCTGTCCCATCCTTTCGCTGTACAGCAGCAGGTCGTGGCGGGGACCATCTCCCCAAATGTGCTTGCGAGATCCCTCAACCGATCTGGTAGTTTGGCGGTTCCTGGGTGATAATGACGCTGTGGGGGTGGCTCTCGATTAGGCCGGCGTTGGTGATCCGAGCAAAGCGAGCCTTCGATCGAAGCTCCGTCAGGCTTCCGGCGCCAGCATAGCCAAGGCCGGAGCGGAGGCCGCCGAGCAACTGGAAGATATAGTCGTGCAGGGGGCCCTTGTAGGGAACGCGCGCCTCGACACCCTCTGGGACCGACTTGCCGCTGTGATCCTGTCCGGTGCCGTAACGATCTCGACCATAGCCTCGCATTGCGCCCACGCTGCCCATGCCGCGATACTCCTTGAAGCGGCGACCGTCGTAGAAGACGACCTCGCCTGGGGCCTCGTCCATACCGGCGAGCATACTGCCCAACATCACAACATCGGCGCCTGCTGCAATCGCTTTGACGACATCGCCGCTGTACTTGATGCCGCCATCCGCGATGATGGGTACACCATAGGCTTGAGCCGCCCGCGCGCAGTTGTAGATGGCCGTCATCTGCGGCATTCCAGCCCCGGAGACGATGCGGGTGGTGCAGATCGAGCCGGCTCCCACGCCAACTTTGATCGCATCGGCGCCGGCCTCGATCAGGGCTCTCGTGGCGTCTGCGGTGACCACATTGCCCGCGACAATTGGCAGATCCGGCGCCACATCTCGGATGCGGTGAATGGCGCGAATCACACCGGCGGAATGGCCGTGGGCGGTGTCGATGACGACGATGTCGACGCCCGCTGTTCGCATAAGGTCGACGCGCTGCTCCAGGTCGGCGCCCACGCCCACAGCGGCACCGACGACCAATCGTCCCTGACTATCGGCGGTGGCATTGGGGAAGTCGCGCGCCTTCTGGATATCCTTGACGGTGATCAGGCCCTTCAGGATGTTGTTCTCGTCGACGAGTACGAGCTTCTCGATACGATGCTGGTGCAACAGGCGCTTGGCCTCTTCCTGGCTGATGTCGACCGGCGCGGAGATGATGTCCTCAGAGGTCATGAACTCGGTGACAGGTTGGTCGTAGTCGGCGGGATCGACAAAGCGGAAGTCTCTGTTGGTGAGAATGCCAACCAGCTTGTTGTCCTTTTCCGTGATCGGCACACCGCTGATGTGGTAGGTAGACATGATCTCCTCCGCCTCTCGCAGCGTGGCTGTTGGCGGAAGGGTGATCGGATCGACAATCATCCCGGACTGGGACCGTTTGACCTTGGCGACCTCCGCTGCCTGGTCCTCCGGCGACATATTGCGGTGGATGACGCCCAATCCACCCTCCCGCGCCAGGGCGATCGCCATATGGGCTTCGGTGACAGTGTCCATCGCTGCCGAGATCACGGGGATTTCGAGTCGAATCTTCTCCGTCAGCTGGGTGCTGATATCGGTCTCGTTGGGCAGCACCTCCGTGTAGCCTGGGATGATGAGGACATCATCAAACGTCAGGGCTTCGCCTCCGTTGAACAGCTCCTCGTTCGTCATGTGTCTCTCCCCCTTTTAATAGCGGTTTGATCTATTCTAGGCATAATGGGGAAATGTCTAGAAGT